>JBGAFR010000053.1:0-23874 GCA_044227145.1 Lysobacteraceae bacterium
CCGCCGGTCCACGGTCCTCCCCGACGGGGACCCGCCCGCTGCCGGGCCTTGTCTCGCGGCCCCCGTATGTCCCGGAAGACCATGAACACGAACGCCGACCTGCTGAAGGAACTCCGCATCGACCGCAGCGCCTCCGCCGCCCCGCCGCCCTCGCGCCGCGGAGTGTGGATCGGGCTCATCGTCGCGGGCGTCGTCGCCCTGCTCGCCGCAGGGGGCTGGGCCCTGTTCCGCGGCAAGGGCGGAACCGAGGTCACCACCGCCACCGCCACGCCGATCGCCAGCGCCGGCGGCGGCGCGGCCTCGGTGCTCGACGCCACCGGCTACATCGTCGCCCGTCGCACCGCCACGGTTTCGGCCAAGATCACCGGCAAGGTGCGCCAGGTGCTGATCGAGGAAGGCATGCGGGTCGAGGCCGGCCAGGTGATGGCGACGCTCGACCCGATCGACGCCGACTCCGAACGCGCGCTGGCGCAGTCCCAGCTCGAGGCCTCGCGCAGCCAGGTCGGCAGCGTGCAGGCGCAGCTGAAGGAAGCCGAGGCCAACGCCGCACGCCTCGGCCAGCTGGTCGGCCAGAAACTGGTGTCGCGCCAGCAGTACGACCAGGCATTGGCGCAGCGAGACTCGCTGCGCGCGCAGCTCGCGACTGCGCAGCGCAACGCCGAGGTGGCTTCGGATTCGCTGCGCATCGCCGACAACGGCGTCGACAACACCGTGGTGCGCGCGCCGTTCGCCGGCGTGATCATCGCCAAGGCCGCGCAGCCGGGCGAGATCGTCTCGCCGCTGTCCGCTGGCGGCGGCTTCACCCGGACCGGCATCGGCACCATCGTCGACATGGATTCGCTGGAGATCGAGGTCGACGTCAACGAGGCCTACATCGGCAAGGTCCAGCCGAAGATGCCGGTCGAGGCCACGCTCAACGCCTATCCCGACTGGAAGATCCCGGCCGAGGTCATCGCCATCATCCCCACCGCCGACCGCAGCAAGGCCACGGTCAAGGTGCGCATCGCACTGAAGCAGAAGGACACCCGCATCGTGCCCGACATGGGCGTGCGCGTGAGCTTCCTCGACCAGCCGCAGGCCGGCGCCGGCGCCGCCGCGCAGCCCGCCGCACCGAAGCCGGTCGGCGTGCTGGTGCCGAACGACGCGGTGGTGCAGCGCGCCGTCGACGGCAAGGACACCGACGCCGTGTTCGTGGTCGAGGACGGCAAGGCCGTGCTCACCCCGGTGCAGACCGGCGAGATCCGCGGCGACCAGCGCGTGATCGCCTCCGGCCTGGCGCCCGGCGACAGCGTGGTGCGGACGCCGGCGACCGACCTGCAGGACGGCGCCGACGTGCGCGAGAAGACCGCCCAATGACCCGCCGCGGGCGCGCGTCCGCGCCCGCCATCCCCCGACTCCCGTCCGAGAGACCGCCATGTCCGCATTGATCTCCATCCGCGACGTCGTCAAGACCTACACCCGAGGCAAGCAGCAGGTGGAAGTCCTGCACGGCATCAACCTCGACATCCCCAAGGGCGACTTCGTCGCGCTGATGGGCCCGTCCGGTTCGGGCAAGACCACCCTGCTCAACCTCATCGGTGGCCTCGACCAGCCCTCCCGGGGCGAGATCAGCATCGACGGCAAGCGCATCGACAACCTCGGCGCGGGCGCACTGACCCGCTGGCGCGCCGCCAACGTCGGCTTCGTGTTCCAGTTCTACAACCTGATGCCGGTGCTCTCCGCACAGGGCAACGTCGAACTGCCGCTGCTGCTGACCGGCCTCGGCGCCGCCCAGCGCAAGCGCAACGCCGAAGTCGCGCTGCAGGTGGTCGGCCTGGCCGATCGCGCGAAGCACAAGCCGCGCGAACTCTCCGGCGGCCAGGAACAGCGCGTCGCCATCGCCCGCGCCATCGTCTCCGACCCGGCGCTGCTGGTCTGCGACGAACCCACCGGCGACCTCGACCGCAAGACCGCGGACGAGATCCTCACCCTGCTGCAGACGCTCAACCGCGAGCACGGCAAGACGATCGTCATGGTCACCCACGACCCGCTCGCCGCCGAGTACGCCAATCGCACCCTGCACCTGGACAAGGGCCGCCTGATCGAACAGACCGGCCAGGCCGCCTGAACCGCGGGAGACGGGCATGACCAAGACCGGATTCGTCGTCGCCAACCTGTTCCGCAAGAAGCTGCGGACCTCGCTGACGCTGTTGTCGATCGTCACGGCATTCCTGCTGTTCGGGCTGCTGCAGTCGATCAACGTGCTGTTCAACTCAGGCGCCGACTTCCTCGGCGCCACCCGCCTGATCACCCAGGCCCGGGTCTCGTTCACCCAGCCGCTGCCGATGCGCATGCGCGCCGAGATCGAGAACGTGCCCGGCGTGGCCGCGGTCACCCAGTCGCAGTGGTTCGGCGGCGTGTGGCAGGGCAAGGACCAGCTGATCGCGCTGGCGGTGGACCCGCTGCGCTTCCACCAGGTCTACCCGGAATGGGACCTGCCCGAGGCGCAGTGGAAGCAGTTCGCCGACACCCGCACCGCGATGGTCGCCGGGCGCCTGCTGGCCAACCAGTACGGCTGGAAGGTCGGGCAGAAGATCCCGATCAGCTCCAACATCTTCCCGATGAAGAACGGCAGCAAGGACTGGACGTTCGACCTGGTCGGCATCGTCGACGGCAAGGACGACGAGTGGAAGCGCCAGGCCAACCAGGTCTGGATCAACCACGCCTACTTCGACGAAGAGAACCAATTTGGCCAGGGCTCCGGCGGCATCTACCTGATCCGCCTGACGAATCCCGACGACGCCAAGAAGGTCTCGCAGATCATCGACGCCAAGTTCGAGAACTCGCCGGACGAGACCAAGACCCAGACCGAGAAGGACTGGAACCTCGGCTTCGCCAAGCAGATCGGCGACATCGGCCTGATCGTGCGCTGGATCCTGTTCGCGGTGTTCTTCACCCTGCTGCTGGTGGTCGGCAACACGATGGCGCAGAGCGTGCGCGAGCGCATCCCGGAGATGGCGGTGCTCAAGACCCTCGGCTTCTCCGACGGCAGTGTGCTCGGCTTCGTCATGGCCGAGACGGTGACCCTCTGCGCGCTCGGCGGCCTGATCGGCCTGGGCCTCGCGACCGCGGTCGGGCTGCTGGTGCAGAAGACCATCGGCGCGCAGCTGCCGCTCAACGTGGACTGGCGGGTGTGGAGCGCCGGACTGGCGGCGATCGTGCTGCTCAGCCTGGTCGTGGGCCTGCCGCCGGCGCTGCGCGCCAAGCGGCTGAAGATCGTCGACGCCCTCGCCGGCCGCTGACCGCACATTCGGGAGACCCAAGATGTTCTCGCAGATCACCGCCATCACCGGCGTCAACCTGAAAAGCCTCCCCGAGCGCTGGGGCC
Organism: Lysobacteraceae bacterium; assembly: GCA_044227145.1. Classification (GTDB taxonomy): domain Bacteria; phylum Pseudomonadota; class Gammaproteobacteria; order Xanthomonadales; family Xanthomonadaceae; genus Lysobacter_I. The sequence goes on from JBGAFR010000053.1 coordinate 3,368, forward strand.
CGTCGCTGGTCATCGTCATCGGCCTGGCCGGCGTGGTCGCGGTGTTCACCGCACTGCTCGCGATGGCCGAGGGCTTCAGCTCCACGCTCGCCGCCACCGGCAGCAAGGACGTCGCGCTGATCCTGCGCGGCGGCTCGCAGGCCGAACTCAATTCGGCTTTCGGGCGCGACGAGGCCGACCTGATCAAGCTCGCCCCCGGGATCCGCAAGGGCGCCGACGGCCGGCCGCTCGCCTCCGGGGAAATCCTCGTCATCGCCGAGCTGTTCAAGAAGGGCGAAACGCAGAACGGTTCCAACATCACCGTGCGCGGCGTGGATCCGGCGGCGTTCCCGCTGCGCCCGAACCTGCACGTCGTCGAGGGCCGGATGTTCAAGCCCGGCCTGCGCGAACTGCTGGTTGGCCGCGGCGTGACCCGCCAGTTCGCCGGCGTCGAAGTGGGCAAGACCATCCGCATGCGCGGCTCGCAGTGGACCGTGGTCGGCGTGTTCGAGTCCGGCGACGCCCACGACAGCGAGCTGTGGACCGACGCCGGCGTCGCCCAGACCAGCTTCGGCCGCAACGGCTACAGCTCGGTGCTGGCCGGCCTGGACAACCCGAAGGCGATGAAGACGCTGGAAGCGGCGCTGAAGGCCGACCCGCGGCTCAACGTCGACGTCACCACCCAGCAGGAATACTTCAGCGCCCAGACCGAGCAGTTCCGCGCCACCATCGGCACGCTGGCGATGATCGTTACCGCGATCATGGCCCTCGGCGCGATCTTCGCTGCGCTCAACACCATGTACGCCGCGGTCGCGACCCGCGCCCGGGAGATCGCCACGCTGCGCGCGATCGGCTTCGGCGGCCTGCCGGTGCTGGTGTCGGTGATGCTGGAGGCGGTGGTGCTGTCGCTGCTCGGCGGACTGGTCGGCGCGATCATCGCCTACCTGCTGTTCAACAACCTGTCGGTGTCCACGCTCGGCGCCAACTTCACCCAGGTGGTGTTCGCCTTCAAGGTGACCCCGGCGCTGGTCGGCCTCGGCCTCGCCATCGCGGTGGCGGTCGGCTTCGTCGGCGGCCTGCTGCCGGCGATCCGCGCCGCGCGGATGCCGGTGACCACGGCGTTGCGCGCCGCCTGAACCCGAGCGGCATCGGCGCGGCGGCGCCGCGCCGATGCCTCCCTCGCGCACCGCCCTGCCCCGACGCAGCGGGACTGGGCGGTCAGTCCAGCTTCGCCATGTATTCGATGGCGAACAGCACGTCGCGCAGACCGCTGAAGTCGACGCCGGCGTTCGCGGCCGGATCGATGTCGACGGCGAAGACCTGGTTCGCATCGGCGCCGTCGAGGGCATTGAGCGGCATCGGCGGTTGCGGCGGTGCCGCGGGATCGGGGTGCCTGTTGGAGTAGGCGATGCCTGCCTGGCAGGGCGTGTCCACGGTGATGCCGGCGGTCACCGCGCGCACCGTCACGTCGATGTCCAGCGCCGCTGCGCTGACCAGCGCGAGGCCGAGATTGGTCACGACGCGATCGCGCTCGGCGTCCGCCAGCCCGATCGTGCGCAGGTCGAAGGTCACGCTGCCGCTCTGGCCGGCGGCGATCGCAGCGACCACTTCGGGTGCGAAGCGCTGCGCCGACATCAGGATCCAGCGCCGCACCTGGGTCGGTGGCGCCGCCGCCTGTGCCGCATGACGCATCGGATCGTACCGGGCGCGCAGATCGAAGGTGACGAGCACGTCGGCGATGCCCGCCAGCGAGGCGGCATTGCCTGCCGCCGGCAGGTCGATCCGCCAGAATGTCTCGACCCCGCTGCCTTCGAAGGTGAACAGGGCCTCGTTCGGCAGGCCGTGCACGGCAAGATCTCGGTCGAGCCGGAACTCGGACATCGGCAGCGCATCCGCAGGACGGACCAGCCCGCGCGGAGACGCCGTGTCCGGATCGAGCACCGAAATGCCGTCGTTGACCAGCACGCCGCGTACCGGCGCGAGCACGCCCTCCTGGACGACGCTCGCGTTCACCGCGCGCAGGCGATAGCCGAAGGTGCCCGGGTAGAGATCGCGCAGCCAGTTCTCGGTGGTCGCGAAACTGCAGCGCCCGGTCTTCTTCAATTGTCCGAACGCGAGCGGGAACTGCGCGGCCAGCGACAGGGTGACCCGCATCGGCGACGTGCGCGTCGCGCCTTCGACGCGGATCGCTTCGAGTTCGGCCAGATCGGCCTGCAGCAGATCGGCGCCGGTGACGCCCTGCAGCGCTTCCGGAAAATAGTCGAAGCGCACCACGTGGATCTCGCGATCGAGCTCGTAGGCCAGCGCGCGCTCCGCCAGCCAGGCGGTGCGGGCGGCGAGTTCGAGATAGCGCCGCAGCAGGCGGAGCATGAGCCTGGCGAGTTCGGACCAGAATTCGAGCCCGAGGTAGCGCCGTTCCTCGAAGGTCAGCAGGTCGCGGGCGAGCGCGATGTCCGCCTCCGCGAGACTGCGCTGATAGCCGGCGATGGTCACCTCGCGCTGCCGCGCGACCACCTGGTCCTGTGCCGCGGGCAGGGCCTTGTCCGTCAGTGCGTGCAGTTGCCCGCGCAGCGATGCGTACTGGTCGGCCATGGCGCTCATCGAGGTATAGCCGGCATAGACGAACGCGGCATAGCCTCCGAGAACGCCGAGGCCCGCCATCGCACCGGCGCCCGCGCCGCTGGCCAGCGTGGACTTCGCGCCCGATGCGATGAATCCGGTGGCTTCCGACGGCATCCCCTTGAACACGCCGACCATGCCGCTGAAGAAATCGCCGAGCTGGTGGAAGAAATCCTGCGAGTCCTCGATCTCCTTCTGCTTGCTCTGGATCGCCGCCTGCACGTCTGCGACCTGGGCCTGCGCGACCTTCACGCCGTACTCGGCGAGCTTGCGCTGCTCCTCCGCGATCTTCGTCTGGATGTCGCCTTTCTGGATCAGGTTGGCGAGGCGCATGCGATCGACCATCGCCGCTTCGAGTTTGCCGGTATAGGTCAGGAAATCGGTCTGGGTCGCCTTCGCGAGGGCCGCGAACCGGTCGCTGACTTCCTTCAGCTCGCGGTACCGCAGCACCGGCACGATGTCGCCGGATTCGCCGTACCAGTTGAGTCCCTGTTCGATCTTGTAGAACCCGGCCCGCGCACGCGCCTTCTGCGAGGTCACCGCCGGGTTCTCGCTGTGGTTGAGGAAGAACGGTGCCTCCGCCCAGATGAACCCGCCGATGTCGTTCGGCGAACGCGGACCACTGGCGGAAATGGGCGGCGTCGCGCCGTGGAGATACAGCACGGCCTTGTACAGTTCGCGCGCGCGCTGGATGCTCGACGGTTCGTCGGTCCGATACAGCGCATCGGCCCATTCGAGCAGGGTGTTGGCGTGGCGCAGCTTCGCCGCCTTGATCTCGATGGGATGGAAGTGCGCAGGCAGGAGATCGAGCTGCAGCTGTTCGATCGGAACGAAATTGCTGTTGCCCAGATGGGTCGTGTCGTAGTACCCGCCCTTGTCCGCTTCCAGCGGATAGGACGCCGGCGGCGTCCGCCCCGTGTCGACCGTGTAGGGTCGGTCGCCGAGGTGATAGAGCGGCTGATGGTTCGACGATGCCAGGTAATGCGGCCGGTAGCCGCCGCTGTCGGACTCGTGCGCCAGACCGATCCGCAGTCGCGTGACCTGGCCCTGGTGGAAGGCGGCGCGGGCATAGTCGCCGCGCGCGAGCGCGATGTCCGCTTGCGCCAGCGGCAGCACGTACAGCAGCCAGTAGTACACGCGGATGGCGCATCGGTCGCGGGTGGCTTCGCGGGTGCTCCACTCGACGCCGCCGACGAGGTACTTGAACTCGACGGTGAAATTGGAATCGTAGGGCGCAGGTACGCCGTCGAGTTCGGACAGCCTGGTGACCTTCCACTGCTTGCGGCCGATCATCGCGGCCTTGAAATCGTAGGCCTTGCCGGGCGCACTGGTCAGCGCGCGCCACAGACTGTACCGGGCCTCCTCCAGCTTCCCCTCGGCGAGCGCGTATTCGCGCTGGTAGTAGTGGGCATGCGCGGCTTGCAGGGCCGCGGCGCCGAGGATGGTGTCGAGGATCAGCTGCCAGTCCGCCTTTTCGGCGGGCTTGGTGGCGCCGGCCAGCAGTGCCTCCGCGTTCTTGCGCGATTGCTCGCTGAAGGACACCGGAAAGGCGCGCCGGAAATCGAAATGGTTCTCCGGATAGAACGGCGCCTGCTGGCGCAGCCATTCGTCGTACCACAGGAAGAACGGCGCACGCCCCTGCCGTGGCGGCGGCACGATCGGCTGATGGTGGAGGTCGGGATCGGTGCCGAACGCGTCCGGTGTCGCCTGGAAACCGTCGCGAAAGAAGGCCTGCAAGGTGCGGATGTTCTCCTGCACACGACTCGACCTGGCGGAATCGAGCCGTCCGAAATCGACGCGGTAGCGCAGCGACAGTTCCTGGACGGACAGGCCGGTGAGCGCGATGAGCGCATCGAGGTGGGCACGGGCGGTCTTGTCCCCGCGCGGTGGGAGGGCGGCGCTGGCGACGCCGAATCCCCAGTGCTCGCCTGACGCTGCGACCAGGATCTCTTCCAGTATGCCGATGCAGATCTCGTTTGCGGCCCGCTCGTCGGTGTGTGCCTGGTAGAAATCCTGATGGAACCGGGTCGCGAGTTGCTGCGCCGCCTGCTTGGGCGTCAGTATCTGGCCCTGCATCGGTTGATAAAGTTGGGCGACGGAAATCCAGATCTCGCGCAGGTAGTCCCGATAGCGCGAAAGATCGGACTCCGGTTCGGGGAAGAACGGGGGGAGGTCGAACAAGTCCGGCCGGATGCGATAACCGTCGGCGAATTTCGAGACGGCACCGGCGATGTCGCCGTGCCGCAGATCGTTGGTGTCGATGCGCCAGTCGACCTGGTCGAGCTGATCGAACGATCGCGCCTTGCCGACGTAATCGGCGAGTGCGCCGCGCATCCCGGCGTCCAGGTCGCTGCGCTGCGCGTGGGCGAGATAGGCATCGAGCGTACCGGGGACGGACAGGGCCGCGAATCCCGGTGGCGCCCCGATTCGCGCTCGAAGCACGCCGCGCGGGTCGAGGAATTCGCGTTCGAGCTGTTCGATCGCGGCGAGACGGTCGTTCGTGTGCCAGCCTGCGAAAGCCCCGCCCGGCGCGGGCGCCGACAGCGCACGGACGAGTTCGGGCATGGTGCCGATCCGCGCGTTCGCCAGCGCTTCCGATGCCCGCGCCCAGCGCGCGGGATCGGGCTCGACATCCTCGCGCGGCAACAACAGTTCGACGACCACGCCGTCGGCGGCGAGTGTCAGGGTGTTGCTGAGGACGGGCGGTTCGTCATCGCGGGCGACGCGCAGCACGATCTGCACCGCTTCGCGAGCCGCCGCTTCGCGCAGCGACTCCCATGCCGGCACGGAGTCGCCGTCGATCAGGAAACGTCCTTCAGCATCCGTGACGGCCTCGCCGGCGGGCATCTCCTCGGCCGGCGGAGCGTATCCGCCGTGGCGATCGGCCGGGTCCGGCGGCGCCGCGCGATACGCGGCCACCCGCAGGCCCGGCAGACCCCGACGCGTGCGCGCATCGCGTACGGTGCCGCCGATGGCGAAGGTCGCCGGCATCGATCCCACGGGCTGCGCATCGGAGGGCTGTATCGAAGCGCCGGGCATCGTGAGCGTGCCCTGCACCTGCAGGCTGAGGTCGAATTGCTGTCCCATGATTCCATTCCCGGCAGGGCCGGCGATGCCGGCAGGTCGTATCCCGACGCGACCGGCGATGGGCACGTCGAATCCGGACGTGCGCTCGATCCGGCGCATGTCGCAGCGGCATGTGTGCCGCCACATCCGAGCCGAACGCCGAACCCCGTGGCGAGCGGCCACGGCGCGCCGCCCTCGCGCGCGATGCGCGCCGGCGCCCTCGAAACGCCGCGCGACTCAGAACGCCGCGCGACTCAGCCTGCGGATCGCCGTGCGCGACGGAGGCTGTCGGCCATGAACAGCGCGAGCGCGCCCCAGATGATCGCGAACCCGATCCCGCGATCGCGGTCGAAGGGCTCGTGGAACACCAGCACGCCGATCAGGAACTGCATCGTCGGCGCGAGGTACTGCATCAGGCCGATGGTCGACAGCGGCACGCGACGCACGGCGAAGGAGAAGCCGATCAGCGGCAGCGCAGTGAGCGCGCCGCCGACGACCAGCAGCGTGTCGACGACGAGGCCCCAGCCGCCGAAGAAGCCGCCCCGGCCGGTGCCCTCGGCGAAGGCGAGCCACGCCAGCGCGGGCAGCAGCAGGACCAGGTTCTCCACGCCGAGGCCGGTGATCGAGTCGACTGCAGCCAGCTTGCGGATCAGCCCGTACAGGCCGAACGAGGCCGCCAGCGTCAGCGCGATCCACGGGAAGCTGCCGTAGTTGAACGTCAGCCAGAGCACGCCGGCCGCGGCGATCGCCACCGACACCCACTGCACGCGGGTCAGCCGCTCGCGCAGGAACAGCGTGCCGATCACCACGTTGAGCAGCGGGTTGATGAAGTAGCCGAGGCTGGTCTCGACGATGTGGCCGGCGTTCACCGCCCAGATGTACAGGCCCCAGTTCGCGCCGATGCACAGCCCGCTGAGCGCGAGCAGTCGCGCCAGGCGCGGCTGCGCCACCACGCGTGCGAGCCAGCCGCGGCCCTGCGTCCACAGCAGCCACAGCGCGACCAGCAGCGCACTCCAGACCACGCGATGGGCGACGATCTGCAGCGACGGCACGATCTTGAGCAGATGCCAGTACAGCGGCATCAGCCCCCAGATCACGAACGCGCCCAGCGCCATCCAGAGCCCGCGCCGCGATTCCGCGGCGGACACCTCCGCCATCATCGCGACGGCCCCGCGGTGGCGCGCGCCTTCGCCCGGCTGATCGCCACGACGCCGACGAGGATCACGCCCATCGCGCCGAGATCGTGCAGCGAGAAACGTTCGCCGCCGAGCCACGCGCCGAGCAGCACCGCGATCGGCGGATTGACGTAGGCGTAGCTGCCGGCGAGCGCCGGGCGCACGTGATGCAGCAGCCAGATGTAGGCGCCGAAACCGGCGATCGAGCCGAGCAGCGCGAGGTAGATGAGCGCGGCGGTGCCGTGCGCGGTCGGCGCGACCGGCCAGTGCTCGCCCGACACCAGACCGAGCGCGATCAGCATCACCCCACCGCAGAGCATCTGTGCGGCCGCGGCCATGAACGGCGACGGCAGATCGCGGCCGCGCGACCACACCGAACCGAAGGCCCAGGCGATCGGCGCGATCAGCAGCAGCACCAGCCCGCGCGGCGTCGACGCCAGCGCGCTGCCGGCATTGAGCCAGAGCACGCCGAGGAAACCGATGCCGATCCCCAGCCACTCGCCGCGCGTCGGCCGGTGACCGAACACCAGCCCGAACAGGCCCATCCACAGCGGCATCGAGGCGATCGCGATCGCGGCGAGGCCCGACGACACCTCTTTCTCCGCCAGCACCACCATGCCGTTGCCGAGCAGCATCATCAACAGACCCATGACCGCGAGCGTCGGCCACTGCGCACGCGTCGGCGACGGCACGCCGCGCAGGCGCAGCACCGCGTACAGCAGCGCGCCGGCGACCAGCATGCGTCCGCCGGACACGCCCAGCATCGCGGGCCAGCCGCCTTCGAGCGCGAAGCGGATGCCCAGGTAGGTCGAACCCCAGATCAGGTACACCGCCGCCAGCGCCATGCCGATGGCGAGCGCGGAGGCAGGGCGCGGGGCGACCGCGGCGGAAGCGGCCATCGCAGTCCTCGGAAAGGGAAAGCAGGGGGAAGAAACGCGTCGTCGCGATCGCGACGGCGGACGATCATTCTACGCGCGCGGATGGGGACGGATCGGGCTCGATTGCAGCCTCCGGTGGAACGCCGCCTTTCCGCGCGCGTCGTCAGGCCGCGCGTTCGCGATCGAGCAGCCGGCGCTTGAGATCGAGGCCCCAGCGATAGCCGCCGGGCGACCCGTCGCCGCGGATCACGCGATGGCAGGGCACCACGATCGCCACGCGGTTGCGCGCGCAGGCGCCGGCGACCGCGCGCGACGCGGACGGCGCGTCCAGCGCGGCGGCGACCTCGGCGTAGCTGCGGGTCTCCCCCGGCGGGATCTTCATCAGCGCGTCCCACACCTTCTTCTGGAACGCGGTGCCAATCAGGTCCACCGGCACGCGCGCGCGTTTGCCCGCGAGCGCGTCCGCGACCGCACGCACGCGCGGCGCGAGGAATTCATCGCGGCCGGCGTCGACCTGCTGCAGCCGGGCACCGGGGAATTCCGCGCGCAGCCGCGCTTCCAGCGTCGCATCGTCGACGCCGAGTTCGACCATGCAGATGCCGCGCGCGGTGGCGGCCACCAGCGCCGGCCCCAGCGCGGTCTCGACCACGCTCCAGCGGATGTCCTCTCCGGCACCGCCGGCGCGGTAGCGCGCAGGGGTCATGCCGAGCTTCGCCGCGCCGGTCTCGTAGACCCGCGAGGGCGAGCCGTAACCGGCGTCGTACAGCGCCGCGCTCACGTCGCTGCCGGCCTTGAGCGCCGACTTGAGCGTGCCGAGCTTGCGCTGGGCCAGGTATTCTGCCGGGCTCAGTCCGAACCGTGCGACGAACCGGCGCTGCAGATACGAGGCGCTGAGCCCGACCGCCTCGGCCAGCGCCTGCAGCGTGGGTTCGCCGGCGTCGAGCAGGTCGCGGGCGCGGTCGAGGGTGTCGGAGCGGGCGGTCTTCGTCATGGCGACAAGGCTACGGCCGCAAGCGGAGGGCCGCTATCCGATTCTTGCGCCCGCAGACGATACGCGGCCTGCCCGATGCGCATCCTCCATCGTCCCGACGACCTGCCCGCCCGACGCCATTTCCCGAAATCGGAGACCCGGAGGGCGGCGGACAGGAGGTCCGCCGTTTTTCGACGAAGCAGGACGCCTCGTCGAAAAATCCCGGCCACGGCTCCGACTGCAGGTTCGAATTGGACTTGAATGTTTTCTTTCGTCCCTTTCTTTTCGAAAAGAAAGGGACCCGCGCGGAGCGCGGAAGCTCTGCTGTTCGCAAGCAATGGATTTCGCCGTCCTTGCAGCGGCATCGGGCCGGCAAGTCACCGGGACGATTGGGCCTGTCGCAACTCCCAAACGGAAACGGGCCCCGCAGGGCCCGTTCCGCAACACGTTCGAAGCGACACCGGAACTCAGTTCACCCACTGCCCCGGCTGCGACGGCGCCGTCAGCAGCACCTGCGCCGACAGCGGCTTGTCCTCGTCGAGCAGGCGCAGCGCATCGGCCAGCACCGCCGCCGATTCACGCAGCAGCGGGTCGGGGCGCTTCTCGGCGGCCTTCTCGCGCGCGGCGTCCTGCGCGATGTCGCGCTCGGTCGCAGTCAGGCCGTCGTCGGTTTCGTCGGCCAGCGGATCGAGTTCGAGACCCAGCGCCTTGCGCTCGGCCTGGCGCTCCTTGCGCTTGGCGGCGTCGCGGTCGCGCTCGGCGCGGCGCTCGGCCTCGTTGAGCGAGATCCACTTTCGCGCCGTCTCCTCGCGGAACTGGGCGATGTCCTCGCTCCACCACTGGAACTCCTTGTCCTTGGCGACGCGCGCCGTATGCAGTTGCTCCAGCTTCGGCAACAGCGGGCCGAAGTCGCCGTAGTGGGTGTACGGGACCGCGGCGATCCGCGTCCACGGCAGCGCGTTGTCGTAGGTGCTTTCGCCGAACTCGCTGGCGTCGACCGTCACCGGAAACTTCACGTCCGGCACCACGCCCTTGTTCTGGGTGCTGCTGCCGCCCGGCAGGAAGAACTGGGCGATGGTCAGCTTGACCTGGCCGAAGCGCTGCCCGTCGGGGCGCGGCCAGCGATCGAGGTCGACCAGGTTCTGCACCGTGCCCTTGCCGAAGCTGGTCTCGCCGATGATCAGGCCGCGACCGTAATCCTGGATCGCGCCGGCGAAGATTTCGGAAGCCGAGGCCGAGCCGCGGTTGATGAGCACCGCGAGCGGCCCGTCCCAGGCCACGCCGGCCTCTTCGTCACCGTCGACCTGCACGCGGCCGCCGGATTCCTTCGCCTGCACCACCGGGCCCTTGTCGATGAACAGACCGGTCAGTGCGACCGCCTCGTTCAACGAGCCACCGCCGTTGTTGCGTAGGTCGACGACCACGCCGTCCACCTTCTCCGAACGGAAGCCCTTGAGCAGCGCGGCGACGTCGTGGCTGGCCGAGGCGTAGTCGTTCGCATTGCGGCGACGGCCTTCCCAGTCCTCGTAGAACGCCGGCAGCTTGACCACGCCGATGCGGCGCTCGGGCTGGCCCTCGGCGCCGGGGACGACGATCACTTCGCCCTTGGCCTTCTGTTCTTCGAGGCGGATCTTGGCGCGCTGGAGCACGATCCGGTTCGGCTTGCTGTCGAGCACGGCTTCGGCCGGGACGATGTCCAGCCGCACCTGGGTGCCCTTGGCGCCCTTGATCTTCTCGACCACGTCGTCGATGCGCCAGCCGACCACGTCCTCCATCGGGCCGTCGGCGCCCTGGCCGACGGCGACGATGCGGTCGCCGACCTTGAGCTTGCCGCTGAGCAGCGCCGGGCCGCCGGGGATGAGCTCGCGGATCACCACCACGTCGTCCTGCTTCTGCAACTGCGCGCCGATGCCTTCCAGCGACTGGCTCATCAGCTGGTTGAAGCGCTCGGCCTCGCGGGTGTCGAAGTAGTCGGTGTGCGGGTCGATGGTGTTGGTGTAGGCGTTGAGGAAGGTCTGGAACGCATCGCTGCCGTCGAGCTGGTCGACGCTCTTGGCGGTGGCGGCGTAGCGCTTGTCGAGCGTCTTGCGGATCTCGTCCGGCTGCTTGCCGGCAAGCTTCAGGCGCAGCCAGTCGTTGCGCACCGACTGCCGCCACAGCGCGTCGAGCTCGGCGGAATCCTTGGCCCACGGCGCATCCTTGCGGTCGTATTCCCAGCGGTCCTCGCCGTCGAAATGGAAGATATCCTCGTTCAGCATCGCGCGGGCGCGGGCGATGCGCTCCTTCACCCGGGTCTGGTAGAGCGTGAAGATGTCGAACGCCGGACCGACCTCGCCGCTGCGGATGGCGTCGTCGAGCTTGGTGCGGTAGCGGTCGAGCTGGGCGACGTCGGCGGCGGTGAAGTAGAGCTTGCCCGGGTCGAGGTCGTCGAGGTAGCGCTTGTAGACCTCCGCGGAGAGCGCATCGTCGAGCGCGCGCGGGCGGTAGGCGTAGCGACTGTCGGAGAGCAGGCCGTAGACCAGCTTGGACGCGGTGGCCTGTTGGGCCGACGGACTGCCGGCGTCGGCATGCGCGGTAATCCACGCCAGCGGCGCGACCAGCGCGAGGGCGAGCAGGGACACCGGCAGGACTCTGGAAACTTTCATCGGCATTCTCGGGAGGATCGCGGTGGGGGCGGCAGGTCGGGACCTAGCATGCACGCGCATCGGACCGCTGCAAAGTGTCGGAAGTTGCAGGCCGAGCCATCCATGCGCCGTTCGTCGCGCAGGGGCCGCCGGCCGGCGCGGCGCAGGCGGCGTGTTCAGCGGAAAGTCGGCTGGGAAGTCGGCGGGAACAGTGCGTCGCGCCCGTTCAGCCGGCGACGCCGGCCTCGGCCGCCTGGCGATCGGCGTGGTACGAACTGCGCACCATCGGGCCGGAGGCCACGTGCTGGAAGCCCAGCGCCATGCCGTAGTCGGCCAGCGACTGGAACTCCTCGGGCGTCCAGTAGCGCAGCACCGGGTGATGGTGCGCACTGGGCTGCAGGTACTGGCCGATCGTGACCATGTCCACGTCGTGCGCGCGCAGGTCGCGCAGGGTGGCTTCGACCTGTTCCATCGTCTCGCCGAGGCCGAGCATGATCCCGCTCTTGGTCGGCACGTCCGGATGCTGCGCCTTGAACGCCTGCAGCAGGGTCAGCGACCACTGGTAATCGGCGCCCGGACGCACGTTGCGATAGAGGTCGGGCACGGTCTCGAGGTTGTGGTTGAACACGTCCGGCGGATTCGTCGCCAGGATCTCCAGCGCCCGCTCCATGCGGCCCTTGCCGCGGAAGTCGGGGGTGAGGATCTCGATCTTCGTGCCCGGGCTGTGCGCGCGGATCGCGGCGATGCAGTCGACGAAGTGCTGCGCCCCACCGTCGCGCAGGTCGTCGCGGTCGACGCTGGTCACCACCACGTACTTCAGGCGCATGTCGGCGATGGTGCGGGCGAGGTTCAGCGGCTCGTCGGCGTCCGGCGGCTTGGGCCGGCCGTGGGCGACGTCGCAGAACGAGCAGCGGCGGGTGCAGACCTCGCCGAGGATCATGAACGTGGCGGTGCCGTGGCCGAAGCATTCGTGGATGTTCGGGCAGCTGGCTTCCTCGCAGACCGTGACCAGGCGGTTCTCGCGCAGCTTGCTCTTGAGGTTGGCGACCGCGTTGCCGGAGGGAATCCGGACCCGGATCCACGACGGCTTGCGCAGCACCGGCGCCTCCGCGAATTGCACCGGCGAGCGCGCGATCTTGTCGCCGGCCACCTGCTTCGCGCCCGGTTCGAGCGATGCGGGCGCCTCACCGACCACGGTCAGCGGGATGGACTTGTCGGTGGATGACGGGGCGGAAGGCGAGGTGGACATGTCAGGCGGCCCGGGTGGCAGCGGAAAGGAGGGCGAGGTCGGGCGACGGCGCGTCCTGCAGGCGCAGGCCGAACTGCCGGGCGATGTGGTCGCGGAGCACCGGCTTGACCGCGTCCAGGCCAGACGGGCCGCCCAGGTCGTGCAGCGAAGTCACCTGCAGGCCGGCGTAGCCGCAGGGATTGATGCGGTGGAACGGCGACAGGTCCATCGCGACGTTGAAGGCGAGGCCGTGGAAGGTGCAGCCGTGGCGGACGCGGATGCCCAGCGCGCCGATCTTGGCGTCGCCGACATAGACGCCGGGCGCGCCGTCGCGGCGCTGCGCATGGACGTTCCAGTCGGCGAGGGTGTCGATCATCGCCTGCTCGATCCGGCAGACGTAGTCGCGCACGCCGAGCTTCAGCCGGCGCAGGTCCAGCAGCGGGTAGGCCACGATCTGGCCCGGGCCGTGGTAGGTCACCTGGCCGCCGCGATCGACCTTCAGCACCGGGATGTCGCCCGGCATCAGCACGTGCTCGGGCTTGCCGGCCTGGCCGAGGGTGAACACCGGGTCGTGTTCGACGCACCAGACCTCGTCGGGCGTGTCGTCGCCGCGGGCGTCGGTGAAGCCCTGCATCGCCCGCCAGACGGGCGCGTAGGCGACCCGGCCGAGGTCGCGGAAGACCGCATCGCGGAGGCGCGTGTCCGCAGCCTCGGCACCGTCGCCGGCGGGCAGCGCGGCGCAGGCACTCACAGCGTCCACTTGATGTCCGGGTCGGCGCGCAGCGCGGCGTGGACGGCCTCGTAGCGCTCGCGATCGGCGGCCTCGAAGCTCAGCCGGATCGAGACGAACTTCCCGCCCGAGGAGTTGCGCGCGGCCACGGTCTCGCGGAGCACGGTGATGCCGATGGCCTCCAGCAGCTCGGGGACGCGCTCCTCCAAGCCTGCGCCGGCGGGGCCCATGGCGGTGACTTCGAACACGCCGGGGAACCGGAAGCCGTGGTCGGGGTTGTCGGAGTGGATCGTCATCCGCGAATTATGGACCCGGGGGCCGGGCAACCCAAGGGCGGGCGTCGGCGATCGGCCGGCGCCAGGCCGCGAACGCCTCCGGGCCGGCGAAGAACACATCCAGATCGACCGGGCCTTCGATGCCGTCGACCCGGCCGCGGTTGTGGTACTGCCACAGCGCCCAGCGCGCCAGCGGCTCGGGTTCGCGCAGCAGCGAACGCCGCCACAGCGCGCGCGGCGGCAGCGCGGCGCCGTAGGCGTCGAGGAATTCGGCGGTGACGTAGAACACGACCCGGCGACCGAGCGCCGGCTCGACCCGGGCCAGGAAGGCGTCGAGCTCGCCGCGCAGCTCCGCCGGCGCCGGCACCCGGCCGCAGTTGCCGCCGAACTCCAGGTCGACCACCAGCGGCAGCGCGTCGGGGTCGGCCGGCACGACGGCAAGGACGTTGTCGGCCTGTTCGCCGCCCGGCCGGCAGAAGGTGAAGAAGTGGTAGGCGCCGACCGCCAGGCCGGCGGCGCGGGCGTCGGCCCGGTTCCGGGCGAAGGCGTCGTCGCGGTAGTCGCCGCCCTCGGTGGCCTTCAGGTAGGCGAAGGCGACGTCGTCGGCCGCGACCCGCGGCCAGTCGATCCGGCCCTGATGGTGGGAGACGTCGATCCCGCGCAGCGGGTAGCGGGCCGGGTCCGGGCGGTATTCGCGGAACCAGCGCCAGCCGGCGAACACGAGCACCGCCGCGAGCACCGCCGCGACCAGCGCGACGAACATCGCGACGCCGGCCAGTCGCGCGAACCACGACCGGCGCCGACGTGCCATCTCACCAGCCCGGCAGGTGCGCCGGGTCCAGCCCGCCGACCTCGAACACGGCCTTGCCGGTGCCGTGGCCCTTGAGCGGGAAGGCGATTTCAACCGTCTTCGCCGATTTCGCCAGCCGCCACAGCACCTTCTCGTCGTCGACGAACATGGCGATGGCCTCGTCTGTCTTCGGCCGGGTGCCGTGCATCGACTTCGGCGCGGCGCCGTCGACGCTCACCTGCAGCCGGCAGCCGCCGTAGCAGTCGAAATCCCCGCGCTGGAGCACGAGGTAGCTGCTGCGTCCCCAGTCCGGATGGTCGCGGAAGATCAGCTGCACCCGGCTGGGGCCGCTGCCGTCCACGTCGACGTCGTCTTTCGCGTAGATCGCCGCCGAGCGCTGGACGCCGCCGGTCACCGGCTGGTCGACGTAGGCCCACAGCGCGGACAGGCGCGCGGCTTCGCGGCCGGCCTCGGCGCGGGCCTTCACGTCGGCGTACTGCCGTTCGACCCGCGCGGCGGCGGCGCTGCCGGGATGATCGTGCAGCAGCAGGTCGGCCTGGGCCTTGGCCAGCGACCAGTTCTGCTGCGCGACAGCGTCGTCGAAGGCCTTCGCGCCTGCTTCGGCCGTCGCTTTCTCCGCAGCGGCCTGTTCTGCAGCGGCGGCCTTCGCGGCTTCGGGGTCCTCGCCGCAGCCGGCGAGCAGGCCGGCGCACAGGGCGAGCGGAAGGAACGGTCGGAAGCGCAGGGGCATGCGGGGCTCTCGGTCAGGGCGGGCCGCCGGGTGCGCCGCGGGTCACCAGCAGGTCGAGCGCGCCGGCGACTTCGCCCGGGCGCTCCATCTGCACCATGTGGCCGCAGCCCTCCAGCAGCACCCGGCTGGCATGCGGAATGCGCGCGCCGTACAGCGCCATCGCGCTGGGGTCGATCACCTGGTCGTCGGCGCACCACAGCAGCAGCGCCGGCTGCGCGATCTTCGCCGCCTCGGCGCCGGGCAGGAAGGCTTCGCCGCCGCGGCCGATCTTCGCCAGCACGGACTGCTCGAACGCGGCGTCGCGCTTGCGCTGGGCGATGTAGATGCCGTCGACCGGCCACGGCAGGTACGGGATCGCCGCCGGGTCGCCGAAAACGGTGTGCAGGTAGCGCTGCAGCGAGGCCTCGTCCGTGACCGCGAACGGGTTCCTGCCGTCGAGCACGTCCTGGCCGAAGCGGTTGTCGTCGAAACGCACGCCGGCGGCGTCGAGCAGCGCCACGCGGCTCACCAGGTCAGGATGGCGCGCCGCGGTCAGCGCGACGATGCCGCCGCCCATCGAATGCCCGACCAGCGTGACCGGCTTGCCGCCGGAGACCTCGGGCAGTTTGAGGAACTCGGCCAGCCGCACGCTCTGGGCAACGTAGCCGTAGTCGGCGCCGGGTTTGCGCTCGCTCTGACCCCAACCGGGCAGATCGGGGATCACCAGCCGGTAGCGATGATCGAAGGCGCGCGCCAGCCGGTACCAGTTTTCCTTGCCGCCGGTGTAGCCATGGACCAGCACCAGCGTCGGCGCGTCGGCGTCCTTCGCCGGGATCTCGGTCCAGACCCAGCGATGGCCGCCGGCGACGCTGTCGTGGCTGCGGCCGCCGAGCAGCAGGCGCTGCTTGGCGAATTCGCTGCGGATCGCGAGCCCGGGGTCGCGCCAGAACGCGAACGCCATCGCGAGCAGGATCGCGCCCGCGATCGCGTTGGCCCAGCGCGCCTGGCGCGGGGAAATGCGCGCCATCGTCGGCGCGTCACTTCACCGGGGCGGGCGCCTGCGGCGCCTCGGTCGCCGCGGGGGCGACCGGTGCCGCAGCAGCGGCCGGCGCGGGCGCCGGCTTGGCCTCGTCGATCACCTTCTGCACCGAACCGGTGGTGATCGGGTGGTAACCCGGCTTCGCCTGCTCGAACACCTGCTTCGCCAGCGCCAGGCCGGCCTCGGTCTGCACCAGCGCCTCGTAGGTCGGCATGATCAGCTTGCGGCGACCGACGCGCGCCAGGAACGCGGCGATGGCGTCGTTGGCCTCGGTGTAGCCGTTGCGCACCGCCAGCGGATACCAGCGCTGCGCGATCTCGCCGTTCGGGGTGCCGGTGAAGTGGTAGGCGCCGTCGAGCTGGGCCAGCTGCTCGCGGGTCAGCGTCTCCGGCAGGCTCTCGATGAAGTGGACCCACTCCTGCGTGGTCCACTCCTTGGTCAGCGCTTCCGGCGGCAGCGTGTGCGTGCCCAGCCACGCCAGGCGCGCGGAATCGACCACGCCGAAACGACGGGCCTTGACCTGCGGCGCGGTCGCCGGGATGCCCGGCTCGTACAGCCACGCGTCGAACTCGGCCGGGGTCACGATGCCCGGGTTCTTCGCCAGCAGGTTGGCCTTGGCGTACTTGGCGAACTGCTGCGAGTCGATGCTCTGGAACGCGAAGTGGTCGAAGTAGCCGCGCAGGAACGGGTCGAACTTCTCGCGGCCGAAACGCTCTTCCAGGAACTGCATGAACCACGCGCCCTTGGTGTAGACGGTGGCGCTGCTGTTGTCGTCCGGATCCTTCAGGGTGCCGGGCTTCTCGGCCAGCACCTGGTACTTCGGGTCGATCCCGGCGAATTCCTTCTTCAGCTCGTTGCGGTCGATCACCTTCTCCATGTCGGCCACGTCCTTGCCGTACAGGGCTTCGGTGATGCGGCCCTGGACGTAGGTGGTGATGCCTTCGTTGAGCCAGGCGTCCTTGGCGCTGGAGAAGGTGACGAGGTTGCCGGACCAGCTGTGCGCCAGCTCGTGCGCGACCAGCGACACCAGCGACTTGTCGCCGACGATCACGGTCGGGGTGGCGAAGGTCAGGCGCGGGTTCTCCATGCCGCCGTAGGGGAACGACGGCGGCAGCACCAGCAGGTCGTAGCGGTCCCAGCGGTACGGGCCGTACAGCGACTCGGCGGTGGAGATCATCTTCTCGGTGTCGGAGAACTCGGCCACGGCCTTGTCGACCATCGCCGGCTCGGCCCACACGCCGCTGCGCGGCGAGATCGGCTTGAACACCAGGTCGCCGGCGGCGATCGCCATCAGGTACGACGGGATCTTCTGCGGCATCTTGAACGTGTAGTCGCCATCGCGGACCGCATTCGGGTCGTTGTCGGCGCTCATCAGCACCATCACGTCCGGACGCGAGGTGACGTGCGCGGTGTAGGTGTAGCGCACGCTCGGCGTGTCCTGCAGCGGCACCCACGAGCGGGCGTGGATCTGCTGCGACTGGCTGAACATGAAGGGCAGGTTCTTGCCCTCGGTCATCGACGGCTCCAGCCACTGCAGGCCGGAAGCGGTCGGCGAGGTCTTGTAGGTGACGCGGACCTCGGCGTTGCGGTTCGGCGTGTCGATGGTCAGCTTGCTGCCGAGGATCGGGTCGGCAGCGGCCAGCTGGAACGTCAGCGGCGCCCAGCCTCCCTTACCGTCCGCGCCCTCGACCTTGTCGATGGTCAGGTCGCGGGTGTCGAGCACTAGGGTCTTCGCCGCCTTGT
Source organism: Lysobacteraceae bacterium (assembly GCA_044227145.1). GTDB lineage: Bacteria > Pseudomonadota > Gammaproteobacteria > Xanthomonadales > Xanthomonadaceae > Lysobacter_I. Next base: position 21,214 of record JBGAFR010000053.1, read on the forward strand.
CCTTCCAGTCCAGGTCCAGCGTGGCGGTGCCGGCGAGGGTCTTGTTGTCGAAGTCGAGGGCTAGGTCCAGCGCGAGGTTGGACACCTCGACCTTCTTCGGTTCGGCGTAGGAATGCTCGTCGACCGGGGCGGCGGGGGCCGCGGCGGCCGGCGCCGGGGCGGCCGCGGGGGCGGTGGTCGCATCGGAGTCGGAGTGGCAGGCGGTCATCATCAGGGAGGCGAACAGCGGCAGGGCCAGGAAAGAAGCACGCATGGCAGGGGTCGGGGCGGACGGGGAAGCGGCCAGTGTACCCGCGCGGGCCGTCGGCAGGCGCCCGCCGCGCCACCCACCCCGGGAAGGCGCAACGACGGCGCAAGCGATTGATTCGCCGTGCGCCGCATTCCCCGCGCCGCCCACGCGCCACGGCGAACCTGACCGCTGCCCGACCGGCGCGCCCGTGCGCCGCGCCGCGATTGGCCGCGCCGCCGTGCCGCAACCGTTGTATCGACTTGCCGGTCACCCGGCGCGACAATTCCCGGCATCCGTCGGGCACGTCGCCCGCGACACCCATCCTTTCCCATCCGAGGCCCACGCACGCCATGATCCGTTCCGTCCGTCCGTCCGTTCTGCTGCAGGCCAGCCTGCTGACCCTCGCCCTCGCCGCCGTGGTGGCCCCGGTCGCCAGCGCCAAGAGCGCGCAGGACGAGCGCAAGGAGAAGGTCGCCCAGATCCCGACCTGCGCCAAGCCGCTGGGCACGATCTCCGTGCTCGAACCCGAAGACGCCACCAACTGGTGGACCGGCCAGCAGCTGCCGGCCCCGTCGAAGCTGATCAAGGTGTTCGTCAGCAAGTCGCGCTGCTTCACCCTCGTCGACCGCGGCGCCGGCCTCGACGCCGCCCAGCGCGAGCGCGCCCTCGGCGCCAGCGGCGAGCTGCGCGGCCGCTCCAACGTCGGCAAGGGCCAGATGAAGGCCGCCGACTACGTGATGGTCCCCGACCTGATCTCGGCCAACAGCAACGCTGGCGGCAACGCCATCGGCGGCCTGATCGGCGGCCTGGTCGGCGGCCGCGCCGGCGCGGCCATCGGCGGCCTGGACCTCAAGCGCAAGACCGCCGACGTGGTCCTCACCGTCACCGACGTCCGTTCGACTGAGCAGGTCGCCATGGCCGAAGGCAGCGCCAAGAAGACCGACCTCGGCTGGGGCGCCGGCGGCGGCCTGTTCGGCTACAGCGGCTTCGGCGCGATGGGCGCCAGCGGCTACGCCAACACCGAGATCGGCCAGGTCATCACCCTCGCCTACCTGCAGGCCTACACCGACATCGTCGCCCAGCTCGGCGGCCTGCCGGACAACGCCTCGGCCGCCAACGCCCAGCAGGCGGTCACCGTGACCAAGCCGGCGCGCCTGTTCACCACGGCCAAGGGCACCAAGGTGGTCCGCTCGCTCGACCCCGGCATGATGCTGTACCCCACCGGCAACAAGGAGGGGATGATGTGGGAAGTCGAGGACGAGCTCGGCAACAAGGGCTGGATCTCGTCGACGCTGATCGAGCTGTCGCGCTGATCCCGGCTTCACGCATCACGCACGAAAAAGGGCGCTTCGGCGCCTTTTTCATTGGCGGCTTCGGTAGAGCGGCATTCAGGCCGCTAGAAATCCTCTACCAAGAGAATTCGATTTTCGATATGGGCTTGGCGCAATTTTCATTTCGTGCTTAATCGGGCTCCATTTCCAGGAGTGCACTACGCACGCACCCCGCCGTCTTTGCAAGATCTACAACAATTGCTGATCCCTGATCTGAAACATGATCTGTCAATCGATGAAGATCTTCTGGCTCCAGAACAAAAAACTCCCGCTCAATCGGACGTACGAGAAGCACTTGATTGACTTCCTCCCCGCCACGCTTGAAAGGTCTACGCATATCTTCACGGGAAGCTATGCTATTGGCTTGCTCGAAGTCGACCCCCAAGTCGAGCAATTGCTTCACCAACCGCATCAGACAAAGATCGATATATCCAAACCTCGACCACTTGGACCTGACATTCTGGAGATCAGGGGCGGGAACATCTGAAGCGACCAAAGGAAGTAGTATCCCGCTGCGCCCCAGTAGACCGCGTTTTAATTGAGATCGAAGGCCCTCATATCCGATCCCTACGATTTCGGCCGCCTTGGCAGTCGTAACGGTCAAACTCAATGCACGCTCTAGTTCGGTCTTCACAGAACCGAATATTAGCGTGCAAAAATTTGGTGTCAAGAGACCGATCTGAGCCAGTCTTGCAAGAGAATCGAAGCAACTCTGTCCTTCTACAGCCGCGCCTTCACCAGCGCCAGCAGCGCGTCCGCCAGCACCGTCTTCGGCCCGGGACCGAGGGCATGCGACGTCTCGGCGTCGATGACGGTCAGCGCGTTGTCGTCGCTCTCGAAGCCGCAGCCTTCGCGGCCGACCTGGTTGGCCGCGATCATGTCGAGCCGCTTGCGCACCAGCTTGTCGCGGGCGTAGTGCTCGAGATCGTGGGTCTCGGCGGCGAAACCGACCACGACCCGCGGCCGCTGCGCGTGGGCCGCGACCTCGGCCAGCACGTCCGGCGTGCGCACCAGCTCGACGGTCAGGCCGTCGCCCGACTGCGCGGTCTTCTTGATCTTCTGCGGCGAGACCACGCGCGGCGTGTAGTCGGCGATCGCGGC
>JBGAFR010000054.1:0-23204 GCA_044227145.1 Lysobacteraceae bacterium
ATCCGATCACCCAGGCGATCAGCAAGCAGCTGCTGCCGGTGTACGACAAGCCGATGATCTACTACCCGCTGAGCGTGCTGATGCTCGCCGGCATCCGCGAGGTACTGGTGATCAACACGCCGCACGAGCAGGCGCTGTTCCAGGCGCTGCTCGGCGACGGCTCGCAGTGGGGCATGCGCATCGAGTATGCCGTGCAGCCGAGCCCGGACGGGCTGGCGCAGGCCTATCTCATCGGTCGCGAGTTCGTCGACGGCAAACCGAGCTGCCTGGTGCTCGGCGACAACATCTTCCACGGCCCCGGCCTGACCGCGATGCTGCGCGAAGCCGATGCCCGCACCACGGGCGCCACCGTGTTCGGTTACTGGGTGCGCGATCCGGAGCGCTACGGCGTGGCCGAGTTCGACGGTGATGGCCGGGTGGTCGGCCTGGAGGAGAAGCCGGCGAAGCCGCGCTCGAACTACGCGGTCACCGGTCTGTACTTCTACGACGGCCGCGCCAGCGAGTTCGCCGCGGCGCTGAAGCCGTCGCCGCGCGGCGAGCTGGAGATCACCGACCTCAACCGCATGTACCTCGACACCGGCGACCTGCACCTGCAGCGTCTCGGCCGCGGTTACGCGTGGCTGGACACCGGCACCCACCAGTCGCTGCTGGAGGCCTCGAACTACATCGAGACCATCGAAGCGCGACAGGGTCTGCGCGTGTGCTGCCCGGAAGAGATCGCCTGGAACAATCGCTGGATCGACGACGCCCAACTCGAAGCACTGGCCAAGCCGCTGTCGAAGAACGGTTACGGCGAATACCTGCTCGGCCTGGCCGAGCGCGGCTTCGTGCCCTGATCGCCCACCACCCGACCCAGTCCCCGCATGCGCCTCATCGATACCGATCTTCCCGGCTGCGTGATCGTCGAACCGCAGGTGTTCGGCGACAGTCGCGGCTTCTTCTTCGAATCGTTCAACACGCCGCGGCTCGCCGGCGAAGGACTGACGCTGCCGCCGTTCGTGCAGGGCAACGTGTCGTCCTCCGCGCGCGGCGTGCTGCGTGGCCTGCATTACCAGTGGCCGCGGCCGCAGGGCAAGTACGTCTCGGTGATCGAGGGTGAAGTGTGGGACGTGGCGGTGGACATCCGCCGCGGTTCGCCGACCTTCGGACGCTGGACCGCGGTGGTGCTCAGCGCGGAGAACAAGCGCCACTTCTGGATTCCGCCCGGCTTCGCGCATGGTTTTGTCACGCTGAGCGAACGCGCGGTGTTCACCTACCTGTGCACCGAGCCCTACGATCGCGAGGCCGACGCCGCGGTCCGCTGGAACGACGCGGCCTTCGCGATCGACTGGCCGGTCTCCACGCCGACGCTGTCGGACAAGGACGCGAAGGCGCCGTTCCTGGAGGACGTCGCGGCCGAGCGCCTGCCGGTGTTCGAAGGCTGAGCCGGCGATGCGCATCCTGCTGTTCGGGGCCAATGGACAGGTCGGGACGGAACTGCGGCGCAGCCTCGCGCCGCTGGGCGACGTGGTCGCGACCACGCGCAGCGGCACGCTGGACGACGGCAGCGCCTGCGAGATCGCCGATTTCGACGTGCCGGCATCGCTGCCGGCGCTGATCGAGCGCGTCGCACCGGAGGTCGTCGTCAATGCCGCCGCGTACACCGCCGTCGACCGCGCCGAGAGCGATCGCGACGCCGCGTTCCGCGCGAATGCGGAAGCCCCCGCGTGCATCGCGGAAGCCTGCGCCGCGCGCGGCACGCGGCTCGTCCACTATTCCACCGACTACGTCTTCGACGGTCGCGGCACGCGGCCGTATCGCGAGGACGATCCCACGGGGCCTGCGGGCGTCTACGGCGCGAGCAAGCTCGCCGGCGAAGTGGCGATCGCCGGTTCCGGGGCCGATCACCTGATCCTGCGCACGGCCTGGGTGTACGCCGCGCATGGCAAGAACTTCCTGCGCACGATGCTGCGCCTCGCCGCCGAACGCGACGTGCTGCGCGTCGTCGCCGACCAGACCGGCACGCCGACCTCCGCCGCTTTGATCGCCGACGTCACTGCGCTGGCGCTCGCGACGCCCCGGGTGTCCGGCATCCGCCACCTCACCGCCTCGGGCCAGACGACCTGGCACGGATTCGCGGCGGCCATCGTCGCCGGCGCGCATGCGCGCGGCCTGCTTCCGCGCGCCGTGCCGGTCGAACCGATCGCGACCGCGGACTATCCGACGCCCGCGACCCGGCCGGCGTATTCGGTGCTGGACACCGCGCGATTGCAGTCCGACCTGCACACGACCATCGCCGCATGGGGCGATACACTGTCCGCCACGCTCGATGCGCTGACACCGGCCATGCACGGGACCCGTTCCGGCGCCCACCGAGCCTGACATCCGTTTGGGGGAATCATGAAGTCACCTGCCGCCTTGATCGCCGCATTGCTGTCGGTCGCCGCCCTGTTCGCGCCCGCGCCCGTACCGGCGCAGTCGCCCGCACCGCACGACCTCGAGGATTTCATCCGCAAGGACAAGTTCCGGCGCCTGAAGATTTCGCCGACGGGCGAATATCTTGCGGCGACGGTCCCGGTCGAGCGCAAGACCATGCTGGTCATCCTGCGCCGGGCCGACAACAAGGTGATGACCACCACGGCGATCCCCGGGGACCGGACCGAGATCAGCAACTTCTGGTGGGTGAACAACGAGCGCGTCCTGTTCAGCGGTGCGGAAAAAATCGGCGAACTCGAAGCCCCGCAGCCCACCGGCGAACTGTATGCGATCAATTTCGACGGCAGCCGTGGTGACCTTCTCGTGGGACAGCGGGTGCGCAGTGGCCTGGGGACGCGTGTCCAGCGGAAGAAGGTCGAGGCGGTGGCGGCGTATCTCGTCGACGACCTGCCCGGGGACGACAAGTACGTCGTCATCGCGGTCAGCCCCTTCACCCGCGACCCCTTCACGCGCGCCGAGCGCATGAACGTCTATACCGGCCAGCGCATCGGCATCACCATCGCGCCGGTCCGCAATGCGAGCTTCGTCACCGACCATGCCGGCAACGTCCGCCTCGCGATGGGCGAGGACATCGATCTCAGCGCCCGGACCTATTACCGCAAGGCCGAAGGGGGCGAGTGGACGCTCGTCAACGACACCGAGGTGTCGGGGGTGTCGAAGACGCCGATCGGATTCTCCGCGGACGACAAGCTCGCCTATTTCCTCGTCGAGCACGACAAGGGCCCGGATTCGATCGACGCGTGGGATCCCGCGACCGGCAAGAGCCACGAGGTCTACCGCGACGACGACACGGATCCGGAAGCGCTCTATGTCGGCGATGCGCTGGTCGGCGTCGAGGTGATGGATGGCCTGCCGCGCAAGGAGTTCTTCGACCCGCAGTCGAAGTATGCGGTGCTGTACCGCAAGCTGGAGCGCGCGTTCCCGCAGAAGAACGTGACCATCACCTCCACCACCAGCGGTGGCGATCTGGCGCTGGTCTTCGTCGAGTCGGACCGCAGCCCAGGTGATTTCTACGTGTTCGACGCGACATCGAACAAGGCCGCCTATGTGCTCAGCCGGCAGGACTGGGTGGATCCGGAGCGCACGGTGAAGGTGGCCGCCGTCGATTTCGCCTCGCGCGACGGCAAGCGCATCCATGGTTACCTCGCATCGCCCGCGGGCGCGACGTCGGGCAAGCCGCCGATGATCGTGTACGTCCACGGCGGGCCCTTCGGCATCCGCGACGTCTGGGGCTACGATCGCGACGTGCAGATGCTGGCGGCGCACGGTTACGCCGTGCTGCAGGTGAACTTCCGCGGGTCCGGCGGCTACGGGCTCGCCTTCAAGGAGGCCGGCCGTCGCCAGTGGGGCGGCACCATGCAGGACGACGTCACCGACGCGACGCGCTGGGCGATCGCGCAGGGCCTGGTCGACCCGGACCGCATCTGCATCTACGGCGCGAGCTATGGCGCATACGCGGCGCTGATGGGCGTCGCGAAGGAGCCGTCGCTGTACCGCTGCGCCGTGGGTTACGTCGGTGTCTACGACCTCCCGACGATGCATACGGACGGCGATATCCGCGAATCCGGTTCGGGCAGGAACTTCGTCGCCGAGTGGATCGGACCTCGGGACGAAGTCGCGAAAGCGTCTCCGACGCGGATGGCCGACCGCATCAAGGTGCCGGTGCTGCTCGCTGCCGGCGGCGAAGACGAACGGGCCCCGATCCAGCACACCCAGATGATGGAGAAGGCGCTGCGTGCCGCCGGCGTGCCGGTCGAGGCCCACTATTATCCGACCGAAGGCCACGGCTTCTACAAGCTGGAAAACGAGCGCGATTACTACACGAGTCTGCTCAACTTCTTCCACAAGTCGCTGGGCGGCCGCACACCGGTGGCGCCCGCGAAGAAGGACTGACGGCGTCTTACCGCTGCGTAACGCGAAACGGCGCCCTCGGGGCGCCGTTTCGTTTCGTGGCCTTCGCGAGGTCGCGTCGGATCGCTGATCCGACCCGTGCCCCCGCCCGCGCTGCGGACGACGGTCAGGCGGTGACCAGCGTCCCGATGTCGGCACCGCGCAGGATCTTCAGCAGCACGCCCGGCTGGCTCATGTCGAAGATGCGCAGCGGCAGCGCACTGTCGCGGCACAGCGCGAACGCCGCGGTGTCCATGACCTGCAGGTCGCGGGCGATGACCTCGTCGTAGGTGAGCGTGTCGTAGCGCGTCGCGTCGGCGTGCTTCTTCGGGTCCTTGTCGTAGACGCCGTCGACCTTGGTCGCCTTCAGCAGCAGGTCGGCGCCGATCTCGATCGCGCGCAGCGCGGCGCCGGAGTCGGTGGTGAAGAACGGGTTGCCGGTGCCGGCGGCGAAGATGGTGATGCGGCCCTTCTCGAGGTGGCGCACAGCGCGGCGGCGGATGTAGTCCTCGCACACGTCGTTGATCTTGATCGCGCTCATCACCCGGCACTTGGCGCCGAGCTTCTCCAGCGCGTCCTGCATCGCCAGCGCGTTGATGACGGTGGCGAGCATGCCCATCTGGTCGCCGGTGACGCGGTCCATGCCGCCGGCGGCCAGGCCCGCGCCGCGGAAGATGTTGCCGCCGCCGATCACCAGCGCGATCTCGGCGCCGGCCTCGCGGGCCTCGATGACCTCGCGGGCGAGCCGGCTGATGACCTTGGGGTCGATGCCGTAGTCCTCGTCGCCCATCAGGGCCTCGCCGGAGAGTTTGAGCAGGACGCGACGATAGGCGAGGGTCGACATGGGGAACTCCGGGGCTGGCAAACCGCGAAATTCTAACCCGCGCGGGGACGAGCCGGTGCTCGAATGCGTTCGCCGGCGCCGGTGGTGCCTTCCGGCCTCCGCGGCGACAATGGGCCGTCATCCGATGCGGGGCGCGTCATGTCGATCAAGACCCTCGATGAATTCCTGGCCCATACCGGCGAGCGCGACCTGGTCGACGCGCCGTTCGAGCTGGAGAGCGAGCGCATGCTTGAAGCGCGCGTGGACGGCATGATCTGGGCCAAGGCCGGGGCGATGATCGCCCGCAAGGGCCAGATCCGCTTCACCCGGCAGGGCCTGCTCGAACAGGGCCTGGGCACGCTGTTCAAGAAGGCGATCAGCGGCGAGGGCATGCACCTGATGCGGATCGAGGGCCGGGGTCGTGTGTACCTGGCCGATGCCGGCAAGAAGATCACGCTGCTGCGCCTGCAGGGGGAGCCGATCTTCATCAACGGCAACGACGTGCTCGCGTTCGAGTCGAGCATCGGGAGCGAGATCCGGATGCTGCGCCGGGCCGCCGGCATGCTCAGCGGTGGCCTGTTCAACGTCCGTCTCGACGGCCACGGGCTGGTCGCCATCACCTCGCACTACGATCCGCTGACCCTGCCGGTGAGCGCCGCGACCGGCCCGGTGTTCACCGACCCCAACGCCACCGTGGCCTGGTCCGGCGGGCTGCTGCCGGAGCTGGTGCTGGACGTGAGCCTGAAGACCTTCGTCGGCCGCGGCTCGGGAGAAAGCCTGCAGCTGAAATTCCAGGGCGAGGGCTGGGTGGTGGTGCAGCCGTACGAGGAAGTGGCCTTCCAGCATCGTCCGCGCGGGGGCGGGGGCTGGTCCGGCTGAAATTCAGCCGGGGCGCTGGATCGGCAGCAGCCCGTGGCGGTGTGCCATCGTGATCACGTGGCAGCGGTTGCGCGCTTTCAGCTTCTGGAACAGGTTCTGCAGGTGGAAGCGCACCGTCGCCTGCGCGATGCCGAGCGTCGACGCGATCTCGGTGTCGCTGTGGCCCTCGGCCAGCAGTTCGAGCAGGTGCAATTCGCGCAGGCTGAGCCGGATATCCGACGGCGCGGCGGTGCCGAGGCGGATCAGGGTCTGCATCATCGCGGGATAGAGCGCGGCGAGCACCGGGCCGACACCGTCGGCGGCGTCGGCCCGGTCGCGCATCGGTGCCGACATCAGCATGAACCGGCCGCCTTCGACCAGACCGCCGGAAAAGCCGTCCAACGGCCGACGGAAGTCGCGGGCCGCGTCGCTCAACCGGCGAAACAGGGTCCCGTGCGGGAACGCCCTGCGCTCGGCGACACCGAGCCGGATCAGCGGCGGCCGCGGGAAGAACCGGCCGCCCTCGAAGATCTCGTTGACGATCGGATCGGCATAGGCGAACCCCTCGCGCAGGTACAGCGCCATCCACGCCGGATCATGGCCGACGCCATAGATGCGGTGGTCGGAATACGACAGCGTCGAGGAGAACAGCAGCAGTTCCTGCAGATCGAGCCATTCGCGGATGTCCGTCAGGCAGGACACGACATCGTCGTGGCCCTTCGCCGTGCGTAGCCGTGCCGTCATGTCCGCGACGGCGGAGCGTTCGCGTTTGCCCAGCGCGTCGGGTGCGAGGTCGGGCGCCGCCAGTGCCTGCATGGATCGGATGCTCCCCCGGTGTAGGCCCCCCTGCGCCGTGGATCCGCGATCGGCATCGCGCCGACCGTGGCCCATCCTAGCAGCCTGCGCCCGTGGACGACCGTGACTGAGGTCGGGTCTCATCCCGTCGGCGGCGTCGGCGCGAATGCGGCGCGCGACAGCCGATATCCGGTCAGTGCCCACAGCACGAACGGCGCACCGGCGAGGATCAGCAGCGCAGGGCCGACCGCCAGCCAGTAGCGCGTCGCCTCCGCCTGTGCGGCGAGGGCGGGGTCGTAGCCGATGCCGCGCAGCAGCCAGCCGCTGGCGGCGATGCTGACGCTGCTGCCGACCTTGTAGGCGAAGATGTACAGGCCGGTGCTGCTGCCGGCGGTGGATTCGCCGGTGCGGCGTCCGCGGTCGACCGCGCAGTCCACCACCATCGCGTAGGGCAGCGACCAGAACGCGCCGGTGCCGGCGCCGGCGAGTACCTGGAACGGCAGCAGCGTCTTCACCACGTGATCCGCCGGCGCCAGCGGGAACCAGCCCCAGGCGACGTGCGTCAGCGGGCCGAGGGTGAACCCGGCGACCGCCACCAGCGCGGCCACGATCAGCGTCGGCTTCTTGTCGTAGCGGCGACCGAGCCGGATCCACAGCGGTTGCGACAGCGCCGCGGCGCCCAGCAGGGCGAGGCCGAGCACGCCCATCTGCGGCCCGGACAGGCCGTAGGTGTAAGTGTTGACGTGGTTGCCGAGCGAGATGCCGATCTGCAGCGTCAGCTCGATGCAGAGGATGGTCAGCACCAGCGCGCGCAGGTTGCGGTCGCGCAGCAGATCGCCGATCGCCCGCCAGCCGGCCGGTGCTGCCGACGCGGGTGCGCGCAGCCGGGGAACGAACGACCACGTGCCGGCCAGCGTGGACACCGTCGCCAGCAGCACCAGCACCGCGCAGGCGATGCCCATCGGCGCATAGGCGGCCGGGTTGAGCTGGCCCTGCGGGTAGGCGGCGGTCGGGCGGAAGAAGATCAGGTTGCTGCCGACCAGCGCGAACACCATGCCGAGCACCTGGAACGCGGCGCGATAGCCTTGCGCGACCGTCCTTGCGTCGTAGCCGTCGACGATTTCGCCGCCCAGCGCGGTGTGCGGGATCATGAATGCGGCGATCGCCGTCTTCAGGGCGATCATCGTCAGCGCCAGCCACAGCGCGGTCGCGGTGGCGCCGAGTCCATGCGGCGTCGCCCACAGCGTGGCCGTCAGCGCGGCGGTGCCGATTCCGCCGGCGATCAGGAACCCGTGCCGCCGCCCGAACCGCGACGAGCGCGTGCGGTCCGACCACCAGCCCAGCGGCAGGTCGATCACCGCGTCCCACAGCGTCGAGGCCGCCATGATCAGGCCGGCGGTGCCGGCCGGCATGCCGAGGATCGCGGTCGCGAACAGCAGGTAGGCGCCGCTGATCAGGTAGTACGACGCCAGCAGCATGCTGCCGCTGCCGTAGCCCAGCAGTCGCCACGCGCTCGTCCGGGATCCGGCATTCATCGCGCGGCGTCGCCCGCGCCCAGCGTGCCGTGCTCGATGCCATCGCGGACCTCGCGATGCAGCAGCTTGGCGAGGAAGCTGCGTGGCAGTTCGTCGACGATCAGGAGGCGTTCCGGTCGCTGCCAGTCGGGCAGGCGCTCGGCCAGGTGCGCGCGGATCTCCGCCTCGATCAGCGCGTGTTCGAGCGCGCGGCTGGTGCGCCGCAGCGACACGCACAGCCAGACCTGCCGCCGCGCGAACACCACCGCGGCTTCCTTCACGTGGCGGGATTCGTGCACCCGGTCCTCGACGAGGCGCGGATACAGCCGGCCTTGCGGGAGGTCGATCAGGTTCTGCTGGCGATCGAGCACGTGCAGGTGGCCGGCGGCGTCGAAGTAGCCATGATCGCCGGTGAAGTACCAGCCGTCGCGCAGCACGTCGCCGTTGAGGTCGGGGCGGCCGACATAGCCTTCGAACACCGTTGGCGTGCGCACCCAGATCCTGCCGATGGCGCCGGCCGGGGCGACGGCATCGTCTTCGCGCCGTACCTCCAGCCCGACGCCGCGGGCGATGCGGCCGCAGGACGACAGCACGCTCTGCATCGGCGGCAGTCCGTCGTCGACGTGCGCGTCGGGTGGCAGCATCGTGATCGGCGGCAGCGCCTCGGACATGCCGTAGCCCTGCTGGAAGATCGTGCCGAAGCGCATCAGCGCCTCGCGCAGCTTCGCCACCGGCATCGTCGCCGAGCCGTAGATCACCTGACGCAGGCTGGCCATGTCCTCGTCGGCCAGCGCCGGATGGTCCAGCAGGTCGATCAGCAGGCTCGGGGTGACGAACAGGTGCGACGGCCGTTCCGCGCGCAGCGCCTCGATCAGCGCCTCCGCGGTGTAGGCCTTCGCCAGGATCATCTCGCCGCCACCGAGCAGGGTCGGCAGCACCACGCCGCTGCCCGCGCCCGACAGCGGAATGCCGACCAGCATCCGCGAGCGCTCGCGCGGCGGGTCGCTGAGATTGAGCAGCAGCAGGCGGACGCTGTGCAGGTAGGGCGCATGCTTCAGCGCCAGCAGCTTCGGCGTGCCCGAGGTGCCGGAGGTGAAACCCAGCGCCAGCGCATCGTCCGGACCGATCGCTTCGTCGCTGGCGGTCGGCGTCGCCGCGGCGAGACGGGCCTCGATGTCGCCGTCCGGCCCGCAGTCCCAGATCGGTGCGCCACCGGCGGCCAGATGCGCCTCTGCGAACCCCGCAGGCATCCGCGAAAGGTCGAGCATCATCAGCGCCGGGGCCAGGTCGCGCACCGCCTGCGATGCGATCACCGCGGCATGCGCGGGCGTGAACCCGACGAGGACGACGCCGGATTCGGTCGCCGCGAAGCGGACGACCAGTTGCAGCCATTCGTCCGGCAGCATCACGCACACGCGTGCGCCCTTGCGCGCGCCCGCGGCGCGCCAGGCGGCGACCAGCCGCAGCACGCGGTCCTCGATCTCGCGATAGGTCCAGCGCACCGTCGGCGTCGCCAGCGCGGGCGCGTCCGCATGCCGGCGCAGCGCGAACCGCTGGATGTCGCGCAGGCTGTCGGCGCGTTCGACCTTGCGCACCAGCATCGCGATGCGCAGGCGCGCCAGCAGGCGATGCAGGGTGCTCACGGCGCGGGATCCGCGTCGGGCAACGCCTGGAATCCGGCCTTGTCGAATTCTGCGCGCATGCCTGCGAACTTCCTGTCGACCAGGCGCAGCTTCAGGCGCTGCAGCGGCCCGCGATTGCCCCAGCGCAGGCGTCCGTGCACGAACGTCCCGAGATACGGGTCGAACTGGCAGAACGCCGGCGCCGCGCGCAGCGGGCGGCGCTTCAGCAGCGCGACCAGGGTCTCGGTGGCCACCATGCCCGCGATCAGGCTGATCGCGGCCGCCGACGAAGGCCCGGTCTGCGCATGCGGATCCACATGCGTGGAATCCATGTAGGTCCAGTGTCGGCCCTTCGGCGCCAGCCCGACGATGAATCGCATCATGGTTTCGTACGGCGACATGTCGTCGCGCAGGTCGAAGTAGTCCTCGTAGGTCATGCCGTCGGGCGTGAACACGCCCAATGTGCCCGACAGCCCCAACGGCGCACCGAACAACACCGGGATGCCCATGCGGCGCGCCGTGCGGTACATCAGCAGGCGGGCCGGCTGCGCGAACACGTCGATCGCGTCGAGCACCGCGTCCGCACCCTCGAGGAAATCCTCGATGTTGTGCGGACCGACGCCGCCGGGGAATTCGCGGATGTCGGCGCCGGGATGGATGTCGCGGGCGATCTCCGCCATGACCTCGGTCTTCGGCCGACCGACCGTGCTGGACATGGCGCCGGCCTGGCGGTTCATGTTGCCGACGCTGAAGGTGTCGAAGTCGGCGATGCTGAAGCGGCCGATGCCCATCCGGGTCAGCGTCGTCAGGTAGATGCCGCCGGCGCCGCCCATGCCGACGATCGCCACCCGCGAGCGGCGCAGGGTTTCCTGCTCCTCGCGGCTGACGATGCCGAGATTGCGGCTCGTGGCGAGCGCGTAGTACGCGTCGGGCGTCATGGCATCGGGGGTGGTCATCGCGCGGTCCTCGGTCGCGCTCAGAACGCGTAGCGCAGGCCGAGGCCGAACGTGCGCGGTTCCGGCGCCGAGACCAGTGGCTGGAACAACTGCAGGCCGGCCCGCTGGTGGCTGGCGAACTCGAATTGCGTCGCCGGGTTGGTCAGGAACACCGCGGACGTCGCCGAATCCTCGTCGAACAGATTGTTGACCCAGGCGGTGAGTTCGACCCGGCCCTTGCGCACGCCGACATGCACGTTCACGCGGGTTGCGGCGGGGATGGTGGCCGTTGCCGTCTGCACCGCGGCCATGTCCGAGCGGTACTGCGCATCGCCGCGCACGTAGCCGGACCAGTCGCCGGCCAGCGACCAGGTGCGCATCGCGCCGAGGTTCGCGGTCCAGGCCGGGCTGTACTGCAGGCGCTTGCCGGACAGGTCGGGATCGCCGCCGATCGCGCCGATCAGCGGGAAGACGTAGTCGTCGTAGACCGAACGGTTGTGGCTGGCGCCGCCGCGCAGCGTCCATGCCGCGCTCGGGCGGTATTCGAAGCTGGTCTCGACGCCACGCGAGGACGTGCGGCCGGCGTTGACGTTGAGCACCGCGCCGAGCTGGCCGATGCTGCGCACGATCTGGTCGTCCCAGCGGATCGCGTAGACGTCGGCCTCGAACAGCAGGCGGCCGTCGAGCAGGCTGAACTTGCCGCCGACTTCGTAGTTCATGCTGCGCTCGGCGTCGTAGCTGCGTTCGGACGGGGCGATCGCGCCGTTGGTGATCAGCGTGTTGAAGCCGCCGGCCTTGATCGCCTTCACCGCGCTGGCGTACCAGGTCGCGCGGTCGGTCGGCTTCCAGGTCAGGTACAGCCCCGGCGTGAACGGCTCGAACCGCTGCGACAGATGCGTGGTCAGCATCGAGCCGGTCGGGTTGGTCGCACTCGGCAGGTTGGTCTGCACCACGTCCACCGACTTGGTCTCGACCGTGTAGCGCATCGCCAGCCCGAGCGACCAGCGGTCGGTCATGTGCCAGGTCGCCTGGCCGAAGAGCGCGCGGCTGCGGGTCTGCTCGACCACGTCGGCGAGCACGCCGCCCAGCGGCGCGGCGCTGCCGACGAAACGGTTGAGATCGGTGCGGTCGTCCTCGAAATCGTAGACGTAGACGCCGGCCAGCCAATCCACGCGGCGCTCGCCCTGCGAGGTCAGCGTGAACTCCTGGCTCCACTGCTTCTGGGTGCCGCGCGTGCCGGCCTCGGCGATGTCGACCGGGGTGTAGTCCGAGTCGTACAACTGGTCGAGCTTGAGCCGGTTGTAGGCGGTGATCGACGTGAATTTCACTGCATCCGCGTCGTAGTGCAGCGACAGCGCGCCGATCAGGTTGTCGCGATCGAAGCGGCCGGGCGTGACTGCGTAGCCGCCATCCAGGGTGGGCACGTCGCCGAAGAACTGTTGCAGGTCGTTGTAGCGCGCGACGAAGCCGCCGTTGTTGGACACGTAGCGCTGGGCCACGTCGCCGTCGCGCAGGCGTTCGTACAGCACGTTCAGGCGCGCGTCGAAACGCTCGCCGGGATAGGCGTCGAGGGTGAGGTAGACGCTGCGCCTGCGGCTCCAGTCGAGCGCGCCGCCGGTCTTGCCGTTCTCGTAGAACCCGTCCTCGTTGCGGGCCTGGACGCCGGTGCGGAAGAACAGCCGATCCCCGGCTAGCGGGCCGGCGAGGGTGGCGCCGCCTTCGCGCAGGCCGTCGCTGCCGACGCCCGCGCGCACGTTGCCGCCGAACTCGCCCGCGGGGGCCTTGGTGACCACGTTGATCGCACCGGCGAAGGTGTTGCGGCCATAGAGCGCGTACTGCGGGCCGCGCGCGACCTCGATGCGCTGGATGTTGTCGTCGAGCATGAAATCCAGGCCGGCGCGCGAGGGCATGTACACGCCGTCGACGAAGAAGCCGACGTTCGGTTCGCCGATGGTGGTCGACAGGCCGCGGATCACCGGGTTGTAGCCGGAAGAGCCGAACAGCGGCACCATCACGAAGCCCGGCACCAGCGGCGCGATGTCGGCGGCACTGGTCAGGCCGGCGGTCTCGATGTCCTTCGCGCCGATCACACCGATCGCGGCCGGCACGTCCTGCATGCGCTCCTCGCGCTTGGTCGAGGTGACCACGACCGTGTCCAGTTCGGTCGCCCGATCGTCGGTGGCGGCCTCCGTGGCCGGGTGGGGCGTGTCCTGTGCCTGCACGGGGAGGGCGAGGACCGCGCCGATCGCGAGGGGAAGGGCGTGGAGCCGGATGCGCATCTGGGGGATTCCAATCGTCGGGGGATGCGGGGCAGCGTAGCCAAGCGTCTTTCCGCCCGACACTCACGAAACTGTTAGGTCGCTGATGAACTGCGTCACAGTTTCGTGCGAATCCATGATGTTCTGCGCTTCATGCCGGCCCGTGGAGCCGCCTGGCCTGCAGGGGCGTGCGCGTGCTTTCGTGAGGCGTGTCACCATCCGGTGTCGATCACGATGGGGAAGGGCGATGCCATCCAGACATCCACCGGGGCGTTCCGGTCGGGCCGGAGTCGCGCTCGCGGCGATGGTCCTGTGGCTGTTCGTGGCGCTTGCCCCGGCGCAGGCCCGGGCCGGGGCGATCGCCGCCTGGCCGCCGAACTGGTGGGTGGGCATGCGCGAACCACGGCTCCAGCTGATGCTGCAGGCGCCGGGGATTGCGACCGCCGAGGCGACGCTGCTGCCGAACCCGCGTGCGCGGCTGGTCGGCACGACCCGCGGCGACAGCCCGAACTACCTGTTCGTCGACCTCGACATCGCCGCCGACGCGACGCCCGGCGAGATCGTCCTGCGCCTCGCGGGCGACGGGCGCGCGCGCACGCTGCGCTACGAGCTCGATGCGCGCGCGTCGGGCTCTGCCGAACGTCGTGGCTTCGACGGCCGCGACGTCATCCTCAACCTCCTGCCGGACCGCTTCGCCAAC
Source organism: Lysobacteraceae bacterium (assembly GCA_044227145.1). Lineage (GTDB taxonomy): Bacteria > Pseudomonadota > Gammaproteobacteria > Xanthomonadales > Xanthomonadaceae > Lysobacter_I. The sequence goes on from JBGAFR010000054.1 coordinate 13,871, forward strand.
GGCGATCCGCGCAACGACCGCGTCGCCGGCTACGCCGACGTGACCGATCGCGACAATCCCGTGGCGCGCCACGGCGGCGACCTGCGCGGGATGCGCGATCGCCTCGACTACATCGCCGGCATGGGCTTCACCCAGGTCTGGCCCACGCCGCTGCTGGAGAACGCGCAGCCGGCGTACTCGTACCACGGCTACGCCGCCACCGATCTCTACCGCATCGATCCGCGCTTCGGCAGCAACGCCGACTACCGGGATTTCGTCGCTGAGGCGCGCGCGCACGGGCTCGGCGTGCTCCAGGACGTGGTGCCCAACCACATCGGCAGCGGCCATCCGTGGCTGCGCGATCCGCCGACGCGCGACTGGATCACCCACGGCGGCCGCTTCGTGCCGACACGCCACGGCCGTACCGCGCTGGCCGACCCCTACTCTGCGCAGGTCGATCGCGACGACTTCACCCAGGGCTGGTTCGTCGAGTCGATGCCCGACCTCGACCAGCGCCAGCCGCTGCTGGCGACCTATCTCATCCAGAACGCGATCTGGTGGATCGAATACGCCGGGCTGTCCGGGCTGCGCGTCGACACCTACGGCTATTCCGACAACGCCTTCCTCGCCGAATGGACGCAGCGGATCCTGCGGGAATACCCGCATTTCTCGATGGTGGGCGAGGAGTGGAGCGGCAATCCGGCGATCGTCGCGCGCTGGACGAACGGCTGGGTCGACGGCAAGCCCGGCATGCCGAGCATGATGGATTTCCCGCTGGAGGAAGCGCTGCGCAAGGCCCTGCTCGAACCGGAGGGCGAATACGCCGGTACCGGCCTGCGCCGGCTCTACGAAGCCATGGCCAACGATCGGCTGTACGCGACGCCGTCGGCGCTGGTCGCCATCGAGGGCAATCACGATGTACCGCGGCTGTGGAGCGTGCTGGGCGAGGACGACGCCTCCTACCGGCTCGCGCTGCTGTACCTGGCGACGATCCCGCGGGTCCCTCAGTTCTATTACGGCAGCGAGATCCTGATGACCAGCCCGGTCGAGCGCGACGATGCCGCGACCCGGCGCGATTTCCCCGGCGGCTGGCCGGGCGATGCCGTGAACGCCTTCACCGGCGCGGGGCTGGCGCCGCGGCAAGCCGCGATGCAGGCGTGGATGCGCTCGCTGCTGACCTGGCGGACGACGGCGACAGCGGTGCATCGCGGCCGGTTCCTGCATTACCTGCCGGCGCAGGGCGTCTATGTCTACTTCCGCGACGACGACGCGCAGCGGCTGATGATCGTGCTCGGCCGCAACGACGTGCCGGTGACGCTGGCGCTCGACCGCTTCGCCGAGGGGCTGCGCGGTGCGACGAGCGCGCGCGACGTGTTCGCCGGAACGCCGATGTCCCCGCTCGGCACGACGCTCGTCGTGCCCGCGCACGCGGCGCAGGTGTACGAGCTGTGCCCGGTCGCGGGCGTGTCGCCCCGGCCAGCGGGCTGCGGCGGCTGATCGCCGACGCCGGACGACAAAAAACCCGCGGTTTCCCGCGGGTTTTTCGTGACGCCGGAACGCCGTCGATGCGAGGTCGGATCAGACCTGCATGGCCTTCGCCACTTCCGCGGCGTAGTCCTCGACCACCTTCTCGATGCCTTCGCCGACCGCCATGCGCTGGAAACCGACGACGTCGGCGCCGGCGGCCTTGACCGCCTGCTCGACCGTCTGCTCGGTGTTCAGCACATAGGCCTGGCCGTACAGGGTGTTCTCGTTGATGATCTTCGCGATCTTGCCGCCGATGATCTTCTCGAGGATGTCCGCCGGCTTGGCCTTGTCCTTCTCGGACATCTTGGCCAGCTCGATCTCCTTTTCCTTGGCGATGAAATCCGCCGGGACGTCGGAGGCCTTGTTGTGCGGCGGATTCATCGCCGCGACGTGCATCGCGATGCCGCGGGCGAGGTCCATGTCGCCACCGGCCAGCTCGACCAGCACGCCGATCTTGCCGCTGTGCACGTAGGCGGCGACGGTGTTCGCCGAGTCGATGCGGGCCAGGCGACGCACCTGGATGTTCTCGCCGAGCTTGGAGACGGCGGCGGCACGGGCTTCCTCGACGGTTTCGCCGGAGGCGACCTTCGCGGCCTTCAGGGCCTCGATGTCGGCGGCGCCGGAGGCCAGGGCGGCCAGGGCGACGGCGTTGGCGAACGCCAGGAAGTTCTCGTCCTTGGCGACGAAGTCGGTCTCGGAGTTGATCTCGACCAGCACGGCCTTGCCGCCGTCCTGGGCGACCGCGATGCGGCCTTCGGCGGTGACGCGATCGGCCTTCTTGCCGACCTTGATGATGCCCTGCTTGCGCAGCCATTCGGCCGACGCTTCCAGGTCGCCGTTGTTCTCGGTGAGCGCCTTCTTGCACTCCATCATGCCGGCGCCGGTGCGCTCGCGCAGTTCCTTGACCAGGGAGGCGGTGATTTCAGCCATGACAAAAACCTCGAGGTTGAATGTGATTTCGAGCCCTTCTTCCATCGGGAGAGGGGCGGGTCGCGCTGCGACGACGACGGGCGCCGGTTCCGACGGCCGTCATCCGGTGCTGCGCGCCACCTTCTCCCGGAGGAGAAGGGAACAAGCGGGCGGCCGCGCATGGTCGCGCGGCCGCGTGACGTGGGCGTGAAACCCGCCCGATTACTCGGCCGCGGGGGCTTCGGCGGCGGCGGCGGTGTCGTCGGCCTTCCTGGGGGCGCCGGTGCCCTTGCGGGCCGGGGCGCGACCGCGCTTGTCGCCCTTGCCTTCGCCGGCGTCGGCGAAGTCTTCCTCGCGCACCGAAGCGGCCTGCGGCGCGGCGGCCTTGCCTTCCAGCACGGCGTCGGCGGCGGCGCGGGCGTACAACTGCACGGCGCGGATGGCGTCGTCGTTGCCCGGGATGGCGTAGTCGACCAGCGCCGGATCGTAGTTGGTGTCGACGACTGCGACGACCGGGATGCCGAGCTTCTTGGCTTCCTTGATCGCGATGTCCTCGTGGCCGATGTCGATCACGAACAGCGCGTCGGGCAGGCGGTTCATCTCCTTGATGCCGCCCAGCGACGCTTCCAGCTTCTCGCGCTCGCGGCGCAGGTTCAGCACTTCGTGCTTGACCAGCTTCTGGAACGTGCCGTCGGTCTCGCCGGCTTCCAGCTCCTTCAGGCGGGCGACCGACTGCTTCACGGTGCGGAAGTTGGTCAGCGTGCCGCCCAGCCAGCGCTGGGTCATGTACGGCATGCCGCAGCGCTCGGCCTCTTCCTTCACCGCATCGCGCGCGCTGCGCTTGGTGCCGAGGAAGAGGATGATGCCGCGCTTCTGGGCGACGCCCGAGAGGAAGTTCATCGCGTCGTTGAACAGCGGAACGGTCTTCTCGAGGTTGATGATGTGGATCTTGCCGCGGGCACCGAAGATGTACGGACCCATCTTCGGGTTCCAGTAGCGGGTCTGGTGGCCGAAATGGACGCCGGCTTCCAGCATCTGGCGCATGGTGATCTGGGGCATTGCGAAAACTCCGATCGGGGGAACCCGCCGCCCGGCAGGAAAGGGAAGGGCGGTGCGCCGCCAGGGGCGGTCGCGGGGTTCCGGGGTTGGGCCTCCCCGTCGCGCCGTGTCCAGATCCTTCGCTTGATCCGCCCAGGGCCTTGGCCCTGGACTGCGTGAGGACACCCCGGAACGGTGGTGTGCGGCGGGTGTGGATTCGACGGTGACGCCCGTCGTGGGCGGTTCGCGGGCCTGACCGGAAGGCCTGGCCCCACGAAGCCGCGGGATTCTAGCCGCAAAGGCGGGTCCCGGGCAACTTCGGGGCCTCCCGGGGAGGCGCCCGGCGGCGGGATCGGCCATAATCCGCGGATGGCAATGACTCTCAAGACGCCCGAAGACATCGAACGCATGCGCATCGCCGGCCGGCTGGCCGCCGAGGTGCTGCAGGTGGTCGCCCCCCACGTGAAGGCCGGAGTGAGTACCGCCGAGCTGGACCGCATCTGCCACGACCACATCGTGAACGTGCAGCAGGCCATCCCGGCCAACGTCGGCTACAAGGGCTTCCCGGCCACCGTCTGCACGTCGGTGAACAACGTGATCTGCCACGGCATCCCGGGGCCGTCCAAGGTCCTGAAGGATGGCGACATCATCAACATCGACGTCACCGTCATCAAGGACGGCTGGCACGGCGACACCAGCCGGATGTACTGCGTCGGCACGCCGTCGGTGATGGCGAAGCGGCTGGTCGACGTGACCCGCGAGGCGATGTTCCGCGGCATCCGCGCGGTGAAGCCCGGCGCCACCCTCGGCGACATCGGTCGCGCGATCCAGACCTACGCCGAGGCCGAGCGCTTCTCGGTGGTGCGCGAATACTGCGGCCACGGCATCGGCCGGGTCTACCACGAAGATCCGCAGGTGCTGCACTACTACACCCCGCACAGCGACAGCATCGTGCTGAAGCCCGGGATGACCTTCACCATCGAGCCGATGATCAACGAGGGCACGCGCCATACCCGGCTGCTGCCCGACGGCTGGACCGTGGTCACCAAGGACCGCAAGCTTTCGGCGCAATGGGAACACACCATCGCGGTCACCGAGACCGGGGCCGAGATCCTCACCCGCCTGCCCGGCGACGACAACGACCTCTGACCGATGGACGCCGCTGCGCCCTCGACCGCGGACGGCCCTGCCTTTCCTGCCACGCCCGACGGTGATGCCGCCTGGGCGGCGGATGCGCGCGCGCGGCTGGTCGAAGCCGACGCCGCGCTCGCGGCGCGCTTCGACCGCGGCGATGCGGTCGACGCCCTGGTGTCGTCGCGCGCCGCGACGGCCGATGCGCTGATCCGCGAAGCCTGGGCCCGTTGTCTGCCGGGCGGAACGGGCGCGGCGCTGTTCGCGGTCGGCGGCTACGGCCGCGGCGAACTGTTCCCGCAGTCGGACATCGACCTGCTGGTGCTCGCCGGCGACGCCGCGCAGGAAATGCTGCACGACGCGCTGGCGCGGTTCCTCGCGCTGCTCTGGGACGCCGGCCTGCAGGCCAGCCAGGCGGTGCGCTCGCCGGCGCAGTGCACCGAAGCCGCCGCCGACCAGACCGTGCTGACCGCGCTGATGGAGTGGCGGGCGCTGGTCGCCTCGCCGGAGGACTGCGATGCGCTGCGCGCGGCGATCGCGCCGGACCGGGTGTGGCCTGCGGCCGAATTCTTCCGCGCCAAGGTCGAGGAGCAGCGCCAGCGCCACGCGCGCTTCGGCGACACCGCGGACAATCTCGAACCGAACCTCAAGGACGGCCCTGGCGGGCTGCGCGACATCCAGACCCTGCGCTGGATGGCGCAGCGCGTGCTGGGCAGCGGCGACCTCGAATCGATGCTCGCGTTCGGGCAACTCGGCGCGGTCGAGTTCGACACCCTCGAGCACGTGCGCAAGATCCTGTCGCGGCTGCGCTTCGGCCTGCACCTGGTCGCGGGCCGGCGCGAGGAACGGCTGCGTTTCGACTACCAGAAGCGTCTGGCCGCGCGGCTGGGCCACAGCGACGACGCCGACGCGCTGGCGGTCGAACGGATGATGCAGGGCTTCTACCGCAGCGCCGGACGCGTGCTGCGCATCGGCGACCGCCTGCTGCAACGTTTCGAGGAACAGCTCGAAGGCGCGGGCGAACCGGTGGCGATCGACGACCGCTTCGAACTGCGTCGCGGCTACCTGGCGGTGCGCGACCGCGCCTGGCTGCGCGGCGCCGCCGAAGTCTTCGAACTCTTCGCCGCGTGGGCGGCGCGGCCCGACTGCCGCGGCCTGCATTCGATGACCGCCTGGGCGCTCGCGGAGACGCTGCCGGCGATTCCCGGTTACGACGAGGCCGACCACCTGCTGCGCCAGCAGTTCCTCAGCCTGCTGCGCGGCCCGCAGCCGGTGAAGACGCTGGAGCGCATGGCCCGGCTCGGGGTGCTGGGGCGCTGGATTCCGGCGTTCGCGCAGGTGTCCGGGCGCATGCAGTTCGACCTGTTCCACGTCTACACGGTCGACCAGCACACGCTCGCGGTGCTGCGCAATCTGGCGAACTTCGCTTCCGGCACGCCCGACCCGCGCTTCTCCAGCGCGCACCTGGTCTGGCCGTCGCTGCGCAAACCGGAGCTGCTGCTGCTCGCCGGCCTGTTCCACGACATCGGCAAGGGCCGCGGCGGCGATCATTCCGAACTCGGCGCGGTCGACGCCCGCGAATTCTGCATCGCGCACGGCCTGTCCGAGGCCGACGCGTCGCTGGTCGAATGGCTGGTGCGCCGCCACCTGCTGATGTCGGTGACCGCGCAGAAGCAGGACGTCACCGACCCGGGCGTGATCCACCGTTTCGCCGCGGAAGTCGCCGACCGCCAGCGCCTCGACCATCTCTACCTGCTCACCTGCGCCGACATCGCCGGCACCTCGCCCAAGCTGTGGAACGCGTGGAAGGACCGGTTGCTGGCCGACCTGCACACGGCCACGCGCCTCGCCCTGCGTCGCGGGCTGGAACACCCGGTCGCCGCGGAAGAGCGCATCGTCGAGAACCGCGGCGCCGCGCGCGAACTGCTGCAGGACGCCGGTTTCGCCGATGCCGAGATCGACGCGGTGTTCGCGCGCATGCCGCGCGAGAACTTCCTGCGCAGCCGGCCCGACCAGATCGCCTGGCAGGCCACCGCCCTGCTCGCGGGCGAGGACGGCGCGACGGTGGTGCGCGCCCGCCGGCTGCGGCCGGAGGCCGGCGATCGCGAGATCTTCGTCCACGCGCCCGACCGCGACGGCCTGTTCGCGGCGATCGTCATTACCCTCGACCGCCTTGGCTTCGCGATCCAGCAGGCGCGCGCGCTGGACGGGCCGAACCGCCGCATCTTCGACACCTTCCACGTGCTGCCGACGGACCCCGCCAATGCGCTCGCCTCGAACGACATCGAGGGCGCGCTGCAGCGCGCCCTGGCCGGCGATCTCGGGCGGCTGCTGCCGTCGCGGCGGACGCAACCTCGGCATCTCAAGCATTTCCGCATCGCGCCGCGGATCGAGCTGGAACCCATCGATGCCGGCCGCTGCACGCGCCTGAGCCTCGTCTGCACCGATCGCCCCGGCCTGCTCGCGGACGTCGCGCACGTGCTGCGCACCGAGCGTGTGCGCGTGCACGACGCACGCATCGCGACCTTCGGCGAACGCGCGGAGGACATGTTCCTGATCGCCGGCGCCGACGATCGCGCGCTCGACGATGCGCAATCCGATGCGCTGCGCGATGCGCTGCGCGCGACCCTCGATGCCGCCGTTCCGGCATGATCCTTCTTTCGACTCCGACCCCACGCACTGCATGAATACGGCCAACCTCGAACTGCAATCCCTGATCGACGACGCCTGGGAGCGTCGTGCCGACCTGACCGCCGAGGAGATCGGCGACCACGTCCGTCCCGCCGTCGATCGCGCCATCGCCGGCCTCGAATCCGGCGAGTTCCGCGTCGCTTCGCCGAACGCCGACGGCGGCTGGACCGTCAACCAGTGGCTGAAGAAAGCCGTGCTGCTGTTCTTCCGCACCCAGGACATGGTGGTAGTCGACGCGCAGCCCGCGCCGTTCTGGGACAAGGTGCCGGCGCGCTTCGAGGGCTTCACCGAGGTCGACTTCCGTGCACTCGGCGCGCGCGTGGTGCCGGGCGCGATCGCGCGCCGCGGCGCGCACATCGCGAAGGACGTGGTGCTGATGCCGAGCTTCGTGAACATCGGCGCGTACGTGGGTGAGGGCACGATGGTCGACACGTGGGCCACCGTCGGCAGCTGCGCGCAGATCGGCAGGCACTGCCATCTCTCCGGCGGCGCCGGCATCGGCGGCGTGCTGGAACCGCTGCAGGCCGGCCCGACCATCATCGAGGACCACTGCTTCATCGGCGCGCGTTCGGAAGTGGTCGAGGGCGTGGTCGTCGGCCACCACAGCGTGATCGGCATGGGCGTGTTCCTCGGCCAGAGCACCCGCATCTACAACCGTGCGACGAAGGAAGTCACCTACGGCTACGTGCCGCCGGGCAGCGTCGTGGTGTCCGGCCAGTTGCCCGCCGCCGACGGCTCGCACTCGCTGTACTGCGCCGTGATCGTCAAGCAGGTCGACGAGAAGACCCGCGGCAAGACCTCGATCAACGATCTCCTGCGCGGCTTAGCGGATTGAGGATCTGTAGAGCGGCCTTCAGGCCGCTTGCCTCATGCTGCCGTGATCCGGCGTCCTTTCAGCGGGCTGAAGCCCGCTCTACCACGAAGACGACATGACCACGCTCTACGGCTTGAACAACTGCGACACCTGCAAGAAAGCCCGCAACTGGCTGATGCGGTTCGACATCGCGCACGACTTCGTCGACTACCGCGACCAGCGCCAGTCGCCCGAGACGTTGGTCGCCTGGAAGGACGCGCTCGGCGGCTGGGAGGCGATGATCAACAAGTCGTCGACCACCTGGCGGCAGTTGCCCGAGATGCGCAAGTCGCCGGGCTCCGATGCCGAGTGGAAGCTGCTGCTGAAGGAATACCCGCAGCTGATCCGGCGCCCGGTGGTCGTCACCGACGACGGCGTCGTCAGCCAGGGCTTCAGCGACAACGGTTTCAAGAAGCGCTTCGGAGTCGGCTGATGTCGGACGTGCTCGATCTCGCCCGCGACCTGATCGCGCGCCGCTCGATCACCCCCGAGGACGCAGGCTGCCAGGCCGCGATCGCAGAACGTCTCGAACGCGCGGGCTTCCGCTGCGAGCACCTGCGCTTCGGAAAGACCGACAACCTGTGGGCGACGCATGGCGATGGTGGCCCCGTCCTCGTCCTCCTCGGCCACACCGACGTGGTGCCACCGGGGCCGGTCGAGGCGTGGGCGAGCGATCCGTTCGTGCCGACGATCCGCGACGGCGTGCTGTACGGACGCGGCGCCGCCGACATGAAGGGCAGCGTCGCCGCGTTCGTGATCGCGCTGGAGCAGTTCGTCGCCGCGCATCCCGATCATGCCGGTACCGTCGGCCTGCTGCTGACCTCCGACGAGGAAGGCGACGCCATCGACGGCGTGCCGAAGGTCGCGAACCTCTTCCGCGAGCGCGGGCAGCGCATCGACTGGTGCATCACCGGCGAGCCGTCGTCGAAGGTGGTGCTTGGCGACCTGCTGCGCGTGGGCCGTCGCGGCACGCTGTCGGCGACGCTGACGGTGCTGGGCATCCAGGGCCACGTCGCGTATCCGGAGAAGGCGCGCAACCCGATCCACCAGGCGCTGCCGGCACTGGCCGAACTCGCTGCGCGCCGCTGGGACGACGGCTACGAGAACTTCCCGCCGACGAGTTTCCAGATCAGCAACGTCCACGCCGGCACCGGCGCGAACAACGTGATCCCGGGCGAGCTGCAGGTCGTGTTCAACCTGCGCTAC
>JBGAFR010000055.1:0-22625 GCA_044227145.1 Lysobacteraceae bacterium
GCGCGGCCAACCGCGCGAGTCGCTGCAGACGCGTCATCATCGAACTACCGCTCATGTCGTTCCCCCCGGATGCTGTGATTGCGGCCATGGCGAAGGACGGGTCGCCTCGTCGGCGACACCCGTCCGTGGACCGTTCCGTCATACCCCCTGCCCCTGACGCGACTTTCCCCGCGCGTCCGGGCGTGCCGGCAGTGTGCCACAACCGGCCCGTCATCGGCGCCCGGCGGAGGGTCCAGTCCTCCACGGATCACCGCGCGGACCGGAGCGAGCCCCTGCAGGTCCGCCGCGGCGCCGACGCCGCCGCACTCAGGCCGAGACCGCTCCCATCCGTCGCCTGAGCTGCTTCAGCCGCTTGAGCCCCGCGTCGTTGCGATGCTTCGCCTCGCACATCGCCCGGTAGATCGCCAGCGCGTCCTCGACCTCCTCGCGGCAGCGCGCTTCGATCGCGGCATGGTCGCCGCGATCGTAGAGATCCCAGACCGCGCGCCCGGGGTCGATCCGCTTGCCGTCGGCGTATTTCTCGTAGAGCTGGCGCTTGGTCTTGGGATAGGCGAAATACGGATGATTGAGCGCGAACTGGCCGAAGCTGGCGACGCCCAGGTCGAGTTGCCGGCAACCATAGAGCAGATCGTGCGCCTGCACCGGGTCCATCACCCCGTGCTGCGCGATCCGCGCCACGAGACAAGGCACGTCGCTGTGACCGATGCCGATGCCGGCGAGGATCGGCGTTCCCTCCTGGCGCGGGTCCGCGTAGGACTTCCACTCCGCCTGCAGGTGCGCGCACAGCGCCCGCAGCATCGTCGCTTCGTCCGCGTGCGACCATGCCCAGAACGCATGCCGCGACGCCACCCGGTCGAGCATCGGCAGGTAGGTGAGGAAGGCGCCGCCCAGCAAACGGTGGGACGGCAGGTGCGGCGAGAACCGCATGCCGCTCGGCGTGGGCCGGGAGCGGTCCTCCGACGGCACGTAGTATTCGAGATCGAAGAACAGGATCCGCGTCCTGTCCGGAAAGAAACGGCGCTCCACGCGCATGGGCTCTCCTGAGCGAAGGATCTTCCTGCAAGGCCGGCCGGCCCCACCGCGGACGCTAAGGCGCGGAGGGCGTGCGGTCAAGGCACGGGGTCACGGCACGACGTCACGACTTCGCGCGAGCCGGGCGAATGCCGCGGAAAGCGACGGCCGCATCGTCATTCCGCCTTCGCGTGCGGATCGTCCGCGGCGAGCCAACCGCCCAGCCCGATCCCCGCACCGGTCGCGGCGCCGCCGCCGCCCATGCCGCCCCCATCGCCCTTGCCGCCTTCGCCCGACGCGCGGCGATCGCCTCCGCCGCGCGAGGCGCCGCCGCCCTGGCCCGGGCGGGTCGGTCCCTGCGGCGGAAGCGCCACGTCCGCCGGCACGGGATCGAGGTCGAGGGCCTCGCGGATGAAATCGCGCAGCGACACCACGAGATCGTGCGTATGCACGGTGCGCCCGGCGACGAGTTCATGGGCCGCGCGCGCCGCGAGCCGGACCTGCGCCTCCGTCCCCAGCAACAGAATGTCGGACAGGGCGGCCTCGACCGCATCGCGCATGCGCCGGGACCGGTCCGAACTCGGCCGGTCTTCCGCCTTCGGGTCGGCACCTTCCGTCCCGACATCCGTGCGCCCTCGCAATTCGCGCAGATGCGTCGGATCCACCGCCAGGTCGCCCGTGAACGAGCCACCCAGGGTCTTGTAGGCGGCGATGAGGGTGCGCAGGCGTTCGTTGATCTGGCGGTTTTCGCGCTGCCGGCGCTCCTGTATCCGCTGCATGACCAACAGGCGGATGCCGACGCCGACCAGCGTGATCAGCACGAGGCCGGCGAGCGTGGAAAGCAGTGTCTGCCAGGAAGAGAAATCCAGACCGCGCATGGCGACCGATCCTAAGGGAGCTTTCGGAGGAAACGCGGCCGGCGTGACGCCGCGCTCATGCCCGCCCCAGCACGAAGTCGATCGCCGCGCGGACGGCGGCGGCCTGTGCGGCGTCGCACTGTTCCGGCGTGGCGCGCGGGCTGTCGGGGTAGACCTCGGTGGTGGTGCGGAACGGCGCGTCGGTGACGCCGGCGCACAGGCCGAGTTCGCGCAGCGGGTAGCGGATGACGCCCGGGGCGACCACCGGCGAACCGATGATCTCGCCGTTCGCATCGGCCGGCGCGATGTGGGTGACCTGCGCCACCGCAGCGATGATCGCGGCCTGGAAGTCGGGTGTCGGCGCTTCGGTGTCGTCGACCAGATAGAACCCGTCGGGGATCTCGCCGGGCTCGAATGGCTGGCCGTCGCGCGCGGCCAGCGCGGGCCGGAACTCGGACTCGTCCGAGTCGGTGGTTTCGTGCAGGTCGATGTGCATGACGAAGCGACTTCGCCATGGCGCGACCAGCCGCATCAGCGCCGCCGATTCCTGCGCGGGACTGTCGTCGCGGAAGGAACGGTTGGGATCGACCGCGAACGGGTTCCAGCGCTGGATGCGCTCGTACGCCCACGGGCTGACGCAGGGCGCGACCAGCAGGTTCACGCGCCCCGCGTACGCTGACGCATGGCGATCGAGGAAGCGCAGCGCGCCGTGCACGCCGCTGGTCTCGTAGCCATGCACGCCGCCGGTGACCAGCACGTGCGGCAGCGCATCGTCCCAGCCCCGGCTGCGGACGGCATGGAGCGGATAGCGGCCGTCGGGCGCGTAGTCCAGTTCGCCGTACTGCATTACATCGAAGCGGTCGCGGAGGCGATCGATCGCGCCGACGACCTCGGCGGCGTAGCTGCGCCGCAGCGTCCGCGATGCGCGCCATGCGGCGATGTCCTCCTCGCGCCAGGGCCGCCCGGGCACGCCGATGGCGGCGGGACCGATGGAGGCGGGAATCTGTTCGCTCATGGCCGGACGCTCGCGGAAATGTTCGGACGCCGAGTGTAGTGCCAACGGGCCCGCGACGCGTCGTCCGCACGCGTCGCAGGTGCGCGCCGTCGCTCGCATCGTGCAATTCGCGTGACGATCCGTCGCTTGTACCTGTCACTTGTATCAGGCTGTCCGCCGTGCGCCCGAAGAATCACAGGGCGTATGATCGTGCACGGACGCGCCCGGGTCGCGTCCTTCAGGATTTCCATCGACCCGGATCAACAGGGAAGGACATCGCATGATCATCAATTCGATCGCGGACGGCCAGGTCACGGCCAATGGCCTCGTGGAATTCAACTTCCGCGACATCTCGTACAGCATCAGCGGTTCGAGCAGCACGCTCTCCGGCACGGTCGCGGCCGGCCAGTACCACAGCGTCAACGCGTCCGCGACCGGCAGCGGCCCGTACAAGGTGTCGCTGGGCTACGTGAACCACTCCTACCAGGCGCAGCCGGTGATGGTCGAGGACGACAGCGCGCTGGTGACGTTCTGGATGGCCTTCCCGGCCGGCCCGAACGGCCCGAAGACCTTCGTCTACACGCAGCAGAAATAACTGCACGCACGCCTCCGTCGCGGACACGGAACGGTCGGCGCCCACCGGCCGTTTCCCGCCCGGCGGATGCGGCGACCTCGCGCGCATGACCGTCCACACCGCCGCCATCGGCCCGTCGTTTGCGGCCGTCGAGGGCTCGCCCGATGCCGCGCTGGCTCATGCCGCGCAGCAGGCGCGTGGCGGACGCCTGGACGAAGCCGTCGCCACGCTGCTGCCCTGCCTGCGGCGGCATCCCGATCACTGGCCGCTGGCCGCCGCGCTGGTCGATCTGCATGAGGCGCAGGGCGCCGTCGGCAAGGCGATCGAGCGGCTGACGGCATTCGTCGCGGATACGCCCGCGTCGGCGGAAGCCTGGCACCGGCTCGCCGGCCTGTGGTCCCGCGGTGGACACCGCGCCGCCGCGATCCCGGCGGCACATCGTGCCGTCGCGCTGCGACCCGATTGGCCGGCAGCGCTGAACCGCCTCGGCGGCCTGCTGGAACCGGACGATCCGGCGCAGGCCGAGGCCCTCTTCGCCCGCGCCCTCGCCGCCGATCCCCGCGGGAATGCCGCGCGCCTGAATCTGGCGCGCTGCCTGCGCGACCGCGGTGACCTGCCCGCGGCGATCGCCTTGCTGCAGGAGGCCGTGGACCGCGCGCCGGACGATGCGCAGGCGCGCATCGCGCTCGCAGAAACGCAATTGCAGGCCGGCCACTACGCGGAAGGCTGGGCGGGCTACGCCTGGCGCTTCGGCGAGGGCGGCCGCGTGCCGCGGTATCCCGGCACGGAGGCGCCGGTGTGGGATGGCGAACCACTCGACGGCCGGATCGTGATGGTCTGGCTGGAGCAGGGCCTGGGCGACCAATTGCAGTGCTGCCGCTGGTTGCCGGACATCGCAGCCGCCGGCGGCCGGATCTGGCTGCAGACGCCGCGCGTGCTGCGTCCGCTGCTGGCAACGCTCGGCGTGATCGAGCGCTTCTTCGACGAGGGCGAGTCACCGCGCGGGTTCGATCTGCAGATCCCGCTGATGAGCCTGCCGCACGCCCTGCGCCGGAGACGGCAGGACATTCCGCCGGCACCCTACCTGACGGCGTCGCCTGAGCTGCCCGCAGCGTGCGCATCGCTGCTGGCGACAACGGACGGACGGCTCCGCGTCGGCCTGGTGCACGCCAGCCGCCCCGACCATCCCGCCGCGTCGCGCCGCGATTGCCCGCTGGCGGCGTTCGAGGCGCTGTCGGACGTGCCCGATGTCATGCTCTGCAGCCTGCAGTTCGGCGAAGCCGCGGGTGCGATCGCGCGCGCGCAGACGTGGCCGCTGGTGGACCTGTCGCCCGTGCTCGGCGATTTCGCGCAGACCGCGGCGATCGTGCGCGCGCTGGACCTCGTCGTGACCGTGGACACCGCGATGGCGCACCTGTGCGGCGCGCTGGGCCATCCGGTCTGGACGCTGCTGTCGACGCCCTGCGACTGGCGCTGGGGCGTCGGACGCGACGACACGCCGTGGTATCCGTCGATGCGGCTGTATCGGCAGGCGAACCGCGGCGACTGGCATGCGCCGCTGGCCGCGATCCGGCACGATCTCGCGCGCCGCGTCGCCGATCGCCTCGCGGCCGGCGCATGACACCGTCCCCGGCACCCCTGCCCTCGCTGTTCGTCATCGCCCTGCCGCGCTCGCTGTCGACGCATGTCCACGAAGCGGCGCGGGCCGCGCTGTCGCTGGCCACACCGGCCTGGACCAGCGCGGGCGAGATCCTCAACGCCGGTCGCTGGCGGATGCTCGCCAGCGAAGACGACGGCGATCGCTACGTCACCGCGGACGACGGCGCCCGCTTCGACGCCTGGCGGCGCTTCCTCGACGATGTCGTCGTGGGGCGCGGGCGGGCCTACAAGGACGTGGTGCAGCCGTTCGTGTGCGCGCATTGGCTGGCGCGGACGGACGGTCTGCGCGTGCTGCGCATCCGACGGCCGGTGGCCGATGTCGCCTGGTCGATGCTGGAGGCCGGCTGGCGCTATCCGGCGCGGGCGGCGCACGCCGGCCGGGACGAGATCGACCGCCTGCTTTCCGGCCTGCTGCGCGCCCGCGACGCGCTGGCGGGCGTCCCCGCCGCGGAACTGGATTTCGATGCGCTGTTGGAGGCGCCGCACGCGCTGTCCGATGCGCTGGCGACGCTCTACCCCAGGATCGATCGGCCGTGCACGCCGCCGGGCGATGCCGACTTCCACGCCCATGCCCGCAGCGTGCTGCAGCGCCGCACGACCCCGCGCTGGCGCGACCTGGCTGCGCGCGTCGACGCGCTGGAATCCGCGGGCGTCGCCGTTCCGTCCCGCTGATTCCCTTTCGGCCCCGGATGATGCACCGCGTCATGCCCTTTCGTGCAATGGCCGCAGCGCCGGCGCGGAATCACCATCGGTTGCGGTCGATCGCATGGCCGCTTCCGTCGCCACGCCACGACACCCCGGGGAGGACACCCATGTCGCGCCATACGCCGAATCCCTTCCGGACGGTTTCCGCCCCGGCCCTCGTCTCCGCGGCCACGTCCGCGCTCCTCGCCCTCGTCCTGCCGATGCTCGGCGCGACCGCGCTGCTGCTGCCCGGCCGCGCGCAGGCGCTGGACTGCGGCACGAACAACGGCTTCACCTGCACCGGCACCGCCTCGCAATACGCCGGGGGCTTCAGTCCCGGCGTGGGCAGCGGCGGCTTCGGTGGCGCCTCCGGCTGCACCGCGACGCGCACGCCGGTGGTGTTCATCCCCGGCAACGGCGACAGCGCGATCAGCTTCGACATGCCGCCCGGCGCCGTGACCGGCTACACCACGCCGGCCTATTCGATGTACGACGAACTGAAGTCGCGCGGCTACAAGGATTGCGAACTGTTCGGCATCACCTACCTCAGTTCCAGCGAGCGCGGCTCGCCGCAGTACAACTACCACAGCCCGTCCAAGTACCAGATCATCAAGAGCTTCATCGACGCGGTGAAGGCCTACACCGGGCGCAGCCAGGTCGACATCGTCGCGCACTCGATGGGGTCGAGCATGGCGCTGGCGACGATCAAGTACTACGGCTACCAGGGCAGCGTGCGCCGCTTCGTCAACATCGGCGGCGGCCTGCGCGGCCTCAACACCTGCTATTCCACCGGCTACCAGTCGCCCTACGCCCCGACCTGCAACGCCGAGGCCTACGTCTATCCGTACAACTACTACACGTTCGGCTACTACCCCAGCACCGGCGTGACGTTCTACGGCTACAACCGCTGGACCGGCAGCGGCAGCGACAGCCTGCGCGCGATGCCGTCGACCTATACCTCGATCGGCTTCTACACCATCACCGCCGGGTACTACGACCAGGTCCACTGCTTCACCACCAGCTACTCGGGCGGCTGCAACAGCGGCGCGCTGTTCAACGCGACCACGAACGTGAAGGCGCAGGTCGACATCGGCTTCGGCAGCAGCGCCTACGCCTACGACTGGGACTGGGCCGACGGCAGCCCGTTCAACGCCGGCGGCGGCGACACCAGCGGCGGCGTCGGCCACTTCCGCTCCAAGACCAACGCCGGCCGCATCGTCTACAACATGCTGGCGACCACCTGCACCACCGGCTGCGCGAACGGCTACGTCGGTGTGAACGGGCCGGCGTTCAACCGCTGATCCAGCTTCCTGCGGGCGCCGGCGTGCATGCGCCGGCGCCCGCATCGCATCGCCACGCGATCTTCCGATCGCCACCGTCTACCGAACGACCGCATTCGCCTCGTCGATGCCCATCGCGACGGCGTTTCGCGCTGCCGCGCATGCACGTCCGGGCACGCGTGCTTCGCTATACTCGCTCCGCTGGCATGGACGCCCCACTCAGCCGCCGGCGACCCGCGCGCGGCCAACGACCGCGCTCCGACACATGGTGCCATCGGCAACGATGCCCATCGCACAGGGAGAGCACAGGATGCGGTACACACGACGCAGATTCCTCGCCACCACCGCCACTGCCGTGGGTGGCTCGGCACTTGCCGCCCGCACGGGCAATGTCTTCGCTGCGGGCAAATCCGCCAGCACCGCGCGCTGGCACCGCTACGACGTCGCCAGTCCCGAAGGCCAGCGCATGCTCGCCAGTTACGCGAAAGGCGTGAGCGCGATGCTGGCACTGCCGCCCGGCGATCCGCGCAACTGGTTCCGCAACGCCTTCACCCATTTCTTCGACTGTCCGCACGGCAACTGGTGGTTCTATGCGTGGCATCGCGGCTACGTCGGCTATTTCGAACAGACCATCCGCGCGCTCAGCGGGGACCCCGACTTCGCGATGCCGTTCTGGGACTGGACCAGGCAGCCGCAGGTCCCCGCGCAGATGTTCGACGGCGTGCTCACGCCGACGGCCCCGGCCTACGCGCCGTATACCCGCAATCTCGCGGTGTTCACCGACTTCATCCAGCCGTCGCTGTCGAACTACTGGGACACGCTGTCCGCCGACCAGCGCAAGCAGCTCGATGCGCGCGGCTACAGCACCTTCGACCTGCTCTGGAACGACGTGACCGGCTACAGCCCGAAGCAGGACGCCGGCGTCTCGGGCAACATGGCCTTCGCGATCACCTGCGGTGCGCGCTACCTCTCGGCGGACAACCCGAAGCTCGACGCCAAGACCCAGGTCGCGGTCGACACGAACACGATCATCGCCGGCCTGGCGCCGTTCGACTTCCAGAATCCCACCGCGAGCCTCAGCTTCACGAGTTCGAAGACCCCGTCCCACGTCATGCAGCCCGATGGCAACACGCAGTTCTCGGTGCTGGAAGGCCAGCCGCACAACAAGGTGCACAACTGCATCGGCGGCGTCGGCGCGATCGACCCCGGCCCCTACGGCAACATGACCAACTTCCTGTCGCCGGTCGACCCGATCTTCTTCCTGCACCACGCCAACATGGACCGGCTGTGGGACGTGTGGACCCGCAAGCAGCAGGCGTTGCGGCTGCCGATCGGGCCGACGGAAGACGCGCAGGCCTTCATGGACGAGCCGTTCCTGTTCTACATCGGCGCCGACGGCACGCCGGTCGGGCCGACCACCGCAGGCGCGGTGTTCGACACGGCCGCGTTCGACTACGACTACGCGGCGGGATCCGGCAGCGACTACCTCCCCAAGCCCACCCTGCGTCGCCCGCCGGCGAAGATTTCCGCGATGGTGGACGAGGACAGCGCTTCGGTCGCGCTGCCCAAGGCGTTGGTCGAGCGCCAGCTCGCCGCGACCCAGGCGTCGGCGCTGATCGCCGAGATCACCATCGACCGGCCGACCGGCCTGGCGGTGTCGCGCGAGTTCGACGTGCTGGTGAACGCGCCGGCCGACGTGGAGCGAGTGGGCGCCGACAGCCCCTACTACGCCGGCACGATCTCGTTCTTCGGCCCGGGCATGCCGGGCATGGCGATGTCGCACACCACCACGTTCACGCTGCCGCTGCCGCGGAAGCTGCAGGCGTTCTCGCAGCTGGAAGCGGGCACCGCGAACCTGGACATCCGGCTGGTGCCGTCCAACGGCCGCGCCAAGGACGCGCCGAAGGTGCTGGGCGTCACCATCGTGCCGGTGCGCTGAGCGCCGCGTCGCGAGAGCCCGCACCATGCACCGCGCCGCCGCCCTGCTTTGCGCACTGCTGCTCGCGGCCTGCGCGCATGCGACGCCGCCCGCGGTTCAGGGGCAGGACGGACACGGTGCCGGCATCGACGGGCTGGCGTACGACCTCGCGCTCCCCCGGCAGCCTCGGCCGGGGGAGCGCGTGCTGCTCGAAGTCAGGCTCGGCGTGATCGGCAGCGGGCAGGAAGTCGTCCTGAGAACGCGCGACGGCACGCTCGTCGGGACGGCATCCCCGCATGGCATCCGGGCGGGCAGCCCTGCCGGCACCTATGTCGTCCCGGTCCCGCCGGAGATCCTCGAACGCGAGGGCCGGGACGGGCACCTGCGGCTGCGCATCCGGATCGAACCCGCCGACACCGCCCCACGGCCGGCGCGCGCCGACGAAGTCCTCGACGTGCGCGCGGTCGTGCCCGCCGACTGACGGGCGCCCGGCCGTGTCGCGCGGCCGTGCGGCAACCTCCCCCTGCCGTGGCGCAACGGGTACCCTGCTCGCCCGCCCCGCGACCCGCCCGCCATGCCCCCGTCGACCGGCCCCTTGCTCACACGCCCGCTCGCGGACGCGCTGCTCGCTGCGCGCGAGGCGGGTGCCGTCACGTGCACGGGCTCGTTCGACCTCGGGCGCACGCAGGATGAAGCGATCCTCCATGCCGACGCGTGGGAATGGCGCGGCGAGCGCCATCCCTATCCCGGCAAGCTCAAGGACCGCACGATCTACCATCGCGACGGCGACGACTTCGTCCCCGTCTCGCGCTTCGATGGCGCGCTGATCAAGCTGGTGCCCACCGAGTGGGGCGCGCCGACCTTCGAGATCGACGGCATCAAGATGCTGCCGACGGCGAAGACCTCGCCGATCGACGACGCCCGGCGCAAGGTCGCGCTGGTGCAGCCGCAGGGCAAGGCGGTACTCGACACCTGCGGCGGCCTCGGTTATTTCGCCGCCTGCTGCCTTGACGCCGGCGCCGCGCGCATCGTGTCGTTCGAAAAGAACCCCGACGTGCTGTGGCTGCGCACGCTCAACCCGTGGTCGCCCGATCCCGACGCGCCGGAACACGGCGGGCGGCTGCGCCTGCAGCACGGCGACGTCGCCGAGGCCATCGCGACGCTGCCCGATGCCGGCTTCGATGCCCTGCTCCACGATCCGCCGCGCTTCGGCATCGCCGGTGAGCTCTACTCGCAAGCGTTCTACGACCAGCTCGCGCGCGTGCTGCGCCGCGGCGGCCGCCTGTTCCACTACACCGGCACGCCGAACCGGCTCACCAGCGGCCGCGACGTGCCGCGCGAAGTCGCGAAACGGCTCGAAAAGGCGGGATTCCGCGCCGAATCCGCACTCGACGGGGTACTCGGCGTCAAACGCTGAGCCGGATCACCCGCGGGCGACGGCCGCGTCGTCCTGCCCGAGCAGCCGCCCGACCTCCGCGTCCTTGTCCGCCCAGAGGCCGTTGACCCAGCGCTGGAAGCGGGCCCGGTAGGCGGCATCGTCCCGCTCTTCGCCCTCGAGCAGCGCCGTCGGGATCGGCCGTTCGCGCACCGCGACGCGCACCTCGGGGATGCGGTCGCCCATCAGGTCGAGCATCGTCGGACGGCCGCCCGGATACACGATGGTCACGTCCAGCACGGACCCGAGCGTGTCGCCCATCGCGTCGAGCACGAAGGCCACGCCGCCGGATTTCGGCTTCAGCAGATGACGATACGGCGAGCCTTGCCTGTCATGCTTCTCCGGCGTGAAACGCGTGCCTTCGACGAAGTTCATCACCGACACCGGGATCGACCGGAACTTCGCGCAGGCGCGGCGCGTGGTCTCGCGGTCGCGCAGGCCCAGCGCCGGGTTCTTCGCGATCTGGGCACGGCTGTAGCGACCCATGAAGGGGAAATCCAGCGCCCACCACGCCAGCCCGAGCAGCGGCACCCAGAACAGCTGCCGCTTCAGGAAGAAGCGCAGCAGCGGGATGCGGCGGTTGAACACCTTCTGCAGCACCAGGATGTCGACCCAGCTCTGGTGGTTGGCCAGCACCAGGTAGTGCCCGTCGATCCGCAGCGCGGCCGGCGCCTCGACCTCGAACCGGGTGCGCGTGAACCGGTCGATCATCCCGCTGTTGACCCCGATCCAGCTCGCCGCCAGCCCGGTCAGCAGCGGGTTGCAGGCCAGCCGCACCGGCTCGAACGGCAGCAGCGCCTTGAACACCGCGATCACCATCAACGGCGTCACGTGCAGCACTGTGTTCGCCACGATGAGCAGCAGGATCGGGATCACGCGCAGCCAGAGCATGGGGGGCACCGGTGGTCGCCCGGGGAGTCGGGGCCCGGGCATTGTCCTATGCGAAACGCGACAACAATAGCCTCGCCGGGCCGCAGTGCGGCCGGGGTCTCACGCGGCGCGCGGCGGCCGTCACCAGATCCGCACCCGGTCCTCGGGCTTGCGCCACATCGGCTGGCCGGGCTTCACGCCGAAGGCTTCGTAGAACGCGGGGATGTTCGACATCGGGCCGAGCACGCGCCACTTGGCCGGCGCATGCACGTCCGACAGCAGCCGGCTGCGCAGCACCTGTTCGCGCTGCTGGCTCATCCAGCCCAGCGCGTAGCCCAGGAAATAGCGCTGGGTCGGGGTCAGGCCGCCGATCGTCTCGCCCTTGCGGTACTGCTCGGTCTTCTGGAACGCCTCCAGCCCCAGCAGCACGCCGCCGTAGTCGGCGATGTTCTCGCCGAGGCTGGCCTTGCCGTTGATGTGCAGGCCCGGCAGCGGTTCGTAGGCGTCGAACTGGGCGACCATCTTCTGCGCGGCGGCGTTGAAGCGATCGGCGTCTTCCTGCGTCCACCAGCCGGACAGGTTGCCCTGCTGGTCGTACTGGCGGCCTTCGTCGTCGAAGCCGTGGGTGATCTCGTGGCCGATCGTGCTGGCCGCGGCGTAGCCGTAGGCCACCGCGTCGTCGACCTGGTCGTCGGGCACGCCCGGCACCATGAAGATCGCCGCCGGCAGCACGATCTCGTTGTTCGACGGGTTGTAGTAGGCGTTGTAGGTCTGCGGCGTCATGTCCCATTCGGTGCGGTCGACCGGCTTGCCGAACTTCGACAGGTTGTCCTCGAACTGCCAGCGCTGCGCCGCCATCACGTTGGCGGCATAGGAGTCGCGGCCGATCGTGAGCGCCGAGTAGTCCTTCCATGCGTCCGGATAGCCGACCTTCGGCGTGACCGCGGCCAGCTTGGCCAGCGCCTTGGCCTTGGTCGCCTCGCCCATCCAGTCCAGGCGCTGGATGCGATCGCGGAACGTGCCGCGGATCGCCTCGACCATCGCCGTGTAGCGCCGCTTCGACGCTTCCGGGAAGTAGTCCTTCACGAAGATCCGGCCCAGCACCATGCCCAGCGCGTCGTTTTCCTCGTCGATCACCCGCTTCCAGCGCGGCCGCGGTTCCTGCTGGCCGGACATCGCCTTGCCGTGGAAACGGAAGTGCTCGTCATCGAACGCGGACGACAGGTACGGCGCGTAGTCGTCGACGAGGTGGTAGCGCAGGTAGTCCTGCAGCGTCGCCACCGGCGTCGTGCGCAGCAGGCGGTCCTCCGCGGCGAGGAATTCGGGCTGGCCGACCAGCACGTAGTCCGGCTTCAAACCCCAGGCCGCGAGCCGCCGGGCCCAGTCGATCGACGGCGTGTACTTCGCGGTCAGGTCCGCCGGCGCCAGCTTGTTGTAGTTCTTCTCCGGGTCGCGCAAGTCCTCGAGCTTGCGCGAGGCCTTCGCGAGTGCGGTCTCGAACGCCATCACCCGGGAAGCCGCCGCCTTCGCGTCCGCGGGCTTGCGTCCGAGCAGCTCGAACGTGCGCGCGATGTGGGCGACGTATTCGGCGCGGATCTTCGCGACCCCGGTTTCCTTGTTGAAGTAGAAATCGCGCTCCGGCAGGCCGAGGCCGCCCTGGCGGATCATCACCGCCATCGTCGCGCTGTCCTTGTCGTCCTGGCCGACGCCCATGCGGAACAGCGCGCCGACGCCGATCGGCTTGAACGCGAACGCCGCGTCGATCACGTCGGCCGGGGTCGCGATGCGGTCGATCCGCGCCAGCGCCTCCTGCAGCGGCGCAACGCCGAGACGGTCGGCCTGCGCCGTGTCCATCGCCGTCGTCCAGAAATCGCCGATCTTCTGCTGGTCGCTGCCGGGGGCCGTCTTCGCCAGCGCCGCCGCCTCGCTGATCGTCTTCAGCCGCGCGTACAGCTCGTCGTCCACCTCGTTGCCGATGCCCCAGGCCGATTCGGACGCCGGGATCGGGTGCGCCTTGAGCCAGCCGCCGTTGGCGTACGCGAAGAAATCCACCGCGGGGTCGACCGAGGTGTCGAGGTGGGCGGCGAGGAAGTCCTGCGGGGCGTCGGCGGCGACGGCACTGCCGGTCGCGAACGCGAGCGCGGCGGACAACAGTGCGGTACGGATGACGGGAGCCAGCAGGGCCATGGGTGCCTCGACGACGGAAAGGACCGCAGACTGTGGCGCCGGGGCGACGGGCCGGCAACCGCCGGAGGTCATGCGGCACCCGCCCGCCGTGACCGCCGGCACGGGGCGCGGCCGGGGCCGCCTGCTAGCGTGCGCGCGACCCTTTCCACCCGATCCCCCACCCGAGGAGCCCGCAATGACCCAGTGGTATTTCCATGCCGGTACCGGCGAACGCACCGGCGAACGCGTCGGCCCGCTCGACGACGCGGCCGCGCAGCAGTACGTGCGCCAGTACCCCGCCAGCCAGTGCTGGCGCGAAGGCTTCACCGGCTGGCGCCCGGTCGCCGAGGTCGCCGAACTGCGCCCCGCCGGACCGCCCGAGCACCTGCCACCCCCGCTCCCGGCAGCGGCGGGCCCGCGCCCGCCGCTGCGCAACGACGACATCGACTATCGCATCGTCGGCAACGACATGCAGTTCGTCGAGGTCGAGCTCGACCCGGGCGAGAGCGCCATCGCCGAGGCCGGCGCGCTGATGTACAAGGACGCCGCGATCGAGATGAACACCGTGTTCGGCAGCGGCGCCAGTTCCGACCAGGGCGGCGGCCTGCTCGGCAAGCTGATGAGTGCGGGCAAGCGCGTCATCACCGGCGAGAGCCTGTTCACCACCGTCTACACCCACACCGGCAGCGGCAAGGCGCGGGTGGCGTTCGCGGCGCCGTATCCGGGCACCGTGCTCGCGATGAAGCTCGACGAACACAACGGCCGGCTGATCTGCCAGAAGGACAGCTTCCTCGCCGGCGCCCGCGGCGTGCAGCTCGGCATCCACTTCCAGCGCAAGATCCTCACCGGCCTGTTCGGCGGCGAAGGCTTCATCATGCAGAAACTCGAAGGCGACGGCTGGGTGTTCGTCCACGCCGGCGGCACCGTCGTCGAACGCGAACTGCGCGCCGGCGAACGCCTCGACGTCGACACCGGCTGCGTGATGGCCTTCCACGACACCGTGAACATGGACGTGCGCACCATCGGCGGCATCAAGAGCATGATGTTCGGCGGCGAAGGCATGTTCCTCGCCACGCTCACCGGCCCCGGCAAGGTCTGGCTGCAGTCGCTGCCGTTCTCGCGCATGGCCGGGCGCATGCTCGCCGCCGCCCCGCAGAACGGCGGCAGCCGCGGCGAGGGTTCTGTACTCGGCGGCCTCGGGCGCATGCTCGACGGCGACAACGGCTTCTGATCGGCCACGACGCGAGGGGACGACGGGACCTGCCCCCGTCGTCCCGGGCCTGTCGAAATCGGGCCCTCCGGTTCGTCGTTCCTTCGAACGGACCGGCCTCGCCGGCCGCGCGCACCCACGACACAGGAGACCGCCATGACCAAGAACGCCACGCTTCCCCGCAACCGGATCTGCCTCTGGTACGACGGCAACGCCCTCGAAGCCGCCACCTTCTACGCCTCGATCTTCGCCGACAGCACGGTGGACGCCGTGCACCTGGCCCCGGGCGACTATTCCGCCGGCCGGCAGGGCGACGTGCTGACCGTCGAGTTCACCGTGCTGGGCCTCTCCTGCTTGGGCATCAACGGCGGCCCCGGGCTGTCGCACAGCGAAGCGTTCTCGTTCCAGGTGACCACCGAGGACCAGGCCGAAACCGACCGGCTGTGGGACGCCATCGTCGGCAACGGCGGCCAGGAAAGCGCCTGCGGCTGGTGCAAGGACAAGTGGGGCCTGTCGTGGCAGATCACGCCGCGCGCGCTCACCGAGGCCTACACCTCCAGCGACCGCACGGCGGCCAAACGCGCGTTCGAGGCGATGATGACGATGCACAAGATCGACATCGCGGCCATCGAGGCAGCGGTCAAGGGCTGATCGCCGCACGCGCGTCTTCGGGCGAGCCTCGCCCGGACGACGCAGGCCGTCGACGCAGGCGCCGCCAGAACGCGATTCGCGCATCGCGCAGGACAACGCGCGACGGTCCGATGCGCTCGTGCCGGCGAGGCCGTCGATCGTGACTTCCGGCGGCCGATCGCCACCAATCTCCGCGTGTATAGTTCGCGAACACGGCGGGCACGTCGCCCGGCCAGGAATCGCGGAGAAGCAGTCATGGGTCTGATACAGGCGGTGGCGGGTGCGGTGGGCGGCACGCTCGCGGACCAGTGGAAGGATTTCTACACGGTGCCGGCAGGCCTGCCGTCGACGGCGGCGCTGTTCGCGGCCGTCCCGCAGGGCACCAACGCCGGACGCGGGTCGAACGCCCACGGCTCCTCCAACATCATCACCAACGGCTCGAAGATCGTCGTGCCGGAAGGCTACGGCCTGCTGCTGTTCCAGGACGGCAAGATCACGGCGTTCGTCGCCGAACCGGGCGGCTACGAGTGGCGTTCGGACGACCTGAACTCCAAGTCGATCTTCGCCGGCGACGGCATCGTCTCCTCGCTGATCACCCAGAGCTGGGAGCGCTTCAAGTTCGGCGGCCAGCCGGGCTCGCAGCAGGCGGCGTTCTTCGTCTCGCTGAAGGAACTGCCGGACAACCGCTTCGGCACGCAGTCCGAGATCTACTGGGACGACGCCTTCCTCAACACCCAGGTCGGCGCGGTCACGCGCGGCTCGTACACGCTGAAGATCGTCGACCCGATCCTGTTCGTGAAGAATTTCGTGCCGGCCAGCTACCTGCAGCCTGGCAAGGTGTTCGACTTCACCGACCTCGACAACGCGGCCGCCGGCCAGCTGTTCAACGAGGTCGTCGGCTCGCTCGCGCCGGCCTTCAGCCTGTACACGAACGACCCGAGCAAGGGCAACCGCATCACCAAGCTCCAGCAAGACTCGGTCGGCTTCGCCAGGAGCCTGTCGGACGCCGTCGAGCAGGGCTACCAGTGGAAGTCCGACCGCGGCCTGGCGATCGTCAAGACCGCCATCGTCTCGATCGAGTACGACGCCAACACCCGCGAGCTGCTGAAGACCGTGCAGCGCGCCGACGCGCTGTCCGGCGCGCGCGGCAACTCGAACCTGCAGGCCAGCGTCGCGCAGGGCATCCAGTCCGCCGGCGAGACCGGCGGCGCCGCGGGCCTGATGGGCATCGGCATGGCCACCGGCATGACCGGCGGCTTCGCCGGCCTGCAGCAGCCGACCGCACCGCCCGCACCCGCCGCGGACGACCCGGTCGCCAAGCTGAAGAAGGCCAAGGAGATGCTCGACCTCGGCCTGATCACCCAGGACGACTACGACGCGCTGAAGGCCAAGGCGCTGGGCCTGTAACCCGCAGGCGCAGCGACCATGTCCGACCCGAAGGGCCCGCCGCCCCTGCCGCCGTCCGCGCCGCCCCCGTTGCCGCCCGTCGACGGCCCGGGGTCGCCGCGGGACGTCCCGCCGCTGCCCGGCACGCATCCGATCGACACGTCCAGGCTGCCCGACGCGATCCGCGAAGAGCTGGAGGCGCCGGACCCGGTCGCGATCGACACGGCGTCGGCGGAACTCGCCGACGGCATGAACCGCTGCCCGAAGTGCGGTTCGACCGACATCCGCCACAAGCCGGGCACCGACCTGCTGGTCTGCCTGTACTGCCGCCACGAGTGGGACGGCGCGCGGGTCGAGGAACTGTTCGGACTCGGCGAAGGCATCGACCAGCTCAAGGGCACCGTCATCGCCTCCGGCGCGCGCGACATCGCCGCCGACGCCAAGGTGCTGATGAGCTTCAAGTGCAGCGGCTGCGGCGCCGAGGTCACGGTCAACACCGAGAACGCGATGACCGCGCGCTGCCACTGGTGCCGCCACGTCTTCGGCGTGAACGAGCAGGTGGACAACGGGGCCGTGCCCGACGCGGTGCTGCCTTTCCACATCAGGAAGGACGACGCTGTCGCGCGGATCCGCCAGTTCGTCGACAAGCGCCGGCTGTTCGCGCTCAAGGCGTTCAAGGAGCAGTTCACGCCAGAGAACGTCGTCGGCGTGTACATGCCGTACATGATCGTCGACGGCAACGCCAGCGCCGACCTCTTCGGCGAGGGCGAGATCAAGACGCGCGAATACACCCGCGGCAGCGACAACGACAAGAAGACCTACTACGACGCCGACGTCTACCGCATCGGGCGCCACATCGACTTCACCGTCGACGACCTGCCGCTGGAGTCGTCGACCGAACGCGGCAACCTCGACACCCGGGTCAACACCAACAACATCATCAACACCATCCTGCCGTTCGACACCAAGAACGCGGTGAAGTGGAACGCCTCGTACCTCGCCGGCTTCAGTTCCGAGAAGCGCAACAGCAACGTCGAGCAGATGCGGCCGCGGCTGGAAGACCAGCTGCTGTCGATCGCCCGCGCCCAGGTCGAGGGCTCGGTCAGCCGCTACGACCGCGGCGTGCGCTGGGAGCAGGAACGCCTCGATGTCCACGGCTCGCGCTGGGTGTCGATGTACCTGCCGGTGTGGCTCTACTCGTACCATCAACCAGGTGCCAACGGCGGCATGCTGCACTACATCGCGGTCAACGGCCGCACCGGCGAGACCATGGGCAGCGTGCCCGTGCAGCAGTGGAAGCTGCTGCTGGCCGCGCTCACCGTCGGCACCATCCTCGAAACCATCGCGATCGCGATCGTGGCAGGTTCCCAATGAGCGACGACGGCGGCCTCTGGATCCTGCTGGCCGGCCCGGCCGGCGCCACCGCGCTGTACTGGACGCTGTACCGGTACTACCGCAACACCGACAAGTCGCACGGGTTCGAGCGCGAGACGAAGGTGGAGACGAAACCCATCGAACGCCTTCGCGACGACAAGATCGGCGAGAACAACGGCACCCGCGAGCGACGCATCGACGGCGACAACGTCAAGGCGTACCGGCAGCGCGTGCGGCGGCTGGAGCGCGATTCGTCCTGAGCGTCGCCCCGCAGCGGCATGCGCACGTGCGCATCCGGCCTCAACCGACTTCCAGCGTGAAGTAGCCGGACTCCAGGTCGCTCGTGTCGGCGATGGCCGTGATCGTCGCGTCGGGATTCGTCGTGGTGACCGTGTCGGTCGTGACCCCGTTGATGACCGCGTAGATGCTGTATGTGTCGCCGATGTTCAGCGTCGCCATCTCGAAGCTGTTGGCGACCACCACGTTCTGCAGCCTGACGCCGTCCTTCGAGAGGGTGAAAGTGACCGGAGACACGCTGGTCTTCTGGAACTGCAACTGGTCGGGGCGGGTGCTGGGCACCTCGACCATTTCGAACACGTAGGTGCCCTGCGGCTCCACCTGCCGCACCCGGGCCAGGAAGCCGGCGGCACCGGTCACCTCCAGCGGCGCGGACGTGTAGGTGTTGCCCTCGATCACCGTCGTGGCGACGACCTGGTAAACCGCGGTCGTGGGCACCTGCAACTGCGCGCCTGGTACAAGGCCCGGCAGGCGCGCGATCACCTGGTCACCGCGATGGACCACGTACTGGGCGATCCAGTCCGTATGGTTGCGCAGGGTCAGAGCACTCATCGGGCGTCCTTGTCGATCGGGAAAGACCAGCTTACGGCGAATGGCTCGGGTTGGGCGCCCGCAACAGCGCCGGCACAAGCCGCGGCACGAAGAACAGTCACGGGATTTCGTTGCATCCGCAGCGGGCGGGGGAGCGCCCCCCGGCCCCACGCCCTACATCACCGCCAACGCGTACCCCGTCCACATCGACCCCGTGACCACGAGCGTGCCGTTCGGGGGCAGCTCGGTCTGCGTGAGGCTGATTTCCTCCTGCACCAGTCGCTCGCCGGCCATCGCGAACTGCGACACGACGGCGACATGGATCGAGCCGCGGATGTCCTCCATGAACAGGGCCCCGGGCCAGAGCACCTGCGGTGCGTGGATCGGGCTGCCGTCCTTGAGGACCGAAAGCTCGACGCCGATCGGATAGTGGTTCACGACCCGCACCTCGTTCATCACCAGGTCCGTGAACAGCTGCCGGATGACCGCGCCGGTCGCCTGCCCGTCTTCGGATGCGGCGCCTTCGACGGAAAACGTCGCCGTGAACTCCGTGAACACAACTGCCGCTGTCTCCGTGTCGAGGTGCGAGGGGTTGGCGGGATCGCTGGAATAGCGCGCCATGACCGCGAAATCCGGAGGGATCTCCACCGTGGTCGAACCGCCCCCCGGGGGTGGCGACGCGATCTTCCAGGCGATGCTGGACAACGTGGGATTCAGCACCGGCGCCATGAACAACGCCAGGCGCACCATCTCGTTCGTCCTGTTGATCAGCGTGACATGGGTCATGCGCGATGCTCCTGGGTAACCTGGGTGGGAATGCCGTCTTCCTGCAAGACCATGGCGGGTCGCCGCACGAGCATCGCACGGGATGGGGCGTCCCGTCTGCCGGCGGCTTCAGAAAGGGCTACGGACGTGAGCCGGACGTCGACCGGCAGGACGTTCGACGCCAAAACCATTCATCGCGTATGCCTGCATCCGCGTGGCGTCCGCACGATGGCCGCCGGCACCGGTTCCGCGCGACAATGCGCCTCGGCACGCCGGGTGTCGCGCGAGACCAGACAGCGGAAACACGCATGCGGACCTTCGTACTCCGGGCACGCGCTGCCCCCACCGACAGCCAGGCCCTGTGGGCCGCAGTGGGCGGGGATGCGCATACCGAGATCCTCGCGCACACGCTGATGAACGCCCTCTTCGTGGCCCAGTCGCACCGGCCCGACGTCATCGTCTACCTGGTGCTGGAAAGCACCCGCGATTTCTCCCGCACCGTGCGCTTCGACATCAACGCCATGCACGACATCGGCGGCTTCGACGAACGCTCGCTGCTGACCAAGGTCGCCAATGCATTGGATGCCTCGCGCGGCATGGGCAAGGAAGAGACCCGCGCCGTCGAATCCGGCGTCACCGTGCAGACGATCAGTTTCGAGAAGCTGGTACAGGCGCTGTCCGCGGACCACCAACTGTTCCTCATGGACCGCAAGGGCACGCCGATCCGCGAACAGGCGTTCGCCGACAACCCCTGCTTCCTGCTCACCGACCACATCCCCATGCCGAAGAAGACCATCCCCGGCCTCCAACGCATGGGCGCGAAGCTGATCGCGCTCGGGCCGACGATGCTGTTCGCCTCGCAGTGCGTGACGCTGATCCATCACGAGCTGGATCAGCGGACGTAGGGCGGTTCGGACCGAGAGCGCCGCCGATGGTCGGACACGTACACGCAAGCTGCTTTGCCCTCCACCTGCCAGCCGGGCATCCCCTCGCCCAGAGCCGCGAGCAGGTGTCCCGGTTTGCCCCTCAAGAGGCGGTCGAACATGCGACGCAGGCGCCATCGCGGCAGCAAGGCGTCGAAGCGGTTCAGCGGGGACCAAGGCTGGACTGAGGTCGCCACTCACTCGGCATTCCGTCCGTCCTCGTCGTTGCGGGATCGCCGCACCTCGCGATTCGACAACACCACGATCCTGTCTTGGTCGACGCGGTACACCGTTCGGTACTCGATCGATCCGCTGCGCTCCTGCGCGTACCAGGAGACCGTCATCTGCGTGACGACCTCATTGCCGTGTCGACGCAAGCGCAGCGAGGACAGGTGGCTCTGGAACGTCGCGCTTTCCGGCGTGCGCTCGCACATCGACGCGTCCGGTCCCTGTCCCTCGTAGCCGGAATACTGATGCTCGCCGTAGCCACTCAGTTTCGGCATGGCATCCGGAAACCAGCGACGCACCAGCGCGACGTGCGCATCCGAGCACTGCAGCCCCAACCCGAGATCACGCGTCAGCGGGCACGCCATCGTCTCCCACGGCCCGGCGCAGCCGAACGGCGTCTGCTGGAACGCCACCATGGCCAGGATGCCGTCGATCGCCGGCGTGCGGCCCGGGATGGCATCGAGCCGCACGACGGGCGACGCATCGGCATTGTCATAGACGGTCACCCAGTTACCTTGGCCTGCCGCATGGGTGGAGGACGCACACACCACGAGGCACAGCGTGATGGCGCGGCATGCGGCGGACACTCCATGCGCGGAGCGGGATCGAACCATAAGTCTCTCCTTTGAGACTCGACTTGCGCGGCGCTGACCGCGCCGGATTTGCCAAGTGTCCGGGAACGACACCATTCGAGCGTCATCCTAAGTCATGCCTCGTGAGACGGCTCGCGGGCAGATACCGTCGTGTGCGCACAAGGCCATCCTGCGGGCGCCGCCTCAGCCCGTCGCCAGTCCCGCAGGGTGGGCCCCTGGCCCACCATCCCGGCATGCCCCCGCGATGGACGCCCGGCAAGCCACCGCACGCAAACCCCTTTTCGAACTCTCTGCGCCGCAACCGCCCGAGCCGGCCTCGTCGCTCTGCCCCGCACTGTCGCCGGTCAAAGCGCCGTCAGTGGCGAAAAAAGCGCCATCGATGCCGGTCCGGAGGCCATCGTGGGCACTTTCCGGGGCAACAATGCCCCGAAAAGGGACACGCGTGCCGGTGAAAGGGCCGGCGTTGCCGCTTTGAGCGCCGACGTTGCGCCAAAAAGGGGCATGCCTGCCGCTCGGAGGGGCAACGCTGCCTCTCGAAGGGCCATGCACGGCGAAAAAAGCAGCAGCCTCCGCGTCGAGATGGGGCATCGTTGGCCGTTCGAGGGGCATCGGTGGCGAAAAAAGCGGCATCGTTGCCGCTCGGAGCGGCAACACCGGCCGTTCGAAGGGCACCGTTGCGCCAAAAAGGGGCAGCACTGCGGGTCCGGGGGAAACGCCGCGACCTGGCGGCAGGCGCCGGGCGCGCCCGGAATGTCGCGGGATCGGCCGCCGGGAACGCCCAGGCCTCACGTGGGCGCAGGACAGGCCCGCCGCAGGATGGCGATCACACGGCCGCGCCGTCGAGCGCCACCAGCCGGTTGCCGTCGTCGTGCCAAAGGCGGCAGGCCATGACGAACACGCCCTGTAGGGTGTGATAAGCGCAGCGAACCCCACCGTTCGAACTCTCCACCTTGGCTATTCACCGCCACCATTCGATACGGCTCGACGCTTCGTCATCGGCAGGTCAAGACCCGCCTTACGCACCCTCGTAGGGCGGGTCTTGACCCGCCTTAGGGTTGACCCGCCTTACGAGTTGAGGGTCGCGAATCTTCCCGCTCATTAGTCACCCCTGAAGAATCACCCGGCCACGACACTTGGTCGTCGATCAGGCACGAACAGCGCCAGTTCCCGCTCCAGCATCGCCATCCACCAGGCGCGCAATAACGCGATCCAGCGCAGCAGCCAGCGGATGTTGTAGCCC
>JBGAFR010000056.1:0-22315 GCA_044227145.1 Lysobacteraceae bacterium
ATGGGCGACCTGCCCAACGGCCCGGAGAAGATCCAGACCTACGCCCTGCACAAGTCGATCGGCATCACCATCCTCGGGCTGGTCGCGGTGCGCCTGCTGTGGCGCCTGTACGCCGGCTCGCCCGCGCACGTCGCCGGCACACCTACCTGGCAGCTGCGCATCGCCGGCGTGACCCATCTCGCGATCTACGCCCTGCTGTTCGCGATCCCGATCAGCGGCTGGGTGCTGAACTCGGCCGCCGGCTTCCCGCTGCAGTGGTTCCACCTCGTGAACCTGCCGCACATCGTCGAGCGCAGCCACGACCTGCACGAACTGGCCGAGGAAGCGCACGAACTGATGTTCTGGGGGCTCGCGCTGCTGGTCGTCATGCACGCTGGCGCGGCGTTCTACCACCACCTGTTCCAGGGCGACGCCACCCTGGCGCGGATGCTGCCCAAAGGCTGGCTGAAGACCGGCGCAACCGACGCGCCGCCGTCCGCCTCCTGATGGGCACACGTTTCCGTCGCACGATTCGACCAGGAGTTTCCCGCATGTCCTGCACACGCACGTTTCTCACGTCCCTGTCCGCCCTCGCCCTCGCCGCCGCGTTGGTCGCACCGGCCTTTGCCGCCGACTACACCCAGGCCGCCGGGTCCAGCCTGACCTTCACCGGCAAGTACCAGGGCGAGGCCTTCAACGGCCGCTTCCCCGGCTTCGCCACCACCTTCTCCTTCGATCCTGCGAACCTCGCCGGCGCGAAGCTCGACGTGACCATCCCGCTGGCCACCGCCACCGCCGGCAATCCCGACTACGACGGCGAACTGCGCGGCGCCTCGTTCTTCAACAGCGCCAAATTCCCGCAGGCGCACTACACCGCGACGAAATTCCGCAGCCTCGGCGGCAACAAGTACGCGGCCGATGGCGCGCTCTCGCTGCGCGGCGTCGCTAAACCGGTCACGCTGACCTTCACCTGGACACCGGGCGCCAAGCCGGTGCTCGCCGGCAGCGCGGTGGTCAAGCGCCTGGACTTCGGCGTGGGCGGCGGCGACTGGGCCGATACCGGCGTGATCCCGAACGAGATCCAGGTCGCGACGAAGGTGATCTTCCAGCCTAAGGCGGCGACCGCCGCGCACTGAGTCCGGATCACTCGCTGCCGGGCGTGACCGGCTGCAGGCGGTACACGAACGCGCCGAGCATGTCGCCGGCGCGTTCGTGCTTGTGGCAGCCGAGGCATTCGTCGCCAGCACGGATCGCGCCGGTGACGCGCAGGCCGGCTCCTTCGGGCACGACGACCAGACGCTCGCCGGCGTCCAGAGCGTGCAACGCCTGCCGCTCCTCCGCGGTGATCGCACGACCCGCACCGCGCTTCAGCGGCATGGTCTCGGCGGGCCGGTGGAACACCTCCATCGACAGGCCACCGCCGAACGCCCGCGGCGGATCGTGCTTCGCGACGCCGATCAGTTCGAGGTCGGCCACGAACCAGGGCGTGCCCGCGACTGGCTGGTGCAGCAGCCGCGACATCGCCGGCAGGCGGGACGCGCCGAAGCCGCGGCTGTCGACGAACGCCAGCACGTAGTCGTCGTGCATCTTCAGCAGCGCGCGGGGAGGAGCGGGAGACTCGGGACGTCCGGAATCGACGCCTGCGGCCAGCCCGGCGAACGCGACCAGCGTCACCGGCACGAACATCGAGACGAAACGACGCGCGTTCATGCTACCGCTCCCGCCAGTGCGATCACCGCATCGCGGTCGAACGGCCAGTCCAACTCGGCGCCGTCGCTGCGGCGCAGCACCGGCACGCGGTGGCCATAGGCGGCCTCCAGCCCCGCGTCGTCGTCGATGAACACGCTCTCGAACGCCGGCAACCGCGCGGCGGCGAGCACGTCGAGGGCGAGATCGCACAGATGGCAGTCGTCGCGCTGGAAGAGCGCGAACGCCGGCGAACGGGCTTCCATACGCCACCGTCCCTGTCGTCGAGGTGAGGCGACATAGAATACGCGCCCCGGCGCAACGACAATCGCTTCGCGCCCGCCTTCCGGAGCCGCCGCATGGCCGTCAGCACGTTCGACCTGTTCAAGATCGGCATCGGCCCGAGTTCCTCGCACACAGTCGGGCCGATGCGCGCGGCCTGCCGCTTCGCGACGCGCTGGCTGGACGAGGCCGGCGACCTCGCCCGCACCGCCCGCATCCGCGCCGAGGTGTTCGGCTCGCTGGCGCTCACCGGCCGCGGCCACGGCACCGACAAGGCGGTGCTGATGGGCTTCGAAGGCCACTGGCCTAACGAGATCGATCCGGACCTCATCCCCGACGCACTGGCGCGCATCCGCAAGGACAAGCGACTGCGGTTGCTGGGCCGGCACGAGATCGCCTTCGACGAGAAGCGCGACCTGGCGTTGAACAAGCGCCAGAAGCTGCCGTTCCACACCAACGGCATGCGCTTCACCGCCTACGACGCCGACGGCGCGGAAATCGCCAGCCGCGACTATTACTCCGTGGGCGGCGGGTTCGTGGTCAACCAGGACGAAGCGGCCGAAGACCGCATCGTCGCCGACACCACCGAACTGCCGCATCCCTTCCGCAGCGGCGCGGAACTGCTGGCGCAGTGCGAACGCAGCGGCCTGCGGATCGCGGCGCTGATGCGCGAGAACGAGCGCGCCTGGCGCGACGACGACGCCATCCATGCCGGCCTGCGCGAGATCTGGGACGCGATGCAGGCCTGCGTGCGCCGCGGCATCCGCGAGACCGGCACCCTGCCCGGCGGCCTGCACGTGTCGCGGCGCGCGCCGAGCCTGCACGCCGAACTGTCCTCGCGGCCCGAGGCGGCGATGCGCGACCCGCTGACCGTGCTGGACTGGGTCAATCTGTACGCGCTGGCCGTGAACGAGGAGAACGCCGCGGGCGGCCGCGTGGTCACCGCGCCCACCAATGGCGCCGCCGGGATCATCCCCGCCGTGCTGCACTACTACGACCGCTTCTGCCCCGGCGCCAACGAGGCGGGCGTGTTCGAATTCCTGCTGACCGCCGCCGCCATCGGCATCCTCTACAAGGAGAACGCCTCGATCTCCGGCGCCGAGGTCGGCTGCCAGGGCGAGGTCGGCGTGGCCTGCTCGATGGCCGCCGCCGGCCTCACCGCCGCGCTCGGCGGCACGCCCGGCCAGATCGAGAACGCGGCGGAGATCGGCATGGAACACAACCTCGGCCTGACCTGCGACCCGATCGGCGGTCTGGTGCAGATCCCCTGCATCGAGCGCAACGCGATGGGCGCGGTGAAGGCGATCAACGCCTCGCGCATGGCCCTGCGCGGCGACGGCAAGCACAAGGTGTCGCTGGACAAGGTGATCAAGACCATGCGCGACACCGGCCGCGACATGCAGGACAAGTACAAGGAAACCAGCCGCGGCGGGCTGGCGGTGAACGTGATCGAGTGCTGATCCGCGTGCTACCGACCAAGGCCACGCGCCGCCCGGTGACGGCGAACGGCCCATCCCCATGCCGCCGATGACCGGCTCGTGATCGAATCCTGTCCGGACTGAGCCCCGGGAGGGGCCTCCCGACTTGGCAGCCGCCCCGGCTTGGCGCATCCTGAACGCCGAGCCGTCCTCCCCCGTCGACGCCGCCCCCGGTCGTCGAGCCGTCTCGCCGCTGTTCTGCGTCCACGACCTCCGGGAGAAGCCGTCGTGTTCCGAGCGCTGTGGCTGTCGGTCCTGTACCTGCTGGGCGCCTGGTATGCCGGCGTCTTCATCCGCACGCCCGAAGACGTCACCCTGTTCTGGCCGGCGGCCGGGATCGCCTACGCCGCGGTGATCCGCTACGGCACGCGCTGGGCGCTGTTCATCCCCTTGCCGGTCCTGTTCGCGCACCTCGTGCTGCTGCCGGTGCCGCCGCTGTTCCTGCCGTTCTCCGTCTTCAGCAATCTCCTGGGCACCCTCGCTGGCGAACGGATCTTCCGCCTGGTGTCCGAGGACGACGTGCGGATCAGCGTCCGCAGCGGACTGGCGCTGGTGACCGGCGCAGCGGTCGCCTCCCTCGTCTCGGCGGCGATCGGCGTGACCGGCCTGCTGCTCGCCGATGTCGTGCCGGGAGGCGGTTTCTGGCCCGCATTCGCGCAGTGGAGCGCCAGCGACCTGCTCGGCATCACCTCGGTGGCGCCCTCCATCCTGCTGCTGACCGCGCCGCACCCCGGCCGGGTCGACGGGAGGATCGATGGCGGCTACGTCCGCGGCGAGGCCGCGCCTTCCGAACACGCGCTCTGGCTGATCGTCGCCGCGATGCTGGCGGCGCTGTTCTACCTGCTCGTCAGCCACGACAGCCTGTATGCCCTCGGTGCGACCACGCTGCCGCTGGCGCTGCTGGTGTGGAGCGCGCTGCGCTTCTCGCCGGCGTGGACGATCTTCGGCACCTGCCTGGCCGTGGTGACGCTGGTCAGCCTGACCGGGCTGGGCCTCGCCGGCTTCCGTGCGCCCGTGGACCCGCTCGATGCGACGCTGCTGCTGGTCTTCCTGTGCGTGTTCTCTTTCATCCCGCTGATGCTGCTGGCCGCGGTCGTGGGCCAGCGGGTGGCGAGCCGGCGTGCGCTGCTGCGCGCCACCACCGATGCCGCCACCGGCCTGCCCAACCGCACCGCGTTCGTGGACGGGCTGACGCGCACGCTGCAGTCGCGCGATGCGATCGGCGGCGTGGCCGTGCTGGACCTGGACCATCTGAGCGTCGTCAACGACGACGCCGGCCATGCCGCCGGCAACGCGGTGATCCTCGCGGTCGGCTCGCTGCTGCGCTCGCTGGTCGGCGGCGAAGGCCAGGTGTTCCGCATCGGCGGCGACGAATTCGCGCTGCTGCTGCGCGGCGACATCGAGGCCGTGCAGCAGAAGGCCGAAGCCGCGCGCGCGGCGATCGAGCGTTACCGTGTCGGCTGGCAGGACCGCGGGCTCAACGTCACCGCCAGCGTCGGCGTGGCGCCGTTCGCGGGCGGACGCACCGCGCTGCCGGACCTGCTGTCGCTGGCCGACAGCGCCTGCTTCGCCGCCAAGGAACTGGGCGGCAACCGGATCTGCGTCGCCGGTCGTTCGCCCGGGGAACTCGAGGCGCGCAACGAAGCCATGCGCTGGGCGGTGCGCATCCGCGAGGCGCTGGAGCACGGCTGGTTCGAGCTGCATTGCCAGGCGATCTCGCCGCTGGGCGACGCACCGGTGACCGGCCGCGCGATCGAGGTGCTGCTGCGCATGCGCGACCCGGACACCGGCCAGGTGCTGGCCCCCGGCGTGTTCATCCCGGCCGCCGAACGCTTCCACCTCGGCGTGCGCCTGGACCGGCATGTGATCGAGCTGGCGCTGGGCTGGTTCGAACGCCGGCCGGACGCGGTCGCGGGCCTGCGCCGCTGCGCGATCAACCTCACCGCCGCCTCGATGGTGGACGACCAGTTCCGCCGGTTCCTGCTCGACCGCGTGCGCCGCAGTAGCGTCCCCGCGCACAAACTGTGCTTCGAGATCACCGAGAACAG
The DNA here is from genome assembly GCA_044227145.1 of Lysobacteraceae bacterium. Lineage (GTDB taxonomy): Bacteria > Pseudomonadota > Gammaproteobacteria > Xanthomonadales > Xanthomonadaceae > Lysobacter_I. Next base: position 5,474 of record JBGAFR010000056.1, read on the forward strand.
CGCGGTGCGCGACCTGGCCGAGGCGCAGTCGCTGATCTCCCAACTGCGCACACTCGGCTGTGCATTCGCGCTCGACGACTTCGGCACCGGGTTCTGCTCGTTCAACTACCTGCGCTCTCTGGACGTCGACTACTTCAAGATCGACGGCAGCTTCGTGCGCGGCCTGGAGGATTCGGCGCTGTCGACCGCGATCGTGCGATCGATCACCGACATCGCCCACGTGCTCGACAAACGCACCATCGCCGAGCACGTCGAGAGCGCCACGCTCTGCGCGACCCTGCGCGCGCTCGGTGTCGATTTCGCCCAGGGTTTCGCGCTGCATCGGCCGGAACCGCTGGAGACGTTCTTCGCACCGCGCGCGGCCACCGCCATCGCCGCCGATGCCGGAGACACGTCCTATTCGATCTGAGCGTGCACCGGTTCAGTCGCGGCGAACGTCGGCGACGATCGCCAGCGCGTCGTCCAGCATCGCCGCGGCCGTGACTTCCGCGCCGGCGCCGGGCCCTTGGATGACCAGCGGCTGCACGCGGTAGCGATCGGACCAGATCGCGACGCGGTTGTCGGTGCCGGCACCACCGGCGAGCGGATGGTCGGCCGGCAGGGCTTCCAAGCCGACGCGGGCGCGCCCCTCGTCGAGCCGTGCGATGAAGCGCAGTTTCTCGCCGCGCTTGTACGCCTCTGCGTAATGCTCGCGCAGCGGTGCGTCGAGCTGCGGCAGCGCCGCATCGAGGTCGGCCAGCGGCAATGTCGCCAACGCCGGCGGCACCAGCGATTCGACCGCGACCGCGTCCGCCGCCAGCGCCACGCCGGCGGCGCGGGCGAGGATCAGCAGCTTGCGGCGCACGTCCTCGCCGCCGAGGTCGTCGCGCGGGTCCGGCTCGGTGTAGCCCGCCTCGCGCGCCTGGCGCACGAAGCCCGAGAACGGACGCAGGCCGTCGTAGTGATGGAACAGCCACGCCAGCGAACCCGAGAGCACACCGGCGACGGCATGGATACGATCGCCGCCGTCGCGCAACGCACGAATCGAATGCAGCACCGGCAGGCCGGCGCCGACGGTCGCGCTGTCGCCGTAGCGCGCGCCGCCGATGGTCTGCGCGTGGCGGATCGCGCGCCAGCGCGCCAGCGACGTGCCCTGCCCGAGCTTGCAGGCGGTGACGACGTGCAGCCCGCGCGCCAGCCATTCGGCATGACGGTCGGCGACGAGATCGCTGGCGGTGGCGTCGAGCACGATGCGGACGCCGTCGTCGCCGAGTTGCGACGGCAGGTCGTCGAGCGACGCGGACGGGCCGGCCACCGCGCGGCGCGATGCGCGCACGCGGGCACTCGCGACACTGTCGGGCCGGAACCACGTGCGCGAGTTCGCGACATGCACCAGCGACAGCGACGCCGGAGGCGCAGTGTCGGGCGCGGCTTCCCAGGCTGCCAACCGTTCAAGCACCGCGCGACCGACGGTGCCGGTGCCGAGCAGCGCGATGCGCGCCGGCGCCTGGGCGGAGGCCGTCGCGACCGGCGTCGGCGCGGGCGCGACGGCGGCGTTCATCGCGTGCCCAGTTTCTGCGGACGGTCGACATCGGCGACCGCAGCGGCGCGATCGAGCGCGGCGGCGAGGTCGGCGACGAGATCGTCGGCGTGTTCGATGCCCACCGACAGCCGCACCAGCCCGTCGGAAATGCCGGCGGCGGCGCGCGCTTCGGCGGTCATCGCCGCGTGCGTCATCGTCGCCGGATGCGCGACCAGGCTTTCCACGCCGCCCAGCGATTCGGCCAGCGTGAACAACTGCAGGCCGTCGACGAACGCGCGGACCGCCGCTTCGCCGCCCTCGAGTTCGAGGCTGAGCATCGCGCCGAAGCCGGTCTGCTGGCGCGCGGCGACCGCGTGGCCCGGATGCGAGGCCAGCCCCGGGTAGTGCAATGCGCGCACCGCCGGATGGTCTTCGAGCAGCGCGACGATCGCCTGCGTGTTTTCCTGATGCACGCGCAGGCGCGCATCCAGCGTGCGCAGGCCACGCAGGGTGAGGAAACTGTCGAACGGCGCGCCGGTGAGGCCCAGCGCGTTCGCCCACCACGTCAGCTGGGTGCCGGCCTCGGCGTCCTTCGCGATCACCGCACCACCGACCACGTCGCTGTGGCCGTTGATGTACTTCGTCGTCGAGTGCAGCACGTAATCGGCACCGAACGCGATCGGGGTCTGCAACGCCGGCGACAGGAAGGTGTTGTCGACCACCGCCAGCGCCCCGGCGGCGTGCGCGGCCTCGATCACGAAGCGCAGGTCGGTGATGCGCAGCAGCGGGTTGGACGGGGTTTCGATCCACACCACCTTCGGCTGCTGCGCCAGCGCGTCGGCCAGCGCGCGCGGATCGGTGAAGTCGATGGTGATCAGCTCGAACGCACCCTTCTTCGCCAGCGCGTTGAACAGGCGCCAGCTGCCGCCGTACGCATCGTGCGGCACCACCAGGCGATCGCCCGGCGACAGCAGCGCGTGCAGCAGCAGCGTGATCGCGGACATGCCGGTGGATGTGACCACCGCGGATGCGCCGCCTTCCAGCGACGCCAGCGCCTCGGCCAGCAGATCGCGGGTGGGATTGCCGCTGCGGGTGTAGTCGTATTGCCGCTTCTCGCCGAAGCCGGCGAAGCTGAAGTTGGACGACAGCACCAGTGGTGGGGTGACCGCGCCGAAGGCGGTGTCGCGATCGATGCCGGCGCGCACGGCGCGCGTGGCGGGCTGCGGGCGGGAAGCGGCGGAGGCGGCGTCGAAGTGCGCGCTCATGCCGCACCTCCGCAGGCTTCGAACGCAGCGGTATCGAGGGTCTCGCGCACGAGTTCGGCGATCGCCGCGGTCTCGACCAGGAAGGCGTCGTGGCCGACCTTCGAGCGCAGCACGCGCAGCGTGCCCTGCGGCAGCGCCGCGGCCAGCGCGGCGAGGTCTTCCTGCGGTACCAGGCGATCTTCCTCGATCGCGACCACCGTGGTCGGCACCGCAACCGCGGCCGGATCGATGCGGTGCAGGTCGATGGATTCGGACAGGCGCAGGAAAGCGGTCGGCGAGGTGCGCGCGACCCACGCGGCGGCGCAGTGTTCGAGGTAATCCTCGGCGGCGACGCGGACGCGGCCGTGGGCGACGGCGGGCGCGTCGTCGAAACGCTCGGCAAACTCTTCCGGCGTGCGGTAGCTCAGCATCGCCAGCTGCCGCGCAAGGGCGAGGCCCTGCGCTTCATCGCACTGCAGCTGGCCCAGCGCCACCGCCTGGCGCTGCAGCGCGCGCCACGCGCTGGCGAAAGGATGCGCGCGGTGCGCGCCGCTGATCGTCAGCAGCCGGCCGATGCGGCGCGGATAGCGCGCGGCGAACTGAAGGCCGACCATCGCGCCGTAGGAACTGCCGAGGAACGCCGCCACCCGCGCGATGCCCAGCGCGTCGAGCACCGCGGCGAGCGCGTCCGCCTGGTCGGCGCTGTCGATCACCGCGTCCAGCGTGCCGTCGGCGCCCAGCCAGTCGATCGCGAGCACGCGCACGCGGCGCAGGTCGATGCCCGCACCGTTCTGGCCTTCCCACCAGCCGGCCTCGGGAAAGGCGGCGCTGGAGACGACGTGACGATGCGCCGAGATGCCGCCGGCGGCGATCACCACCGGCGCGTCGGCCGGACCAGCCAGTTCCCAGGCGATGCGCAGATCGCGCTCGCCGGCGTGGCGCAGCGTCAGTCGCGCGGGCAACCGGCCGCGCAGGGCATCGGCGGCGGTGGTGTCGTCGGGAACGAAGGGCGCATGCGGCGTGCGACAGGCATCGGACGCATCGGCAAAGGCGTGGACGAAGGACATGGGGCGGTCTCCGGGGAAGGGGCCCATCGAGGCCGCGGGGAGACCGAAAAACTGCTGAGCGCACGGCATGACGCAGCCGCTGCGCGCAACCATCTTCCGGTGGACCGACAGGTCCCCGCAGGAGTTGGCACCTTCACGGCCGCACGCGGATCGCGCACTGCCATCAGGTTGCCCCGGCGTCCTCGGGCCTGTCCCTCAGCCGGTCTTGATGGATGGCCGCAGCTTGCCCGAGGTTTTTCCGCATGTCAATCGCTTCATGCGAATGAAGCGATACGACGTTCGGCGACTGTGCCGACGGAGCGCCATCGGCGATACTCCGGCCGATGCGCACTCCGACCTCCGCGCCGCTCGGCGCCCTGCTTTCGACCGCTCTCCTCTCCCTGCTGGCCGCCTGCGCCTCGACCCGGGCCGCCACCGCCGTGCCTGCCCCGGCGGCAGTCCCGACGCTCCACGAAACCTACGTCTCCCCGCCCAACCCCGGCGAAGAGCTCGACTCGCTGGCCACCTGGCACGGTGCCGACGGCCACCCATGGGTCATCGCGACCGCCAAGTCCACGCACCGGCTGGTGGTGTTCGATGCCGACACCGGCGAACGCCTGCGCGAGGTCGGCGGCAAGGGCCCGGCCCCCGGGCAATTCAAGCGCCCCAACGGGATCGCGGTCGCCGGCGACCGGCTCTTCGTGGTCGAGCGCGACAACCATCGCGTGCAGGTGCTGTCGCTGCCGGACTTCCGCCCGCTGGGCACCTTCGGCGAGGGCGAACTGCGCTCGCCCTACGGCCTGTGGCTGGACGCCTCGGCCGACGGCTCGGTCGACCTCTACGTCACCGACAACTACATGCTGGGCGAGCGCTTCGACATCGTGCCGCCGCTGGATACGCTGGACCGCCGGGTGCAGCGCTACCGGGTGCGCTTCGACGCCGACGGCCGGGCGACGGCGACCGCGGAGGGGCATTTCGGCGCGACCACGGACGCCGATGCCCTGCACGTGGTCGAGTCCATCGCCGGCGACGCGGCGCACGACCGACTGCTGATCGCCGACGAGTCCATGCCGCATTCGACCCTGCGCGAGTACACCCTCGCCGGTCGCGCCACCGGGCGGCACATCCCCGGCGACACCTTCGCCTTCGAGGCCGAAGGCGTGGCGCTGTGGGCCTGCGGCAAGGATCGCGGTTACTGGGTCGCGGTGGACCAGTTGTCCGACCACACGGTGTTCCACTTGTTCGACCGACGCAGCCTGGCGCTGGTCGCGAACTTCAAGGGCGACACGACGGCGGGGACCGACGGCATCGCCCTGCGCGCGACGCCGAGCGAACGGTTCCCGCACGGCGCGCTGTTCGCGATGCACGCCGACACCTCGGTGGCGGCCTTCGACCTGCGCGACCTCGTCGATGCGCTGAGCCTCGACGCGGCCTGCCGCTGACCGCCATGCGCGCAGGGACGATCGCGCTGGCGCTGCTGCTGGGCACCGGCGCGACCCGGGCCGACGACTTCTACCGCTGGCGCGACGGCGGGCTGCACCGTGACCCGCCGGTCCGCATCGCACCGGCGGCCATGGCGCGGGCGCCCGGTGCGCCCCCGGTGCGCCTGCGCTTCGAACCGCATGCCGACGCGATCGAGGCCTGGGCCGACAACGCGCTGGCCGGACCGGTCGAGGTCGAACTGCGCGCCGAACGGGGGCCGATTCCCGGTATCGAGCCCGCATTGCCGCTGCGCACGGTGCTGCGCGCGGGCGAACGCCGTCGGATCGCACGCGTGCCGAACGACGCGGACGCCCGCGTCGTGCTGGTCGCGGTGCGCGGGGCGCCCGGCACCCGCGTGGACGACGCGGTCTATGGGTTTCCGCTTGCCGACACGACGCTGCGGATCGAGCAGGGCTGGGGCGGCGGCTGGAGCCATCGCGACGAACAGAACCGTTACGCCGTCGACTTCGGCGCCGACGCCGGCACGCCCGTGCGCGCCGCGCGCGACGGCATCGTGATGGAGATGGAGGCCGACCACGACGGCACCGGCCTGGACCGCACGACCGACCTCGGCCGCGCCAATTTCGTGCGCATCGTCCACGCCGACGGCAGCATGGCGCTCTACGCGCACCTGCAGCACGGTGGCGTGCGCGTGCGTCCCGGGCAGCGGGTGACCGCCGGCGAGACAATCGGCCTGGTCGGCGCTACCGGCTTCGCCACCGGCCCGCACCTGCACTTCGTGGTACAGGCCAACCGGGGCATGCGCCTTGCGTCGATCCGGTTCCGCATGATCGGTCCGCAGGGCGCACTGCGGTTCACCGAAGCGCCCTGACGTTCGCCACATCCCGCGCCACGGTCGACGTGTCATGGTGCGCCCCTTCCCGGACAGGAGTCGCCCGTGGCCCGCCTCGAAGACCGCAAACTCCCGGTGCGCGCAGTGCTCGCCGCGCTGTGGGCCTCCACGATGTTCTGCTACCTCTACTGCGACTACTTCGAGCTGTACACGCCCGGCAAGCTGCGGGGCATGCTCGAAGGCCGGATGGGCTCGGGACCGGCGACCCAGGGCGTGCTGGCGGGCGTGTCGCTGATGATGGCGATCCCCAGCCTGATGGTCGCGCTGTCGCTGCTGCTGCCGGCCGGACTCTGCCGCTGGGCGAACCTTCTCTTCGGCGCCGCGTTCACCGCGCTGATGGCGATGCTGGCGCTGCAGACCCCGTGGCTGTTCTACCGGGGATTCGCCGTGCTGGAGGCGGCCCTCACCGCGACCATCGTGGTGCAGGCCTGGCGCTGGCCCCGTCACGTCGACGCGGGCATCCCGCGCGTGCCCGGCGCCTGAGCATGTTCATCCGCGCGCCGCGGCGATGCGCCGCACCACCGGGCAATCGTCGCGATGCGCGCCCGGCAGGTAGCCCAGGCTCATCAGGAATTCGCCGACGATCTCGCCGCCGGTAAACTTGAACGTCCTGCCGAACAGCTTCACCCACGCCGCCTTGTCGCGCGGCCGGCCGTCGAGCACGACGTGCGCGTCCAGCCACTCGGCGAAGCCGCCGTGCGTGGTGCGGAAGCCGCGGATCACCTGCGCGTTGTGGATCGCCGCGTTCACCTTCAGCCGGTTGCGGATGATGCCGGCGTCGGCCAGCAGCCGGGCACGGTCGGCGTCGCCGTAGGCGGCCACCGTATCGACATCGAACCCGTCGTAGGCGCGGCGGAAGCCGTCGCGCTTCTTCAGGATGGTCTCCCAGCTCAGCCCGGCCTGGTTGATCTCGAGGACCAGCCGCTCGAACAGCGCCGCCTCGTCGCGGGTCGGGAAGCCGTATTCGTGGTCGTGGTAGGGCCCGTGGACGGGATGGTCGGGGGCGATGTCGCAGTAGGCGCTCATGCCGCGCAGCATACCGCCGGCTGCTGACACGGGATGTCTGTAGGGCGGGCCAGGGCCCGCCCTACAGCCGATCGGAGCGGCGGCGTGGGGCTGGCCTATAATCCCGCCCTTCCCTTCGCTCCCCGGGCGCCGTGCGGCGCCGTCGCCGCATGTCCGAAGTCCTGACCGAAGTCGCCCGCGAGGCCGCCCGCCGCCGCACGTTCGCGATCATCTCCCACCCCGACGCCGGCAAGACCACGCTGACCGAAAAGCTGCTGCTGTTCGGCGGCGCGATCCAGATGGCCGGCTCGGTGAAGGGCCGCAAGGCCGCGCGCCACGCCACCTCCGACTGGATGGCGCTGGAAAAGGAGCGCGGCATCTCGGTGACCTCGTCGGTGATGCAGTTCCCATACGAGGACCGCATCGTCAACCTGCTGGATACCCCCGGCCACGCCGACTTCGGCGAGGACACCTATCGCGTGCTGACCGCCGTCGACTCGGCGCTGATGGTCATCGACGTCGCGAAGGGCGTGGAAGAACGCACGATCAAGCTGATGGAAGTCTGCCGCCTGCGCGACACGCCGATCATGAGCTTCATCAACAAACTCGACCGCGAGGGCAAGCCGCCGATCGACCTGCTGGACGAAGTGGAATCGGTGCTGGGCATCCAGTGCGCGCCGATCACCTGGCCGATCGGCATGGGCCAGCGGCTGAAGGGCGTGGTCCACTTGCTGACCGGCGAAGTGCATCTGTACGAGGCCGGTCGCAACTTCACCCGGCAGGATTCGACCATCTTCCCGTCGATCGACGATCCCGCGCTGGAGGCGAAGATCGGCACGCAGATGCTGGCCGAACTGCGCGAGGAACTGGAACTGGTCGAGGGCGCCTCGCATCCGTTCGACCTCGACGCCTACCTGTCGGGCAGGCAGACGCCGGTGTTCTTCGGCTCGGCCGTGAACAACTTCGGCGTGCAGCTGCTGCTGGACTTCTTCGTCGAGCACGCGCCGGCGCCGCGCTCGCGCGCGACCACCACGCGCGAGGTCGCGCCGGCCGAGGAGAAGCTGACCGGCTTCGTGTTCAAGATCCAGGCGAACATGGACCCGCAGCACCGCGACCGCGTCGCGTTCATGCGCATCTGCTCCGGAAAATTCAGCGCCGGCATGAAGACCTTCCATCCGCGCACCGGCAAGGAAGTGAAGCTCGCCAACGCGCTGACCTTCATGGCCAGCGACCGCGAGATCGCGGAAAGCGCCTATCCGGGCGACGTGATCGGCATCCACAACCACGGCACGATCTCGATCGGCGACAGCTTTACCGAAGGCGAGAACCTGTCGTTCACCGGCATCCCGAACTTCGCGCCGGAACTGTTCCGCCGCGCGCGCCTGCGCGACCCGCTCAAGCTCAAGCAGTTGCAGAAGGGCCTGGCGCAACTGTCCGAGGAAGGCGCGACCCAGTTCTTCCGCCCGCTGATGAGCAACGACCTGATCCTCGGCGCGGTCGGCGTGCTGCAGTTCGACGTGGTCGCCTATCGGCTGAAGGACGAGTATGGCGTCGACGCCTCGTTCGAGCAGGTGCAGGTCGCCACCGCGCGCTGGATCCGCTGCGACGACGCGAAGAAGCTGGAGGAGTTCCGCGACAAGCACGCGATGAACCTCGCGCTCGACGCCGCCGGCCAGTTGGTCTACCTCGCGCCGACCCGGGTGAACCTGCAGCTCGCGCAGGAGCGTGCGCCGGCGGTGACCTTCCTCGCCACGCGCGAGCACGCGCAGGCCGTCGGCATCGACTGACACCATGCTCGCGTCGCTTCGCACATGGCTGCACTACCTCCTCGGCAAGCGCAGCGAGGTGGCGCAGCTGGACTACAAGGACGCCTACATGGGCAAGGTCGTCCTCGACATCCATCGCAAGCGCCGCGACAAGCGCATCGTGCTGGTACCGCTGGCGAAGCTCGAACCGATCCACCGCATCGATCGCGAGAACGCGCTCGCCGCCACCCGCGCCCGCGCCGATGCGCTGCGCGCGCACCGCGACGCGCTGCTGGCCACGCGCACGCTCGACGGCGCGGCGCTGCAGGCGATCATCCCGTCGGTGTCGGCGATCAAGGTCGTCGCCGACGGCGACCGCTGGCTCGCGTTCGAGGGCAACGGCCGGCTCTACGCCATGCGCGAGGTCTTCGCCGACGACGACGACATGCAGGTGGAAGTCGAGGAATACCTCTTCGACGACGACCGCAGCCTCCGCCGGCGGTTGAACCGCGTGCGGCGGCTCAATCGGCTCTGACCCTTCCCGGCCGGCCATCCGATCCGCTACGCTTGCCGGGCCCCGCAACGGGGTCGAACACTGGGGAGTGTTTCCATGTATTACATCGGTTCCTTGCTGATCCTGGTCGGCGCGATCTGGATGACCATCAACGCCGCCAAGAAGGACGGCGCCATCGCGGCGATCCTGACCTTCATCTGCGGGTTCTACACGATCTACTACGGCATCAAGAACTTCGCCGAGAACAAGATTCCGTTCATCCTGTTCCTCGCGGGCATCGCGATGGCGATCGCCTTCCGCCCCGATCTCTCGGCGATGACGGCGATGCCCGCCGCGTCCTGACCGGCGCACCGCGGTTTCGCACCTCCGACATCCGGCTCCGGCCGGATGTTTTTTTGGTGCATCTTCGGCCCGCGCCAAGGCAATGCGCCCGGGACATCGACGGGGCGGCACAGGCCACTGGGGCGGACTCAGAAGGTGTAGCCGAACCGTTCGAGATCGCCGCGGTACAGCTCGGCGACGCCGTCCATCAAGGCCCGGTCGTAGTACTGGCGATAATCGCCTCGGCGCGAACCGTTGACCTTGTCCAGCGGCCGCGACGGGATGCCGATACGCGCGCAGATCGCGTCGTAGTCGTCCTGCATGCGTTCGACCCGGCCGATGAAGTCCATCTCCGGCTCGCCCGCATCGTTCGTCAGCAGGGTGTACTGCGGCTGGAAGTGGACGTGGTCCATCGGTCGCAGCTCGAACAGGATGCGGCGCATCGTGCCCTGCGGGTCCCGGTCGAAGGCGCCCTGCTGGCGGGTCATGAAGGCGCAGTAGGACACGAACCGGTCGAACGGATTGCGCACGAAGGTGAACTTGAAATAGTCGTCGCAGACCGCATCGCCGAGGGACGGCCGCACCTGGCGCACGCTCAGGTGGCCGTGGCCGATCCGCGCGATCTCGTCGAACGGGAAACGCTTGTTGACGAACAGCCCGACCTGCTCGATGTCGTCCGGCCCCAGGTGCTCGCGCAAAGCCTGCCGGACCGAATGGGTGCCGGTCTTGGGCATGGCGACGAAGATGTAGCGGTGCAGGTGCGAGACGATCATGGGCGGCGCGGGGCGGTTCGGCGCCCATGATCGCACAGGCGGCCGTGACGTCCGTCGGGTTTGGACTATTTGCACTAACCGGGACCGGCTATCGTCCCGGGATGACCGATCGCATCGAAACCCTCCGCGAGGAGATCGCCAGCGCGCTGACCCACGGGCTCGGCGCCGCCGCGGCGCTGGCCGGGGGCGCGGTCCTCATCACCCTCGCGGCCCTGTACGGCGACGGCTGGCAGCTGAGCGCCTCGATCGTCTTCGGCATCACCCTGCTGCTGCTCTACACCGCTTCGACCCTGTACCACGCGATCCAGCATCCGGTCGCCAAGGGCCGCCTGCAGATCTTCGACCACTGCGCGATCTACCTGCTGATCGCCGGCACCTATACCCCGTTCACCCTGATCGGCCTGCGCGGCCCGGTGGGCTGGTGGCTGTTCGGCATCATCTGGGCGATCGCCGTGTTCGGCGTGATCTTCAAGCTGATGTATACCGGCCGCTTCCACCGCATCTCGACCCTGGTCTACATCGCGATGGGCTGGCTGATCGTGTTCGCGGCCAAGCCGGCGATGCAGGCGCTCGACGCCTGGACCTTCGGCTGGCTGCTCGGCGGCGGCGTGGCCTACACGCTGGGGACCTATTTCTACCACCATCCGCGGCTGCCCTACGCCCACGCGATCTGGCACATGTTCGTGATCGCAGGCAGCGTCTGCCACTACATCGCCGTGATGGCGCAGGTGCTTTCGGGGCGGTGACGGACATGCCGCCGGCGACGATGTCGCGGCCCCCGACCTCCATCCGGGTGCACGGTCACGGCCGGCCTGCTGGACCTCCCGAGCGGAGCCTTGGCGGCGTTCCGCCGGCGCACGGCGCCGGAGCGTGGTGCGGCTGCCATACAAGTCACCTATGATAGAGGTCGATCGCCCGTGTGGGCCTCGCCGGACGAGGCTCCTCGATCTGGACACCTCCGACATGGAGCTGGGACGCGCGTCATGAAGATCCTGTTCTTGAACATCTGGGCCGATCTCCCGTTCGGCACCCGCCACCTGAATCACCGCGAGCACGAGATCTGGCACGTCTGCGACCCGAACGGGCTGCGCTACATCCGCATGTGCCTGGCCGAGGACGAAGTCCGCGGCGTCACCATGCCCAAGAGCGAGGACCCGCGCGAATTGCTGATGATGCTGCAGTCGGTGTACGCCGAGTTCCCGTTCGAACGGGTGGTCGCGCTCGACGAGCACACGGTCCTGCCGGCCGCGTACATCCGCGAGGTCTTCAACATCCCGGGCCCGCGTCCGGCCGAGGTTGAGGCGTTCCGCGACAAGCGCAGGATGAAGCAGATCCTCGGCCCGAAGGGCGTGCGCGTCATCCGCGACATCGAGCCCGGCACCATCACCCCCGAGAACTTCCGCTCCTGCGTGATCAAGAAGGTGGACGGCACTGCCTCGGGCGGGGTCTACCTGTGCCACAGCTACGAAGAGTACGCCGCGCACGTGGACGACGTCGCCGGGGGCGCGCTACTGGAGGAGTTCGTCGAGGGCGAGGTCTACCACGTCGACGGCGCCTACGGCCCCAACGGCTTCGTCGCCGTCCCGCACCTGTACCTCAACAACTGCCACATGCTCTACATCGACCGCAAGCCGGTCGGATCGGTGGGCGTGGACGACCCGGTGCTGCGCCAGCGGATGATCGATTTCACCCACGACGTCATCCGCGGCCTGCCGTCGGAAGAAGGCGTATTCCACATGGAGCTCATCCGCACGCCGGACGACGAGCTGGTGTTCCTGGAGATCGCGGGCCGCGTCGGCGGCGGCGAGGTCCAGCACAATTTCGGCGATGCCTACGGCTTCGACCTGGTCGACTTCCACGTCGCCTCGCAGCTCGGGCTGTCGCCGGAAGTCGGCAAGGTGCGCGAAGGCGTGATCGCGGGCTGGATCATGATGAACCACTGGGAGCACCAGGACGGCATCTACACGGGCCTGCGCCTGGACCCGCTGTCCGAGGACAACTGCCTGCACGGCATCTGGCAGCCGCGGCTGGGCCGGCCGCTCATCCCGGGTTCGACCCAGGTCGTGAAGTTCTGGCTGCGCGGCGAGAGCACCGAAGCCGTGAGCCGGAGCATCCTCGAACTGTTCGAAAAGGCCCACCCGGGATCCGTGCCGCGGCCGCAGTAGGCCGGCCGCGACGGGCCGCGGTCGCTCAGGCCGCCGGTTCGGCGTCGCGCGGCGCCCGCTCCGGCCGTTCGGCCACCCAGCGGCTCCAGTGCGACAGCACCAGCGACAGGGCTTCCGAACGCCGCATCACGCTGCGGGTCATCGGCATGGCGTGTGCCCACTCGGCGTTGGCGATCGCCTGGAATGCGTTCTCCGGCGCTTCGCAGAAGCCCATGTACCAGCCGCCGAACAGCCGCTCCGGCTGCGGCGCGTCGAGCATCACCTGCAGCGAATGATGCTTCGGCGAAGCCAGGATGCGGGCGTGCACCTCGCGCACCGCGTCCTCGTCGCCCTCGAAATACTGGAAGAACCGGCCGGCATGGTGGAACAGCACGCCGGTCACGCCGATGTGCGCGTTGAAGCGCCGCGCCTGCCCGAGCAGCGCGGTCAGCTCCTTGCCCGTCATCGGAACCGCGACGCTGGTGTAGGCGACGCCGTGCAGACCGCTCATCCGCGCGCGCTCCGCCGGCGGGACGCACGCGCCGGGAAGACGCCTGATCGCATGGCAGACGGAAGCGGATCAGTCATCGTGGTCCCGGTGTTCGGCGAATGGATGGCCAACGGTAGAGGCCGGTCAATCGTTCCGCATTAATCAGGATTAATGCGGAACGCGAAAACGGACTGCCAATGCATGCCCGCGGGTCATGTTCCGGGAAACCACGAGGTGTCGATCCGGAAGTGCCGATCCTCGAAGTCGACCATGCGCTTGAGCCCGGCCTCGTCCAGCAGATCGATGCGATGGCCGTGCCGGGCGATCGTGCCTGCCGCTTCCAGACGCTTCAGCGCTCGGCTGACGTGGACATTGGTCAGCCCGATCGCGTCGCCGATCATCCCCTGGCTCAATGGCAGGTCGTACGCGGTGCCCAGGTCGCGCCGCGTCACCCGCAGCCGCGACACCACTTCCAGCAGGAAGTGCCCGACCCGGGCGGTCGCGCCCTGGCGGCCGACGATGCGCAGGCGGTCGGCGAGGACCGCATGCTCGACCATGCCGATGCTGAACAGCAGCGCCGACAGCCGCGGCGAACGCACGAAGATCTCGTCCAGCGAAGACTTCGGGAACGGGCACAGCTCGCCTTCGGTCGCGGCCGCGAGCGCGGCGCTGGTGCGCGCGAAGGCGATGTCGGGAATGCCGACGATGTCTCCCGGATAGTGGATGTGCAGGATCTGGCGGCCGCCGTCGGGCAGCATCGTGTAGGAAAAGAACCAGCCGCCGCGCACGACATACAAACGCTCGGCCTGCGCGCCGATGTCGCGCACGATCGCGTGCGCGGGCCAGGTTTCGCGGGCTTCCTCCAGCCGCGCCAGCAGCGCCTCGTCGCCGGCCGACAGCGGGATGTGATAGCCGATCTTCTCGACCAGGCAGCTCCCCGGCATGCGTCCCTCCGCCTCGCGGTCTCGTGCCGCCCGCAATCAGCTGGCGATGTAGCGCTGCAGGTGGTCCAGCTCGACCTGCTGGTCCTCGATCACCGCCTTGACCAGGTCGCCGATCGAGATCACCCCGACCACGTCGCCGCCCTCGAGTACCGGCAAGTGGCGGATGCGGCGCTCGGTCATCACCTGCATGCAGTGGTCGGCGGTGTCGTCAGGCGCGGTGGTCACGACCTGCGCGGTCATGATGTCGGCGACCGGCGTGTTCGACGAGGACCGCCCCTGCAACACGACCTTCCGGGCGTAGTCCCGCTCGGACAGGATGCCGGCCAGCCGTGGCCCCTCCATCACCAGCACGGCGCCGATGTGCCGCTCGGCCATCAGGCGGATGGCGTCGAGCACCGGGGCATCGGGACGGATGGCGTGGACCGCGGGGCCGCGATCAGCCGACTTCGCTTCCAGCAACTGACGGACGGTACGCATCGGGGCGTTCTCCTTCAGGGGCGAGGTCGCCCAAGGATACGCCGCTCGCCGGGCGCCAGCGATCCACCAGGTACAGCGGCCGCTGCTTCGATTCCTCGTACAGCCGGCCGAGGTACTCGCCGATCGTCCCCAGCGCCATCAGCTGCACACCGCCGAGCAGCAGGATCACGGTCATCATGGTCGGCCAGCCCGCGACGGGGTCGCCCCAGAGCACGGCCTTGAGCACGATCCAGGCCGCATAGAGGAAGGCCAGCGCGGCGGTCAGCAGGCCGAGGTAGGTCGCCACCCGCAGCGGCGCGGTGGAGAAGCTGGTCACCCCCTCCAGCGCGAAGTTCCACAGCTTCCAGGCATTGAACTTCGTGCGGCCTGCGACGCGCGCCTCGCGACGGTACGGAATCGACACCTGGCGGAACCCGACCCAGCCGAACAGTCCCTTCATGAACCGGTGCCGCTCGCGCAACTGGCGCAGCGCGGCCAGCGCGCGCGGCGAGAGCAGGCGGAAATCGCCGGTATCGGTCGGGATGGGCGTCTTCGACAGCCGCTGCATCACCCGGTAGAAGCCGTGCGCGGTCACGCGCTTGAACCAGCCCTCGCCGTCGCGGGCGGTGCGGGTGCCGTGGACGTCGTCGTAGCCCTCCCGCCACTTCGCGACGAACTGCGGGATCAGCTCCGGCGGGTCCTGGCCGTCGGCGTCGAGGATCAGCGCCGCGCCCTCGCGCACGAGGTCGAGCCCGGCGGTCAGCGCGGCCTCCTTGCCGAAGTTGCGGCTGAGTCGCAGCGCGGACACCCTCGGATCGGCGGCCGCGAGCGCTTCCAGCGCCGGCCAGGTGCCGTCGCGGCTGCCGTCGTCGACATACAGTATGTGTCCTTCGACGCCGTCGCCGGCCAGCCCGTCGAGCACCGCGGCCAGCCGCGGATGCAGCGCCGGCAGGGCTTCGGCCTCGTTGTAGGCGGCGATGACGACGGTCAGGCGTTCGGCAGGCATGGCGCGAGTGTACGGCCCCGTGCGTTCGGCAGGCGGCTAGTCGAAGGTCAGGTAGCCCGGCCCACCGAGCGCCCGCATCTGGCGCTGGATCGCGGCGCTGCGGCGCTGCACGTACGGGCCGGGCCTGGCGACGCTGTATTTGCGCGGGTTCGGCAGCACCGCCGCCAGCCGTGCAGCCTCGGCGGCGGTCAGCGCCGACGCGTCCTTGCCGAAGAAGCGGCGGGCGGCGGCCTGCGCGCCGTAGACGCCGTCGCCGTACTCCACGACGTTCGCGTACATCTCCAGGATGCGCGACTTCGGCCAGAGCGTCTCGATCAGCACCGTGTACCAGACTTCCAGACCCTTGCGCGCCCAGCGGCTCCAGCCGCTGCCGCGCCACAGGAACAGGTTCTTCGCCAACTGCTGGCTGATGGTGCTGGCGCCGCGGACCTTGCGTCCCCTGGCGTTGTAGGCGCGGGCCTTCTCGATCGCCTCGAAGTCGAAGCCGTCGTGGACGGGAAAGCGCTGGTCCTCGGCGGCCACCAGCGCCAGCGGCAGCTGCGGCGAGATCCGGTCCGCGTCGCGCCAGTCGTAGGCCAGGGCGAAGCCGCGATCGCCGTCGCCCCAGGCTTCCATGTAGCGCCCGATCATGAAGGCGGTGACCGGCGGGTCGACGAAGCGCAGCACCGCCACCTGCAGCACCGTCACCAGCATGAACAGCAGCGGCAGCCACAGCAGCAGCCAGCGCCACCAGCGCACCCGGCCGAGCTTGCCGCGCACGCGCGGCGCGGGCCCCTCGCCGGGGTTTGAAACCGCCTCCGCCTGCCCCATCTTCTGCGTCGCTCCCGAATTCGCCGCCCCGGCGCACATGCGCCACCCCGGGGCATTATCGACCATCCGCGCCGCCCCGACCGCAGCGCCTGCCAGCAGACCCCACCCGCATGTCCCAGACCGCCCGCCACGACTGTCTCTTCCGTTTCCTGCTCGAAGATGCGGGCGTGCGTGGTGTGCACGTCCGCCTCGACGACACCTGGACCGAGATCGGCGAACGCGCGACGCCGGCCCCGGCGATCGCGGGCCTGCTCGGCGAAGCCGTCGCCGCCGCCGCGCTGTTCACCGGCCACATCAAGGTGGACGGCCGCCTCTCCGTGCAACTGCGCGGCCAGGGCGCCCTGCGCACGCTGTTCGCCGAATGCACTGCCGCCGGCACGCTGCGCGGCATCGCCACGCTGGCCGAGGGCGTCGCCGACGACGACCCCGCCCTCTCGGCCGACCTCGGCACGTTCGGCGACGGCGCGCTGCTGGCGATCACCGTCGAGAACCCCGGCGCCCGCGGCCA
>JBGAFR010000057.1:0-22075 GCA_044227145.1 Lysobacteraceae bacterium
GTGTAGATCTGGCGCGGGCGGCCGATCTTCGCTTCCGGATCGTTCTGCTGTTCCAGCCAGTGCGACACCCAGCCGGCGGTGCGCGCGATGGCGAACATCACCGTGAACATCTCGGTCGGAATGCCCAACGCCTTGTAGATGATGCCGGAGTAGAAGTCGACGTTCGGGTAGAGCTTGCGCTGCACGAAGTATTCGTCCTTCAGCGCGGCCTCTTCCAGCTTCATCGCCACTTCGAGCAGCGGATCGTTCACGCCCAGCTCGTTCAGCACCTTGTAGCACATCTCGCGGATGATCTTGGCGCGCGGGTCGAAGTTCTTGTACACGCGGTGGCCGAAGCCCATCAGACGGAAGCCGGAGTTCTTGTCCTTCGCCTTGTCCACCGCCGACTGCACGTTGTCCGGGCGACCGATCTCTTCCAGCATCTTGAGCACGGCTTCGTTCGCGCCGCCATGCGCGGGGCCCCACAGCGCGGCCACGCCCGCGGCCACACAGGCGTACGGGTTGGCGCCGGTGGAACCGACCAGACGCACGGTCGAGGTCGACGCGTTCTGCTCGTGGTCGGCGTGCAGGATGAACAACAGGTCGAGCGCCTTCGCCGCGACCGGATTCAGCTCCAGCGGCTCGCTCGGCACTTCCTTCATCATGTGCAGGAAACGGGTGACGTATTCGAGGTTGTTCTTCGGATAGCGGCTGGGCCAGCCGATCGAATAGCGATGGCAGGCGGCGGCGATCGTCGGCACCTTGGCGATCAGGCGGATCGCGGCCATCCGGCGCTGTTCGGCGTCTTCGAGGTCCAGCGTGTTGTGGTAGAAGCTCGCCATCGAGCCGAGCATGCCGACCAGCATCGCCATCGGATGGGCGTCGTGGCGGAAGCCGAACAGGAAGGTACGGAAGGCCTCGTGCATCATCGTGTGATGCGTGACCTCGTGCTCGAACGCGGAGAATTCCTTCGCGCTCGGCAGCTCGCCGTTCATCAGCAGGTAGGCGACTTCGAGGAAGCTCGACTTCTCGGCCAGCTGCTCGATCGGGTAGCCGCGGTACATCAGCACGCCGGCATCGCCGTCGATGTAGGTGATGGCGGAACGGCAGGACGCGGTGGCGGTGAAGCCCGAGTCGTAGGTGAAGAGGCCGGTTTCCTTCGGCAGCTTCGCGATGTCGATGCAGCCGTTGCCGAGGGTCGGCGCATGCACCGGCAGGACGACGGACTTGCCGTCGACGTCGACGGTCACCTGGGTGGGGATGTTGGAATCCTGTTGAGACACGGCGCACTCCCGGAAGCTTTGAATGAACGTGGATCGCGGGACCGCGGACCGGCCCCGGCACTCGGGGGAAGGGTGCCGCGACACGCGATCGCGACAGCGCGCGATTATCGCATATCGCTCCGGAGCCGCCGCCGGACTTTGGTCGGAGACGGGCGAACTGCAATGTGATCGGACGCAGGCGCGCGCGGACCCGCACGCGAAAACGGCCGCCCGAGGGCGGCCGTCGCTGCGCATGCGCGCTGCAGAACGTACGGATCGCGATACGGAGCGGGATCGGCGTCGCCGACCCGCTGCGCGTTCGCGGGATTACTTGCCGTAGCGCTTGCGGAACTTGTCGACGCGGCCGGCGGTGTCGAGCACGCGGTGCTGGCCGGTGTAGAACGGATGCGAGGACGAGGAGATTTCGACCTTGATCAGCGGGTACTCGTTGCCGTCGTCCCACTTGACCGTTTCCTTGCTGGAGAGGGTCGAACGGGTGAGGATCTTGAAGTCCGAGGTCACGTCCTGAAACACGACCTGACGGTATTCGGGATGGATGTCGGCCTTCATGGCGGATACCAGAGTTGAGCGGAAAGCCGGGCATTATACCGGCAGCCAGGCCCCCGGCTCAACCCTGCCCCGGACCGGCCGTCGGATGGGCCCCGGCGGCGTGGCCGGCCCCGTCGGACGGCCCGGCTCAGCCGGCCCGCAGCGCCTGTCGGATCAGGCCCTCGAAGGCCGTCTGGTCGTAGGCCATGAGCAGCTCGGCGTTGTCGGCCCGGCCGCTGCGCCGGCCCCAGTCGACCACGGTGGACCCGCGGGTCTCGACCCCGTTCAGCTCCACCCGCAACGGCCGGCGCTCCAGGGTCCGGGCGTGCTCCGGAGCCACCACGAGGGCCATCGCCAGCGCGTCGGCGGCGTGCCAGCGCTCGCCGCGGAGGCCGGCCGACCATTCGCGGGTCCTGCGCGAGATCGCCTCGTAGAACCGCGCCCGGGGATGATCGGCCCGCAGCCAGGCCTCGACGTCGGTATGCAGGAAGCCGTGACGGATCACCGCCTCCCAATCGGCCACTTCGACCACCCGCCCGGCCGCGGCGAAGGCCTCGAACACCACCCAGGCGGCTTCGGGGTCGAAGCCGATGTTGAACTCGGCGGTCGGCGTGGTGTTGCCCTGCCCCGTCACCGCGCCGCCCATCACCACGATCCGGCCGATGCGCTGCGGCAGCGTGGGGTCGAGCTTCAGCGCCACCGAGAGGTTGGTCAGCGGCCCGAGCATGCACACCACCAACCGGCCGGCGTGCGCGTGCGATAGGCGGATGATGGCCTGCGCCGCGTGCTCGACCTCGGCGCTGCGCGTGGCCGGCGGATAGCCGATGTCGCCGAAACCGTCGCGGCCATGGACGTACGAAGCGTCGGGCGCGGGATGCAGCAGCGGCGCATCGCAGCCGGCGAACACCGGCACGTCGATTTCGGCGACTTCGCACAGTTTCAGCGCGTTGGCGACGGTGTGTTTCAGGCCGACGTTGCCGGCGGCGATGGTCAGCGCGATCACCTCGTGACGCGGCGCGTCGAAGGCCATCAGCAGGGCGAGCGCGTCGTCCACGCCCGGGTCGGTGTCGATCAGCAGGGGAAGTTTCTCGTTCATCGACGGACTCTAGCGGAACGCGGAACGTCGGTCGACCGTAAGGACGTGCGCCGCATCCTCGCCGAAGCGGACATGGCCGTCCCCATGACAGAGGCCGAGGCCATAAGATGACCCGATCCGCATTTCCGGAGCCCGCCATGCGCCCCACCATCACGCCGTTCTTCCACACCGACAGCTGCACCTGGACCTACGTCGTCGCCGACGACGCGACGAAGCAGGCGGCGATCATCGATCCGGTGCTGGATTTCGACACGAAATCGGGGCGTACCGCGACCACGTCCGCGCAGCAGCTGGTCGATCATGTCCGCGGCCACGGGCTGGACGTGCGCTGGATCCTCGAGACCCACGCCCACGCCGACCATCTCAGCGCAGGCCACTGGCTGAAGCCGCAGTGTCCGCAGGCGCGACTCGCGATCGGCGAAGGCATCCGCACGGTGCAGAAGACGTTCCGGCCGATCTTCAACCTCGGCGAACACTTCCCGGTCGATGGATCGCAGTTCGACCACCTGTTCGTCGATGGCGAACGCTTTGCGGTAGGCGGCATCGAGGCCGAGGTGATCGCGGTACCCGGCCACACCAACGACAGCGTCGCCTACCGCATCGGCGACGCGCTGTTCGTCGGCGATTCGATCTTCATGCCCGATGGCGGCACGGCGCGCTGCGATTTCCCGGGCGGCGACGCGCGCACGCTGTTCCGCTCGATCCAGCGCCTGTTCGCGCTGCCGGGCGAGACCCGCGTGTTCGTCTGCCACGACTACGCCCCCGGCGGCCGGGCCCATGCCTGCGAGACCACGATCGGCGCGCAGAAGGCGGGCAACATCCACGTTCGCGACGGCACCTCCGAAGAGGCGTTCGTGGCGGTGCGCACTGCGCGCGACGCCACGCTGCCGATGCCGGCGCTGCTGCTGCCGTCTGTGCAGATCAACATCCGCGCCGGACAGTTGCCCGAGCCGGAAGACAACGGCGTGCGTTACCTGAAACTCCCGCTCGACCGGTTCTGAGCGCGGCTGCGTGCGCTCAACCGCCCGCGCCACACCGGGCCGCATCGCGGCCTTCGGCGGCGCAGGTCGCCCTCGCCTCCGCATCCAGCACCTGCTTCACCTGCGTTTCGGTGGACGTCATGCCGGCGGCGCGACCGGTCTCCAGCGCCGCCGCCGCGGGCATGCCCTGCGCGGCCAGCGCCAGCGCCAGAAGCCCGCCGGCACGGTTGCCGCTGGCGCAATGCACCAGGACCGGCCCATGCGCGTTGGCGATCACGTCGACGAGCGTCTTCGCGTTGTCCTCGGTCACGCCCTCGTGGCCGGCGATCGGCAGCGCGACGTAGCGCATGCCCGCGGCCTCGACTTCGGCACGCTCGTCGCGGTCCTTCATTTCGCCGGACGTGCGCAGGTTGATCACGGTGCCGACGCCGCCCTGCGCGATCGCCGACCAGTCGCCGGACGCGGGCTGGCCGGCGGTGTAGAGCGTCGGCTGCGGACGACGCAGCTCGACGCCCGAGGGCGTCGCGGCCGGCATGACGGCGGTCGCGGGCGGGTCCGCGCGATGTGCGCGCAGGCTCGTGCAGGCGACGGGCAGCGCGCCTGCGAACAGGAGGGCGGCGATGGCGACGAGCGGACGGGAAAGACGGGCGATCATGGACGGACTCCGACAGGGCCCAAGAGGGGAATGCGATGACGGTGTGCGACGAAACGCCGCGCTCAGCCGACGTGGCCGCGGGCCCAGCGCACGATGTCGGCGGTACCCATCGCGCCGGCCTGGCGTGCGAGCTCGCGGCCACCACGGAACAGCGCGAGGGTGGGAATGCTGCGAATGCCGAAACGCGCACCCAGCGCAGGTTGCGCTTCGGTGTCGACCTTGGCGAGGCGGACGGCGGGTTCCAGTTCGCGCGCGGCGGCCTCGAAGTGCGGCGCCATCATCCGGCATGGGCCGCACCACGGCGCCCAGAAATCGACCAGCACCGGCAGGTCGGACTGCGCCACGTGGCGTTCGAACGTGTCGGCATCCAGCGCCAGCGGGTGCGCGTCGAACAACGGCCGATGGCAGCGTCCGCAGTTCGGTGCGTCGCCCAGCCGCGCGACCGGCACGCGGTTGAGGCCGTGGCAGGCGGGACAGGCGATCCGCAGGCTGTCGGTGGTCATGGTGGCTCCCGGGAATCAGGCCGGCGTCAGGCTTCCGGCGGAACGGCGTAGCGTGCGGCCAGTCGGCGTGCGCGCGGTGCCAGCAGGACGATGCTGAACGTCGCCACCGGCCAGGCCAGCATCCAGCGCAGCCACCAGCGGCCGACCGCGGGCCATTCCCACGGATCCAGCGCCAACGTCAGCATCAGC
Organism: Lysobacteraceae bacterium; assembly: GCA_044227145.1. Taxonomy (GTDB): domain Bacteria; phylum Pseudomonadota; class Gammaproteobacteria; order Xanthomonadales; family Xanthomonadaceae; genus Lysobacter_I. The sequence goes on from JBGAFR010000057.1 coordinate 5,214, forward strand.
GTGACGATGGCGGTCATCGCCCCGCCCATCAAGAGCGCGAAGATCCACGGGAACCACGGCGTCGGCAGGCGTTTATCCACCATGCTCATCGACCACGCGTCGCCTGCGCGGACTCCGCCTCGCCGTCGTCCGGTCCCAGCGTGCTTTCATAGGGGAAGCGCGCGTGGCCGTAACGCACGATCAACACGCCGACCGCGAGCAGCACGATCGCGCCGGCCCCGCTCACCATCAGCAGCGGGGAGTGATAGGCCGAATCGGCCATCAGGTGGCGGGCGATGCCGACCATCGCGATGTACAGCGGCATGCGCACCGGCAGCTTGCCCATGCGCCAGTACGTCTCGACCATCGAGACGATCTCCAGGTACATGAACAGCAGCAGCAGGTCGCCGATGCCGGCCTCGCGATCGCGCAGCATGTCGATCAGCAGGCCCGCGCCCGACACGATCGTCACCACGAGCACGATCGCCAGGCCCGCATATTCGAGCAGGCGGATGCCCTTGGCGATCGGCGCGGTCGCGCCCGGCGGCAGCGGCGACACGTTCACGCAGGCGTCGTCGGCACGTGGACCGCACCTGCGGCATCGACGATCTTCACGTCGACGACGATGCCGTCGCGCACGCTCTGGGTGACGATGCAGAACTGCTCGAACTGGTCCAGCACGCGATCGAAGTGTTCGAGTTCCGCGGCCTTGTCGCCCAGGTGCAGCACGACCTCCGCGCGCGGGATGCGCCAGCGGCCCGCCTCGTTGCGCTCGCGACGGGCCATGATCTCGGCGCGGATCGGCGACGGCGCGTTCTTGAACTTGCGCAGCGCGAACACGAGGCTGGCGCTCAGGCAGTTCACGATGCCCGACAGCAGCAGCGCGGACGGATTCGGGCCGGCGCCGGCGCCCAGCGGTGCCGGCTCGTCGGTGTGCAGCGGCTCGAGGTCGGTGCCCTCGAAACGCACCTTGAACGCGTAGGGACCTTCCTGTTCCAGGACGATGCGGATGTCGGGACTGTCGCTCATGCGCGGGCTCCTTCTGTCAGGGGGATGCGGGAACTTCCACCCACAGCGCGCCGCGCAGGTCGCCGGCCTCGAAGCCGGTGGCGGTATCGCCGGGATAGTGGCGCGCCAGCGCCGCTCGGGTGTCCTCCGCGAGCGCCTTGCCGTGGCAGGCCAGGCAGACGGGCTCGACCGGGATGCCTCGCATGCTGCGCAATGCGACGCCCGCGGGCAAGCCCTCGGTCTGGACACGCTGCAGCGCGGACACCGGCGTACCGGCGGCGGCGGCGCGTTCGAATGCCGCGAGCACCTCGGCCTGCCATGCGACCGGCGCGTTGGCCGGGTTGCGCTGTCGCCCCGCCACCGGGACACGGCCGAGCCGGACGCCGTATTCCGTCGACACGCGTTCGGCGATCTTCGGCGCTTCGTCGTGGCAGAAGCCGATCGCGCCGACGGTGCCATCCTCGGCCAGCTTCGCGGCCAGCGCGGACTTGAGCGCACCGGAGAACGCGCTGCCGGCCGCCTTCGCACGCTCGGCGGGCGGCATCGATGACGCAGGCGGCACCGGGATCGCGGTCGGCGGGGTCGCCGGCATGGGCGCCTGTGCGCAGCCGCCTGCGGAGAGCACCAACGCGAGAACGAGCGTCGTCGTGGTCAGCTTCTCGGGCGTCATGGCGTCGTCTCCGTCGCAGCGGGCATGGCGGGCGCAGGCGGTGCCGGTCTGTCGCCCGCGCCGGCCTTCGCGGCCTTCGCGTTCAGCAGCACGAAGTACAGCAGCGGGATCACCACCAGAGTCAGCGCGGTGCTGACGAGGATGCCGAAGATCAGCGACACCGCGAGGCCGTTGAAGATCGGGTCGTCGAGGATGAAGAACGCGCCCAGCATCGCAGCGACCGCGGTCAGCACGATCGGCTGCGCGCGCACGGCGCAGGCCTCGATGACGGCGTCGGCCAGCGCCTTGCCCTCCGCCACCGACTGGTTGATGAAATCCACCAGCAGGATGGAGTTGCGCACGATGATGCCGGCCAGCGCGATCATGCCGATCATCGAGGTCGCGGTGAACTGCGCACCGAGCAGCGCGTGCCCGGGCATCACGCCGATCACGGTCATCGGGATCGGCGCCATGATCACCAGCGGCACCAGGTAGCTGCGGAACTGGGCGACGATCAGCAGGTAGATCAGCACCAGGCCTGCGGCGTAGGCGATGCCCATGTCGCGGAAGGTCTCGTAGGTGATCTGCCACTCGCCGTCCCACTTGATCGCGTACTTCGAGGTGTCGCCCGGCTGGCGGATGAAGAACTGGTCGAGCCTGCGCCCGTCGACATCGTTGTCCGAGACCTGCCCGACCACGTCGAACATGCCGTACAACGGGCTGTCGAGCGCGCCGGCCTCGTCGCCCATCACGTAGACCACGGGCAGCAGGTCCTTGTGGTGGATCGCGCCGTCCCACGTCGTGCGCAGCGTCCTGGTCACCTCCGACAGCGGCACCGACTGGCCCTGCCCGCCCTTCACGGTGAGCGCGAGCAGGCGATCGAGCCCGGCCTGGTCGGCGATCGGCACGCGCAGCCGCACCGGCTTCGGATAGCGAGAAGCGCCGTCCTGCACGAAGGTCGCGTCGTAGCCGCCGACCGCGGCCGCGAGCGTGTTCGCGATCGTCGACTGGTCGACGCCCAGCTTCGTCGCGCGCTCGCGATCGACCACCAGCACTTCGCGCGGCGCCGGCGTTTCGACCGTGGTGTCGATGTCGACGAGGCCTTCGGTGGCGTGCAGGCGCTGCTCCAGTGCGAGCGCGACCTTGCGGCTTTCCGCGTAATCCGGCCCGTACACCTCGGCCACCAGCGGCGACAGCACCGGCGGGCCCGGCGGCACTTCCACCACCTTGACCGACGCGCCGTAGCGGCGGCCGATGGCATCCAGGGCCGGCCGCACCGCTCGCGCGATGTCGTGGCTCTTGCGCGTGCGGTGGTGCTTGTCGATCAGGTTGACCTGCAGGTCGGCGACGTTCGCGCCGCTGCGCAGGAAGTACTGGCGCACCAGTCCGTTGAAGTTGATCGGCGCGGACGTGCCGGCGTACCCCTCGAAGCTCTCGACCTCGGGGACGGTCGCGACCTCGGCGGCGAGTTCGGTCAGCAGCGCATTGGTGGTCTCCAGCGTGCTGCCCTCGGGCATGTCCACGACCACCTGGATTTCGGACTTGTTGTCGAACGGCAGCATCTTCAGCACGACCAGCTCGAACACCGCCAGGCTCGCCGCCAGCAGCACCAGCGCGGCCATGCCGCCGAACAGCAGGCGCCGGCGACGCGGCGCACGGTCACCCGACAGGAACGGCTGCATCACCTTCGCGAACAGCCGGTGCAGGCGGCCCTTCGGCGCTTCGCCGTGGTCGCCGTCGCCATGCGCGACGTGCGGCTTGAGCAGCTTGAGCGACAGCCACGGCGTCACCACCAGCGCCACCGCCAGCGACAGCACCATGCCGGCCGAGGCGTTGATCGGGATCGGCCGCATGTACGGCCCCATCAGGCCGCTGACGAAGGCCATCGGCAGCAGCGCCGCGATCACGGTGAACGTGGCGAGAATGGTCGGGCCGCCGACTTCGTCGACGGCGGGCGGGATCGCCTCCATCAGCGACTTGCCGCCGCGCGCCATGTGCCGGTGGATATTCTCGACCACGACGATCGCGTCGTCGACGAGGATGCCGATCGAGAAGATCAGCGCGAACAGCGACACGCGGTTGAGGGTGAAGCCCATCGCCCACGAGGCGAACAGGGTCAGCGCCAGCGTCAGCACCACCGCCGCGCCGACCACCACCGCCTCGCGGCGACCCAGCGCGAACAGCACCAGCAGCACCACCGACATCGTGGCGAACATCAGCTTCTGGATGAGCTTCTTCGCCTTGTCGGTGGCGGTCTGGCCGTAGTCGCGCACGATCTCGACGTGCACGCCCTCGGGGATCAGTTCGCCGCGCAGCGCATCGAGCCGGGTCGCGATCGACGAGGTGATGTCGGACGCGTTGCTGCCCGGCTTCTTGGCGATGGCGATCGTCAGCGCCGGCGCGGTGCCGGCCTTCGGCCCGCCCTTGCCCGCCGGCGTGCCGTGCCAGACGTAGGTGGACGGCACATCGATGCCGGCGCGCACGTCGGCGACGTCGGCCAGCGTCACCGGCTTGCCGCCCTGCACGCCCAGCACCAGCGTGGCGACGTCGTCGCGGTCGGCGAGGAAGCGGCCGGCCGTCACCGGCACCGCCTGGTCGCCGCCGACGCGTTCGCCGACCTGGCGGACCACGTTCGCCGCCTGCAGCGACTGCGCGACCTCGCCCACGCTCAGCCCGAACGCGGCGAGCCGGGTGGGATCCAGCGTCACCGCGACCACCCGATCAGGCGCACCGATGGTGTAAACGTCGCGGGTGCCGGGCACGCGCTTGAGCTCGGTTTCCAGCGTGCGCGCGACGGCCGACAGCTGCTCGACGCCGGTGCCCGGATCGTCCGACCACAGCGTCAGCGCCATCACCGGCACGTCGTCAATGCCTTTCGGCTTGACCAGCGGCTGGCCGACGCCGGTACCCGCCGGCAGCCAGTCGGCGTTGGAGAACACCTGGTTGTACAGGCGCACGATCGCCGGCTGACGCTCCACGCCCACGGTGTATTCGACGGTCAGCACCGCCATGCCCGGGCGGCTGATCGAATAGACGTGCTTCACGCCTTCGATCTCGGAGAGCTTCTGTTCGAGCGGATAGCTCACCAGTTGCTCGACGTCGCGCGCGGTCGCGCCAGGGAACGGCACGAACACGTTCGCCATCGTCACGTCGATCTGCGGCTCTTCCTCGCGCGGCGTGATCAGCACGGCGACGAGGCCGAGCATCAGCCCCATCAGCGCGAGGATCGGCGTCAGCGGATTGGCCTGGAAGGCCTGGGCGATGCGGCCGGAGAAGCCGAGCCGCGGCGCCGTAGCGGCCGTCACCGGAGCATTCGACACCGGATCACTCATGCGTCGCTCCCGCCGTGGCGCGCTGCGCGGCCACGGCCTGCAGCGCGGCTTCGGGATCGCGAGCGATGGTTTCACCCGCACGCAGGCCGGCGAGCACTTCGACGCTGTCGCCCTGCGGCGCACCCAGGCGCACCTGGCGCAGCAGCGCGCGGCCGTCCTCGACGACGTAGACCGCGGTGAGTTCGCCGCGACGGTACACGGCGGAGACCGGCACGCGCAGCGAGCGCGCCTCGGCGCGGATCGGGAACACCACCTTTGCGGTGGCCCCCGGCGCCGGCGGTGCGTCCATGGTCGGCAACAGCACGCGCACCTTGACGCTGTGGCTGGCCGGATCGGCCGCGGGGAACACGACGACCTGCCGCGCGTCGACGGCCTTGCCGCCGTCGGACACGACCTTCGCACCGGGATTCGCGCGGATGGCGGCGGCGGCGGACTGCGCCACCGCGACCTCGATCCGCAGTTCGTCCGGCGCGTACACGGTCAGCAGCCGCTGGCCGGGACCGACGGTCTCGCCCGGCTCGACGTCGCGCGAGGACACGATGCCCGCGTACGGCGCGCGCACCGTGGTGTAGTCGGCGTTCTGTCCGGCCGAGGAGAGCTGCGCCCGCGCGGCGTCGCGCGCGGCGTTCGCGGCGTCGCGCGCGGCGCGGGCCTGGTCGAGCTGCGCGCGCGAGACGTAATCGCCCTTCGACAGCGCGGCGTAGCGCTGGTACTGGCGCTCGGCCTCGGCCGCGGAGGCCTCGGCTGCGCGCAACTGGGCGCGCGCGGCATCGACGCCGGCCTGCTGTTCGACCACGGTCAGGCGCAGCAGCGTCTGTCCGGCGACGACATGGTCGTTGACGTCCACATCGACCGCGGTGACACGGCCGCCGGTCTGCGCCGACAGCACCGCTTCGCGCACGGCCTCGACCGTGCCGTCCCAGGACTGTCCGGAGCCGGCGGCATCGGCGGCCACGACGAAGGTGTCGAGCTTCGGCAGCGGCGGCGCGTCGGCCGCCGTCTCGCTGCCGCCGCAGGCGGACAGCAGGACCGCGAGCGCGGCGGGCGTCGCGAGCGTGCGCAGGCGCATGAGAGGGTTCACTTGAAGGCGCATCCGCTGGAGATCCCGAGCTTCCTGAAGACGATGGCCGCCGGGCAGAACCCGGTGAGGCTGGACTGCAGCAGGTTCAGGCCGATGAAGGCCGTGAACAGCCAGAACCAGGGCGAGACGAAGTGGGTCAGCGCGAGGCTGAGCAGGATCATCACGCCGGCGAACGCGAGGACGGCACGGTCGAGATTCATGTCGGAACTCCGGGAAACGGGAAAGGCAGGCGGGGGGAGGAAGCGGTACGGACGATCACTTGAGGCGTTCGATGCCCAGCGCGCTGAGCACGTACTTCTCGTAGATCGGCTCGCTGGTGCCGTTGCGCATCTTGTAGAGGAAGTACTTCTCGAAGGCGATCTTGGCGACATGCACCCATTTGCCGATCTTGGTCCAGGTCACGTTGCGCGGCGGGATCTGCGGCAGCGCGACGAACGCGGCACCGGTGTCGCCCATGTCGGCGAGACAGACCGCGTTCCAGGTGCCCTCGAATTCGGCGGGCTCGTTCTTCATCTCGGCCTGGATGTTGCGCACGATCGTGGTCACCATCGACTCGATCATGAAGCCGGTCTTCGGCGCGCCGGTCGGCACGGGCGTGGCTTCCACCGGCGGGATCGCGACGCAGACGCCGGCGGAGAAGATCCGCGGGAACTTCGGGCTGCGCTGGTGCTTGTCGACGATCACGAACCCGCGCGGATTGCACAGGCCCTCGACTGCCGCGACCGCGTCGACGCCGCGGAACGCCGGCAGCATCATCGAGTAGGCGAAGGGCAGCACGTGCTCCTTCGTCGGCTGGCCCTGGTCGTCGCACTCGGCCACCGTCATCTCGCCGGGGCGGACTTCCTTCACCCGGGCGTTGACGACCCATTTGACGTGGCGCTGGCGCATCTCCGATTCCATCAGGCCCTTGGAATCGCCGACGCCACCCAGGCCCATGTGCCCGATGTACGGCTCGCTGGTGACGAAGGTCATCGGCACCTTGTCGCGCAGCTTGCGCTTGCGCAGGTCGGCGTCGAGGATCATCGCGAATTCGTAGGCCGGACCAAAGCAACTGGCGCCGGGCATCGCGCCGACGACGATGGGCCCCGGATTCTTCAGGAAAGCCTCGTAGGCCTCCCAGGCATGCTGCGCGTGCGGCGTGGTGCATACCGACTGGGTGAAGCCGCCGTCCGGGCCGCTGCCCGGCACTTCGTCGAAGGCCAGCTTCGGGCCGGTACAGATCAGCAGGTAGTCGTAATCGAGTGCGGTGCCGTCGCCGGTGACGACTCGGTTCTCCTCGGCCTCGATCCTGGCGACACCGTCGCTGCGGAAATCGATGCCCTTCTTCGTCAGGTAGTCGCCGGCCCTGAGGGTGATCTCGTCCGGCTTGCGCCAGCCCACCGCCACCCAGGGGTTGGAGGGCGTGAAGCTGAACCGCTCGCCGTCGCCGATGACGGTGATCCGGTGCGCCTTGCCCAGGATGTCCCGCAGTTCGTAGGCCGCGCTCATGCCGCTCAACCCTGCTCCGATCACGATGATGTTGCTCATGGCCCTTCCCTCCCGAATAAATTGATTAATTTCTAATTTAGATGTAGCTTAATTAGCGTTTGCTAGACTGTCAACTCCCCTTCCCGGAGCCCCCCATGACCTATACCGCTCAGGATCTCGTCGCCCAGGCCCGCGCCGTGATCGAGGAAATCGACCCGGAACGGCTGCGCGCCATGCAGGCCGCCGGCGTGACCGTCATCGACGTGCGCGAGCCAGCCGAATTCGCCGAGGGCCACCTCCCCGGCGCGTTCAACATCCCCCGCGGCGTCCTCGAATTCCAGGTCGACGGCCATCCGGCCGTGGCCGGCAAGACCGATCCCCACCTGGCCCACCGGCGCGTGCCGGTGATCCTCTACTGCCGCAGCGGCGGCCGCTCCGCGCTCGCGGCGGAAGCGCTGAAGCGCCTGGGTTTCGACCGCCCGATCTCGCTCGCCGGCGGCTGGCTGCACTGGGTGGAAAGCGGCGGCGCCGTCGAGGGTGCAGCGCGATGAGCGCAGCCCGTCGCCGAAGCGCCGAGGCGGCGTCCATCGGCGCGCAGATGCAGGCGCAGGCCGAACAGGCCGCCGAACTGCTCAAGGCGCTGTCCAATCCGCAGCGGCTGCGGGTGATGTGCCTGCTGATCGACGGTGAGAAGACCGTCGGCGAGATCAACGCCGAGGTCGACCTCAGCCAGTCGGCGCTGTCTCAGCACCTGGCGGTGCTGCGCGAGGGCGGGCTGGTGCAGACCCGCCGCGAATCACAAAGCGTGTACTACTCGGTCGCCACCGGCCCGGTGCACCAGCTGATCCGCACCCTGCACGACATCTACTGTCCTTCCCCGGACAGCGGCGGCGAAGGGCTCTGCTGAGGATCAGGCGCCCGCGTAACGCGCGGCGCCGCCGACCCAGCGCCGGGTGATCCGCTCCGCCGCTTCGGGATCCGCGCCGAGCAGCGCCTCGCCGATGCGCTGCACCGTCGGCAGCAACCCGGCGTCGCGGGCGAGATCGGCGATGCGGAACGCGGCCAGCCCGGTCTGGCGCGTGCCCAACAACTCGCCGGGGCCGCGCAGTTCCAGATCCTTTTCGGCGATCACGAAGCCGTCGTTGGTCTCGCGCATCGTTTCCAGCCGCTGCTTCGCCATCCGCGACAGCGGCGACTGGTACAGCAGCACGCAGCTCGACGCCGCGCTGCCCCGCCCCACCCGCCCGCGCAGCTGGTGCAACTGCGCGAGCCCGAGACGCTCGGCGTTCTCGACGATCATCAGCGAGGCGTTCGGCACGTCGACGCCGACCTCAATCACCGTGGTCGCGACCAGCAGCTGCAGCTCGCCGGCCTTGAACGCGGCCATCGTCTTCTGTTTCTCGGCCGGCTTCATCCGCCCGTGCACGAGACCGACGCGCAATCCCGACAACTGCTGGGTCAGGGTCTCGAACGTGCTCTGCGCGGCCTGCGCGATCACTTCGTCGCTGTCGTCGATCAACGTGCACACCCAGTACGCCTGACGGCCTTCGCGACACGCGTCGCGGATGCGCTCGATCAGCGCCGGGCGGCGCTCCGCACTCAGCACCACGGTCTGCACCGGCGTGCGCCCGGGCGGGAGTTCGTCGATCGCGGACACGTCGAGGTCGGCATAGGCCGCCATCGCCAGCGTGCGCGGGATCGGGGTCGCCGTCATCACCAGCTGGTGCGGCACGCGTTCGCCGCGGTTGCCCTTCTCGCTCAGCGCCAGCCGCTGGTGGACGCCGAAACGATGCTGTTCGTCGACGATGGCCAGCGCCAGGTCGTGGAAGGCGACGCCTTCCTGCATCAGCGCATGCGTGCCGACCACCATCTGCGCGGTGCCGTCGGCGATGTCCGCCAGTACCGCGGCACGGGCCTTGCCGCCGACCTTGCCCGCCAGCCACGCCACGCGCACGCCCAGCGGTTCGAGCCAGCCGCGCAGGTTCGCCAGGTGCTGCTCGGCGAGCAATTCGGTCGGCGCCATCAGCGCCGCCTGCCGGCCTTCATGCACCGCCATCATTGCCGCCATCGCCGCGACCACTGTCTTGCCGCTGCCGACATCGCCCTGTACCAGGCGCAGCATCGGCACAGGTTTCGCAAGATCGGCGCGGATCTCCTCGAACACCCGCCGTTGCGCCGCGGTCAACGCGAACGGCAACGCCTTGCGCAGACGCTCTGCGAGCACGGCGTCGGTCAACGCAGTCGCGCGATGCGCCTGCACGGCGATGCGCTGGCGACGCAGGGTGAGGTGATGGGCCAGCAGTTCCTCCAGCGCGAGCCGCCGCTGCGCCGGATGGGTGCCGGCGAGCAGCGCCTGCACGTCGCTGCCCTGCGGCGGGCGATGCAGCGTCACCAGCGCCTCGCGCAGCGAAGGCAGGCCCGCGCACAGGGGCTCGCGCGCGAGCGGCGCGGCCGGCAGCAGTTCCAGCGCCGCTTCGTCGGGCAGCCGCTGCAGCGCCTGGCCGATCAGCTTGCGCAGCGCGGCCGGGCCGATGCCTTCGACCACCGGATACACCGGATCGAGCCGGTCGCTGAGCTCGGGCGCATCGTCGGCGCCGAGCACGCGGTAGCTCGGATGCACGATCTCCAGCCCGTGCTGGCCCGGCTTCGGCGTGCCGTAGGCCCGCACCCGCGCGCCGACGCCGAACTGCGAGACCTGCTGCGCGCGGAAATGGAAGAACCGCAGCACCAGCGTCGCGCCGGAATCGTCGCCGATCGCCACGCGCAGCATGGGCCGGTAGCGGAAGCCGCGCTCCACCGCCTCGACCCGGCCTTCGACCTGCGCCGGCCGGCCGGGCTGCAGCATGCGGATCGGCGTGAGCTCGGTGCGGTCCTCGTACTGCCGCGGCAGGTGGAACCACAGGTCCTGCAGCGTCATCAACCCGCGCGCGGCCAGTTTCTCCGCGACCTTCTCGCCCACCCCGCCGAGCGCCGTCAGCGGCTGCGCGGCCGGATCGAGCTGCGGTGCGGGACGGGACGGTGCGCGGGGCATGCGCTCAGCGCAGGACGAGGATCGCGTCGACCTCGAACTTCGCGCCGCGCGGCAGCGCCGAGACCTCGATCGTCGACCGCGCCGGGAACGGCGCGTCGAACACCTGCGCCATCACCTCGTTGACCGCGGCGAATTCGGAGAGGTCGGTCAGGTACAGGCCGACGCGCACGATGTCGGCGAACGAGCCGCCCGCGGCTTCGCACACCGCGCGGAGGTTCGCGAACGCCTGCCGCGCCTGGGCGGAAATGTCGCCCTCGACGATCAGCCCGGACGACGGATCCAGCGGGATCTGGCCGGACAGGAAGACCAGATCGCCGGCGCGGGTGGCCTGCGAATACGGACCGATGGCGGCCGGGGCGTTCGGGGTGTGGATGGGTTCGCGGGGCATGGGGCTCACCGTCGTTGAAGAAATCGGGAGTGTACCGTCGCAGGTCGGGCCTTGGCCCGACTTCGCAGGGCCGCCGACCGCACCGGACAATCATCGAAGCCGTTCATCGATGGAAGCGGCTTCGATCGACCTGCTGGCGAAGAGACGCCGCAATGGCGGGCCAGGGCCCGCCCTACATCCGCTGGACGCCGTGGACCACGCCCAGGCGGCGCACGCGGCGGATGACTTCGGCGAGGTGGGTGCGATCGCCGACCTCGATGCCGAAACGGATCACCGCGATGTTGCGGTCGCGATCGAGGTATTCGACCGCGTCGATGTTCGAATCGGCCTGGGCGATCGCGGCGGCGACCTGGGCGAGCACGCCGGGGCGGTTCTCGACCTCGATGCGCAGCGCGACCGAATAGTCGCCGCTGACTTCGCGATCCCAGCCGATCGCGACCCAGCGCTCCGGCGACTTGCGGTATTCGGCGACGTTGGCGCAATCCATGCGATGCACGACGATGCCGCGGCCGGCGGTGTGGTAGCCCATCACCTCGTCGCCCGGGATCGGCATGCAGCACTGCGCGAACGTCACCACGCCGCGCTCGGCGCCGGTGATCAGGATCTTCTCGCCGTGGCGGACGACGGCGGCGGGATCGAAGCCGTCCTGCTTGTCCGGCAGGCGGTGCGCCAGCACCTGCGCGACCTGGGTCGGCATGCGGTTGCCCAGCGCGATGTCGGCCAGCAGCGCTTCCAGCCGCGGATAGCGGTGATCGGAGAGGAACGCCTCCAGCCGCGTCGCCGGCACGCGATCGAGCGAGGTGTCCATCTCCTCCAGCGCGCGGTCCAGCATGCGATGGCCGAGCTGCACCGCGTCCTCGTGCTCGAGCTGCTTGAGCTGGTGGCGGATCGCAGTGCGGGCCTTGCCGGTGACCACGAACTCCAGCCACTGCGGCTTGGGCGAGGCCGACTTCGCGGTGATGATCTCGACACTCTGGCCGCTGGCGAGCTTGGTGCGCAGCGGCACCAGCTTGCGATCGACGCGCGCGGCCACCGCATGGTTGCCGACGTCGGTATGCACCCCGTAGGCGAAATCCAGCGTGGTCGAGTTGCGCGGCAACGCCATGATGTCGCCCTTGGGCGTGAATAGGTAGACCTCGTCCGGGAACAGGTCGATCTTCACGTTCTCGAGGAATTCGAGCGACGAGCCGGTGCCGCGCTGCGATTCGATCAGGTTCTCCACCCAAAGCTGGGCGCGGTTCTGCGCGCTGCTGGGCATGCCGCCGCCGTGCTTGTACGACCAGTGCGCGGCGATCCCGCGTTCGGCGATGAGATCCATCTCCTCGGTCCGGATCTGCACCTCGATCGGCGAGCCGTACGGCCCGAACAGCACCGTGTGCAGCGACTGGTAGCCGTTGGCCTTGGGAATGGCGACGAAATCGCGGAAGCGGCCGTCCAGCGGCTTGTACACCGAATGCACCACGCCCAGCGCGTGGTAGCACTCCGGCACGGTGCGCACGACCAGGCGGAAGCCGAACACGTCCATCACCTGGTCGAAAGTCTTGCCCTCCGCGCGCATCTTCGTATAGATGCTCCACGGCGATTTCACCCGGCCGACGAGCCGGAACTGGAAGCCTTCCTTGCCCAGGCGCTGCGCGAACTGGGCCTCGATCTTCGCCATCGCCTCGCGGCGCACCAGCGGCTGGGTGCGGATGCGACGCGCCAGCACCGCGTGGCGCCACGGGTGCAGCGCGCGGAAGCCGAGGTCCTGCAGTTCGGCCTTGATCCGGTTCATGCCCAGGCGCTGGGCGATCGGCGCGTAGATCTCCAGCGTCTCGCGCGCGATGCGCGAGCGCGCCTCCGAACCCTGCGCGCCGAGCGTGCGCATGTTGTGCAGGCGGTCGGCCAGCTTGATCAGGATGACGCGCAGGTCGCGCGCCATCGCCAGCATCATCTTGCGGAAGCTCTCGGCCGCCGCTTCCTGGCGGTCGCGGAACTGGAGCTTGTCGAGTTTGGTGACGCCCTCGACCAGCTCCGCGACGGTCGCGCCGAACTCGGCCGCGATCTCCTCGCCGGTCAGCGGCGTGTCCTCGATGGTGTCGTGGAGGATCGCCGCGACCAGCGTCTCGACGTCCACGCCCTGCTCGGCCAGCACCGTGGCCGCCGCGACCGGATGGGTGATGTAGGGCTCGCCCGACTTGCGCATCTGCCCGGCATGCGCCGCGGCGCCGACCCGCCAGGCGCGGATCAGCGTCTCGCGCTGGTCCGCCGGGAGGTACGCCGCCGCCGTCTCCAGCGTGCGGACGTAGTCCGGCAGCTCCGCGTCGGGCGCGGGCGTGGGGCCGGACAGGATGGGTTCGAGCTGACTCATGCCCGAAGCCTAAGCGCAAAGCCCCGAGATTGGGAATGGGTCGCGTCCCGCCGGCACGCCGCCGGGCGAATGCGGCCCCGGAAACGACGAAACCCCGCCGTGGCGGGGTTTCGGGGACGTCGGACGCGGCGGGCGTCGACGGATGTCGGCGATCGACTCGGGCTCAGAGATCGTCGCCCTTCGACAGGTCGTCGTCGGCCACCACTTCGGCGGCGGCCCACTCCAGCGCCTCGCGCTCCTTGCGCTCGCGCTCGGCCTTCTCGACCGCGTCGATGTAGCCGTTGTCGATGCGGCGCGCGGCGATTTCGCGCAGCGCCAGCACGGTCGGCTTGTCGTTGGCTTCGCTGTTGTCGATCTGGGGATCGACGCCGTTGGCGAGCTGGCGGGCGCGCTTGGCGGCCATCATGACCAGTTCGAAACGGTTGTCGACGACTTGCAGGCAATCTTCAACGGTGATGCGGGCCATGGGGCTCCCGGCGGCAAGCTGCCGTCCGTCAATGTGTGTGAACCGGAGATTCTAGCGTTTTCAGGGGCTTGGGGACAAGTCCGGTGACCCCGCCCTCCGGGCACGGTCTCAGTCTCTGGCGAGAATCCGCCGGAAGGTCAGGTTGATCCGCTCCCCGACCGGTCGCGCCGTGCCCGGCAGTGCGTGCCGCCAGCGCGCCTGGGTGTCCCCGGCCATCACCAGCAGGCTGCCGTGGGGCAGATCGAGGTGCCGGGCCGCCCCCCCGTCGCGGGATTTCAGCGCGAATCGCCGGGTCGCGCCCAGGCTCAGCGAGGCGATGACCGGTCGCGGGCCGAGTTCCGGCTCGTCGTCGCTGTGCCAGCCCATGCGGTCGCGGCCGTCCCGGTAGCGGTTCGCGAGCACGCTGTCGAAGTCGAGGCCCAGCGTCTCCCGCAGTCGCAAGCGCTCCGGCGCCAACGCCGCCGGCCACGGCCGCGGCTCGAACCGGGTGCGCGAATAGGTGTAGACCGCACCAAGATCGCCGATCCAGCAGCTCAGTCGCGGCGAATCGACCTCGCGGCCGAACAGGCGGATGCGGTGCGTCTCCCAGGCGATCCCGTCGCGCAGCGCGGCGAACAGCGCATCGGCCTCGCTCGCCGGCAGCCACGCCGGCGCGAAGCGCAGGTCGCCGCCGGGCAAGGGAATCGGCTGGAGGACGCTCGGATCGCGCATCGCGGCATGCTGCCGATTTGCCCCGCCCGGCGCAAACCGCGAAAATCGCGGGATTCTTCCGGAGTCCGACATGAGCGAGCCCGCGCAGCAGCCCGACATCGAACGCGACGTGATGGAGTACGACGTCGTCACCGTCGGCGCCGGCCCCGCCGGACTGGCGTTCGCGATCCGGCTGAAGCAGCTGAACCCCGAGATCAGCGTGTGCGTGATCGAGAAGGCCTCGACCGTCGGCGCGCAGATCCTCTCCGGCGCGGTGATCGAGACCGGCCCGCTCGACAAGCTGCTGCCGAACTGGCGCGACAACCCGCCACCGATCTGCGTGCCGGCGACCGAAGACGAATTCTGGCTGCTCACGAAGACCGGCGGCCGCAAGCTGCCGGTGCCGCCGGGCATGCACAACCACGGCAACGTGATCGTCAGCCTCGGCGCGATGTGCGCGTGGCTGGCGCCGCAGGCCGAGGCGCTGGGCGTCGAGATCTATCCGGGCTTCGCCGCCGCCGAAACCCTGCATGCCGAGGACGGGACCGTCGTCGGCGTGCGCATCGGCGACATGGGCGTGGCGAAGGACGGTTCGCACAAGCCGGGCTTCACCGCCGGCATCGACATCCGTGCGAAAGTCACGGTGCTGGCCGAGGGCGCACGCGGCCATCTCACCAAGCGGCTGGTCCGGAAATTCCGACTCGACGCCGACAGCGACCCGCAGGGCTATTCGATCGGCATCAAGGAACTGTGGCAGGTGCCGGAAGACCGGGTCACGCCGGGCAAGATCGTGCACAGCTTCGGCTGGCCGGCCGACAGCCGCACCTACGGCGGCAGCTTCCTGTACCACCTGGACAAGGGCCGGATCGCGCTGGGCTACGTCAGCGGCCTCGACTACAGCGATCCCGAGTACAAGCCGTGGGAAGCCTTCCAGCAATGGAAGAACCACCCGATGGTCAAACCGCTGCTCGACGGCGGCAGCATCGTGTCCGCCGGCGCCCGCGCGATCGTCACCGGTGGCTGGCAGTCGCTGCCGAAGGTCGAGATGCCCGGCGCGCTGCTGATCGGCGACACCGCCGGCCTGCTCAACGTGCCAAAGGTCAAGGGCACGCACCAGGCGATCCGCTCGGGCATGCTCGCGGCCGAACACCTCGTGGCATCGCAACTGGCGCCGGAAGGCTTCGATGTGAAGCTGCGCGCCTCCGACGCGATGGCAGAGTTGAAGAAGGTCCGCAACGTGAAGCCCGGTTTCAAGCGCGGGCTGTGGTTCGGGATGATGAACGCGGCGTGGGAGACGTTGACCGGCGGCCTGTCGCCGTGGACGCTGAAGAACAAGGCCGACTGGTCGTCGCTCGACAAGGTCGGTGCGCACGAGGAGCCGAAACGCGACTACGTCGACCGAACGCTGGCGCCGCGCGATCGGCTCGCCGCGGTCTACTTCGCCGCGACCGAACACGACGAGGACCAGCCGGTGCACCTGCGCGTGCACGACACCTCGATCTGCGTGACCAAGTGCGTCGAGGAATACGACAACCCGTGCACGCGGTTCTGCCCGGCCGGCGTCTACGAGATCGTCAGCGACGAAGCCGGGAAACGGCTCCAGATCAACGCCGCCAACTGCGTCCACTGCAAGACCTGCGACATCAAGGATCCGTACCAGATCATCGACTGGGTCACGCCCGAAGGCGGTTCGGGGCCGAATTACCAGAATCTCTGACGCTACGGCGTCGCGGTCGAGACCACGAAAAAGCGCCCGGGAATCCCGGGCGCTTTTTCGTGCGGCTGAGTCGCGGCGCGAGATCACATCGCGGCGCGGCGCGGCGGCGCGGTCTGCTCCTGCCCCGGCGCCTGCGGCTGCGCATTGGTCTGCGCGAGCGGCGGCGCATCCATCTTCTGCAGGCTCTCGGCCAGCGGCGTACCGGCCGCCTGGCTGCGATCGATGTGCGCCTGGCGCGCCGTCGGCGACCCGGGCGTGCCGTCGCCGATGAACAGGTTCTGCTTGCCGTCCGAGGTCGGATTGCCCAGCGAGACATATTCGATGTGGCGGATGTCGTTCTGCTTCGCGAGCACCACGAGACTCGCCGCGGTCTCCTCGACCGGCAGCCGCGCGCCGTTGCCGTTCAAGCGATGCACGCCCGAAACCGCTTGTTCGTAGAGGCCGCGGTTTTCCGGCAGCACCGTCGCCTGCGGCTCGCGTGACGCGATCGGGCGGACGGGCTCGGGCAGCGACACCGGATCCGGAGCGTGCGTGATCGGCCGCGATGGCCTGCTGGAGCCCCCACCGAAGTGGATGGTGAGCCCCACGCGGCCGTAGGTTTCGTGGGTCTCGGGCCGGTAGCCGGCCTCCGCGGTGAACTCGTAGCGATCGCTGCCCTTGGTCGACAGCTTGGCGCCGAACTCGGAGACCCGGAACGGACCGTC
>JBGAFR010000058.1:0-22450 GCA_044227145.1 Lysobacteraceae bacterium
CAGGTGCGGGTGGTGATCCCCTACTTCGAGCGCTTCGTCGCCGCGCTGCCCGACCTGCCATCACTGGCCGCGGCGCCGCTCGACGACGTGCTCGCGCTGTGGTCGGGGCTCGGTTACTACGCCCGGGCCCGCAACCTCCACGCCGCGGCGAAGCGCTGCGTCGAGCTGCATGGCAGCGACCTCCCGCGCGACCTCGACGCGCTGACCGCGCTGACCGGCATCGGCCGCAGCACCGCCGGCGCGATCCTGTCGCAGGCCTGGGGCGACCGCTTCGCCATCCTCGACGGCAACGTCAAGCGCGTGCTCAGCCGCGTGCACGGCATCGACGGTTGGCCGGGCGCGCCGTCGGTCGAGAAGACGTTGTGGGAGATCGCCGAGTCTCTGCTGCCCGACGCGCGACTCGCCGACTACACCCAGGCGCAGATGGACTTCGGGGCGACGCTCTGCACACGCCACGACTCCGCCTGCGTGCTGTGCCCGCTACAGGCGCGCTGCGTCGCGCTGCGCGAGGGTCGTGTCGCCGATCTGCCGACGCCCAAGCCCGGCAAGCCGCTGCCGGAGCGCGCGGCGGTGGTCCTGCGCCTGCACGACGGCGACGATCGCGTGCTGCTGCAGCGCCGCCCGGCGACCGGCGTGTGGGCCGCGCTGTGGTCGCTGCCCGAGGCGCCTGATCACGTCGCGGCGCGCGCCTGGTTCGAGGCGCACGTCGCCGGCGACTACGACGCGGGCGAAGCGCTGGACGAAGTCCTGCACGGATTCACGCACTATCGCCTGCGCCTGCACCCACTGGCCTGGCGCGGCGTCGCATCGCGCGACGCGATCCGCGACAATGACGACCTGCGCTGGGTCGCGCGGGATGCGCTGGCGACGCTGGGCATCCCTGCGCCGATCCGCAACCTGATCGCCACGAACGACTGACGGACCTCTCCCCATGCCCCGCACCGTGTTCTGCGCCTACGAGCAGCGCGAGACCGAAGGCCTCGACTTCCCGCCCTGGCCGGGCGAACTCGGCCAGCGCGTGCTCGCCGGCATCGGCAAGAGCGCCTGGGCCAAATGGCTCGCGCACCAGACGATGCTGATCAACGAGAACCGCCTCTCGCCGATGAATCCCGAACACCGCAAGTTCCTGCAGGGCGAGATGGAGAAGTTCCTGTTCGGCGACGGCGCCGACAAACCGGCGGGTTACTCGCCGGAAGCCGGGGCCGACCCGTCCGCAGGCGCCGATTCGACCTGACGCTTTTCCCGCGCGTCGTGCTCGGCGGTGCGGATTGCCTTCACGTCCAGCGGCCGGATCTCCTGGATCGTGCAGGAAATCGGCATCAGGCCGTGGTTGGCGACATAGACATGGTCGAACTTGGCGCTGAGCCGGCCGACGGTATCGCGGAAGGCGATGCGGTCGGCGAAATCCAGTTCCGTGCACGGCGGGAACAGCTGGATCAGCCAGGCCTTGCCCGGCGTGGTCCACAGCGCGAACGCGCCGTCGCCGAGCGGGGTCCAGCCGTTGTAGCTGTGGGTGTACTGGATGCTGTCGACCGGCGCACCGGCGTGGGCGCGATACAGCGCCAGGCGTTCGGCATCGCGCTGCGCCGAGCCGGTGGCGCAGGCGGACAAGGCGAGCGCCGCGAGCAGCGGCACCAGCAGACGGGATGTGCGGCGCATGAGGAACCTCCGTGGGGGCGTGCGAGCCGGGAATGAATGCCGCGGACGATCATGCGCCCGCACCGGAACGACGAAAACCACCCCTTCCCTCGTATTCAGCCCCTGGCCGGCTTGCCCTGCCGCCCGAGGCCCCGTATCATTCCGCGCTCGCCCGTGGCCGGGTAGCTCAGTTGGTAGAGCAGGGGATTGAAAATCCCCGTGTCGGGGGTTCGATTCCCTCCCCGGCCACCATGATTCCAGCCGATGTCGTCGCAGGCGACCGGCGAAAGAAAAACCCGCAGCGATGCGGGTTTTTTTTGGGCTGTTATATACTTGACGAACCCGGTTGACGGGGAGAGCATTGCCAGACTAGAGAACCTGAAGGAGATAGGTTATGGCGCTGTTCGCCGTTTCATACGACTTGGTCAAACAGAAGAACTACCCAGAGCTTTGGGATGAGATGGAGCGCCTTGGAGCGCATAAAGCACTTCTCTCCCTTTACCTGCTCAACCTAGAAAACGATGACCCCAAAGAGGTCAGAGACCACTTCGCCCAGTACATCGACGCCGATGACAGGCTGCTAGTGATAAAGATCGATGACGCGGCTGCGCTCCGATGTTTCAAGGGGACGAATGACTGGATTGCTGCGCACTGTCCGTAAGCTCCGTTCTAGGCGCTCCGTAGGAAATCTCGCCAATTTTCATGCTGATGCCCAGCACTCTGGCGAGGCGGTCTAGCAGCCAAATAGCCATCATGTCCTCCTAAACGACGAAGCCCGCCTAGAGCGGGCTTCTTCATGTTCCGGCGTTAGTAGTTTCACTACTTCTTTGATTTCTCAGAAGTCTTAGGGTCTGGCGGAGTAGCGAGCATCCGCCTCAGGACCGCGTCCATTACTACATTGGCATCCACAGGCCGCGTACTCTCGCCTTCAGGCTTCACTTCTGATTCCAGAGGTGGTAGGGTGTCATCTGGCTTAGCTCGCGGGGTTCTCATTCATGGCCTTCAAGATCAATATCGCAGGGATCGAAGTTGTCTGTGACTCGCCCGACGAGGCGATTGCACTGACTCAAAAGCTGACCGGGGCCCAGCAGAACACCAAGCCTTCGCCCCCGGCGAAGAAGCCGGCCGTCGTGCAGTCCGCTCAGCCCGAACTTCCGCAGTTTGAGGCGGCCCCGGCTGCCGGGGGTGGCTTCGACATTGACGGAACGGCCAAGGCTTTCCTGACCACCATACGCCGTGGGAACGGCGCTGGCGTGGATGGTGAGACTCTCGCTAATGTTCTCGGCCTGAAACACCCGAAAGGGCTGGGTGGGCGGCTGGCGCTCATCAATAAGAAAGTAGTTGAAGATGGTTTCCAGCCGGCCGAACTTTTCCATGTGGTTCGGGACAGTTCTACCGGGCACCAACGGCGCTGGCATGCTGGCCCGAAACTTGTCCAGTACCTTGAAGAACAAGAGAAAGAGTGAGGAACAGGGGCCGCCCCAAAAGGGGCGGCCCCTGCGTGTTACTGGGGTTGCGGATGGTTCCGGACGGCGACTTTGGACCGACTGTCACGGGTTCGATTCCCGGCAACTCCACCAAGCTAGGGGCAGGGACGGTTCCGTGCGAGGGCTCTGCATCCACGCGCACGGGGGTTCAACTCCCCTCTGCTCCACCACTACTTCAGAACAAACGTAGGTGAAACATGCGCCCGCCATAACTAATTGAAAATTAAGAGCTGGACGCGCTCGGGAGCCGCAACTCCCGAGCGTTTTTTATGCGTCTTTTACTCTGACTTGTCAACCTTTACTGACGATTCCACAGACTCAGTTAGCTGGGCTGTAGGTGAGCCTTTTGCCTGCGATTGATTGCAGAAGGATCGAAGCCCGTTCAGCGTCAGCCGTCTTCCGATGGTTCCAACGGAAGTCGAACTCAGTCACGTACCGCTGAAGGTGCTGCTCGCCGACGTGGTGGAACGTACCGACGAGACCACGCTTCAAGAGACTGAAACTCGCTTCGGCCGTATTCGAGTGAACCTGGCCGACAGCGTACTCGCCCCGGCTATGGCGGGTGACGCCGTGCGAGGCGAACTCCCTGCCGACCTTGGTGTAGCCCGCATGCTCGTCGGTCATCAGGTGCGCCGACTTGCTTACGTTCGCCTCTAGCACGCTGCGAAGCGTCTTAGCGTTGACGTTTGGAACGACCACGCTGCGCTTTTCGCCGTCACGCTCGACCAACGAAACCACCTTCATCTTGTGAGCGAAACCGCGAGCGCCTTTCGGCTGCTTGCCGTTGTTGCCCCAAAACGTCTCGTCCGCTTCGACAACGCCGCCACCTTCACCCATCAGGCCGGTCGAACCCGGCTTCATCGCCTCGCGGATGCGATGCGTCATAAACCACGCAGACTTGTACGTCACGCCCAGCATGCGGTGAATCTGGTGCGAACTCATGGCCTTCTTGCTGGCGCACATCAGGTGAACCGCCAGAAGCCACTTGTTCAGCGGAATCTTGCTCCGCTCAAACACCGTGCCGACCGTCACGCTGAACTGCTTGCGGCAGTCCTTGCACTTCAGCAGGCCCGCCCGATGCGACGCGCCCTTCAGCGCGTAGTGCGCGCCTTCCGTGCCGCAGTGCGGGCACACGGGACCATTAGGCCAACGAAGCACCTCAAGGTACTCGCGGGCCTTGTCGGCATCGGTGAAGTGCGGGGCAAGAAGATCGGCCATGACTGAAACCTCGGATAGTGAGGTCAGGATGCCCGGTCAACTTGGGTTTGTCAAGTATATAATTGCCTTTTTTTGTGTGCGGGACACTGGGGCGCTGCGGGTCCGCAACGCAGGCCGATCGCCGACCGGCCCCATCGCACGACGACGATGAGGCCACGCCTGCGGCCGACGGCGACGCATCGCCATCGTTGCCGCGATCAGGCGAACGGGTCGCGCAGGATGATGTTGGCGTCGCGGTCCGGGCCGGTGGACACGATCGCCAGCGGGCAACCGGCGAGTTCTTCCAGCGCGCGCAGGTAGGCGCGGGCGGCGGGCGGCAGCTTGTCCCAGTCCGTGATGCCGGCGGTGGATTCGCTCCAGCCCGGGAATTCCAGGTACACCGGCTTGCACTCGCGCCAGCCGTCGGCGTCCAGCGGCGCGTACTCGCTGCGCTTGCCGTGGTACTCGTAGGCGATGCAGATCTTCAGCTTCTCGTTGATGGCGACGGCTCTTTTGAGAGCAACGATGTCCATCCAGCCGCAGCGGCGTGGACGGCCGGTGGTGGCGCCGTATTCCTGGCCGCGGTCGCGGATGCCCTGCCCGACTTCGTCGTCGAGCTCGGTGGGGAACGGGCCGCCGCCGACGCGGGTGGCATAGGCCTTGGCGATGCCCAGCACGTAATCGATGGCGTCGGCGCCGACACCGGTGCCGGCGAGCGCGCCGCCGACGGTGGTGTTCGACGAGGTGACGTACGGGTACGTGCCGTGGTCGATGTCGAGCAGCGAGCCCTGCGCGCCTTCGAACAGCACGCGCTTGCCCTGCTTGCGCAGGTCGTGGAGGATGCCGGCGACGTCGGACTTCATCGGTTCGATGTACTCGCCGAAGGCCAGCGCTTCGTCGAGCGTCTGCTGAAAGTCGACGGCGTCGACGCCGAGGTACTTCGTCAGCACGAAGTTGTGGTAGTCGAGCGTGGCGCGCAGCTTCTCGGCCAGTTCGGCCGGATAGCGCAGGTCGGCGACGCGGATCCCGCGGCGCGCGACCTTGTCTTCGTAGGCCGGGCCGATGCCGCGGCCGGTGGTGCCGATCGCATCCTTGCCGGCCGCCTTCTCGCGCGCCTGATCCAGCGCGATGTGGTACGGCATGATGATCGGCGTGGCCGGGCTGATCTTGAGGCGGCTGCGCACGTCGACGCCGTTGGCTTCGAGTTCGGCGATCTCCTTCTGCAGCGCACCTGGGTGCAGCACCACGCCGTTGCCGATGAGGCAGAGCGCGTCGTCGCGCAGGATGCCGGAGGGGATCAGGTGCAGGACCGTCTTCTTGCCGCCGATCACCAGCGTGTGGCCGGCGTTGTGGCCGCCCTGGAAGCGCACGACGGCGCCGATGTCCTGGGTGAGCAGATCGACGATCTTGCCCTTGCCCTCGTCGCCCCACTGGGCACCCAACACCACGACCGACTGACCCATGACCTGACTCCGGAAAGCACGTTGTAGGAGCGCCGGAAGGCGCGACCTTGCCGCGAGACGACCCGGGACGCGGATCGCGCCTCCCGGCGCGCCTGCGTGGACCGACCCCCGACACGGAAAAAGCCGGCGGGGCGTGGGCCCGTCCGGCTTTTGTGCATTATCCGGGTTTTCGGCGCGGGGACCACCCTCGCGCCCCGGAATTCCCGGCCGGGGGATGAACGGCGGACCGCCCCTCCCCCGTCCGGGGACGCGTCAGCGCGCGCCCGCCTTGCCCTGCTGGCGGTCGACGTAGTCGTCGACGCCGTTCCTGTCGGTGTCGAGGCGGCGACCGGTGACCTGGTAGTAGGTCCGGCTGGCCAGCGGGCCACGCACATAGCGCTTCTGGGCCGGATCCCAGTACGTGGCCTGCGGATCGACGCTCTCGCCGATGAAGTACATCGTGGTCGAGGGGAACAGGTCGATGTTGGTGCCCGGGAAGCAGTCGGTCGTGTCGGGGCCGCCGCCCAGCCGGTCGCCGAGCGCCTTCAGGCAATCCTCGGGCGTGATCACCTCGTAGACATGGCGCTTCTGGTCCAGCCGTGCGATCGGCAGGCTCAGGCCACGGCCCGGGTCCACGCTGGCCTTGTCGACCAGCGTGCGCGTCGTCTGCGGCCACGGCTCGAACGGCATGCCGGTGAAGTCGGCGATGCGCCCGTCGCGCACCATCTGGTCCAGTGCGATCACCCGCGGCAGTTCGCGCATCTGCAGGTTCGCCAGTTGCAGCGGCGCTTCGCCGAGGTTGAACACGCCCAGGTTGAGGTTGCCGCCGATGGTGTCGAGCGTGCCGGCGTCGAACGCGTGCAGCCGCGGATTGAGCGACATCGCGGTACCGCCCGAATCGCGCAGGATCACGTCCTTGATGACGATCGGGTTGGGCGTGCTCAGGCTGAAATCCACCGAGGTGAACGTCGCGCCGATGTGGAACAGCACGCCGCCGGGCGCCTGGCCCGGCGTGCCGACGCAACTGCCGGGGTTGGGCGTGTTCCAGCGCAGCGTGTACGGGTAGTACGTGCCGCCCTGGAACGTCTGCGCGGGGCCGGTCGGGCCGATCACGGTCGGGTTGATCCACGGGCTGGAGCAGCCCGCGAACGACCACGCCAGCACCGGCGGCGTGGCGGAGGGATAGAGCACGGTCATGTCCAGGCTGTAGGCCGCGGCCGCGTTCGGATTGACCATGTCCCAGTTCCACATCGTCTGCAGCGACAGGCCGACGTTGGCCGCGAGCGTGGAGAACTCGCCGTCGCTGAAGTGGCGGCGATAGCCGGCGCGGTCCTCGGCATTGAGGTTGCTGCCCGCGGGCATGACGTGGTGCTTGTAGGTGTCCTCGCCCGGCGCGAGGGTGGTGTTGTGCGCGAGACCGTAGTTGTGGCCGGCCTCGTGCGCGGCGGTGCCGCCGATCGAATTGGCCCAGCGATCCAGCGTGGAGTTGACGCCGTTGAGCGCGCCGCCCAGGCCGCCGGTCCAGTCCTGGTAGGTCTTGCCCCAGACGTAGGAATAATCGACGGCCGTGCCGTCGCCGGTGTCGACGTTCTGTGCCAGGCCGAACAGACCGTCGGTGATGTCGGACTTGGTCGTCACCGCCACGGTGTTGCGGCGCGGGAAAGTCGCGGGCGGCAGCGTGGCGGTCGGGATCACCTGCACGTTGAATTCGCAGTAGTCGAGTTCGACCACGTGCGTGATCGCATCGCGCAGCGCGGTGGTGGTGCCGGTGTAGCTCGGCAGGTCGGCCGCGTTGAATGCCGCCGCCGGGTTGGTTACCGAACCGGCCGAAAAGCCGAACGACGGATACGTCAACGGCGCGTTCGGATAGAGCAGATAGAGCTTGTTCGCCTTGTTGGCGGGGTTGTAGGCGAGGCAGGTGGCCGCCTGCGCACCGCCGGCCAGCGACAGCAGGGCCAGCGCCAGCCCGGTACGACGCAGCATCCTGCTGCGCGCGCGCATTTCGATCGTGTCATTCATAACGTGTCTCTCCATAGGAACAGCGAATCGAACGCCGACGCGACCGGTCGATCCTCGCCGGCGACATCGCGAGACGACGTGCGCGATCCATGATCGTCGATGCGTCTCGCGCAGCCATCCTTGCGCGCGCGCGATGCGAACGGAAGGACGAAAGCGGGAACGAATCGCATGCGAACGCGAGAAAGCGTGATGGGCACCCGTTCGCGGGTGCCGACCGTGTCGATGCGGATCAATCGAGACGCGGCGGATGGGAACCAAGCGATCCGGTGTCGATGACGACAGCACCGGGCATGCGCAGCCGTCGCATCACGGCGCGCCGACAAGCGTCGTGCAAGAAGCACGACAACGCACCATCGGACACGGCGACGTGCGGCAGGGCGACCCGGAGGCCGGTCGTGGATGCGCGCGCGGCAGACGGGAAGAGAACGACGTCAGCCGGCTGATGCGGGCCTGCGTGTCGCGAGGATGCGCGCGCGAGCGAAGCCTTCGCCGCCGTGAAAGACAAACGCCTTCCTCGCACCGGCGAGGAAGGCGTCGAGATCGCACATCTCCGTGGGTCCCCGCTGTCGCGGGGATGACGGGATCGGCATCGGCCCTGCTGCCTCAGCGATCGCTGCGCATGTACTGCAGAAACGGATCGTCCTTGTCGAGCACGATCACCGACTGACCGTCCTTGAACGAGGCGCGGTAGGCCTCGAGGCTGCGCTGGAACGCATAGAACGACGGGTCGGCGCCGGCGGCGCTGCCGTAGATGCGCGCAGCTTCGGCGTCGCCTTCACCGCGCAGCTTCTGCGCGTCGCGCTCGGCCTCGGCGAGGATCACCGCCTGGTCGCGGTCGGCCTGGGCGCGGATCTCGTTGGCCTGCTCCGCGCCCTCGGCGCGCAGCTTGCTCGCGACCTGCTGGCGCTGCGCGCTCATCCGGCGATAGACGTCGCGGATGACCTGGCTGTCGGTCGGCAGGTCGATCTGCTTGATCCGCAGGTCGATGATCGTCACGCCCAGCGTCGCGGCGCCCTTGTTGATCGTGGCCAGTTGCGTCCCGGCGAAGGTGCCGCGCTCGCCGGACACCACCTGCGACAGCGTGCGGGTGTTGATCTCGCTGCGCAGCGCGTCCTTGATGATCGGTTCGAGGCGCGCGACCGCGGCGGATTCGTCGCCGGCGGTCGCACGGTAGTAGGCGCGCACGTCCTTGATCCTGCCGACGGCGAAGAAGTCGACGTTGACGTCCTTGCGCTCGGAGGTCAGGTAGCGCTCGGGCTCGGCGGGGAGCACCAGCAGGCGGGTGTCGTAGATGCGCGCGCTCTCGACCAGCGGCACCTTGAAGTGCAGGCCGGGACGGAGATCGGTGCGCACGACCTTGCCGAGGTTGAGGACGATCGCGGTATGGCCTTCCTGGACGACGAAGGTCGAGCTCAGCAGCGCGAACAGGGCGACCAGCGCGGCGGGAATCCAGAGCGGGAATCTCATCGGCCTTCTCCTTCACGGCTGCCGCGCGGTCTGCGGACGGGGTCTTCGTCGGGCGTGCTGGTGACCGCGGGCGCCACCAGTTCGGGCGGCGGCGCGGACATCGCCGCGGCGGGCGCGGCCGCCTGGCCGGGCGCGACCGGCAGATACAGCAGCTGGCGACTGTCGCCGCCGATCACCTTCCTGTTCTGCGCCAGCACCTGCTGCACCGTTTCCAGCCACAGCCGCTTGCGGGTGACCTCGGGCGCGCCGCGGTACTGCTGCAGGAGCAGGCTGAAGCGCGCGGCATCGCCGGTGGCGCGGGCGATCGCGGCCGTCTTGTAGCCCTCGGCGACGGTGCGCGTGCGCGCGGCCTCGCCGCGGGCTTCCGGCACGATCTTCGCGGCGTAGGCGCGGGATTCGCTGATCAGGCGATCCTTGTCCTGCTGGGCGCTGTTGACGTCGTCGAACGCGGGCTTGACCTCTTCCGGCGGCCGCGCATTCGGCAGGTTGAGCTCGGTCACCACCAGGCCGGTCGTGTAGTCGTCGAGCGACTTCTGAAGGCGCGTGCGCGCAGCCACCGCGAGCGCGTCGCGAGCGCCGAGCACGGTGTCGAGCGGCGAGCGGCCGACCTGCTCGCGCACCGAGCTGAGCGTGGCTTCCTGGAGCACGTCCTCCGCGTCGCGGGTGCCGTACAGGGCCTGCCGGGCATCGCCGATCCGGTACTGCACGTTGAACTCGACGTTGACGATGTTCTCGTCGCTGGTCAGCACCGGCACGGTGCCGCTCCAGGTCTTGATCTCGGTGGCGTTGATCTTGCGCACCGTCTCGATCGGCCAGGGCAGCTTGAAGCCGGGTCCCGGGGACATGATCCGCGAGAATTCGCCGAAGCGCAGGACGACGCCGCGCTCCTGCTCGGTCACCAGCACGAAGCTGGAGAAGGCGAGCCACAGCGCCACCAGCACCGGGATCCAGCGCAGCGGATTGCCTGCGCCGCCACCGCCGCCGTCGAACAGCCCGCGCAGCCGCGCCAGCCAGTCTTCGCCGCCGCCATCGCCGGGACGCTTGCGGCGCGCGTTCCAGGGATCGCGGCCGCCGCCCGAGGGGGATTTGTCGCCGTTGCCAGGTGTGCCGCTACCAGGGGTGTTCCAGGCCATGCCTGCTCCGAAGCCGATATGCCACGCCGGGATGCGGGCGAGACCGGCAGTTTACAAGGTGTCGTCGTCCGTGCCCCGCGGCAACAGCGGCTCCAGCGCATCGCCATCGGGGCCGGCGGCCAGTTTCTCGGCATCGCCCAGGGCCAGGTCGAGGTCCAGCGTCCAGCCGCCGTCGTCCTCGTGCGCCTCCTCGCGCACGGCCTCGAGCGCGTACAGGCGGGCACGCAGCGCCCCCGCACGCGCGGGCAGGCGCACCCGGCCGAGCGCGCGCCGCAGGCCCAGCCGCGCGACCAGCGCATCGCGCAGCAGGTCGAGGCCGAGGCCGTCGCGGGCCGACAGCCAGACGCGCTCGCGCGCGACCTCGTCCAGGCCGTGATCGACGCCCTCGCCTTCCTCGGTCGGCCGCACCGCGGGATCGTGCCGCGGCACCGCGCCTTCGATCCGGTCGATCTTGTTGAACACCAGCAGCTGCGGGATGTCGCCGGCGCCGACTTCGGCCAGCACCTCGTCGACCTGGCGGATGCGGTCGTCGCGATGCGGGTCCGCGGCGTCGATGACGTGCAGCAGCAGGTCGGCCTCGCGCGCTTCGGACAGCGTCGAGCGGAACGCGGCGACGAGGTCGTGCGGCAGGTCGCGCACGAAGCCGACGGTGTCGGCCAGCATCGCCGCGCCGCCCGGCAGCGCGATGCGGCGCACGGTCGGGTCGAGCGTCGCGAACAGCTGGTCGGCGGCGTAGGCCCCGGCGCCGGTGATCGCGTTGAACAGCGTCGACTTGCCGGCGTTGGTGTAGCCGACCAGCGCCACCCGCGGCAGTTCGCTGCGCACGCGGGCGCGACGCATCTGCGTGTGCTGCACTTCGACCTTGTCGAGCCGGCGCTGCAGTTGCTCGACGCGCTTCTGCAGCAGGCGACGGTCGGTTTCGAGCTGGGTTTCGCCGGGGCCGCGCAGGCCGATGGAACCGCCGCGCTGGCGTTCCAGATGGGTCCAGCCGCGCACGAGGCGCGTGGCCATGTGCCGCAATTGCGCGAGTTCGACCTGCAGCTTGCCTTCGTGGCTGCGCGCGCGCTGGGCGAAGATGTCGAGGATCAGGCCGGTGCGGTCGACCACGCGGCGGCCGAGCGCCTTCTCGAGGTTGCGCTCCTGCACGGGCGAGAGGGTGTGGTTGACCAGTACCAGGTCGGCGCCGGTGGCGTCCGCGGCGACCTTGGCCTCCTCCAGCTTGCCGCTGCCGATCAGCATGGCGGCGTTGGGGCGGTCGATGCGGGCGTGCAGCAGCGCCGCGACGGTGGCACCGGCGGAACGGGCGAGATCGGCGAATTCCTCCAGCACGTCGGCCTCGGGCGGGCCGCCGGCGTGGGGCTGGATCAGCAGCGCGGTCTCGCCCTTGCGGGATCGTTCGAACAAGCCGGAAGTTCCACGGGACAGGACGCGCAGTATGCCGTCTGCGGCGCCCAAGCGCCGCACCCGTGCGAGCCGGGTCCGCCGCGGACACCCGGAGGGGCGTCCGCGACGTCAATCGCGATCGTCAGTCCTGGTCGTCCATCGGGCCACCCGGCGCGTCATCCGACTCGGTGGCGTGCACGTAG
This sequence comes from Lysobacteraceae bacterium, assembly GCA_044227145.1. Lineage (GTDB taxonomy): Bacteria > Pseudomonadota > Gammaproteobacteria > Xanthomonadales > Xanthomonadaceae > Lysobacter_I. The sequence goes on from JBGAFR010000058.1 coordinate 11,970, forward strand.
CCGCCGCCCGGGCCCACGCGCACGTTGCGCGCCGGCACGACGGTGGAGATGGCGTGCTTGTAGACCATCTGGCTGACGGTGTTGCGTAGCAGGACGACGAACTGGTCGAAGGATTCGATCGTGCCCTGCAGCTTGATGCCGTTGACGAGATAGATGGAGACCGGAACGCGCTCGCGGCGCAACGCGTTCAGGAAAGGATCCTGCAAAGACTGCCCTTTCGACATGGTGCTCCCCGTTCTGGGTCTTGTTATTGGCTGGAACATGACTGCGGTGATTGCTCTGTTGTCGAGAAATGCGACAAGCCGGCCTTGCGCCCGTGACGGCGACGCGGCACTCCCCTGCCGGACCCCGATGGTTGCATAAATGGCAGCTGACCGGAAGCCGGCCGATGGGGTCAGCCGAGGGTGGCGGTTGCGGAGAGGAAGCCGTTGAGCGCGGTTTCCAGACGATCACGGGCGTTTTCCGGATCGAACCAGCGCAGGTCGTGCTGCCCGCGCAGCCAGGTGAGCTGGCGCTTGGCGAGCTGGCGGGTGGCGAAGATGCCGCGATCGCGGAAGGTCGCGGCATCGGTGGCGCCGTCCAGATGCTCCCAGGCCTGGCGATAGCCGACCGCGCGCAGCGCCGGCAGGTCCAGCGGCGCCGGATGGTCGCGCAGGGCCGGCAGCGCGCGCAGGGCGCGGACTTCGTCGAGGAAGCCGGCGGCGAGCATGGCGTCGAAGCGGCGCTCGATGCGGGCGTGCAGCACGGCACGATCGACCGGGGCGATCGCCAGCCGCAGCACCCGGCACGGGAAGCGCGGCCCGGCGGCGGCCTCGCGCTGCCAGGCGCTGATCGGCCGCCCGCTGACCCGATAGACCTCCAGCGCACGGCGGATGCGCTGCGGATCGGTGGCGTGGATGCGCGCCGCGGCGACGGGATCGACCGTCGCCAGTTCGGCATGCAGCGCGGCCCAGCCGCGTTCGACGGCCTCGGCGTCGAGTTGCGCGCGCACCGCGTCGTCGGCCTCGGGCATCGCCGACAGGCCGTCGAGCAACGCGCGGAAGTACAGCCCGGTGCCGCCGGCGAGGATCGGCAGCCGCCCGCGGGCGACGATGGCCTCGACCGCCGCGCGCGCATCGGCCGCGAACTCGGCGGCGGAGTACGGCTGCCACGGATCGCGCACGTCGATGAGGTGATGCGGCACGGCCGCCTGCTCCGCAGCCGTCGGCTTGGCCGCGCCGATGTCGAGCCCGCGATAGACCAGCGCCGAGTCGACGCTGACGATCTCGCCGCCGAAGCGCGCCGCCCAGTCCAGCGCGAGCGCGGTCTTGCCCGACGCGGTCGGGCCCATCAGCGCGATGGCGAGGGGGCGGGTATCGGCGGGCATGGTCAGGGCGCGCCGAGGCGCGTGTCGTCGCCGTCGAAGGCGATGACCTCGAACGCGCGCAATGCCGGCCAGACCGACGGATGCGCACGGATCCAGCCGGCACCGAGGTAATCCGCGCACGATTTGCCATCCAGCAATCGCGCCAAGGCCTCGGAAGAATCCGCCTGCAGCAGGTCGTGCGCCCGCCTCATCACCTCCTCCGCTTCAGGCGCGGCATCTGTCCCGAGCGCTTCACCCCATTCCTTCTGGATGGCCGACACCATCTGCCCTCCCGCCTCCCGCAAAGGCGAACGCTGTCGCGGCATGCGTCAGTACCCATGCACCTTCAGCGTCTCCTGGACGCCCTTGTGCCGGTACAGCACGTCGTCGGACGGCGGCTTGCCGAGCCGGCTGACGACGACGATCGCGAGCGTCGCCGCGATCACGCCGGGCACCATCTCGTACAGGCCGCTGCCGTGCTGCTTGACCGCGATCTCCTTCCACAGGATCACGGTCGCGGCGCCGACGATCATGCCGGCCAGCGCACCATTGCGTGTCATTCGCCCCCAGAACAGCGAGCACAGCACGACCGGGCCGAACGCGGCGCCGAAGCCGGCCCACGCGTACGAGACGAGGCCGAGCACCTTGCTGTCGGGATCGCGCGCGATCCAGATCGCCAGCAGCGCCACCGACAGCACCATCGCGCGGCCGAACCACACCAGCTCGCGCTGGCCGGCGTCCGGGCGCAGGAAGCCCTTGTAGAAATCCTCGGTGAGCGCGCTGGAACACACCAGCAACTGGCAGGACAGCGTGCTCATGATCGCGGCGAGGATGGCCGAGAGCAGCACGCCGGCCACCCACGGGTTGAACAGCACGCTCGCGAGCTGGATGAAGACGCGTTCCGAATTCTCGGCGACCGGACCGACCTGGTCGGGATGCTGCGCGAACCAGGCGTTGCCGAAGAAGCCCACCGCCATCGCACCGAGCAGGCACAGCACCATCCAGGTCATGCCGATGCGCCGCGCCTTCGGGATCGTGGTCAGCGAATCGGCGGCCATGAACCGCGCAAGCACGTGCGGCTGGCCGAAGTAGCCGAGGCCCCACGCAAGCAGCGAAACGATGCCGATCGCGCCGAGCGTACCGCCCTTGAACCAGTCGAGCTTGGCCGGGTCGACCTGTTCGATCAACGCCAGACTCGGCGACAGCCCGCCGCTGCCGAGCACGACCATGATCGGGGTCAGCACCAGCGCGAAGATCATCAGCGAGGCCTGCACGGTGTCGGTCCAGCTCACCGCGAGGAAGCCGCCGATCAGGGTGTAGAGGATGGTCGCCGCCGCGCCCCACCACAACGCCTGCGCGTAGGGCACGCCGAACACGCTCTCGAACAGCCGTGCGCCGGCGACGATGCCGCTCGCGCAGTACACGGCGAAGAACACCAGGATCACCACGGCCGAGAACACGCGCAGCAGCTTCTGTCGGTCCTCGAAGCGATGGGTGAAGTAGTCCGGGAGGGTCAGCGCGTTGCGGGTGCGCTCGGTGTAGACGCGCAGCGGGCCGGCGACGAACTTCCAGTTGCACCAGGCGCCGACGACCAGGCCCAGCGCGATCCAGGCCTCGGACACGCCGCCGACGTACAGCGCGCCCGGCAGGCCCATCAGCAGCCAGCCGCTCATGTCGGAGGCGCCGGCCGACAGCGCGGTCACCACGCTCCCCAGCGAGCGGCCGCCGAGGATGTAGTCGTCGAAGCTGCGGGTGGAGCGCCAGGCCCACACGCCGATCAGGATCATGGCGACGAGATAGACGCCGAAGGTGATGAGCAGCGGCTGGCCTGCGGTCATGCGCGGTTCCGGACGGCGATCGGGCGGGATCGGGAAGCGGCGAGGATACCCCGGGCCGCGACCGGGCGTCGCCGGGTTGCGCGCCGCAGCCGGGGGCGTAGGCTGACGCCTCGTCCCCGCCGCACAGACGCCCATGCCGATCTGGAAACGCTATGCCTTCCTGTTCGTGTTCGTGGTCCCGGCGCTGATGCCCGCGGCCGCGTGGCTGGGTGCGCGCAGCGGCCAGCCCGACCTGATGGCGTGGTTCCCGCTGTTCTTCCTGTTCGTGCTGCTGCCGCTGGCCGACCATGCGCTGGGCCACGATCCGCGCAATCCCGACGCGGCCGAAACACCGGTGCTGGAGTGCGACCGCTGGTTCGCAGCGATGACGTTGGCGGCGCTGCCGGCACAGTTCGGCGTGATGCTGTGGTCCGGCTGGCACTTCGTCCACACCGTGTTCGGCCCGATCGGCATCGCGGGGTGGCTGCTGTCGCAGGGCATCGTCGGCGGCGTGCTCGCGATCAACGTCGCCCACGAGTTGATCCACAAGGACACCCGGCTGGAACGTGCGGCTGGGGGCCTGCTGCTGACCAGCGTGGGCTACCACGGCTTCAAGGTCGAGCACGTGCGCGGGCATCACGTGCACGTGTCCACGCCCGAGGACGCCTCCAGCGCGCGCTTCCGGCAGTCGCTGTGGCACTTCCTGCCGCGCGCCCTCGTCCGCAACACCGCGAACGCCTGGCGGCTGGAGGCGCGCAGGCTCGCCGCGCAGGGGCGCCCGTGGTGGAGCCCGCGCAACGAACTGCTGGGCTGGAGCGCGCTGTGGTGCCTGCTGCTCGCCGGCGTCGCGGGGTGGCTGGGACCGGTCGGGGCAGTCTACTTCGTCGTGCAGGGCGTCATCGCCGCCTGTGCGCTGGAGGTCATCAACTACATCGAACACTACGGCCTGGAACGGCGGCGCCTGCCCGACGGCCGCTACGAGCGCACGACGCACCTGCATTCGTGGAACTCCGACTACCTGCTGAGCAACCTGCTGCTGTTCCACCTGCAGCGGCATTCCGACCACCACGAAACCCCGCGCCGTCGCTACCAGACATTGCTCCATCACGCCGACAGCCCGCAGCTGCCGGGCGGATACGCCGCGATGTTCCTGCTCGCGCTGTGCCCGCCGCTGTGGTTCCGGATCGTGGACCCTCGGGTGCAGGCGTTCCACCGCCGCGAGCCCCCATTGCGCACCCCCTGACGGATCGGCATCCTCCGCCGATCTTCCCGGGGAACGACGCCATGCCGACCGACACGCGCCGCCGCATTGGCGCGCTCGCCCTGCTCTGCCTTCTGCCGATGACGGCGCATGCCGGGGAACTCGCACGACAGATGATGCCCACGCCGCTGGCACCGGGCGGAACGAGTCGTCTGACCCTCGCGATGCCGTCGACGCTCGATCCCCGCGAAGACGTCTGGGTGGTCTACCGGATGTACGCGATCTCGGCCAAGGACGACCCGAGCGGCGACATCGTCATGAGCGGCAGCTTCGACGGCGTGCAGACGCCGATGGGCGACATGACGGTCGTGTTCTCGGCATCGCGGATGGAAAAGACGACCTCCGCGGGCACGATCGGGCAACAGCTCGAAGCCGCCCACGGCAAGCACAGCGACGCCGAACTGGTCGCGACCCTGGGCCAGGGGCTGTTCGACGCCTACAGCGCGCTCAACCGCAGGCGGGGGGCGATCCTGCAGGGCACGATCCTCAAGACGCTGCCCCCGCCCGGCGAGGAGCGGCCGCCGTTGCTGGTCGAGGTGGAGCGCGACAGCGACCTCCATCCGGCCGGCGTCGAGGTGATCGTCGGCCAGGGCGATGTGCCCGCCGACCTCGCCGTCCCGATCGGGCAGCGACCGGCGTTCCGCTTCGGCAAGCTCCTGTTCGTGCTCGCCCTGCTGGGCGTCGCTGCGTGGGGGCTGAGGCGCCTGCGCCGCATGTGAGGCGGAGCGTATCCACCGTCATCCACAGCGTCTGTGGACAACCTGCGCATGAAGTTGTGGACGAAACGCTACAGCCCCGGCGCCGTGCGGCCCGCAGCCGATTGGCGAAAATTCCGCCAGCTCCGGCGGCCCGGCAGGGTGGCGAAATTTTCGCCAAACCGCCTGCAACGCCCGCCGCGTCTGGCCTGCAGCGGGTTGTCCACAGGATTGCCCCACCGCTTGCCCACAAGCGCTGTGGGCAAGCGCGATGCAGCGGATCACGCGCGGCTCGCCGGGCCCGCGCCACGGCGATCCGAAGGTCGCCGGGCGATCAGTCGCACTTGTGCGCGGCGCGGAGCAGCGCGTTGCAGGCGGCCTGGTTGGTCTTGCCCTGGTCGCGCGAGCCCTTGGTGAAGTCGGTGCACAGGGCATCGGAGCTGCCGGCGGTTCCGAACGTCGCGATCTTGCCCAGGCGCGACGCTTCGAAGATCTGGCACTTGTAGGTCTTGCCGCCGTTGGTGTGGACCGTGTACTCGGTGGCCTTCTGCCCCGCGTTGGCTTCCACGTCCTCCTGGGCGGTCACGACGAACTGGCTCGGCTCCACGCCGATCGCCGACGAGATCTTCTTCGCGACCTTGTCGCTGACCGCGATGGGGGCGGTGGACTTCGGCTTGGCACCGGTGGCACTGCCGGCCTTGCCGGCGGGCGCAGGCGCGGCCGCAGCCCGACCCTTGCCGCCGGTCGCGCCGGAGAACTGGGTGCACAGCGCGTCGCCACTGGCGGCCGTGCCGAACGAGAAGAACTTGCCGGCGCGCGACGGCTCGATGATCTGGCACTTGTAGGTCTTGCCGCGGTTCGTGCGGACCGTGTATTCGGTGGCCTTAGAACCCGCGGAGGACTCCACCTCCTCCTGATTGGTGACCGCGAAATCGCCGACTTCCTCGCCGATCGCCATCGAGATCTTCTTCGCAGCCTTGTCGCTGAGCTGCGGCGCCTCCTTGGTGTCGGCCTCGGCCTGGGGGGCGGCCGGCTTGGTGCGGGCGCTGGCGGGGTCGGACAGGCTGCCGCCCAGCAGCGTGAGGAAGACGAGGGTGGTCGCGGTACCGAGTTTCATGGTCAATCTCCTGGTCGATCGAAGCGGATCATCCTGTCCGGGCGCTTCCTCGCGCATGCCTTCCGGCATCCGTTCTGGCCATCGCCGGGGCCGGAACAACATGGCGGCCATACTGTGTCAGGGTCGTGGCTTTCGCAACCGGGGCGGGCCTCACGAAACGGGACTCGCCGCCTGAACGTCGCGCCGGCCACACGTCTCCCGATATGCCGACAGTACCGGCGCGCGTCAATCCTCGTCCGGCCAGCGAATCGCCGGGGCGGCCGGCTTCGACTTCGGCATCGGTACCGCCGCCACCGCGTTCCAGACCTTCAGCGCGTCGACAGTCGCGGCCACGTCGTGCACGCGCACCAGCGTCGCGCCACGCTGCGCCGCGATGAGGTGCGCGGCGACGGAACCGGAGACGCGATCGTGCGGATCAGCGCGGCCGGTCAGCTCGCCGATCGTGCGCTTCCGGGACAACCCGGCCAGCACGGGCACGCCGAGGTCGACGAAACGCTCGAAGCCCGCGAGCAGCGCTAGGTTGTGCGCGGTGGTCTTGCCGAAGCCGAAGCCCGGATCGACCACGACCCGCTTCTTGTCGATGCCGGCCATCTCGGCCGAGAAGATCCGCTCGGCGAGGAAGCGATGGACGTCGGCGACGATATCCTCGTACTCGGGCGCGTCCTGCATCGACCGCGGCTCGCCCTGCATGTGCATCAGCACCACCGGCACGCCCAGCGCGGCGGCCGCGTCGAGCGCGCCCTCGCGCCGCAGTGCGCACACGTCGTTGATCATGCCGGCGCCGGCCGCGACCGCGGCGCGCATCACCTCCGGCTTCGAGGTGTCGATGCTGATCGGCAGCGTCGTCGCCTGCGCCAGCCGTTCGATCACCGGGATCACCCGCGCCAGCTCCTCGTCGACGGACACGTCCGCCGCGCCGGGCCGGGTCGACTCGCCGCCGATGTCGAGCAGGTCCGCGCCCTCGTCCGCGAGCCGGAGCGCATGCGCGACCGCGGCATCGGCTGTGGCGTGTTCGCCGCCGTCGGAGAACGAATCCGGGGTGACGTTGACGATGCCCATCACCCGCGGGCGATCGAGGACCAGCACGCGACCTGCGCAATCGAGGCGGGGAGCGATGTCGAACATGGGCACCGGAAACGAGGAAAGGCCAGAGCGGACTCTGGCCTTTCGGGATGCGGCTGGCAAGCGCGGAGGCGCGGCGGAATGAGGCCCTCCGGAATCCGGCGCCGGGATCAGGTGGTCTCGATCAAGTGGTCTCGGCCGGACCGCCGATCGCCGGGGCCTGCGGCCTGGGCAAGCTGTCGTCCTTGTCCTTGTCGACCTTGTCGGCACCCACCGGAGGACGCGGCGTGCGACCTTCCATGATGTCCTTCACCTGGTCGGCGTCGATGGTTTCCCACTCCATCAGCGCGGCGGTCATCGCTTCGACGATGTCGCGCTTGCTTTCGAGGATCTGCCGCGCGACCGCGTACTGCTCGTCGAGGATGCGGCGGATCTCGGCGTCGACCTTCTGCTGCGTCGCCTCGGAAATGGTCTTGTTCTGCAGGCCGAAGCCGGAATCCTTGTCGTCGGCGTAGACCATCGTGCCCAGCGCGTCGGACATGCCGTAACGGGTCACCATGGCGCGCGCCAGCTTGGTCGCCCGCTCGAAATCGTTCGAGGCGCCGGTGGACACTTCGCCGACGAAGATTTCCTCGGCGAGGCGGCCGCCGAACAGGATCGACAGCTCCTCGAGCATCTTGTCCTTGTACATGCTGAACTGGTCGTGCTCCGGCAACTGCCAGGTCACGCCCAGCGCCCAGCCGCGCGGCATGATCGTGACCTTGTGCACCGGGTCGGCCTTCGGCAGCGACATCGCGACCACGGCGTGGCCGGACTCGTGATATGCGGTCTTGCGGCGGTCTTCCTCGCGCAGGACCATGCTGCGGCGCTCGGGGCCCATGTAGATCTTGTCCTTCGCGTCCTCGAAATCCTGCATCTCCACTTCGCGCTTGTTGCGGCGCGCGGCGAACAGGGCAGCTTCGTTGACCAGATTGGCGAGATCGGCGCCGGAGAAGCCCGGCGTACCGCGCGCCAGCACCTCGGGGCGGACGTTGTCGCTCAGCGGGACCTTGCGCATGTGCACGCGCAGGATCTGCTCGCGGCCCTTGATGTCGGGCAGGCCGACCATGACCTGGCGGTCGAAGCGGCCCGGGCGCAGCAGCGCCTTGTCGAGCACGTCGGGGCGGTTGGTCGCGGCGATCACGATCACGCCCTCGCCGCCCTCGAAGCCGTCCATCTCGACCAGCATCTGGTTGAGGGTCTGCTCGCGCTCGTCGTGGCCGCCGCCCATGCCGGAGCCGCGATGGCGACCGACGGCGTCGATCTCGTCGATGAAGATGATGCACGGCGCGTGCTTCTTGGCCTGTTCGAACATGTCGCGCACGCGGCTGGCGCCGACGCCGACGAACATCTCGACGAAGTCGGAACCGGAGATGCTGAAGAACGGCACGCGTGCCTCGCCGGCGATGGCCTTGGCGAGCAGGGTCTTGCCGGTGCCCGGCGGACCGACCATCAGCACGCCGCGCGGGATCTTGCCGCCGAGCTTCTGGAACTTGCCGGGGTCGCGCAGGAACTCGACCAGTTCGGCGACTTCCTCCTTCGCTTCGTCGCAGCCGGCGACGTCGGCGAAGGTGGCCTTGGTCTGGTCCTCGTTCAGCAGCTTGGCGCGGGAACGGCCGAAGGACATCGCGCCCTTGGTGCCGCCCTGCTGCATCTGGCGCAGGAAATAGAAGAACAGGCCGACCAGCAGCGCAATCGGCAACAGGTTGAACAGCAACCCCAGCAGGATGTTGCGACCCGACGAAGGCGGAGCCTGGACGATCTGCACGCGATGCGCGAGCAGGTCGTTGATCATGTCCTGGTCGTCCGGCTTGTAGGTGTAGAACTCGGTCTTGTCCTTGTTGACGCCGTGGATGGTCATCCCGTCGTCCTGGATCTCGACCGTGGCGACGCGATCGTTGCGGACCTGGTCGATGAACTGGTCGTAGGTCAGCGGCTTGTCGGCCCCGCCGATCCCGCCCTTGGGGCCGAGCGCATTGAACACCGCCATCAGCACGATGGCGACGATCACCCACAGCATGAGGTTTCTGGCCAAGTTGTTCATCCCGTCGTACGTCCCGGAGGACCCATGTTGTCAGCGTTCGGTGGTGAGGCGTCGAGACGGCGGTCTCAGGCGACGGCACCGGGGCGCTTGCCCTGGGCCAGGGCGTACACCTCGGGGGAGCGCCTGCGCGAGGCCGCCGGCTTGCGGATCACGACACGGTCGTAGCGTGCGCGCAAGGCCCGGACGTACTCGTCGAACCCCACCCCCTGGAACAACTTGATCAGGAAGGCGCCGCCGGGCCGCAGATGACGGTCGGCGAAGTCCATCGCCAGTTCCGCCAGGTGCATGGCCCGCGGCAGGTCCACCGCATCCACTCCGCTCATATTGGGCGCCATGTCCGAGAGCACAAGGTCCACGGCCTGCCCGTTCAGCAGGGCTTCCAGCCGGGCCAGGACCTCGTCCTCGCGGAAGTCGCCGTGGATGAACTCGACCCCGGCCAGGGTCGGCATCTCGAGGATGTCCAGCGCCACCACCCGGCCGGTGTCGCCCAGCGCCTGCCGGACCCACTGCGACCAGCCGCCCGGGGCGGCGCCGAGGTCGACCACCGCCATCCCCGGCTTGAGCAGGCGGTCGCGCTCGACCAGCTCCTCCAGCTTGTAGGCCGCCCGCGAGCGCATCCCCTCGGCCTGCGCCTTCTTGACGTAGGGATCGGAGAAGTGCTCCTTGAGCCAGCGGTGGCTGCTCTTGCTGCGCGTCATGCGGGGGGATACGGGAACGGACGAAGAAAGGAGGCGGCCGAGGGGCCCGGGCGAGCCGGGAGGGACCGGCGGCCATGATACCCTGCCCGCCGTTCTCCTCCCGCGCCGGAAGCGCCCGCCCCTGCATGTCGACCTCGCTGACCAACGCCCAGATCCGCTTCCTCCGCGGCCAGGCCCACGGCCTGAAGGCCATGCTGCAGATGGGGGCCAAGGGGCTGACGGACGCGGTCGTGGCCGAGGTCGAGCTGGCGCTGGAGCACCACGAACTGATCAAGGTGAAGGTCGCTGCCGAAGACCGCGAGGCCCGCGACGCGATGATCGCCGCCCTCGCCGAACGCAGCGACGCCGCGCTGGTCCAGCGCATCGGCAACGTGGCCGTGCTGTACCGGCAGAGCAAGGACCA
>JBGAFR010000059.1:0-21883 GCA_044227145.1 Lysobacteraceae bacterium
TCCTCGGTCGCGAAGCGCAGCGCCACGCCGCAGCGATGGCCGACGGCGTCCTTCGTGTCCTCCAGCACTTCGCGCAGCAGGCGCACGCGGTTCTCCAGCGAGCCGCCGTATTCGTCGGTGCGGTGGTTGCGGCGGCGCTGCAGGAAATGCATCGCCAGCGACAGGTCGTGCCCGGCGTACACATAGATGATGTCCATGCCCGCGCGCATGCCGCGCAGCGCGGCTTCGCGATGCCAGCGGCGGTAGTTTGCGATGTCGGTCTTGTCCATCGCCCGCGCCTGCGATGGGTAGCCGTATTTCGCCGGCTGGTGCGACGGCGCGATCAGCACCTCGCGCGAATAGAGGTTCGACGCCGTCGGCCCGTTATGGGTGAGTTCGACCGCCGCGAGCGCGCCGTGCGCATGGACCTTGTCGCACATCAGCGCGAGCGCCGGGATGTCGCGGTCGTCCCACAGCCGCGCCTCGACGTAGGGCGATACGTCGCCGGACGGATGGATCTCGCACTCCTCGGTCGCGATCACCGCCCAGCCGCCTTCGGCCTTCGTCTCGCGCATCGCCGCGTGCGCCAGCGGCATGCCGTGGCCCATGCCGTTGCAGTGCGGCACCTGGAAGAAGCGGTTCTTCGCGGTGACGGGGCCGATGGCGATGGGGGTGAAGAGGATGTCGTGGCGGGGGTCGCGCATCATCGGAATCCGGTCGGCGGGCCGACATTCTGCCCCTGCGGACAGGCCGCTGTCCGCAGCGTGCCGGCACTGCCGCCTTGCGCGGACGTCCCGGTCCCGTCACGCTGGCCTCCGCACCGAGGAAACGCCTGCATGGATCCTGCCGAAGCCCTTCGCGCCTATCTTGCATCCCCGAGCCCCGACGAAGACGGCGAGGATCGCGGCACGCGCGCGCTGTCGCCGCTGTCGGAAGCCGAGATCGAGGCTGTCGCGCAGCGTTGCGGCGGCACACTGGCGCCTGAATTGCGCATGCTGCTCGCGTACTCTGCCGGGCTGGAGGGCGGACCGATGGAGCTCGTCGAATTCGCCGGCAGCGAAGAACGGCTGTATTTTCCGCCGCTTGGGGACCGTACGTACCAGATCGCCCCGGACGGTTTCGGCAACGCCTGGTGCCACTGGGCGACGTGGACCAACGATCGGCTCGGGCCAGTGCTGTACTACCAGCACGAGGGACCGATGCTGCTGTACCAGTGCGACGACATGGCGACCTTCGTCCACGAGTACCTGCGCTTCATGCGCCCGCCCTACGAGAGCCTGATCGACGACCTCCACGAATTCCGCCTGCGGCCGGTGCGCAGCCTCAACGACGACCTGATGTCGCGCGAGTCGATCCTTGCCGTCGCGCCGGACCTGGCGGATTTCGTCGCCGGAGTGGAAGGCGACGCCCAATTCCGCGACCTGCGCGGCGCGAAACCGGGCGACGGCATCGACTTCGCCGGGTATGACGTGATCGCCGTCCACCCCGTGTTCCCGGCCTTCGCGGTGCGCCGTCGCAAGCGCTGGCGTGAACGCCTGGCCGGCATCTTCGGCCGGACCGCGCCCTGAGATGGCCGAGGCCGCGTTGGCCCTGCTGGCATTCGCGTTCGCCTTGGTGGGCGCCGTACTGCAGGTGCGTCGAATCATGCTTGGTCGCGCATCGTTGCAGTGGCCCGTGGCGCAGGGCACCGTGCTGGATGCCCGCTTCGACGAAAGCGCGAGCTACGACGAAGATGCTTGGGAGACCACGTCGTGGTCCGCGCATCTGGAGTATCGGTACACGGTGAAGGGCAGGCCCTACCGGTCCCGGCATTTCACTTGGCGACCGACGAGCGGCCTCGGGCAGAGCGAGGCGTATGCGCTGCTGCAGGGACTGCGCCGTGGCAGCGACGTGGATGTGCACTACGACCCGAAACGCCCGGACCGGGCCGTCGTGATTCCCGGCATCGCTGCCGGAAACTGGCTGAATCTGCTCGTCTGGGTCTTGGGGGCAGCGTTGGCGCTCGTCTGGGCGTATGCGAGCTGATCGCATCCGTGGATGCGGGAGAGCCCGCGGCGTCAGCGGCCCAGCCACAGCGCCAGTACGCCGGCGATGGCGTACCACGCCCAGTCGATCGGCTGGTTGGCGATGAGCAGCAGGGTCTGCGCGAAATCGGGGCCGATGCGCTGCAGCGATTCGGTCATCGGCAGGCCCATCGGTCCGCCCATCTGTGCGGCGGCGATGCACCAGTTGGCGACGACGACGGTGGCGACGGTGGCGATCACGTTGCCGATCGCGCGCGGCACGCCCGGCGCGGCCCGGCCGATGCGCAGCAGCAGGGCGAGGTCGGCGGCGGCGATCGCGGCCATCCAGGCGCACTGGCGGTCCACGATGAGCGCGGTCATGGTCCAGACGGCGGCCATGCCGAAGATGCCGAGCAGGACGAAGACCAGCGGCGCGACGACGCGGCGAGGCGGCGTCGCGGAGGTGGCGGGGGAAGCGGGAGACGAAGACATCCGACAAGGGTAGCGGAGCGCGGCGGGACTGGCGACGACCGCGTCGCATCGCCCGGCCGGGCGAAGGCGGGGCCCGCATTGCGCGGGCCCCGCGGTGCGAGGCTCAGAACTTCGCCTTGAGGGTCACGCCGTAGCTGCGGTCGCGGCCCGGGATGACGGTCGGGATGCCGAACAGCAGGCCGGTGTTGCCGGCGTCGGTCAGGTACTTGCGGTTGGTGAGGTTGTCGCCCCACAGGGTGAGGTCCCAGTGGTCGGCGAAGCGCCAGCCGGCGCGCAGGCCGAACAGGCCGTAGGCGCCCTGCTCGATGCCCGGCTGGTTCTCGTCCTCGAAGTACACGTGCGAGCGGTAGCTGTACTGCGGGCGGACGTAGAGGTCGTCGCCGTTGCCCAGCGGGATCGTCCAGTCCAGGCCCACCGACATCGACTGCTTCGGGGTCATGCGGAACTCGTTGCCGGCCAGCTGCTGGTAGGTACCGTCGTCGTCGAAGGCGTTGAAGCCGCCGTCGATGTAGCCGTAGTTGAACCAGCCGTTGACGTTGTCGCCCAACTTGGCGAACAGCGAGGCCTCGAAGCCGATGGCGTGCGCCTTGCCGGCGTTGGTGGTGACGAAGAACGGCGGCGGATTGTCGTTCTGCACCGAGGCCTGGAAGTTGGTGTAGTCGTAGTAGAACAGCGACAGGTCGTACAGGAAGCGGTTGCCGGCGGTGTTGCCCTTCATGCCGACTTCGTAGCTCCACACGATCTCGGCCGGGATGTGCGCGTCGCCCTGGGGGCTGACATTGATCATGTCGGGGCGGCGGCCGCGGGCGATGCTGGCATAGGTGTCCAGGTTTTCGCTCGCCTTCCAGCCCAGTACGGCGCGGCCGACCCACGACGTGTAGTTGCCGCTCGCGCTGCGTGCGCCCGTCGCCGGGAACAGGAAGTTGGTGCAGACGGCGGTCGGATCGCACGCCGGGTCGCCACTGGCCGACAGCAGGTAACCGAGGGCGGACCCGTTGCCGGTGCCGTAGAAGGCCCCGTATTTCACCGATTCGTGCGACCCGCGCAGGCCCAGCGTCAGCGACCAGGCGTCGTTGAAGCGCCAGGTGCCGTCGGCGAACAGGTCGAAGGCCTTGATGTCGACGTCGTTGCCGAAGGTCTCGCGGTGATCGGGGTTGAGCGGAACCTGCGGGAAGCCGGCGGGATTCGACCCAGACGGCGGCACCGTGCCGGGCACCGGCAACCACAGCGCAGCGTTCGAGATGTTCGGCGTGAGGTCGGGGTTGAGCACCGACTGCAGCGGGTAGTAGTAGTTCGCGAGCGCGCTGCCGATGAGCGGGGTCAGGTTCGCGTTGATCTGCGGCGATAGCAGCGCGTACATCTGGCGCTCGTCGACCTGGTAATCGAGGTCGCGGCTCGAGGTGTCCTTGAAGAACGAGCCGCCGACGAAGCCGGTGAACTTGCCGCCGGCGTCGAAGTTGAAGCGCAGTTCCTGGCTGAACTGGTGGCCCCAGGCATGCTCGTCGAACTCGATCAGGTCGGCCTGCGAGCCGTCGGAGTCGAACTTGTCGAGGCTGTCGTAGCGGCGCCAGCCGGAGATGCTCGACAGCGACCAGTTGTCGTTGAGCCGGAAATCCCCGAGCAGGGTGGCGCCGTAGACCTCGCGGTCGGTGCCGAGCTCGTTGCCGCGCTGCGAGTTGGCCACGAACGGGTCGAGGCTGCCGCGGGTGTTCGGGATGACCTGGCTGCGGAAGGCGGTGCCCGGCGGGGTGTCCTTCTGGTAGTTGAGGATCAGGTCGAAGCCGCCGCGCTCGCCGGCGTTGAAGTGCAGCGAACCGCGCACGGCGCGGGTGTCCTTGCCCTGCAGCGTGCCGCCATCGAGGTTCTGCACGTAGCCGTCGCGGGTCTCGTAGAACGCGGCGATGCGGCCCTGCACGTTGTCGCCGAGGTCGGTGTTGTAGAAGCCGGTGAAGCGGCGCTGGTCGTCGCTGCCCAGGCCCAGCTCGAACGCGGACGAGGTGCCGGTGCGGGCCTTGTTCTGGATCAGGTGGATGGCGCCGGTCTCGGCGGCGCGCCCGAACAGCGTGCCCTGCGGGCCGCGCAGCACTTCCACGCGCTGCAGGTCGAACATCTCCACCGACGAGCCGCGGGCGCGGCTGATCGACACGCCGTCCTGGAACACCGAGATGCGCGGCTCCTGGGTCGGGTCGTCGAGGTCGGCGGTGATGCCGCGGATCGAGATGCTGGGGTTGGTGACGCTCTGGGTCTGCACTTCCAGGCCCGGCACCAGCGTGCCGAGGTCGCCGTAGTCTTCGATGCCCTGCGCCTGCAGGAAGTCGCCCGAGTAGGCGTTGATCGAGATCGGCACGTCGCTGATCTGCTGTTCGCGCTTCTGCGCGGTGACGACGATGCGGTCGAGCTCGCCTGCGTCCCCGCCGTCGGGCGCGGCGTCCTGGGCGAAGGCGGGCAGGGCGACGGCGGCGATCGCCGCCAGCAGCGCCAGCGAGAGGCGGTCGCGGCGTGGCGCGCGGGTCGACGCGAGGATCGTTCTGGACATGCGGATGAGGCTCCATGAGGAGTGCAGGAGAATCGGCGCCGAGCCTCCCCCGCCCGGACGCCGCCGGGCCGGGCCGGTGACGGTCGCTCTTTATACCGCACGGACATGACCGGTCGCCGCTCCGGTACAATGGTCGCCCATCCGCTTCCACGATGCCGCGGCCCCGCCGCAGCCGCCGCGACCGCCGTGTATTCCCGCAGCAGCGAACCCGTCCGTTTCGAACGCGACTGCGATGCCGTCCTGGTGCCGCAGGGCGAGGCCGTGACCCTCCCCGCCGGCAGCATGGGCTACATCACCCAGGCGCTCGGCGGCAGCTGGACCGTCTTCGTCGAAGGCAACCTCCTGCGGATCGCGGGCAAGGACGCCGACGCCATCGGCAAGGATCCGCCCGCACCGATCGACCTGCCCGAAGGTGCCTCGGACGACGAGGTCGAGACCCTCGTCTGGAGCCTGCTGCGCACCTGCTTCGACCCGGAGATTCCGATCAACATCGTCGATCTCGGGCTGGTGTACGAGGCGAGCGTGGTGCGGCGCGAAGACGGGGCCCGCCGGATCGTCGTGCGCATGACCCTCACCGCCCCGGCCTGCGGCATGGGCGACATCCTCGTCGACGACGTGCGCGACAAGCTGGAGCGGATCCCGACCGTCGCCGACGTCGACGTCGAGCTGGTGTTCGACCCGCCGTGGACCCGCGAGATGATGTCCGAGGCCGCCCGGCTCGAGACGGGCATGCTCTGAGCGTCGGCGCACGCCGGTTCGCTCCTTTCCATCGTTCCGTCCCGTGCCCCGGCTGCGGTGCGTGGCTTCATGCGCGCTCGCATGCGTGCGGCAGGCCCATGTCCGCGCGAAGCGGACTAGCCCTTGCCCTCGGTTGCATGGCTGATGTTCGTGCGTGCATGCGCCCGAGCGCGCTCGCGGGTACGCACGCCGGCGCGCGCGAGGCGATTTTCGCGCAATCGGTTGTTGTGCCGCCGCAGCGGCGTTCGCGGGGCGGCGGTGATCCCCTTGGAATTGTGAGAGACATATCTCAGTACACCCCCGCCGGTGTGGCGTTTCGTTCAACGGACGTGGCGTCCGGACACAACGTGCCGTGGGGATATTGACGACCCGCGGAGCTTCCGCTTAGCGTCGATTCAGCCAGCCGCATGTCCTGCGGTGCGGCCCCCCGATCCACCTCCGTGACCGTTCCGAATTCCCGCCACTGGCGCCCGGAACGGTCTTTGGTGTGTCGGGGAGAGGGATTCCCCCGCCGCATTTGCGGCACACCCAACCATCCATCACACATAGTCCAGGGAGAGAGTTGTGAATCGTCATCGTCAGTTGAGCGTGTTGGCCGGCGCGACCGCGTTGGCCCTGCTGTCCATGGGTGCCTCGGCCGCCGAGCGCGGCGACCTGCACCTGTCGGACATGGTCCAGGTCAAGCGCGCGAATGCGGCCATCGCCGCGTCGGGTGCCGCCGACACCGCCCACACCCGCCATGAGCGCGCCCTCGGCCTGGATGCCGACACGCGCCTGTTCCTGATCGACCGCGAAGACACCGCCGGCAACGTCCGCACCCTGTTCGGCCAGAAGGTCGCCAACCTCGCCAGCCAGATCCCGGCCGGCCGCGTGCGCCTCAACGCCAACGCCGCGCTGCAGATCGGCAAGAGCGCCGGCCTCGGCACCCGCCTCGGTTTCATGCGCACCAGCAACGAGAAGTCGAACCTGATGATCTACGTCGACGACGCCGGCCGCGCCAGCAAGGCCTACGTCGTGTCGTACTTCGCCGACTCGATCAACGAAGGCATGCCGACCCGTCCGACGGTCATCGTCGACGCCAACACCGGCCGCGTGCTGAAGCAGTTCGACAACCTGCAGCATGCCCTGATCGGCACGGGTCCCGGCGGCAACGCCAAGACCGGCCAGTACGAGTGGGGTTCGGGCGGCATCTACGGCTACATGGACGTGACCCAGTCGGGCACGACCTGCACCATGAACAGCACCAACGTGCGCGCCGTGAACCTCAACGGCAGCACCGGTTCGAGCACGACCGCGTACGCGTACACCTGCCCGCGCAACACGTTCAAGACCGTCAACGGCGGCTACTCGCCGATCAACGACGCCTACTCGTTCGGCCGCGTGATCACCAGCATGTACCCGGCCTACACCGGCTACAACGCGCTGAGCTTCCAGCTGATCATGCGCGTGCACTACAGCACCAGCTACGAGAACGCGTTCTGGAACGGCTCGAACATGACGTTCGGCGACGGCGCCAGCACGTTCTACCCGCTGGTCAACGCCGACGTGTCGGGCCACGAGGTCTCGCACGGTTTCACCGAGCAGCACTCGAACCTGACCTACTCCGGCCAGTCGGGCGGCATGAACGAAGCCTTCTCCGACATGGGCGGCGAGGCGACCGAATACTACTGGAAGGGCAGCAACGACTTCCTGGTCGGCGCCGAGATCTTCAAGTCCTCGGGCGCGCTGCGCTACATGTGCAACCCGACCCAGGACGGTGCCTCGATCGACAACGCCGCGAACTACACCAGCAGCCTCGACGTGCACTACAGCTCGGGCGTGTACAACAAGGCGTTCTGCACCCTGGCCAAGAAGACCGGCTGGAGCACGCAGAAGGCGTTCCAGGTGTTCGCCCGCGCGAATGCCAGCTACTGGACGGCAAGCTCGACGTTCAACCAGGGCGCCTGCGGCGTCGAGACGGCCGCCACGGACCTCGGCTACACCAAGGCGGACGTCACCGCGGCCTTCACCGCCGTGGGCGTGAGCTGTGCCGGCGGTGGCGGCGGTGGCGGCACGGTCGTGCTGAACGTGAACCTGCCGACCGTGAGCACGGGCAACTGGTCGACGCAGTACACCTACACCATCCCGAGCGGCACCACGAGCTTCGTCGTGGCCACCTCGGGCGGTACCGGTGACGCCGATCTGTACGTCCGCAAGGGCGGGGCCCCGACGACGAGCACCTACACCTGCCGTCCGTACCTCAGCGGCAACGCCGAGACCTGCACCTTCACCAACCCGACCGCGGGCAGCGTGTACTACATCAAGGTGCGCGCCTACTCGACCTTCTCGGGCGTCAACCTGAAGGGCACCAAGAGCCCGTAAGGCCTTCCATGGCCCGGCGCCGCGGCGGTCGATCCGCCGGGGCGCCGATCGGGACACGAAAACCCCGGCCCGAGGCCGGGGTTTTTTTGCGTCCGGCCTCCCCGGGATGGTGCGCGATCCCGCGGGAAAGGCCCGATGCCAGCGCCACCAGGCCGGCGCGGAATGATGTTGCGCCGCAATAGAAATCGTATTCACAATGATCGGATCCGCATTTTCAAGTGATGTTCATCTCAGTTCCATTGGAGTGAATCCCAATTTTTTTGACGGTTTGTCCCGTCTCGATCGACGTTTTCTGCAAATGCGCGTCAGGAGTTGACGTTTCGCGTCAGTTCCGCTTAGGGTCCATTCAGTCGATCGACAGGGGGCTGGGTGATCGACTCCGCAGTCGCATTTCCACCCCGTCGCCCATCCGGAACGGGCGGGGGCAGGGAGGTGCGTTCCATGCGGTGCGGGCTTGCCGCGCATGCGGCCTTTCATTCACGAATGCGTCAACGGAGAGGAAAAGCTGTGAATCGATACCGTCACCTGAATACCCTGGCCGTCGCGACCGCGATGGCGCTGTTCGCCACCGGCGCTTCCGCCGCGAACCGTGCCGATCTCCACCGCGAGGACATGGGGCAGATCAAGCGCGCCAACGCCGCCATCGCCGCGTCCGGCACCGCCGACATGACCCACACCCGCCACGAGCGCGCCCTCGGCCTGGACGCCGACACGCGCCTGTTCATGGTCGATCGCAAGACCACCGCCGGCGTGCGCAACACCCGCTACCAGCAGACCTTCCGCGGCATCCCGGTCTGGGGCGAAGGCATCGTCGTCAGCGAAGACACCGCCGGCAACGTCCGCACCCTGTTCGGCCAGAAGGTCGCCAACCTCGCCAGCCAGATCCCGGCCGGCCGCGTGCGCCTCAACGCCAACGCCGCGCTGCAGATCGGCAAGAGCGCCGGCCTCGGCACCCGCCTGGGCTTCATGCGCACCAGCAACGAGAAGTCGAACCTGATGATCTACGTCGACGACGCCGGCCGCGCCAGCAAGGCCTACGTCGTGTCGTACTTCGCCGATACGCCGAACATGGGTTCGCCGGCCCGCCCGACCGTGATCGTCGACGCCAACACCGGCCGCGTGCTGAAGCAGTTCGACAACCTGCAGCACGCCCTGATCGGCACCGGCCCCGGCGGCAACGCCAAGACCGGCCAGTACGAGTGGGGCTCGGGTGGCATCTACGGCTACCTGGACGTGACCCAGTCGGGCACCACGTGCACGATGAACAATGCCAACGTCAAGACCGTCAACCTCAACGGCGGCACGTCGGGTTCGACCGCGTTCTCGTACACCTGCCCGCGCAACACGGTGAAGACGATCAACGGCGCCTACTCGCCGCTGAACGACGCCCACTACTTCGGCGGCGTGATCCAGAACATGTACAACGCCTGGACCGGCAGCAACGCGCTGACCTTCCAGCTCGTGATGCGCGTGCACTACAGCACCAGCTACGAGAATGCGTACTGGGACGGCACCCAGATGACCTTCGGCGACGGCGCCAGCACGTTCTACCCGCTGGTCAACGCCGACGTGTCGGGCCACGAGGTCTCGCACGGCTACACCGAACAGCACTCGAACCTGACCTACTCCGGCCAGTCGGGCGGCATCAACGAAGCCTTCTCCGACATGGGCGGCGAGGCGACCGAGTACTACTGGAAGGGCAGCAACGACTTCCTGGTCGGCGCCGAGATCTTCAAGTCCTCGGGCGCGCTGCGCTACATGTGCAACCCGACCCAGGACGGCTCGTCGATCGACAACGCCGCGAACTACTACAGCGGCCTCGACGTGCACTACAGCTCGGGCGTGTACAACAAGGCGTTCTGCACCCTGGCGAAGACCGCGGGCTGGAGCACGCAGAAGGCGTTCCAGGTGTTCGCGCGCGCCAACGCCAACTACTGGACGGCGAGCTCGACGTTCAACCAGGGCGCCTGCGGCGTCGAGACGGCCGCCACGGACCTCGGCTACACCGCCGCGGACGTCACCGCGGCCTTCACTGGCGTGGGCGTGAGCTGCGGTGGCACCACGCCGCCGCCGACCACCAACCCGCTGACCAACGGCGTGCCGGTCACCGGCCTGGGCGCTTCCACCGGCAACTACCTGTACTACAAGCTCGACGTGCCGGCCGGCGCCACCAACCTGAGCTTCAACATCTCGGGCGGCAGCGGTGATGCCGACATGTACGTGAAGTTCGGCTCCGCGCCGACCGACAGCTCCTACGACTGCCGTCCGTACGTCGGCGGCAACGCGGAGACCTGCTCGTTCGCCGCGCCGTCGGCCGGTACCTACTACGTCACGCTGAAGGCCTACTCGACCTTCTCCGGCGTCAGCCTGGTCGGCAGCTACACGGGCGCGGGCAGCAACACCGCCCCGGTCGCGAACTTCAGCTTCACCACCAGCGGCCTGACCGCGACGTTCACCGACACCTCGACGGACGCGCAGAACAACATCACCAGCCGCAGCTGGAACTTCGGTGATGGCACGACCTCGACCGCGACCAACCCGACCAAGACCTACGCCGCCGCCGGCACCTACACGGTGACGGAGACGGTGACGGACGCGGGCGGCCTGAGCAGCACGAAGACGGCGTCGGTGACGGTGTCGAGCACGAGCTGCGGCGGCACGGTGCTGTGCAGTGGCGTGGGCGTGGCCCTGGCGTCGGTGGCGAAGAACAGCTGGTCCCCGACCTACACCATGCCTGTCCTGGCTGGCCACACCGTGACCTTCACGATCTCGGGCGGCACGGGCGACGCGGATCTGTACGTGCGGGCCGGCGCTGCGCCGACCACCACCTCGTACAACTGCCGTCCGTACAGCAGCGGCAACAGCGAGACCTGCACCTTCACGCCGACCGCGAACACCACGTACTACGTGGCCGTCCGCGCCTACGCGGCCTTCTCGGGCGTCACCCTGAAGGGCACCTCGAACTAAGGGAAGGATTCCGACCATCGAGCCGACGCGTCGGTTCGATGGCCGGATGAAGACCCGGGCGTACAGACCCCGGCTTCGGCCGGGGTCTTTTTTTGGCAGGGATGCGGCCCGGGAGGGGGCGGTCCGGTCCTGCCCGCGCATTCCCCGACATCTCATGGAGCAGAGCCAATGAATCCGAAACGTCTGCGGGGCCTGCTGGCCCTGCTGTGCGCCAGCCTCGCCGCGACCGCGTGGGCCCAGACCGTGCCGCGCCCGGTCGCCCGCGACCATGCCCGCGCCGAAGCCGCCGCCGCGCTGGCCGCGATCCAGCGCGAACGCGATCCGACCGCGCCGGTCTACATCGTCACCTCCCGCGACACCTATCCGCTGATGACGGACGTGGCCGTGGACGCCGCGCCCGCCTTCGACAGCATCGGTACCGCGCTGGTGATCTCGCGCATCCAGGCGCGCGACCTCGGCACGGTGAGTTCGCGCATCCACACCAAGCAGCTGCGCTGCGGCGGCTTCTTCGCCTTCGCCAGCCGCGCCGAGGCCGATGCGTTCATCCGCAAGGACCGCGCCGCGCAGATCGTGCGCAAGGCGGCGCTCGCGACCTACACGATCGACAACCAGGCCACGGTCGACCCGTGGCTGCCGCAGGGTTCGGCGACCAACATCTACAACACCATCTCGACGCTGTCGTCGTACCAGAACCGCTACTACACCAGCACCACCGGCAAGACCTCCGCCGAGTGGATCCGCACCACCTGGCAGGGGCTCGCGGGCAGCCGCACGGACGTGACCTCGGAGCTGTTCACCGCGTGCAGCAACTGTTCCACCCAGCCGTCGGTGATCCTCACCATCCAGGGCAACGAGTTGCCGAACGAAGTGGTGGTGCTGGGCGCGCACCTGGACTCGATCAATGTCAGTGCCGGCGGCAGCACCACGCAGGTCGCCCCGGGCGCGGACGACGACGCCTCGGGCATCGCCACGCTCACCGAAGTCCTTCGGGTGGCGCTCGCCAGCGGCTGGAAACCCAAGCGCACCGTGAAGTTCATGGGTTACGCGGCGGAAGAGGTCGGCCTGCGCGGCTCCAACGCGATCGCGCAGTCGTACCTCGCGGCCGGGACCAACGTGTATGCCGTGCTGCAGCTGGACATGACCAACTACAAGCCGGCCTCCGGCAGCGACATGCGCCTGGTCACCGACTACTCCAACGCCGGCGTCCAGAGCTTCCTCACCAGCCTGTTCGACACCTACCTGGCGCCGTTGGGCCTCACCCGCGGCAGCTACACCTGCGGCTACGGGTGCTCCGATCACGCGTCGTGGACCAGCGCGGGCTATCCGGCGGCGATCATGTTCGAGGGCGGCACCAGCAGCTACTTCGCGAACATCCATACCGCGAACGACACGCTGGCCAACATGAGCAACTCGGCCGCGAACAGCGCCAAGTTCGCCAAACTCGGCCTGGCCTTCCTCGGCGAGGCCGCGAAGACCGCCGGCACCAGCGGCGGTGGCGGCACCGACCCGGCGATCCCGCTGACCAAGGGCGTGGCCGTCACCGGCCTGAGCGCGGCCACCGGCAGCTATCTCCTGTACAAGCTCGACGTGCCCGCCGGCGCCACCAACCTGAGCTTCACCACCTCGGGCGGCAGCGGCGATGCCGACATGTATGTCAAGTTCGGCGCCGCGCCGACCGACACGATCTACGACTGCCGTCCGTATGCGTCCGGCAACGCCGAGACCTGTTCGTTCGCGTCGCCCTCGGCGGGGACCTACTACGTGTCGCTGAAGGCGTATGCAGCCTTCTCGGGCATGAGCCTGGTCGGCAACTACACCGCCGCGGGCGGCAACACCGCCCCGGTCGCGAACTTCAGCGTCACCACCAGCGGCCTGACCGCGACGTTCACCGACACCTCGACGGACGCGCAGAACAACATCACCAGCCGCAGCTGGAACTTCGGTGACGGCACGACCTCGACCGCGACCAACCCGGCCAGGACCTACGCCGCCGCCGGCACCTACACGGTGACGGAGACGGTGACGGACGCGGGCGGCCTGAGCAGCACGAAGACGGCGTCGGTGACGGTGTCGAGCACGAGCTGCGGCGGCACGGTGCTGTGCAGCGGCGTCGCGGTGACGCTGCCGTCGGTGGCGGCCAATGCCTGGTCGTCGATCTACACGATCGTTGTCCCCGCCGGCAAGACCAGCGTGGTGTTCAATCTCTCCGGCGGCACCGGCGACGCGGACCTGTACGTGCGGATCGGCAGCGCGCCGACGACCTCGTCGTACAACTGCCGCCCGTACCTCAGTGGCAACGCCGAGACCTGCACCTTCAACGCGCCGACCGCGGGCACGTACTACGTGGGCGTCCGCGCCTACGCGGCGTACTCGGGCGTCAGCCTGAAGGCGACGATCTCGCCGTAAGCCCTGACTGCATCCGCAACGAAAAAGCCCCGGCATCGGCCGGGGCTTTTTTTCCGGTCGACGCCGCGGGCGTCAGTCCGCGGATTCGAACCGGTTGGCGGCCACGTTCTTGCGCACCTTGAGCGGGTCCCAGATGCGGCCGTTCATGGCGATGTAGACGCCCGGCGGCAGCGACTGCACCGCACCGACGGCGGTACCGATGTTGAACTCGGCATCCGACCCGCGGAAGCGCGCCGGATTCAGCGCGCCTGTCATCACGATGGTCTTGTCGTCGAGGCCGGCCAGCACCTTCGCGGTGTCGACCATCGTGTCGGTGCCGTGGGTGACCAGCACGTGCCGCGTCGACTGCGCGGCGATGGTCGCGCGCAGCAGCTCGCGGTCGGCCTCGGTGATGTGCAGCGAATCCTTGCGGATGATCGGGATCACGGTGAAGCGGAACGCGACGCCCAGTTCCTCCAGGATCCGGCCGATCTGCGGATCGCCGACCTGGAAGTCCGACTTGTCGTCGAAGTAGATCTTGTCGATCGTGCCGCCGGTGGTGACGATGAGCAGGTGATCCATGGGCGCGAACCGGGAGGACGGGCGGGCGCAAATGGTACCGCGGCTACCACGGCGCCGCGAACATCGCGTCCGACAGCGCCTGCGCCAGCGGGTTGAGCAGCACGCCGTACGCCGCCGCACGTGCGGTGTCGCGCATCAGCGGCTGCCGCACCTGCGCCGCGCTCGCGGTGCGCACGCTGCGTTCCGCACGGTGGAACGCCAGGCAGCGTTCGTCGAAATCCAGCCCGCAGGCGGCCAGCAGCGCGCGGACCTCGTTCTCGAAATCGACCAGCAGGCATTCGTAGGACTGCAACCGCTGGCGCGCCGGATCGCGCGCGCGCCACTGGTCCATCGCCGCTTCGCAGGTGCGGATGTAGATGCCGATGTCCCGCAGGTCGCAGGCGAAGTGCGGCAACTGGTAGAACTGCTGCCGGTAGCAGGACCAGCCGGTCTCCAGCGCATCGCGCCGCGCCTCGATCACGGTCGCGCCGGGCAGCATCGCGCGCAGCACGCCGGCGTGCTTCCAGTTCTCGGGCATCTTGTCGGTGAAGCGCGGACGCTCCCCGCGCCAGCGCGCGGTGCGCGCCAGATAGTCGCGGCCCAGCCGGTGCCAGTCCTCGGCGGTCGCGTCCGGCGCCCAGTCCGGATAGGGACGCCCGCGGCGGACCGATTCCTCCTGCACGATCTCGGCGAGGTCCGGCAGCTCGCTGGCACCGGCGACCTCCGGATGCGCGCTCAGGATCTGTTCGATCAGGGTCGAACCCGAACGCGGCATGCCGACGATGAAGATCGCTTCGTGCCCGAGATCGGGATCGAGCGGCGCGGGCAGGGCCTCGGTCGCGCGCAGCGCCGCGCGCACGTAGCTGCGCAACGCGTCCGCGCGCCACGGCGCCTTCGTCCGCATGCGCGCGTTGGCCGCGCTGATCGCGGCGAACGCGTCCGGGTAGTGGCCGCGGTCTTCCTCGGCCTTGCCCAACGCGTAGGACATCGCGATCCAGTCGTCCTCGCGCACGCCCGCACGCGCGAGCTGCGCGCGCAACGTGGCGATGTCGGCGTCGGACAGCGGCTGCGTCTTGATGTTGGCGAGGCCGCGCCAGGCGTCGCCGCAGCCGGGCGCGACCCGCAGCGCTGCGCGATAGTGGTCCGCGGCCCGGTCGAAATGGCCGAGATGGGCGCGCGCATCGCCGGCGAGGATCCGCGCAGGCAACAGGTCGGGCGCCAGCGCCAGCGCTCGCTCGAGCGCATCGACCGCGGCCCCGGTTTCGCCCTGGAACTGCAGGGTCCGCCCCAGGTTGAACCAGGGCATCGGCTGGGACGCATCGAGTTCGCAGGCCCGACGCCACGCGGCGATCGCGTCGCCGCGCTGGCGGCAGGCGGTATGCGCGATGCCCAGGTCCGACCAGAGCGCGGCGTCGTCCGGCCACTGCGCCAGCGCGCGCAGCAGCAACGTGACCGCCTCGCCGGTGCGTCCCTTCGTGCCCAGCCGCACGAAGGCCAGCCGGCGCAGGATCTCGGGATGCCCCGGATAGCGCGCCAGCGCCGCCTGGAGCAGGGTTTCGGCCTGCGGGAACCGGCCGTCGCGTAGCGCCCGCGCGGCGGCCATGAGATTGGGAACGTCGTCGTCGGACAGACCGGT
Organism: Lysobacteraceae bacterium; assembly: GCA_044227145.1. GTDB lineage: Bacteria > Pseudomonadota > Gammaproteobacteria > Xanthomonadales > Xanthomonadaceae > Lysobacter_I. The sequence goes on from JBGAFR010000059.1 coordinate 15,659, forward strand.
CAGGCGCGGGTCGCCGCCCTGCGCGGCGGGTGCTGGGCGGGGCGGCGGATACGACGGGGTCGTCATCGCGATGCCTGCGGAAAAGTGAGGCGGTGGAGGAAGGAAAGGCCGGGTCAGGGGCGGCGTCGGCCGAAGCGCGCGCGCAGGCCGGGGGCATTGCCGGCGAAGACCACGATCAACGCGAGCATGGTTTCGATCACGCCGAACGTGCGGACATCGGCATGCGCCCAGAGCGTCATCACGCCGTGCGAAAACCAGGCCAGCGCGAACACGCCGGCCCAGAACCGGGCGGTGGCGCGGCGTGCGAGCACGCCGAACGCGAGCAGCAGCGGCGGCAACCCGAACACCAGCCAGGCGGCGACGCGATGCGGATCGTCGCGGAACCACGCGGCATACAGTGCGACCAGGCCGAACAGCGCGCCGGCGAGGGCGACGCGTTCGGCGGGGCGGGCGGTGCTGTCCTTGGCGGCCATGCGGGCGGCCTCAGCGCAGCTTCACGGCGAGCGCGGCGATGCGCCGGCCCAGCGCGCGGGCGAGCGCGGCTTCCTCGTCGCTCGGCTGCGGGTCGTCCTTGGCGCCGGCGACGTGGCTGGCGCCGTACGGCGTGCCGCCGGTGCGCGTGGTGTTGAGCTGCGGTTCGCTGAAGGGGATGCCGGCGATCACGCAGCCGTGGTGCAGCAGCGGCACCAGCATGGTCAGCAGCGTGCTTTCCTGGCCGCCGTGCATGGTCGCGGTGGAGGTGAACACCGCGGCCGGTTTGCCGACCAGCGTGCCGCTGGCCCATTCGGCGCCGAGCGTGTCGAGGAAGTGCTTCATCGGCGCGGCCATGTTGCCGAACCGGGTGGGGCTGCCGAGGATCAGCCCGGCGCATTCGGCCAGGTCGCGCTTCTCGACGTAGGGCGCGCCGTCCTCCGGCTCCGGCGGCGCGGCGGCCTCGGTCACCGGCGCCACCGGTGGCACGCTGCGCAGTCGCGCGCTCGCGCCGTCCACCTCGCCGATGCCGCGCGCGATCTGCCGCGCGAGCCGCGCCACCGATCCGCCGCGGCTGTAGTAGAGGACGAGGATTTCGGTCATGTGGGCGGCGCGGCGTCGATGTCGGGCGGATGGCGCGAAGCGTAAGCGAAGCGCACGGCCCCCACCAGCTCCCGCGCGCGCGCCGGGGCCGGCTGCTACCCTTGGCCGATGGCGTTTCTCGACACATTGCTCATTTGGCGCCCGCCGGGCTGGGATCACGCCCGCGCCGGCACCTTCGCCCGTTTCCTGTGGAAGCGCTTCCTCGACGACCGCCTGTTCCAGGCGGCGGGCGCGCTGGCGTTCACCACCGCGTTCTCGATCGTGCCGCTGAGCATGGTGGTGTTCGGCATCCTCTCCGCGTTCCCGTTCTACGAGGACTGGAGCAGCAAGCTCAGCGAATACATCTTCTCCAACTTCGTGCCGAGTTCGGCGTGGACGGTGCGCCAGCGCCTGTTCGAGCTCACCGCCAACGCCGGCAAGCTGACCGTGGTCGGCGTCGTCGCGCTGGTCATCTCGCTGCTGATCACGCTCACCAGCATCGAGGCCACCTTCAACCGGATCTGGCGCGTGCCCACGGCGCGGCTGAAGCTGGGCCGCCTGATGATGTACTGGACGGTGATGAGCTTCGGCGGCCTGCTCGCCGCCGCCAGCCTCGCGGTGTCGGCGCGGTTCTTCGCGCTGTCGATGTTCCAGACCACGCCCGGGCAGGCGCTGGAGACCGGCCTGCTGCGGATCGCGCCGCTGCTGATCGAATTCGTCGCGATCGTGGTGATCTACCGGGTGGTGCCGCATCGCACGATCCGCTGGCGCCACGCCGCGCTCGGCGCGGTGCCGGCGGTGCTGATGATCGAAGCGGTGAAGATCGCCGCCGGCTCCTACCTCGGCAGTTTCGGCACCTACGAGAAACTCTACGGCGCGATCGCCGTGGTCCCGATCTTCCTCGGCTGGATCTACTTCAGCTGGGTCGCGGTGCTGCTCGGCGCCTCGCTGGCGTCGTCGCTGTCGGCGTTCCGCTACCAGCCGGCGTCGCAGCGGCTGCCGCCCGGCCACGAGATCCACGGCCTGCTGCGCCTGATCGGCCGTTTCGACGAGGCCCGCCGCGGCGGTCGCGGCCTGCACCTGGACGACATCCGCGAGCGCGAACCGATCCTCACCGACGCGGTGGTCCAGCAGATGCTCGGCAAACTCGAGGGCATCGGCCTGATCGTCCGCGCCGAGAGCGGCGAGTGGCTGCTGGCGCGCGATCTCGACGCGCTCACCCTCGGCGAACTCTACGAAGCCTGCCAGTTGCGCATCCCGACGGCCGAGACGTGGGTGCCGGCGCACGACGATGCGCTCGGTCGCGCATCGCTGGATGCGCTGGATGCGTTGCGCGTGCCGCTGCGCGAGCTGCTCAAACGCCCGGTGGCATCGATCTATCGCGAGGAGTCCGAATGACGCACATCCCGTCCCGCCCGCTGGCCTCGGCGCTGTCCGCGGCCCTGTTCGCGGCATCGCTCATGGCCTGCTCCGGCGCGTCCGAAGGCGTGCAGACGCCGGCATCGGCCGCCCCCGCGAAGCCCGCGGACGCACCCGCTGCACAACCCGCCGAGCCGGCCGCGCCCGAGCATCCGGCGCTGCAGATCGCGACCGTCGACGGTAAGACATTCGACCTCGCGACGCGGCGCGGGCATTGGGTCGTGGTGAATTTCTGGGCGACCTGGTGCGCCCCGTGCCTGAAGGAAATGCCCGACCTCGACGCCTTCGACGCATCGCGCGACGACGTGGAGATGATTGGTCTGGCCTACGAGGAGATCGAGCCGGCGGACATGCGCGCGTTCCTCGACAAGCATCCGGTGCGGTACCCGATCGCGATCGTAGACACCTACGACCCGCCCGCGGATTTCCCGACGCCACGCGGCCTGCCGATGACCTACCTCATCGCGCCGGACGGGCATGTCGCCAAGGAATTCCTCGGCCCGGTGACGCCGGCCGCGCTGACCGAGGTCATCGACGGCCCCGCCACCGATGCGAACGCGACCGGCACGAAGGCCGGCGGATGAGCACGGAGGTCGCGGCGCGCTTCCTGGTGTCGGGACGCGTGCAGGGCGTCGCGTTCCGCGCGTACACGCGCGCAGAGGCGCTGGCGCTGGGCCTGCGCGGCCATGCGCGCAACCTCGCCGACGGTCGCGTCGAGGTGCTGGCGGTCGGCGACGTCGCGGCCGTCGAACGGCTCGCCGACTGGCTGCGCACCGGCTCGCCGATGGCGCGCGTGGCGGCGGTCGAACGCGGCGAAGCGTCGCCGGACGCGGCCGGCGAGGGGTTCGCGATCGGCTGACGCTCAGCCGGGACCCGGCGTCGTCATCAGCCGGCCTTCGCGCCATTCGCGCTCGTCGGCGACGAGGTCCGCGGTGGCGAGCCATTCGAGGATCGAGCGCACCGTCACCACCGGGTAGTCGCCGCTGAGCCGGGTCGCGACCGGGTGGTCGGTGAACACCAGGTTCGCGGCGAACAGGCCGCCGAGCACGCGCTTGGTGTACGGGATGTGCACGCGTCCGGGACGATAACCGAGGCCCTGCGCGAGTTGCCACGCCTGATTGCGATCACGCACGCCATCGCGGGTCGCCGCGGCGAGATGTTCGAGGACCCACGCGGTGGAATTCTCGTAATCCTTGCTGCCGGGGCGCGCGATGAGGTTGTAGCGCGGCGTGAACAGCGGGTCGCCGCGCAGCGCGATCAATTGCGCGGCGAGGCGTTCGGCGACGTCCGGTTCGAGCCAGGTGATGCGCGCGTCCTGCAGCACGAGATCGTCGGAGAAGAAGTTCACCAGGCCCTGCGCGTACAGCGCCGAGCGGTCGGAATCGCAGTCGTTGAGCAGGTGCACCACCGTCCAGCGGCCGTCGGGATGATCGCGCACCGCGAAGCCGGCGTGACTGTAGCGCAGGCCCTGCTTCGACAGGTCGCGGCCGACCCGCGACACCAGCGCGACCGGCGCATCGACCTCGTCCAGCGCATGCACGACCGTCAGCGCGGTGGCCGCGGCATCGGCCACGGCGCGCGGCGGCATCGTCTTCGTGTCGCAGGCCGTGCCCGCATGCGCTGGCGTCGCGAGCACGCACGCGCATGCGAGCAGCAGCACGACCGCACGCGCAACGCGCGCGTTCACGCGCCCAGCATCCGCGAGTGCACGTGCGGTCGCGCGACCTCGTCGGCGATGAAGCACAGCGCCTCGCCCGCGGCCATCAGCAGCCAGCCTCCGCTGACCGCCACCGCGTCCACGGCCTTGCCGGTGGCGATCGCCAGCCGTTCGACTGCTTCCACGGACAGATGGACCACGAACGAGGCGCCGAGCCCCACGCCCGAGACCGTCACTGCCACGACCGCGCCGCTCACGGCGACGCCGGTGATCACGAACTTGCCGCCTTCGGCCAGCGCCGACACCACCGCCACCGGCACTTCCACCGATGCCGCGACGCTGGCCTGCGACTGCCGCACCGAGGCATCGGACTGCGCGTCGGCCGGCGGCATCAGCAGGCAGCCCATCGCGATCACGAGACCGGCGAGGCGATGGCGCAGGCCGTTCACGACCGGGCGGCGCGTGCGGCGGGGCAAATGAATGAGCATGGTGTGTCCTTGGGGATGGGGGCGTGCGCGATCAGTGCACGTCGATGGCGCGCTCGGTCCGCACCTCGCGCCCGCCGAGCGGATGGGCGGCGACCATGCGATAGCGGCCGGCGGCCGGCACCGTGGCGAGCAGCAGGTAGTTGCGCGGGTCGTCGCTGATGAGGATGCCGCGCGCGTTGCGCAGGTTCGCCCGCGCCGTGCCTTCGAACACGCGGCGGCCGCGCGCGTCCTCGATCCACACGCGGATGCCGCCCAGATTCGCCAGCGCCTCGCCGTTGTCGCTCGCCAGCACCTCGATCAGCGTCGGCGTGCCGGCCTGCCAGCCGGATTCGACCATCGGCAGCATCAGCTCGAAGCGCGGCCGCAGCGACACCGCTCCGACGATCCGGCCTGCGTCGGTGCCCGCGGGCACGAAGCGCAGACGCCAGGTGCCGGGCGTGGCGTCGCGCAGTTCGGGCAGGAAGTAGACGGCGCCGAGTTCCGGATGCACGGCCTGTTCGGCGGGCATGCGTTTGAGTGCGGCACCGGTGTCGCTGCGGACCGTGCGGCCCGCGGGATCGATCAGTTCGACCTTCGCCAGCGGCGCGGTCGAGCGCAGCGTGGCGAAGACCATGCGGCGGGCGTCGTGCCCGACCGCGATGCGCGTCTCCACCGGCGTGCCGGAGATGCGCAGGTCGATGCCGACCAGTGCCTGCGCCCGTGCCCCGGGGGCGACCATCGCCAGCAGTGCGAGCGCGAATCCGGTGCAGGCGCGACGCAGGGCGGGCAGGGCGACGAAATCGGCGGGCATCGGGGTTTCCCGGGCATCGGCCGCGGTCGCGACCGGGGTCGAGCAGACACCCGGCCTCGGTATCGTTGCAATCGCGCGCTACCGAGTGTAGACAAGGGGGCTGCTCGGTATCGGAATCCTCGACGCATGGCCGTTTCCGTCGAACTGATCGACGCCCTCAAGCGCCTGCTGCGCGGCCAGGGCCTGACCTATCGCGAGCTGGCCTCGCGGATCAAGATGAGCGAGGCTGCGGTCAAGCGCATGTTCTCGCTGCGCGCGATGAGTCTGCAGCGGCTGGAACAGATCTGCGACGTGCTGGACATCGGCCTGGCCGAACTCGCCGCCGAGTCCGCGCGCGGACGTGCCAGCATGGCCGAGCTGACCGAGGCGCAGGAGAAGGCGCTGGTGTCCGATCCCGCGCTGCTGCTCGCGCTGTTCCTCAGCCTCAATCGCTGGCGCCAGCAGGACGTGCTGGCGCAGTTCGCCTTCACCGAGCCGCAGTGGACGGGATTGCTGGTGAAACTCGATCGACTGGGCATCATCGAACTGCTGCCCGGCAACCGCGCCCGCGCGCTGACCGCGCGCAACTTTCGCTGGCGCCGCGGCGGCCCGATGGAACGCTACTTCCGCGAGAAGCTGCTCAACGACTACTTCGCCGACGCCTTCGACGGCGAACAGGACGGCCTGTTCCTGCTCAGCGGCAGCCTCAGCATCGACGGCATCCGCCACATGCGCCAGCGCCTGGAAGACGTGGTCCGCGAGTTCGACACGCTGCTCGCCCGCGACGCGACGCTGCCGGCGAAGGAACGCATCGGCGTCAGCTTCGTCCTCGCCCAGAA
>JBGAFR010000060.1:0-22016 GCA_044227145.1 Lysobacteraceae bacterium
GCGGCGCTGTCCGGCCTGCGCGCCGCGGGCGAAGCGCTGGCGCTGTCGCAGCGGCAGAGCCTGTTCACCCGCGCGATGCGGGCGATGGCCTGATCGGGCGCCATGAACGCTTGCCCGCCTGCTTCGGCGGGCGAGCGTTTTCCGGAACGCCGTCATGGAGGCCGGCATGTCGCAGCTGAGGAACGTCCGAACACGTCATGACGACGCCCTCAGCCGGATCGGCTGGGACGAGCTCGAGCGTGTGCTCGCCGCGCATTACCGCGATGTCGGCTGGTGGGTCGAGCATGTCGGCACGGCTGGCACTGGTGCCCGGTTCGACGGTGGCATCGACCTCCGCTTGCGCCGCGACGCGCAGGTGGTGCTGGTGCAATGCAAGCACTGGAACGCGAAGCAGGTGCCGCACAATGCGGTGCACGAATTGCTCGGCATCCTCGTCACCGAAGGCGCGACCGGTGCGATTCTGATCACCAGCGGCGAATTCACCGCTGCAGCGATCGCCGCCGCGAAACGCAGCGACAAGATCAGGCTCATCGATGGTCGCGGCCTGCGCGACATGCTCGGCGACGATGCCTTCTCGCCGCCGCCTGTCGAGGTTGCCGCATCGCCGCGTGACCCGTCGCCGCGTTCGCGCGGCGACGGTCTGCGTCTGCTGCTTCAGCTCTTCGCGCTGCTGTGCGCGATCGGCTTCGTGCTCGTGGTGCGCGAGATGCTGGCGAGAACCGCATCGACGGCAGGCGAGCCGTCCGTTGTCGAGACGCGTTACGCGCCGATAATGGCCGCGCCGCCCCTGCAGCAACGAGCCCCGCCGCGGCCTTCCCCTGAGACGACACCACCGTCGCCTCCGCCACCGTCATCGGCCGAGATTCGCGAATCGCAGCGCAAGGCCGACGAGGCGATGCGGACGATCGAGGACACCACGCCCGAGATGTGACCGGCTGGGGTGTGCTGAGCTGCCGAGGTGTGACGGTGGCCTGCGCCGACCTCCCGCCGTCGCTGCCTTAGCCCCGCTTCGCCCGCGCCATGCAGCGCGCGTAGCGGCCGTCGACGCGGCGGGCGAACCACGCCGTGGTGAGGTGGCGGGTGATCTTCGGGCTGTGCAGGTCGATCTTCGGCAGCATCGCCCGCGGAACGCGACGGCCGTTGCGCTTGTCGGCGAGCTTGAACACGTTCGTGAAGAGCGCGGTCTCCGAGAATCGCGCTTCCGCGCCCCGGTCGAGATCGGCGCGGATCTGCGCGGCCGTCATGTTGAGCTTCCCGGCCAGCGCCAGCACCGCGGTCTCGGTCGCGCCGGTGGTGCTGCCATCCTCGCTCTTGCGATAGCGGACCAGGTCGCCGTCGAGCTGCAGTTTCGTGCCGCCGGCGATCGCGACCGCGTTCTGGAAGGCGGCATTGCGGCTGGCGAAGCGGCCGGCGTTGAAGTCGGCGAAGCGATACAGCGGCCGGTCGTAGTCGGCGTCGTAGTCGAGCAGGTGCGCGGCGCCGAAATAAACGCCGCCGCGGCGGGTGAAGACCGCATGCCGGATCGACCCGTCCGACGCGTACGGATACCGCTTCCGTCGCGCATGCGATTCCGCGAACGCGATGCTCACCTGCATCGGGCCGCCGGTGTGCACGGGATTGGCGCGGGCCAGCAGCCGCGAGCCCATCGGCACCTGCGCGATCATCTCCTCGAACAGGTCGCTGAGCTGCTTCTCGGTGCGCGCGGCGGCGATCCGCGTTTCCCAGGTCTGGCCGTCGGGCGATTTCAGCTTGAGTGCGCCGCGGACGGCGAACACCGGGATGTGGTGGCGCTGCGCGCGGGCTTCGATTTCCTTGAGCGCGATCGCGCCGAGTCCCGGCACCTCCGGGTCGGCGACGAAGCTCGATTCCTGCTCGATCACCGCGATCACCGAGCACAGGTTGCGCGACGAGGGCTCGACGTCGAGCGCGGCGAGCGCGGACTGGATGTCGGCGGCCCAGCCGGCACGATCCTGGATGCGGGGCGGGAGCAGGCGCTGCAACCGCGTGCGGACCTTCGGCGGCGCGTTTTCGCCGTCGGTCTCGGAACAGCCCGCGAGCGACAGCGCGAGGGCGGCGATGAGCAGGGCGGCGAGCGGGCGCCGGGAGGAGGGGCGCGGGGTCGGGCATTCCATCGGCGCGACTCTAGCCGGAGACGGCGGTGACGGGAAATCCGGGGTCGCCACCGCCGTCACCGCCGTCCCCGCGCGGCGACGCACTCGGCCGCTCGCCGCGAAGGGCCGCGGATCGGCGACGATCGGCCACGATCGGCCATGACAGCCTCGGAAAGACGGTCCAGAATCCGGGACGCCTGTCGCGGCGATGGAGTCTTCGGAATGGCCGACACCGTGCCGATGTTCGCGTGGCGCCTCGCGTCGCGCAGCGTGTGCCTGCTGGCGCTTGCGGCGTCGATCGCCGCCTGCGGCCAGCGCGACGCCGCGCCGCCTCCCGCGCCCGCGGGCGCCGCTGCGCAGGCGCCCGCCGTCGCCCCGGCCGGCCGGCGCATCACCGGCGGCCCGCAGCCGGCCGTGCCCGCGGAACCGCTCGCCTACGTCGCCTCCGGCACGTCGCCGCTGGCGGGCGGCTGCACTGCGGGCGCGGGCGCCGGCGTGGCCTTCACGGGTGCGGAAGTCGAGCCGCGGCTGTCGATCCACCCGACCCGGCCGGGCGTGATGGTGGCCGCCTGGCAGCAGGACCGCTGGTCCGACGGCGGCGCGCGGGCGCTGGTCGCGGCGACTTCGCTGGACGGCGGCCGCAACTGGGTCCGCACGGCGCTGCCGTTCTCGCGCTGCGGCGGCGGCAGCGTGCTCAACGGCGGCGACTACGAGCGCGCCTCGGATCCGTGGGTGTCGTACGGCGCCGACGGCGTGCTGCACGCGATGTCGCTGTCGTTCTCCGGCGCCACCTTCCAGACCGGTTCGGCCAACGCGATGCTGGCGAGCCGTTCGTTCGACGACGGCCGCACCTGGACCGCCGCGGCGACGCTGATCCGCGACGGCGAGGCCGCGTTCAACGACAAGAACGCGATCACCGCCGACCCGCGCGATGCGCGCTACGTCTACGCGGTGTGGGACCGCCTGACCGCCATCGGCAATCGCGGACCGACCTATTTCGCGCGCAGCACCGACGGCGGTGCGCACTGGGAAGCGGCGCGACCGATCTTCGATCCGGGCCAGCGCAGCCAGACCATCGGCAACCTCATCGTGGTGCTGTCCGACGGCACGCTGCTGGACGTGTTCGACCGCATCGACAGCCCGCTGGGCGGCCTGCAGACCTCGCGGGCGCAGGTCATCCGCTCCACCGACCGCGGTGCGACCTGGTCCGCGCCCATCGCGGTCGGCGACATGCTTGCGATCGGCGCGCGCGACCCGACCACCGGACAGGCCGTCCGCGATGGGTCGATCGTGCCGACGGCCGCGGCCGGGCCGCACGGCGAGGCCTACGTCGCCTGGCAGGACGCGCGCTTCTCCGGCGGAGCGCGCGACGCCATCGCGCTGTCGCGCTCGGGCGATGGCGGGTTGACCTGGTCGGCGCCGGTGCGCGTGAGCGGCGCGCTGGCCGCGGTCGCGTTCACGCCCACGCTGCACGTGGCCGACGACGGCACCGTCGCGGTGCTCTACCAGGACTTCCGCAACGACACCGCCGTGGCCCCGCTGTGGACCGACACCTGGCTCGCGCGTTCGCAGGACGGCGGCGCAACCTGGTCCGACCTGCGCCTCGGCGGCAGTTTCGACCTGACCCGGGCGCCGTCCGCGAACGGGCTGTTCCTCGGCGACTACATGGGGCTGGGGACCGACGAGGGACGCTTCCTGCCGCTGGCGGTACGCAGCGACGGCAGCGATTCCGGCAATCGCACCGATGTCGTCGCCTTCACCCTGACGAACGTGCCGAAGACCGTGCCGGCACCCAAGCTCGGCGACGCGCAGGCGCGGCGCATGCCGCCGGGCTTCGTGCCGGGGTGGCGGCTGCGGCAGCGGGTCAGCGCCAATCTCTGGCGACGTGTGGAATGGCCGCCGCAGCGCGACGCGGCGGACCGGTTCATGCCGCATGCGCGGGTGTTGCAGGCGGCGGAAAGCGATTGAGCCGTGCCGTGCTTCAGCCGCCGCTGCTGGCGGCGCGCGAGAGGCGATCGTGGACGTCGCGCCACTCGTCGTCGTTCGGCGGGCGTTCCAGCCAGATTGCGTCGACGTCGGCGGCGTCCGCGGTGTGCAGCGCGTCGTAGAGCAGGCGCGCGTAGCCGGCCTTGTCGCGCGGCATGGCGATGCGCAGTGCGACGCCGTTCGCGGATAGCCCCGGCGTGTGCGCGAGCAGTGCGATGCGCGCGTCCGCAGGAAGTGTCGCGAGACGCGCACGCAGCGTGTCGGTGTCCAGCACGTGCAGCGGCGTGCGCGGCTGGTAGTGCACGGCGACGTTGCCGGGGACGGCGGCGTCATGCGATTCGGGGAATTCGACGGCGACACCCAGGGCGTCTTCGAGCTGCCGACGCGTGATCGGCCCGGCGCGCAGGATGCGCGGCACGTCACCGGTGAGGTCGACGATCGTCGACTCCAGGCCCACCGCACAGGGGCCGCCGTCGAGTACGGCGTCGATGCGGCCATCGAGCCCGGCCAGCACCTGGTCGGCGGTGGTCGGACTCAGGCGCTTGTACGGATTCGCGGACGGCGCGGCGACGCCATGGCCGAGCGCGCGCAGCACGCGCAGCAGCACCGGATGGTCGGGCATGCGCAGGCCGATGGTGTCGCGGCCTCCGGTGACTTCGCCAGGCACGGCGGCGGCCTTGTGCAGCAGCAGCGTGAGCGGGCCGGGCCAGAACACCGCGGCCAGCCGCCGCGCTGTCTCGGGCACGTCGCGCGCCCATGCATCGAGCCACGCGGGGTCGCCGAGGTGCACGATCAGCGGATGGTTCGACGGCCGTCCCTTGGCGGTGAAGATGCCGCGTACCGCCTCGGGATGCGTCGCATCGGCGGCGAGGCCGTAGACCGTTTCCGTCGGCACCGCCACCAGCCGCCCGGCGCGCAACAGACGCACGGCTTCCGCGACATCGGCATCGCGTGCGGCGTCGAGCCGGCGGGTGGGGAGGGGGGCATCGGTCATCCGGCCAGTGTACCGGAGCGTCCTGTGGGGTCGCCTCGCGTCCGGGGCCGTTTCAGCGCCTCGCCACGCGCGCTGCCTCGCGCTCCCGGCGATAGTCCTCGCGCAGCGCCCCCGAGGCGAGCGCGATCGCGCGCGACCAGGCGCGATCCGTGCAGCGCGCGTCGCCTGCGGCCATGCAGGCGCGGGCGAGGGCGGCGTGGAAGCGCGGTTCGCTTTCGCGCAGGCGAACCGCACGACGGTAGTGGACCAGTGCCTCGTCGGAGCGGCCCTCGCGCTCGCGGGACATGCCCTGCAGGATCTGCTGCAGCGGGTCGCGACGCTGCACGCGTTCCAGCCTGCGCTGCAGCGCCTCGGCGTGCGGCGTGTCGCCCATGCGCCGGGCGAGCGCGACGCTGTTGAACAGCGCGCCGGCATCCTCGGGCGCGCGGGCCAGTGCGCTCGCATAGGCCCGCGCAGCGCCTCCGGCATCGCCCGCGCGCAGGGCGATCACGCCGGCGTTGCTCAGATAGGGCGGATACGCCGGCTCCAGCGCGAGCGCGCGCTGGAGCAATGCGGAGGCCTGCACGGTATCGCCGTCGGCGAGGCGGTCCATCGCGAGGTTGTTCCAGTACAGGCCGAGCAGGCGGGCGTCGTCGATCGCTTCAGGCGGTTCGCCCGGCAGCACCGGTTCCACCGCGAAATCGACCGCATGGGCGCGACGTCCGATGCGCACCCGGGCGAACACGTGGCTGTCGAGGTAGACCGTGGCGCCGTCGCGACGCCAGGACAGGATCCGGCGGATGCGCATCGGCTCGGCGTCCAGTCCGGCTTCGCGCGCCAGCGCCAGGAACAGCAGCGTGAATGTCACGCAGTTCGCCTCGCGCGCCTGCGCCGCTTCGGCCACGGTCAGTGTCGCATCGTCGGCATAGCGCATCGCCAGGCCGTCGGGATCGTGCAGGAACCGCAACAGCGCCACGAAGCGGGCGTCTGGCGTGTCCACGCCGATCAGCACTTCGTCGTGCAGGCGCCGGCGCAGCGGGTCGGGGAGCGCCAGGATCGCGTCTCCCCGGGGACGGGTCGCCGGCACCGCCTCCGCGGCCAGGGGGGCCGGGGACAGCGTCCAGAGCAGGATGGCGAGCACGATGCGGTGCATGCCGGACGTCCGCGAAGGGATCGGCCGCATCCTACGCCCGTGCGGTTGCCCCGGCGATGCGGGTCGTGGCGGCAGGCGCGCGCCGGCCGGCCGACGGCGCTAGGATGACGTCCCGGTTCGCGCGACCGCGATCGGGAAGCGCCCCGGGCAATCCCTCGACGGGAAGGAGACGACCATGGCCACCGGTTGGGCCGGCGACGGCGCCGTCCAGGACCAGATCGACGCGACCGTCAAGGACGGTATCCAGCGCGTGCGCAGCCGCCTGCCGCAGGGACCGGGGCTGGAGCGCTGCGAGGACTGCGAGGCCCCGATTCCCGAGGCCCGCCGCAAGGCCGTGCCGGGCGTGCGCCTGTGCGTGGCCTGCCAGGACGCGCACGACCGCGAGGAGGCGGCGTTCAGCGGCTACAACCGCCGCGGCAGCAAGGACAGCCAGTTGCGCTGAGACTCCCGTCGCGTCGACGTCGCACACGTCGACGGCAACGGTCGGAAAGGCTCGTCGAAAACGACCGTTCGTCGCCGACCTGCGTGACTCCGGTCATGCTTCGTCGTTCGCGTTGGCCGTCGCTCGCGGTACCGCGCGTTGGATCGAGTGGCGATCGCCGATCGCCGGGCGATTCATCGGACGGAACGCCAGCCGCGCGCATCGCGTGCAGGCATCGCGACGAGGACGGGCAGGGGGCGCCCATCGCCGTGTGCCGGAGTCCTGCGTCCGGGGGTCGTCTATCACGGATCCCGAATCGATAAGGAAGACGACGCATGAACGCATCAGGAAGCATGGCCCTGCGAAGCACCGCCCTGACCCTGGCCTGCCTGTCGTTGCTGCCCGCGACGGCGATGGCCTCGAACTGGGAAATGACCTCGGGCCAGGTCACGCACAAGGAGCTCCACACCGGCACCCGGGAAGTCCGCGCCTGTCCCGGCGGCGGTTCGATCAGCGTAGGCACCGCCTATGGCGGCACCGGCAACGACGACGCGCTGGCCGAGCGACTGAACGTGTCCTCGGGACTGCTGTTCCGCTACCGGTACGACACCGGCGGTCGCGCCGAACGCGCGGCCCAGGTCGCGGAGTTCCGCGATGGCACCGGGTTCGCGGTGGTCGGCAGCCTCGATCCCGTCCCCGGCACCGCGCCCGTCTCGTATTTCACGATCACGAAACTCGATTGCAACGGCAATCCGCTGTGGCGGTATTACTACGGCGACGCGATCGACTACAACCGCGGCTTCGACATCCTGCAGGCCGGTTCCGGCGATGCCGCGTTCTCCACCGCCGCCGGCGACCTGGTCGCGCTGGGCAAATATTACAAGCCCGCCACCGCGACCACGCCCGCGATCTACCGCGCGCGCATCGCCCGCACGAAATCCAACGGCACGCCGATCTGGGTACGCGATTACCAGAACGCGATCGCCGGCGATTTCGAGCTGCAGGCGATCGCCGAACTGGTGCCGGTGGCGCCGAGCCTCACCGGCGATCTGGTCGCGGTCGGCCGCATCGCCGGCGAGACCGCGCTCATGCAGGTCAACGGCAACACCGGTGCGGTGGTCTGCACCGCGCGGACCCGCGGCCTCGGCACGGCGCAGTTCCACGACGTGGTCGGCGTCAGGACCTCGTCCGGCACGCCGGAGGTGCTGGCCGTCGGCGAGACCGCGTCCAGCGGCGCCGCCTCGCAGGTCTATCTGTCGCGCTTCGTGCCCAACTGCCTGCTGCGCGTGCATGCGGTGTGGGGCGCGACCGCCGACCGGGAGATCGGCTGGAGCACCGATCTCACCCTCGGCGGCACCTACACCGGTGCGCCGGCGGGCGTGATGATGATCGCCGGCGAGGTGAACGGCCCCTACGGCGGCATCGCCAACAGCCAGGACGCCTTCACCGACCTCGCGCACCCGCAGACCCTGCTGCCGTATGTGTTGCCGACGGGGCTCCCGGTCATCGGCAAGCGCTACGGCACCCAGGGCGCGGGTGCGGAGAAGGCCTTCGCGCTTGCGGCCGCCGGCGCCGGTGCCTACTTCGGCGGCAGCACCACGACCGACTGGCTCGGCAACGGCGACCCGCAGCACGCGCTGACCGTGCATCCCGACGCGAGCGCCTTCAAGACCGTGTGTTCCGTCGACTGGAACCCGCCCGCCAACCAGCTGCCGCTGTCGAGCGGCACATTCGGCGTCACCGTCATCGCGAAGAGCTTCAACCAGCTGTCGCGGCCGACGCCGATCGCGGTGCCCGACCAGCGGCCCTGCTGCACCGTGGTGCCCTGAGCGGCACGCCTCCGGGCCGGCGCGGGGCATCGCGTCGGCCCGGACGCCCGAATGGCGGCCCGGTCGGCATTCGCGACGACCGCTACTTCAATCCCGAAGTCCAGATCATGGCCTCGCTCGGCTACGCCGTGCTGCAGGTGAATTTCCGCGGCTCCGAAGGCTTCGGCAGCGCCTTCGAGGCGGCCGGACGGCACACCACCGCTTCGACCGCGACGAGAACAAGGCCCGGGTGTGGGTCGCGATCGCGGGTTTCCTGCGTGGCCCACCTGGGCGACCCGCAGGCGGCGCCCTCACGCGCCTGCGGGTCGTTTCGCGTGATGCGGCTTACGGCTGGTAGGTCACCGTCAGCGTCGCGGTAGTGCCATTGCCGATCCAGAGGTAGTGCGTCGCGGTCTGGTTGGCGTTGAAACGCAGGCGCAGCTGCGTGCGTCCGGTGCGGTTGACGGCGGACAGGCCGGCGGCGGAGAACAGGCTGCTGGTCTGGGTGCCGCCGGTGAACGCATTGAGCTGCGCCACGCCGCTTGCGGTGACGGTGGCGGCCCAGTCGGTGGTGGCGGTGGTGCAGGTGCCGATGCAGCCGTTGTTCGCATCGATCGTCAACATGTTGCCCGCCGGGTTGCTCCACGGGTCGCCGTAGGCGCTGTTGTAGGTCACGGTGAGCGTGGCCGACAGCACGGTCGCGGTGTCGGGCAGCGAGGACGTGTCGAACGACAGCAGCGCGCGGTTGAACTTGCCGTCGGTGCCCCGGCCGATCGCCAGGCCGTAGGTCGATTCCAGCGTGCCGAGCGCAGGCGAGCCGCCGGTTGCGGTGGCCTTCACGTAGCCGTCGTTGGCGTTCTCGTTGGCGAAGGTCACGGTTACCGGCGAGCCGCCGCCGCCACCGCCGCCCGTGCCGCCACTGACGGTCACGTTCACCTGCGGCGAAGTGCCGGTATTGCCGGCCAGGTCGACCGCGCGCGCGGTGAGGACATGGCTGCCGTTGGTCGCGGTGGCGCTGTTCCAGGCGTAGGCGTAGGGCGAGGTCGCATCGCTGCCGAGCAGCGCGCCGTCGAGCAGGAACTCCACGTGGTCGACGCCCACGTCGTCGCTGGCGGTCGCGGCGATGGTCACCGTGCCCGAGACGCCGGCGCCGTTCGCCGGCGCAGTGATCGCCGCCGTCGGCGGCACGCCGTCGAGGTTGTCGAGCCCGAAGAAGCGCGCGATGTAGTAGCTCGAGCAGATATTGACGTCGAGGATGTAGGCGCCGGCGGTGCCGCACTGGCTTTCGCCCGTGCCAGGATCGACCGGCGTGCCGTGGCCCATGCCGGTGATGGTGTACGTCTCGACCCGCGTGACGCCCGCGGCGTCCTTGTAGACCTTGTGCGGATAGCCGGCGACAGTGTCGCTAACGTCGGCGGTCTGGTCGATGCCGTGGACGTTGGTCCACTGGTCCATGCTCTCGGCGAGGTTCATCGGGCGCACGGTGTAGTCGGCGTCGCCGTGCCAGATCGAGACGATCGGCCACGGCCCGGTCCACGTGCTGGCCGCACGCACCTTGTCGCCCCACTGCGCCGGCGTGAGGTCGCTGCCGGGGTTCATGCAGCTGAAGGCCGCCGTCTGCGTGGTGGCGCAACGGTAGGGCAGGCCGGAGAGGATCGCGCCGCCGGCGAACACGTCCGGATAGGTCGCCAGCATCACCGAGGTCATCGCGCCGCCGGCGGACAGCCCGGTCACGTACACGCGCGAGGTCGCGACGCCATGGTCGGCGATCATGCGATCGACCATCTGCTTGATCGACAGCGCCTCGCCCTGGCCGCGCGCGGTGTCGCCGGCCTCGAACCAGTTGAAGCAACTGCTGCTGTTGTTCGCGCTCTGCTGCTGCGGCAGCAGCAGCGAGAAGCGGTAGCGGTCGGCGAGCAGTTGCCAGCCGGTCTCGTCGTCGTAGCTGGAGGCGCTCTGCGCGCAGCCGTGCAGCGCGACCACCATCGGCGCCCCGGCCGGCAGGCCCGATGGCACGTACTTGAACATGCGCAGGTTGCCGGGATTGCTGCCGAACCCGGTGACTTCGGACAGCGCGAAGGCGGGCGAAGCGACGGCACAGGCGCAGAGCGCGAGCGACGCGATCATCGTGCGGAGACGGGATTTGCGACGTGCGGGGAAAGACGCGAGGGAACGATCAGCGGTGAATGGCATCGGAGGCTCCTCCTGCGATATCACCAGTGAGGTGACGCGCGCAGTGGGCCACACGCCCGGAAGCGGCGACATTGGTCGATGGGGCAAGCTGCGCCGCAACATGCGCGACGCGGCGTGAGCGGTCAGGCGTCCGCCTGCGCTTCCGCACGCTCCTCCGGCGACAACCACCAGGCGAGGCCGGTGGGCGGCGGGTCGGACGGCAGCGTGTCGCGCTGTTCGATCGCATCCAGCCGTCGTCCCGGGCCGCCCGCCTTCCAGCGTTCGACCAGGCGCAGCACCGAGTGCCGGCTCTGCGCCGCCACGCCGAGGTTGCGCTCGGGGCGCCAGTCATGCGGCGTGCCGTCGCGCGGCATGGCGTCGTGCGCATGCGCCGCGTCGCCGTGCGGCGCGCCGTAGCTGCAGCGCAGGCAGAGGTGGACGATGCTTTCGGTCCAGTCCTCGACGAAACCGATGCCGGGCACCCGCGTCTCCACGAGCGCATCCAGATCCTCGCGTCGCGGGCAGCGCACGAACAGCGCGAACGTGCCGAACTCGGACGTCTCCAGCCGCTGCATCGCGTTGAACACCGGCACCCGGCTCTGGTGGAAGCGGCGCTCGCCGGTCGCGGCGCCGTCGTGCAGCACGACATCGCCGTAGCGGTAGCCGCTGTCGGGCAGCGGCACGTTGATGATCCGCGCGCGCACCGGGTCGATGCGCCGCGCGAATACGGTCTCGCCGCTGCCCCACGGCGCCAGGCGCACGCTGGCGACGCCGAAGTTGGCGTCGATCGCGCCGTCGCCGGGCGGCAGGTCGATGCCGCAGGCCGCCCACTGCCGGCGCGCCTCGGCCCAGTCGCCGAGCGCGGTCGCGGCGATGCCGGCGTTCCAGCGCGCCGCCTCGGCGTCCTCGTCGTCGCCATACAGCGCCAGCGCCTGCAGGTTGTGGTGCAGGGACGGCGACCAGTCGCGCAGGTACTTGCTGGCGAGGCCGTGCATGTAGTGCAGCGCAGGCTGGTCCGGCGCTTCAGCGATCAGCGACGCGAAACCGGCGCGGGCGGCGACCAGATCGGCGGCACCGAAGGCCGCATAGGCGCGCTCGGCGCATTGCTCCGCAGCATCTTCCGCCGCGGCATCGTTCGGCGTGTCGACGGTCATGGGCGATCCTCGATCGGCGTCTGGTCGCATCCTGCCACCGGGTGCGGCCCGCGCAAAGCCCGTGGCGGGCCGGCGGTCGCTAGCCGCGGGCGAGGCACAGCGCCGCGGCGATGAGCAGGCCATGCAGATGCAGCATGACGAGGGTCGCGACGATCGCCGGCCGCAGGCGCTGCGGGTCGGTGGCATGGCGGGCGACTTCGCGGATCGCGAACGCGGCGATCGGCAGCGTCGCCAGCGCCCACAGCGCCGATGTCGGCAATCGATCCGCGACCACACCCGCGAGCGTGGCCGCGTGCGCCGCCAGCGCGATCGCCGCGTACAGGCGCGCCGTGCGCATGGGCCCGAGCGCGACCGCAAGCGTGCGCTTGCCCGCGCGGGCGTCGCCGGCAGCATCGGGCAGGCCGTTCACGAGCAGCAGGTCGGCGACCAGCAGGGCGTAGCTGGCCGCGGCGATCGCCGGCAGCCACGCGAACCCGCCGCGCTGCACGAGGTCGGCGCCGATCGCCACCAGCCACCAGGCCGCCGCCACGCTCGCCTCGCCGAGCCGGCGCGACATCAGCTGCAGCGGCGGCATCGAATACGCCCATGCCAGTCCCAGGCCCGCGGCGCCGACGAACCACAGATCCGGCCCCGGCCGTGTCGCCGCCAGCACGAGGCCGCCGGCGAGGCAGGCGCCGAGCAGCGCCAGCGCGAAGCGGCGGGTCTGCGCGACATCGACCCGCCCGTGCCGGATCAGCCGCGACCCGCCGGTGAACGGCGCGATGCCGCCGGCGTTGGCGTCGTCGGCACCGTTCACCGCATCGGCGTAATCGTTGAGCACGTTGGCGGCCGCATGCGCCAGCACGGCGAGCGCGAGTGTCGCGAGCGCCCGCAGCGGCGCCAGCGCGACGCCGGAGGCATGCGCGCTGGCCAGGCCGATCGCGACGGCGACGACCGTGGCGGTGAGGAACGCGGGACGGGTCATCCGCCACAGCAGTGCGGCGCCGGGCAGCGTGGCGCGGGACAGGGCGGGCACGGACATGCGGGTATGGTAGCGCGGCGTCGGGACACCGCCGCGGCAGGGCTTCCGCCGTCTCCGCGGCGGGCGTAGGGTGTCGCCATCGCGTGCGGATCGGGGAGGAGACCGTGGACGAGCAGACCGGGCATCCGTCGCCGGACGAAGGCGATGACGCGACGCGACGCGCAATGGCCGCCGGGGACGAGGCAGCGGACGCGCCGTCCCGGCCGTTCGTCGTGCCCTGCGCCACGCTCGGCTACGACGCGCCGTGGCGCTGGCTGCGCGCCGGCTGGCGCGACCTGCGGGCGACGCCGGCGCTGACCGCGCTGTTCGGCCTCGTCATCCTGCTGGTCAGCGCCGCCATCTCGCTGCTGGCGTGGAAGCTCGGCCGGTTCGCGCTGCTCGCCACGCTGCTGTCGGGGTTCGTCTTCATCGCGCCGCTGATCTGCGTCGGCCTGTACTGCGTGAGCCGCGCGCGCGAGCGCGGCCGCACCCCGGCGCTGTCCGACTCCTTCGTGCTCGCGCGACGTGTGGTCGGGCAGGCGGGCGTGTTCGCGCTGGCGCAGGGCGTGATCGTGCTGCTGTGGTCGCGCGCCGGCATGATGGTCGGCGCGTTCTTCCCGATCGACGACAGCAACGCCGACACCGTCTGGCAGTTCCTCGCGATCGGTTCGGCGGTCGGTTCGATCTTCGCCGCGCTGACCTTCGCCGTGGCCGCGTTCTCGCTGCCGATGATCGCCGACCGCGACGTCGACATGGTCACCGCCTGCGTCTCCAGCATCAACGCCGTGCTCCGCAACAAGGGGGTGATGGCGCTCTGGGCGGTGATCATCGTCGTGCTCACCGCGCTGGGCTTCGCGACCGCGCTGCTCGGGCTGGCGGTGCTGATGCCGCTGCTGGCCTACGCGGCCTGGCACGGCTATCGCGAGACGCTGGACGCGCACGACTGGCCGGCGCTGGAGTAAGCCGCGGGCGATGACCGCCTGCGTCGATATCGGCGATAATCCCGGTTTCGCCGATCCGGACCTCGCGATGACCGCCCTGCCGAACTGCCCGCGCTGCGCCATGCCCAACGTCTACGAGGACGGCGAGAACCGCGTCTGCGCCGATTGCGGCCACGAATGGCCGATCGCCGGGGGCGATGCGGCGGACGAGGCGACGACGACGGTGCGCGACAGCAACGGCAACCCGCTGGCCGACGGCGACACCGTGGTCGTGATCAAGGACCTCAAGGTGAAGGGCTCGTCGATCCCGTTGAAGCAGGGCACGGTGATCAAGCACATCCGTCTGGTGGACGGCGACGCCGAGTACATCGAAGGCAACTCCGACAAGATCAAGGGCCTGGTGCTCAAGGTCTGTTTCCTGCGCAAGGCCTGAGCCGCGGCCGGCGAAGCGTCGCGACCTTCCGCGACGCCGTGTTCGACATGTATCGGATGCCGCGCGAACCATCGCGCGGCGGATGCGCGCATCCGTGATGCGCGTCGACGAGCGTTCCGCTGAAAACGAATGCATGCGCGCATGTTGCAGCGCGATGCGCCCCTAGCATCCTTCCACGTCGCCCGCACCGCGCGACGACGTGTCCGGGACAGGGGCCGGGCAACGCCAAGACAAAGCAGTCGATGTCCGCCGTCGTCCACGGGACGACGGTGCAGGGAAGTCCGCGCCCGCCGCAGGCGGGATCCTCGTCCGTGAATGGAGAATCCGAATGACGCCCCGAAACAAGATCATGTCTTCCTTCGCCGCGCTGCTGTTCGCCGGCCTCGGCGCGGGACAGGCGCGTGCCGACGCCGTGCTGCACGCCTTCAACTGGAGCTACGCCGACGTCCAGGCGAACGCGGCGGGCATCCAGGCCGCAGGCTACAAGGCGGTACTGGTCGCGCCCGCCTACCGGTCCGAAGGCAGCGCCTGGTGGGCACGCTACCAGCCGCAGGATTACCGCCTGATCCAGAACCCGCTGGGCGACACCACCAGCTTCCGCAACATGGTCGCCGCACTGCGCGCGAAGGGCATCGACGTCTACGCCGACGTGGTGCTCAACCACATGGCCAACGAATCCGCGCAGCGCTCCGATCTCAACTACCCGGGCAGCCGCGTGCTCGGCATTTACGCGGGCAATCCGACGTACTACGGCGGCCTGCGACTGTTCGGCAACCTGAGCTACAACTTCCTCAGCGGTTACGACTTCGGCGCCGCCACCTGCATCTCCAACTACAACGACGTCTGGCAGGTGCAGAACTGGCGCCTCTGCGGCGGCAGCGGCGACGCCGGTCTGCCCGACCTGGTCGGCAGCAGCTACGTGATCGGGCAGCAGCAGGAATACCTGCGCCAGCTCAAGGCGCTGGGCGTGAAGGGCTTCCGGATCGACGCCGCCAAGCACATGCCGTTCGCGCACATCAACGGCGTGCTCACCAGCGACATCAAGAGCGGCATGTACGTGTTCGGCGAGATCATCACCGGTGGCGGCTCGGGCAATGCCGAATACAACACGTTCCTCCAGCCCTACCTGCAGAACACCGACCACGCGGCCTACGACTTCCCGCTGCAGGCGCAGCTGCGCAGCGCCTTCGGTCTCGGCGGCAGCATGAGCGCGCTGGTCGATCCCGGCGCGTACGGCCAGGCGCTGCAGGGCAGTCGCGCGCTGACCTTCACGCTCACCCACGACATCCCGAACAACGGCGGCTTCCGCTTCATGCTGATGGACCCGACCGACGAGAAGCTGGCCTACGGCTACCTGTTCGGGCGCAACGGCGGCAAACCGATGGTGTATTCCGACCACAACGAGAGCGGCGACAACCGCTGGGTCGGCGCATGGAACCGCACCGACATCAAGGGCATGATCCGCTTCCACAACGCGGTGCAGGGCAACGACATGCAGGTGCTGTCGTACAGCGACTGCCACATCCTGTTCCGCCGCGGCAGCCTCGGCATCGTCGGCATCAACAAGTGCGGCAGCACGGTCAACACGACGATCAACATGAACAACAGCGTGCTCTGGTGGTACGCGAACTACACCGACACGCTCGGCTCCGGCAGCGTGGTCAACATCGCCAGCGGCAGCTACACCTTCAGCCTGCCTGCGCGCACCGCGCGGATGTGGTTGCGCTGATCGCGCTCCACCCGGGGCGGTGCCTGCGGCCGTCCCGGGTCAGTCCGGTACATGTTTTCGGAGAAACCGTTTTCTCGGCGCCGGTGAGGTGAATGCGGCCGAAATCCGCGACAGGAACGCGATCCAGCACGCAATTTTCGCGGTCTGCGCCCCC
Source organism: Lysobacteraceae bacterium (assembly GCA_044227145.1). Classification (GTDB taxonomy): domain Bacteria; phylum Pseudomonadota; class Gammaproteobacteria; order Xanthomonadales; family Xanthomonadaceae; genus Lysobacter_I. Next base: position 16,036 of record JBGAFR010000060.1, read on the forward strand.
TAGAATCGAGACTCATGCGCGTTCCGGGCCCGGCCCGGCGCGCGATCACCGATGTGCCGCGGGGGGCGGACCATGCAAACACGGCAGATAACCGGGGCATCGGCCCCCGTCGCAACGCAGGGTCGATGTCCCGCGATCCCGTGTCGCTGAACCGGATGCGGACCGCGCGTTTTCTCTGGCTGTCGCTCGCGCTGCCGGCGTGCCTTGCGCCCTGGCAGGCGTTCGCGCGCGCGCAGCCGGCGCCTGCGCCGGATTCCGCCGCCGAGGTGCACGCGATCATGCAGCGCGCCGACCAGGAGGTGGAGCGCGATCCGGCGTCCGCGCTGGCGATGCTGCAGGGGGCGCTCGCGATGGCGGAGCGGCTCGGCGACGCGGGGCTGAGTCGCGAAGTGCAGGTCGACGCCTGCGATACCCGCGCGGCGTTCTCGCCCGCCGAGGCCGTGAAGGAAGCCGATGCCGGCCTGCGCGAAGCCGGCAAGGCCGGCGACGGCAGGGCCGTGGCCGGCTTCCACTCCTGCCGCGGATACGCGCTGGATCGCCTCGGCAGGCCCCGGGAGGCGGCCGGGGAATACGAGTCCGCGGTCGCGGCGGCCGAGCGGGCCGAAAGCCGGGAGGCGCTGGCCGATGCGCTCGCGGTGCGCGGCGAGAGCCGGCATTACCAGGGGCGCTACGACGAGGCCATCGCCGACCTCGACCGCGCCTACGCGATCAGCGTCGAGCTGGGCCTGGTCGGCGAGCAGCGCTATGCGCTCAACGCCATCGCCAACGTCTACAGCGACGAGAACGTCGGCGAATACGACAAGGCCATCGCCTACTACCGCCAGTTGCTCGGGCAGGATCGCGCCGCCGGTGCGCGCCTCGGCGAGGCGACCGCCCGCTACAACATCGCATCGGCCCTGGAATCGAAGGGCGAATACGCGAACGCGCTGCCCGAGTACCGGCATGCGCTGGAGATCTACACCGCGATCGGCGACCTCGGTTCGGTCGCGGAGACGGAGCGGGCGATCGGTGCGCTGCTGGTGCGGCAGGGCAAGGCGGCCGAAGGCTTGCCCTGGATCGAACGCGCGTCGGCCCGTTTCGCGGCCGCCGGCGATGCGGAAAGCGTGGCGCGTTGCCGTCTCCCCCGGGCCCGCGCATTGCGCGCGCTCGGCCGCCTGCGTGAGGCGCGCGAGGACCTGGAACAGGCCGAACGGCATTTCCGCGCCGGCGACAATCCGCGCTTCCTCGCCAAGGCCTACGCAGAACTGGCGGAAGTGCATGCCCAGGCCGGCGAATGGCGCAAGGCCTACGAGGCCTCGGTGGCGTACCGTACCGCGCAAACGGTGCTCGATCGCCGCGCCCGCCAGGAGCAGACCTCGCGCCTGCGGGTGCAGTTCGACGCCGCGAAGAAGGAGCAGGAGAACCGCGCGCTGCTGATCGAGAACGCCCACCGCGGCGAGGCCCTGCGCACCGCCGAGCGCGTCCGCTCGCTGCAGCGCATCGCGATCCTGCTCGGCGCGGCTTCGCTGCTGCTGCTCGGCACCATGGCGCTGCAGCAGGTCCAGCGTGGGCATCGCCTCAAGCGTCTGGCGATGACCGACGACCTCACCGGCCTGCCGAACCGCCGCGGCGTGCTCGACGCGCTCGACCGCGGCCTGCGCGCGCGCCAGCAGGATGGCCGGCCGCTGGCGGTCGTGGTGTTCGACATCGACCACTTCAAGGGCATCAACGACCTCCACGGCCACCACGGCGGCGATCGCGTGCTCAAGGACGTGGCTTCGATCGTGCGTGCCGAGGTGCCCGCGGCCGGCAGCGTCGGTCGTTTCGGTGGCGAGGAGTTCCTTGTGGTGCTGCCGGGGCTCGATCACGCGGATGCGCTCGCCCTGGCCGAGCGCCTGAGGACCGCCGTCGCCTCCGGAATCGTCGGCGCCGACGACGACCGGCCCCGGGTGACGATCAGCCTTGGCGTCGCCTCGGCCGGCGATGACGCGGATGCCGAGGCGCTGCTGCGGCGCGCCGACGGCGCGCTCTATCGCGCCAAGCATGAGGGGCGCGACCGGATCGTGTCGGCCTGACCGGGGGCGTTCGCGCAACCTCCCGGCGGCAGCACGCTGAACGAGCCGGTGCCTTGAACGACACGTTCGATATTTCGAACGATTGTGCCCGTCATCGTCGTCGACGCCCATGTCTTGCCGGCGTTGTTGTCCCCAGCGAAACGATCCCCGGGTTTCCGGGTGTCCGGCTTTCTCGATAGGGTCCGTTCATCGATAATGTGACCGGGGGCATGAAGCCGCAGTGCATACGTCGCATTGCCTCGCCCGACGACAGGGGGTGGTCGCACAGAGGAAAGTGCGGAAATGGCCTGCGTCGTCCGTCCTTGCGACGGAGCGATGCGGGTTTCCGCGCGCGCTCTCCACCCCCGCTGCGGCAACAGGGGGAAGGGTGTGAAAACGGTTCGGTCCAGTCGCAAGCAATCGGCGATCCGCGCACTGTGGTTGGTCGAGACGCTCGCACTGATGTGTGCGGTGTTCGTGGCGGCGCGCCTGCGGTTCCGGGGCGACCCCTCGGGCCTGGAGGCCTTCGCCGTCGGCATGGCGCCGCGCGCGCTGCTGGTGGCGCTGGCCGTCACCGGGGCGATGTTCGCCTTCGGCCTCTACCAGAGCTACGTCCGCCACCGCAGGATCGACCTGCTGCTGCGCGTCGCGCTGTCGTTCTCGCTCGGCGGCGTCGCGCTGCTCACCCTGTACTATGTCCTGCCCCAGACCTACATCGGCCGCGGCGTGCTCGCGATCGCGCTGGCGATCGGCGTATGCGCGGTCGGCGCCGTGCGCTGGGTGGTGTCCCGGCTGTCCGGCGCGCAGATGCTGAAGCAGCGCGTGCTGGTGTACGGGGCGGGCAACAACGCCAACCTCATCAACACCCGCCTGCGCCGCAAGACCGACCGGCAGTCGTTCGTCGTGCTCGGGTTCGTGCCGGCGCCGAACCAGACGATCGTGGTCGACGAAGCGCACCTGATCCGCACCGAGGAAACGCTGTGCGCGGCCGCCGACCGGCTCGGCGTGGACGAGATCGTGATCGCGCCCGACGAGCGTCGCGGCGCCATGCCGATGGAACAGATGCTCAAGTGCGTGCAGCTGGGCATGCGGATCACCGACCTCTCGACGTTCTTCGAGCGCGAAGCCGGCATGGTGCAGCTGAACATCGTCGACCCGTCGTGGCTGGTGTTTTCCGGTGGCTTCGACTACTCCACGCCGCGCCGCCTGACCAAGCGCTTCTTCGACCTGCTCGCGGCCGGCGCGCTGCTGGCGCTGACCTGGCCGGCGATGCTGCTGGTGGCGCTGGCGGTGAAACTGGAGTCGAAGGGGCCGGCGATCTACAAGCAGGTGCGGGTCGGCGAGCACGGCCGCCATTTCGAGATCATCAAGTTCCGCAGCATGCGCGTCGACGCCGAGAGCGACGGCGTGGCGCGCTGGGCGCAGCCGGGCGACGATCGCAGCACCCGGGTGGGGAAGTTCATCCGCAAGACCCGCCTGGACGAACTGCCGCAGCTGCTGCTGGTGCTGAAGGGCGAGATGAGCTTCGTGGGCCCGCGTCCGGAACGCCCGCAGTTCGTCGAGATGCTGAACCAGGAGATCCGCTACTACGACGTGCGCCATTCGGTGAAGCCGGGCCTGACCGGCTGGGCACAGTTGAGATACCCGTACGGCGCGTCGGTGCGCGACGCCAACGAGAAGCTGAAGTTCGACCTGTTCTACGTCAAGAACCACGGCCTGCTGTTCGACCTGATGATCATGCTGCAGACGGTCGAGGTCGTGCTGTTCGGCCGCGGCGCGCGCTGAGCTGCGCTGCGAGGCGCGATACGGCACTTCTCGAAACGGTGTGGCTCGAAACCTTGCCGCTCAGTCCGGCGCCCGGCCGATGAAGTCCACCGTCGTGATGCACAGCCGCTCCGGCGGGATGTGCGCGAATTGCGGTGCGACGGTCATCGCGCGCAGCTGCGCCAGTCGCTCCGGGCGCGCATGCGAGGTGTCGAGGGTGATGGCGAAACCCGCCGCGCGTGCGCCCTCGACCAGTTCATGCGCACGCAGCCGGTTCTGGTAGAGGAAGCGGTTGTTCCAGAACGCCCATCGGCGGTCGTCGTAGCGCAGGTAGTGCAGCTGGTGGAGCGTCGGATCGACGTAGGCGTAGTGATCGCCGCAGTTGACCGAATGGAAGATCCGCCCGTCGGGGCGCAGCAACCGCAGCGACGCCCGGTGGAGACGCGCGATCGCCGGTGGCGGCACGTGTTCGAGCACGCTGTTGGAGAAGATCAGGTCGAGGCTGGCGTCCGGCAGGCCGGGATCGCCGGCGTCGGCCGGCGCACGATAATCGATGCCGCCCCCGGTGATCGTCGCCGGATCGTCCGAAGTCGCCGCGGCCTCGCGCAGGCGCGCATGCCGCGCCCGCACACCCGCGAGGTCGGTGCCGGACACTTCGGCGATGCGCGGCAGGTATTCGCCCAGCACGTCGATGCACAGGCGCATGAGTTCGGGCTTGAGCAGGCGGTTGAGGTCGCAGGTGTGCACCCGCGCGGCGCCGGCGAGATGGCAGGCGAGCGGCAGCAGCGGATACCAGCCGCTGCCGATCTCCAGCAGCGTCGAACCTGCGATGTCGAAGCCGTCGGCGCGCAACTGGCGCACCATCAGTTCCCAGTCGTCGAGCTTCAGCCGCATCTCGCGGCGCGGATCGCGCATGCCGCCGAACCGGCGCTGCAGGCGGTAGTGCAGCGACTCGCCGCCCGGCAGCGCGCCGAGCAGCTTCTGGAGCGTGGCTTTCAGGCGCCAGTGCACCACGCCGCTCCGCGCGGGCGATGCGGACGATCAGCGGCCGGCATCGACGCGGGCCTCCTCGCAGGCGCGCAGCGTGTCCGCGGCGACGGCGTCCCAGTCGCGCGAGAAGCGTCGCGCCAGTGCATCGACGTCCCAGTCGCGGTCGAGCGCCTCGCGCAGACCGCCGGCGAGCGCCTGCGCATCGCGCGCGGGCACGAGCAGGCCGGAGGCGGCATCGACGACTTCGGGAATGCCGCCGACCGGCGTCGCCACCACGGGGCGACCGCAGGCCAGCGCTTCGACCAGCACGTTGGGATGCCCTTCGGAGTAGCTCGGCAGCGTGACGAGATCCGATGCTGCCATCCAGCGCGCGACGGCCTGCGCGTCCTGCGCGCCGGGCAGGTGCAGCCGATGCGGCGCGCTGTCGGCGCGCGCGTCGAGTTCAGCGCGCATCGGGCCGTCGCCGACCAGCGCGAGCTGCAGTCGCGGCCGCGACGGCGCCAGCGCGGCGGTGGCGTCGAGCAGTTCGCGCAGACCCTTCTCGGGCACGAGCCGCCCCACGTAGACCACGAGTTCGGCGTCCGCATCGAGCCCCAGCGCGGCGCGCGCGGCGGCGCGATCCTGCGGATGGAAGATCGACGCATCGCAGCCGTTGGGGATCGCGCGGATGCGCGCGGGATCGGCGCCGTAGTCGCGTACCGCGACGCGGCCGAGGTCCTCGCTGACCACCAGCAGGCGCCGCGCCGATTGCACCACCGGCTGCGTCAGGCGACGGCTGATCGCATCGCGCACGCGCAGATCCGAGCCGCGCGCGCCGGCCACCAGCGGCACGTTCGCATGCCGCGCGGCGCGCATCGCACCGTAGGCGTCGGGATACAGCCAGTACGCCAGCACCACATCGGGCGCGAACGCACGCAGCGGCGCATGCAGCGCGTGTGCGCACAGCGCGCCGTTGAACGGGCGGCTGATCGCGGGGAGCGCGGGGTATTCGACATACTGCACGTCGAGCCCGGGCACCGTGTGGGCAGGATCCGCGGCGCGGAACAGATAGCTGCGCGGCCGCGCCCAGCGCGGATAGGTCGCGATCGGGCTGAGCACGCGCACGTCGGCCAGCCGCGACAGCGCGCGCACGGTCTGCAGGATCGGCCGGCCGCGATTGGGCTCGCCGGCGATCGGGAACTGCGAGGTGACGAT
>JBGAFR010000061.1:0-21483 GCA_044227145.1 Lysobacteraceae bacterium
AGCGTCCAGCCGCGTTCGTTGACGAGGTAGCCGGCATCGCGCGCCAGCGAGCCCGGATGGCAGCTGACGTAGACGATCCGCTTCAGGCCGCCCAGCGGCAACTGCTTCAGGACGCCGTCGGCGCCGGAGCGCGGCGGATCAAGCAACAGGCGATCGAAGCCTGCGCGCATCCACGCATGGCCCGACAAATCCTGTGCGAGATCGGCGGCATGGAATTGCGCGTTCGCCAACGCGTTGTGCGCGGCGTTCTCGCGCGCCCGCATCACCAGCCCGGCCTCGCCTTCCACGCCCACGACCTCGCGCGCGACGCGCGCCAGCGGCAGCGTGAAGTTGCCGAGTCCGCAGAACAGGTCGAGCACGCGATCCTCCGCCTGCACGTCAAGCAGCTCCAGCGCGCGCGCGATCATCTTCTCGTTGAGGCCGGCGTTGACCTGGATGAAATCCAGCGGCCGGAACTTCAACTCCACGTCCCACGGCGCCAGCGCGAACGACAGCGGTGGATCCTGCGGCCAGAGCGACTGCACCGAGTCGATGCCGCCGGGCTGCAGGAAGATCGCGAACCCATGCGCCTGCGCGAACGCGGTCAGCGCCTCGCGGTCGCGCTCGCCCAGCGGCTGCAGGTGGCGGAAGATCAGCGCGACTGTCGCATCGCCGGCGATGAATTCGATCTGCGGGATGTCGCGGCGCGCATCGAGCCCGTCGACGAGCGTCGAGATCGCGTCGAGCTTCATGCCGATCGCGGGGATCACGGTGTGGCACTCGCGCAGGTCGGCGACGAAGCGCGGATCGGCTTCGCGGAAGCCCACCAGCGTCTTGTCCTTTTTCTCGACCCGGCGCACCGACAGCCGGCCCTTGCGGCGGTAACCCCACGCGGCATCGACCAGCGGCGGCAGCAGCGTCTTCGCTTCGACATGGCCGATGCGCTGGAGGTTGTCGAGCAGCACCTGCTGCTTGTAGAGGATCTGGCGATCCTCGGCGAGGTGCTGGAGCACGCAGCCGCCGCAGGTGCCGAAGTGCGGGCAGCGCGGGTCGACCCGATCGGCCGACGCCGACAGCACCTCCACCGTCGCCGCCTCGTCGAAGTGCCGCGACTTCGCGGTCTGCTTCGCCATCACCCGCTCGCCGGGCAGCGCGCCGGACACGAACACGGTCTTGCCCGCGTGCGCACCGCCCTCGGGCCGGCGCGCGACCCCGCGGCCGTCATGGCTCAGGTCGAGGATGTCGAGGGCGAACGGGGTCTGGTCGATGCGATTGCGGGCCACGGGCGGGTCAGCTGGAAATGCGGGCCGCGGATTGTCTCATGGTCGGCCGGCCGGAGCCGCAGGATCGCTCTGTCGAACGGGCTCGCCACAGCCTTCAATGGCGATCGGCGCATCGCCACGGCCAGCGATCTCGCCGGAGCAAGTATTGACCGTCCACTCGCCCACGATCTTTCCATCGACGGCGTAAGTCACTTCGATCAGGAAACGCGAATCGATGATGCCTGGAGCGAATGGCCTTTGGGTCGTCCAAGTGCGAACGCGCGTGTCGAACGAGCGGGCATCTTCACCGCCATCGAATGACCGGAGTTCTTCCGCTCGCTTCTCTGCGATCAGACGGACGGCATCCACATGAGGCCCGGTTGATGAATACACGGGCCCGTTAAAGTCAGCAGTTCCGGCCATACCCTGCCCGCAAACAAAGAGCATCGCCAAAACGGTCCCCGCACGAAAGAAGCGAGGCATGCCGAAGCATGCCTCACTGGAGTTTCCACGTTCCGCGGTGAAACTCACTTCTGTTTCCACGCCCCGCCCTGCTGGTACCACCAGCCGGACTTTGCGCTGGAAATCCACTGCTTGGCGAACACGCTGCGGATCTGGCCTTCCCATTCGGCGTGGCCGTTGGCGACCGCGATCTCGCGGTAGACGGCCTTGCGGTCGCGGTTCTCGTCGGCGACGGCGCTGTTCACCGGCACGCGATCCTTGAGCGGCAGCGCCGCGGCGTCGCGAACCACCACCAGGCCGTCCTCGGTGAAGCCCAGCGCGCCGGAATCGAAGAACGGCCGCAGCTGACTGTCGAAGCGCTGCGCCATGCGCGCCTGGATGGCCTGGATGGCCGGCGTCTGGATGTGGAAATCCGGCTGGCTCTGCGCCATCGCCGGGGAAATGCCGAGCAGCATCAGCGGATCGAAGCCGGAGGCGTCGAGGCGCGGGATCTCGAAGCGGGCGGCCTCGAAACGCGGGCGCGGCGTAGCGATCGCCATGCCGCCGCCGTTGGCGCCGCCCTCCGGTTTGGGCGCATCGGCGTCGTTGAGCACTTTCTCGACGAAGACCTTGGCCGCTTCCTTGGCCTCGGCGGCCGGGAAGTACACGTTGATGGTGACGCAGGCGCTGAGCGCCATCGCGGACACCATCGAAAGCCCCATCAGACGACGCATGCCGTTTCTCCCGTGGATGTTGTGACGGAGTGCAGTTGTGGCGGAGTGTATCGGGTCCGGACGGATGGCGAGGTGTCCGGGGAAGCTCTTCAGCGCACGACCGGCGCCAGATCCCCGCTGCCGACCGCCTGGAGACGTTCGACCAGTGTCGGCCAGTCGACCCGCCGGTTGAAGCCCACCACCCGCAGGCGCGGCAGGCCCGCACCGTCGACGATGGTAAAGGCCGACGCTGAACCGGACGTTTCCCGTCCATCGTCGCCGCCTTCCAGCCCCGACATCGCGCAGACCTCGTTCTGCAGCCGGCAGGCGATGCCGATGCGACGATAGCCGAAGTCGTCGAACAGGCCGATCAGCTTGCCCTGAAGGCTGGTGACGAAAGAGGCGTCGCCGACGCTGGAGATGTTCTGCACCGCGCGCTGGCTGATGCGCTGGCGCTCGCCCTTGCGCGCGACGGTGTGGAATTCGGCGTCGAAGGCGGTGGCGGTCCAGTCGACCAGTCGCAGATCGCGAATGCTGCCGTCGAGTCGCCCGCTGATGCTGCCGAAGTCGAACACCTCGGTCACCGCGAGCAGGTCGAGGTCCTGCAGCGCGATGTCGGCGGACAGCGTCGGCGCGACGCCGAACGGCCGCTCCATCGCCAGCGACGACACGTGCACGCGGCCGTCGAAGATCGCCATGTCCAGCCCGCCCTCGAAGCTGAGCCGGTCGTCGGCATAGCGCGCGTCCGGGATGCGGCCGCCGAGGGTGCCGCGGAAGGCGGGCCAGCCGAAGCTCTGCGCGAGCCGGCCGATATCGATGCCGTCGAGGGTGAGGCCGAAGCCGGCTTCGAGCCGACGTTCGCCGGCCGGCGGCCGCAGTTCGAAGCGATCGAACCGCAGCGTGCCGCCGACCGCGGGAATCGTCGCCGGACTGCGCAGGCCGATGCGGCCGTCGGCGCTGCGCAACGCCAGCGTCGCCGGGCCGAACGCCAGACCATAGAGCTGCCCGCCCTGCCAGGCGAGATCGCTTTGTGCCGGCGCCTTCCCGCCGACGTAGCGCACGTCGCCGTCGAGCCCGTCGAAGCGGAAGCGCTGTTTGCCGTCGCGCAGATTCACCTTCGAAAGTCGGGCCTCGGCATCGCGGAGACCTTCGGCGTCCAGCCGCAGACGCGCATGCAGCGCGCCGTCCATCGCCAGATCGCCGAGGCCGGCGCTGCCGAGCCAGCCGGAGAGATAACGTCCGGGCAACGGCGCGATGTCGTCGCTGTCGAGCGCAATGTCCAGCGCCTGCAGACCACCGCCGGGATCGAACGACGCCTCGCCCTGCGCCGAGAGCGCCTTGCCGTCGCGCCAGGCGATCGTCGGCAGGTGCCAGCCGCGGTCGTCGCCGTCGGCCGCGATCGTCAGCGCCACCGGCGTCGGCGGCAGGGCGACGTAGGCGCTGCCGTAGAGGAATTCGCCGCCGCGCAGCGCGCCATCGAGACCGACACGCGTCCGGCCTCCGTCGAAACGCATGTCGAGCGCGAACGTGCCTCCGAGGTTCTCCGCGGCGATGGTGCCGTCGGCGGTCTCCAGCCCGGCGGCGGCAATGGCGAGGGGGCCGGCGACCCGCAGCGGCGCGTTCGCCGGCGCTTCGACCGTCAATCGCGTATCGACGCGTCCCTGCTTGAGCCGCCCCGCCGGCCAGGCGCGATCGAGCAGCGCCTGCGTCCAGGCCAGCGGCACGCGGATCAGGTCGACGCGGGTCGCATCGGGCGAAGCCGCCTGGCGATGCACTTCGACCCGGGCCTCGCCCTGCACGAGCGCGACATCGGTGAAGGCGGCGCCGAGCGCGACGTCGAGCCGCATCGGCCGCGCGCGTCCGGCCACGACCTCCCCGGCGCAGTGCCAGCCGCCGGCACCGTCGCGACGCAGCGGGCATTGCCAGCGCAGGTCGCGGAAGGCGTAACCCAGCGATGGCGCGGCCAGCGCCGACCTTCAGCTGCAGCGTGCCCGCCTCGGCTTCCGCGGGCCAGTCCAGCCGCACCTCGACGTGTTCGAGCGTGGCGAGCCCCGTCGTCACCCGCGCGAGCTTCGCGGTCGCGACACGTGCCAGCGCCGCCTGCGGCCACGCCAACGCGGCCAGCACCAGCGCGGCGAGCACGAACGCGAACCGGCTGCGTAAGATGGGCGACGACATGGCCGTCAGCGTATACGACCCGCGATGAACGCATCCGCCTCCCGATCCGATGCCCCGCCCCTGCCCCGCATCCTGCTGCTGGAGGACGACCCGGTCAGCGCGGCGTTCCTGACGTCGGCACTGGAAGCGCTGCCCGCCCGGGTCGCGGTCGCCGGCTCGCTGGCGGAAGCACGCGGGCTGGCCGACGGCTGCGACCTCTGGCTGTTCGACGCCCACCTGCCGGACGGCGACGGCGCATCATTGTTGGCCGAGCTTCGTGCACGCGGGCTGCGCACGCCCGCGCTGGCGCACACCGCGGAGGCGCGACGCGAACCGCTCGATGCGCTCATCACTGCCGGCTTCGACGAGGTGCTGCAGAAGCCGCTGTCCGTGGCCGCACTGCAGGCCGGCGTGCGACGTGCGCTCGGCGACGTTGGCTCGAATTCGACGGAGGGCGCGCAAACCGGCGCCATCCAGCATGTCTGCGCAAAGACGCCGGCCTGGGACGATGCCGCCACACTGCGCGCGCTCAACGGCCATCGCGAACACGTCACCGCCATGCGCGAGCTGTTCCTGCAGGAATTGCCGGCTTCGGCGACGCGCACCATCGACGCCGCGCACCGGAACGACGGGGCCACGGTGCGCGCCGAGTTGCACCGGCTGCAGGCGAGTTGCGGTTTCGTGGGTGCGGCGCGGATCGCGGCGGCGATCCATGGACTGCGCGCGCATCCCGGCGACGACGACGCCCTGGCGCGATTCGAAGGCGCGGTTCAGGACACGCTGGCGTCGTCGCCCGCGCTGTCGGACGACACTGCTTCGCTCGCCTGAGCAGGCGCCGCCGCGGCGCGCGGCAGCGCCGCGATCAGCTCCCACGACTTCAATCCCCGGCCGCCGAGATGGTGCAGCAGCAGCGCACGCATCGCCCGGCGCAGGCCCGGCATGTCCTCGGCGCAGGGCTCTCGGTCGGCGGCGAGATCCAGCAGCGCGCGGCCGGTCGCGGTTTCGCGGCGGTCGACATCACCGAGCAGACGGCGCGGGCCGTGTTCGGCGTCGAAGACGTAGCGCGCGGCCGGATCGACGTCGTGTCCGTCGCCATCCAGTTCCCAGGCGAAGCCCACGCCCAGCGCGTCGAGCAGGTCGCGCTCGAAGCGGCGCAGCGTCCACGCCAGCGGCAGGTCGACCAACGCCAGCCGCGCACGCGTCTCGCCGTAGATCGCATAGAGCAGTCCCGCGCCATCGTGACGCGGCGCCAGCCGCAGCATCAGTTCGTTGAGATAGAAGCCGGCAAGCATCGCCTCGCCCTGCAGGCGCGGCGCTTCGTCGATGGCCTCGGCGCCCTGCAACTGCGCGAGTTCGCCGCGCTGCACGCCATCGAAGCGGATGTGCTGCAGTGGCTGCAGCGCCGCCCGCAGCACGTGCTTCTTCGGCCCCTGCACGCCGCGCGCCACCAGCCCGACCCGCCCGTGCTCGCGGCTCAGCACCTCGACCAGCAGGCTGGTCTCGCGCCAGGCGCGGGCGTGGAGGACGAAGGCGGGTTCAGCGGTGTAGCGCATCAGTCATCGCCCCTCATGCCCGCAGCGGGCACGGCGGGCCGAGTCTCGTGCATGATGCGACCGCGCTCCACCCACCATGTCCGTGTCTGGCTCGACTGTTTCTCGATGATCGACCACTGGGGCTGACCCGCGTCGTTCATGAAGGACCGCAGCCGCATGCCGTTTGAAAAGGTCAGTTCGATCTCCGGCAGCGTTCCAAGCACCGCAAGATCACGGATCGTCTGCCCCTGGATCGAACGAAAGAAAGCCGGCCAGCGTCGCTCGTCGCTCCACGTTCCGCCGAGGATCGAACGCGGTCGCTCGAAGCGCCAGTTCCATTCGATGGCGATGGAAAGGTCTCCACGGGGTTGCCCTGGATGACCATCCGCATGAGTCGAAAAGGTCAATGTGCCCAATTCGAGGAAGATCGCGGAGCCGTATCCTCGCCAGACATGTCCGACCGTGCGCCCGACCACGGCCTGTCGAAGCTCAGACAGGGCGCGCTGGTGCAGATTCATCCCTGCAGTCGGCTCAGTCCGAATACCCGAACGCCTTCAGCGCCGCTTCGTCGTCGGACCAGCCGTCGCGGACGCGGACCCAAGTCTCGAGGAAGACCTTGCAGCCGAACATGCGTTCCATCTGCTGGCGCGCCTTGGTGCCGATCTCGCGCAGGCGGGCGCCGCCCTTGCCGATGACGATCGCCTTCTGGCCGTCGCGCTCGACCCAGATCACCGCGCCGATGCGGTACATCGGTTCCGGTGGCGCGCCCTTGCGCTTGGCCCTCTCTTCCTCGAAGCGCTCGATCTCGACCGTGGTCGCGTACGGCAGCTCGGCGCCGAGCTGGCGCATCAGCTGTTCGCGCACGAGTTCGCCGGCGAGGAAGCGCTGGCTCTTGTCGGTGATCTCGTCCTCGGGATACAGCGCGTCCTGCTCGGGCAGCAGCGGCAGCACGGCCTTGAGCAGCGACGGCAGGCCGCTGCGCTTGAGCGCCGACAGCGGCACCACCGCCGCGAAATCGCGGCCTTCGCTGGCCTGCGCGAGGAACGGCAGCAGCGCGGTCTTGTCGGGATAACGGTCGACCTGGTTCACGACCAATACCGTCGGAATGCCCGCGCCCTTGAGCGCGTCGTAGGCCAGGGTGTCCTCCTCGTCCCACTGCCCGGCGCGGATCACCAGCAGCGCGGCGTCGACGCCTTCCAGCGCACCGCGGGCGGCGCGATTCATCATCCGGTGCATCGCCGAAGCCGTGGCCTTGCCCTTGTCGGCGTGGATGCCGGGGGTGTCGACCAGCACCAGTTGGCCTTCAGGGAAGGTCGCGATGCCGAGCATGCGGTGCCGGGTGGTCTGCGGGCGCGGCGAGACGATGCTGACCTTGGCGCCGACGAGGGCGTTGATCAGGGTCGATTTGCCGACGTTCGGGCGGCCGAGGACGGCGACATGGCCGGCACGATGGGAAGATGTGCTCATGGCGGCATTGTACGCGCCCTGCCCGTGCCGGGCGCCGCCACGCAGCGGCGCCCGGAGCGTCATCGGGCGTCAATCGCCCGTCGTGGCGCCCGGCTTGTAATGCGAGGCATTTTCGACCCACACCTCCGTGCAGGTGCCGTAGGGATTCCAGTTGAAATACAACATGGACTCAGCCGTCATGCTGCGGAGCACTGCCAGTTGGTCGGCATCATGTGTCGCGCACCCGCGATATTTGCCTGTGGCATCGGTCGCGTAGCAGATGCCGAAATCCTGACCCGTCCAGCAACCGATAGATTGGATGGCGTCCGATGATGCCCGTGCGTCGGCCAAGGCGCCCTGGGCTCGTCCTGCCCCCGTGGGCTTGCCGCTGCCCGTGTCGTACTCGTCGAAGATCTTCACCGGTTCGATGACGCGCCGCCCCGCACTGACGCTGGCGGTCACGGTGACGAGGCCCAGGCAGAGGGCGATGGCGAGGATGCGGCGGTATTGCATGGAGTGCTCCTTTGAGAAGTTGGAACGGGAAGGACCCGGGAACGTGGCCGTCGCCGGCCCGGTCATGGGCGGACGCGGATGCGATCCTGGTTCATCGCGCGCGCCAGGGCCGCCGACAGGGCGAAGCGCTCCGCCTTCGGCAGTGTCGCGATGTCGATCTGGAACTGGGCCAGTTGCCGACGGTCGACGGTGTCGCCGGGCAGGAGCCGGGCCAGGGTGCGATCCGCCTCGGCGGACGACACCTCGGGCACGACGGCTTGCGGAGGCGGCGACTCACGCTTCGTTTCCAGCGAGGCGAGCCGGGTGTCGATGCGGTCCAAGCGGTCTGCGAGCCGATCCGTCGGCATGCCGTCGGCGGACAGCACTGCGGGCGTAATCGCGCCCGCTTCCGGGGTATGAGCCATGGCGACATCGGGATGCCGCGCGTCGTAAGCCGCCCACACCAGGGCGCAGCTCAGGAAAAAGAGGAGGAGGTTGGCAACGATCCAGAACCGCGACATGACGACCCGCCGATGGCGCAGGACATCCTGCGATATCCATGGAAGCGGATTCAGGCGCGGAAGAGGATCAGCCTTCCGTCAGGCGCGAGCGGCCTGCCTTTCGATCTCGGCGAGGACGGCTTCGGCGGCCATCTGCTCGGCCGCCCGTCGGGAGGCCCCTTCGCCCTCGGAGCGGAGCACTGGCGAGGCGAGCGCGCATTCGGTGCGGAACAGCTTGGCGTGTTCTTCGCCCGACTCCGACAGCAGGGTGTAGGTCGGCAGGGGAAGTTGCCGCGCCTGCAGCCACTCCTGCAGGCGGGTCTTGGCGTCCTTGCCCAGCTTGTGCGGCGGCGGCAGGGCCTCGATCGCCTCCGCGAACCACGGCAGGACCACCGTCCGACAGGTCTCGAAGCCGGCGTCGAGGTAGATCGCGCCGACCACGGCCTCGAGGGCGTCGGAGAGGATCGATTCGCGGCGGTGGCCGCCGGACTTCATTTCGCCCGGGCCGAGCCTGATGCGCGTGCCCAGGTCGAGCCGTCGCGCGAGCGCGGCCAATGCGGATTCGCGCACCAGTTCGGCGCGGGCGCGGGTCAGTTCGCCTTCGGCCGCCTTGGGCCAGCGCGCGTAGAGCGCCTCGGCGACGATCGCCCCGACCAGGGCGTCGCCGAGGAATTCGAGACGCTCGTTGTGGACGGCGGCGGCGCTGCGGTGGGTCAGTGCGCGTTCCAGCAGCGCCGGATCGCGGAAGACGTGCCCGCCGCAGGAAGCGGCGGCGCTCATCGCCGGGCCGGCATCACTGCGCCGCGGGCTTGCCGCCGAAGGTCTGCTCGGCGCTGAACTTGCCGACCACGTCCAGGTTGTAGATCAGCGGCTTGCGGACTTCGTAGTCCACGTGCATGACCTGCGCGCCGCCGCGGTTCTCGAAGCGCACGTTCTGCGGCTTCACGTTCTCCGAGTAGCTCACGTACAGCCGCTTGAAGAACTTGTCCTTGATCTGTTCCGGCGCCTGGGTCGCAATGTCCGCCTCGGCGGAAAGCCCGCTCAGCGCGCTCTTCACCGAGAAGTATTCCTGATACATCGGGAACAGCTTCATGAAGATGAAAAGGAAGAAGCCGACGACCGCCATCACGATGACGAAACTGGCGAAGGTCATGCCGCTCTGCTTGCGTCGCATATCCGTGTCCCCTACGGCGATATGGCCGTGAACGATGTCTGGATGGACCTGGCCGGGCGCGCCGGGCTCAGGGAATGCCGTTGCCGATGCGCGAGGCATCGAACCCGTCGGAGCAGAACCAGCCGCTGCAGTTGAGCCAGACCAGGAACGCCTTGCCGCGCAGCCTGTCTTCCGAGAGGTATCCCCAGAATCTACCATCATCGCTGCGGTCGCGGTTGTCGCCCATCACGAGATAGTGGCCCGGCGGGACCGTCCACGTGCCCTCGCCGCGCGGGTCCTGGAACTGGTCGGGCAGCTCCAGCACCTGGTGCTCGTGGCCCGGGAACTTCTCGGTGAGCCGGGCGGCGCCGTTCATCTCGGCGTTGCGACCGGTGCCGGAGAACTCCGCGTCGGGCACGTACTCCAGCGCCTTGCCGTTGATCGAGAGAGGGTGGCCGGAGTACTCGATGGTGTCGCCCGGCAGGCCGATCACGCGCTTGATGTAGTCGGCGCCGGTGTTCGGATCCTGCGGCCCGGTGCCCGGGTAGCGGAACACCGCCACGTCGCCGCGCTGCGGCTCGCCGATGTCGAGGACCTTGGTGTTGGTGACCGGCAGGCGCAGGCCGTAGGCGAACTTGTTGACCAGGATGAAGTCGCCGATCAGCAGGGTCGGCATCATCGAGCTGGACGGGATCCGGAACGGCTCGGCGACGAAGCTGCGCAGGCCCAGCACCAGCGCCAGCACCGGGAAGAACGCCCGGGCATAGTCGACGACGACCGGCTCCTCGGTGCCGTCGAGCAGGCCGTCGGCCCGCGCGCGACGCTTGGCGAGGAAGAGCTTGTCCACCAGCCAGATGACGCCGGTGATCAGGGTCAGCGCGACCAGCAGGATTTCGAACCAGACCATGGGTGTTCCTTCGAATCGTGAAAGGGGTGCCGGGAGGCGATGCCGCGCGCGGACGGACGACAAGCCGCCCCTGCGCCCGGCGCCGGATCCCGCCTACTTGCTGTCCACCTGCAGCACGGCGAGGAAGGCTTCCTGCGGGATCTCCACCCGCCCGACCTGCTTCATCCGCTTCTTGCCTTCCTTCTGCTTCTCCAGCAGCTTGCGCTTGCGGCTGACGTCGCCGCCGTAGCACTTCGCCAGCACGTTCTTGCGCAGCGCCTTGACCGTGCTGCGCGAGATGATCTGCGAGCCGATCGCCGCCTGGATCGCCACGTCGAACATCTGCCGCGGGATCAGGTCCTTCATCTTCTCGCACAGTTCCCGGCCGCGGCGGTCCGCGTGGTTGCGGTGGACGATGATCGACAGCGCGTCGACGCGGTCGCCGTTGATCAGCGTGTCCACGCGCACGAACGGGCCGGCGTCGAAGCGCAGGAAGTGGTAGTCGAGCGACGCGTAGCCGCGCGAGACCGACTTGAGCTTGTCGAAGAAGTCCAGCACCACCTCGGCCATCGGCAGCTCGTAGCTGATCTGCACCTGGTTGCCCATGTAGGTGATGCCGACCTGCGAGCCGCGCTTCTCCTCGCACAGCGTGATGCAGTTGCCGACGTAGTCCGGCGGCGTGAGGATGTTGGCGCGGATGATCGGCTCGCGGATCTCCTCGACGTGGTTCGCCGGCGGCAGCTTGGCCGGGTTGTCGAGCGAGACCACGCTGCCGTCGGTCTTCAGCACTTCGTAGACCACGGTCGGCGCGGTGGTGATCAGGTCGAGGTTGTACTCGCGCTCCAGGCGCTCCTGCACGATCTCCATGTGCAGCATGCCGAGGAAGCCGCAGCGGAAGCCGAAGCCCATCGCCTCGGAGCTTTCCGGCTCGAAGCGCAGCGCGGCGTCGTTGAGCTGCAGCTTTTCCAGCGCCTCGCGCAGGTCCGGATAGTCCTCGGCGTCCACCGGGAACAGGCCGGCGAACACGCGCGGCTGCATTTCCTGGAAGCCGGGCAGCGGGTGCGGCGCCGGGTCCTGGTTGCGGGTCAGGGTGTCGCCGACCGGCGCGCCGTGCACGTCCTTGATGCTGGCGGTGACCCAGCCCACCTCGCCGGCGCCGAGCTTCGGCAGCACCTTGCGCTTGGGCGTGAACACGCCGACGTTCTCGACCTGGTGCGCACGGCCGGTCGACATCACCAGCAGCTTGTCGCCGGGCTTGATCTCGCCCTGCATCACCCGCACCAGCGAGACCACGCCGAGGTAGTTGTCGAACCACGAGTCGATGATCAGCGCCTGCAGCTTGTCGGTGTCGCGGGGCTTCGGCGGCGGGATGCGGTGGACGATGGCCTCCAGCACGTCGCCGACGTTCAGGCCGGTCTTGGCGCTGATCGCGACCGCGTCGGTGGCGTCGATGCCGATGACGGCCTCGATCTCGGCCTTGGCACGCTCGATGTCGGCGGTCGGCAGGTCGATCTTGTTGAGCACCGGCACCACCTCCAGCCCCTGCTCCACGGCGGTGTAGCAGTTGGCGACGGACTGCGCCTCGACGCCTTGCGCGGCGTCGACCACCAGCAGCGCGCCCTCGCAGGCGGCCAGCGAGCGGCTGACCTCGTAGCTGAAGTCGACGTGGCCGGGGGTGTCGATGAAGTTGAGCTGGTAGACCTGCCCGTCCTTCGCCTTGTACGGCAGCGAGACGGACTGCGCCTTGATGGTGATGCCGCGCTCGCGCTCGATCGGATTCGAGTCGAGCACCTGCGCCTCCATCTCGCGCGCCTCCAGGCCCCCGCAGAGCTGGATGATGCGGTCGGCCAGGGTCGATTTGCCGTGGTCGACGTGGGCGATGATGGAGAAGTTGCGGATGTTCCGCATCGAATCGGACATGGGGGGCGTGGGTCGGCCGTCGTGGCCGCTCGGTGTAAACGCGGGATTATCGCACAGGGCGGCCCTGCTCCAGCCGACCACCGCCTTCCCGGGCCGGGACACGCCGACGGCGGCCCGAAGGCCGCCGTCGGTCGCAGGAAGGGGGATCCCCCGCCTGATCAGCCATGCTTGTTCAGCCGCGCTTGTCCGGCGTCACCGGCACGTACTGGGTGGCGCCGCCGCGGCGGACCAGCAGCATCACCGTGTCGTCGCCGCCCACGCCGGCAAGGGCGCGATCCAGTGCGGAGGCGCTGCCGACGGGCGTGGTGCCGACCCGCAGGATGATGTCGCCCGGGCGCAGGCCGGCGCTGCGCGCGGCCTTGCCGTCGATGCGGGCGATCTGGACGCCCTCGCCCGAACGCAGGCCGAGGTCGCGACGGTCGTCGCCAGCGAGATCCTGGCCGATCACCCCCAGCGCGTTGCCCTTGCCGGTCGCGGCCGCGGGCCTGGGCAAGGGCTGCGACGGGCCGGCGGCGACCTGGGCGTCGTCGAGCTTCGTCAGCGTCACCTCGCGCTCGATCGGCTTGCCGTCGCGGTAGATCGACAGCTTCGCCGTGCTGCCCGGGGCCATGCTGCCGATCATCGGCGGCAGGTCGCTGGAGTCCTCGATCGGGCGGCCATCCACGGCGCGGATCACGTCGCCCGGCTGCAGGCCGGCCTTGTCGGCCGGGCCGCCCCGCCGCACGTCGTTGACCAGCGCGCCGCGGGTGTCGGGCAGCTTGAAGCCCCTTGCCGCATCCGCGTTGATCGCCCCGACCACCACGCCGATCTGCCCGCGGCTGACCTTGCCGGTGGTGCGGATCTGCTGGGCCACGTTCATCGCCACGTCCATCGGAATGGCGAAGCTCACGCCCATGTAGCCGCCGGAATTGCTGAAGATCTGCGAGTTGATGCCGACGACCTCGCCGCGGGTGTTGAGCAGCGGACCGCCGGAGTTGCCGTGGTTGATCGCGACGTCGGTCTGGATGAAGGGCACGTAGCGCTGGTCGGCGTTGGCGGCGCGGCCGACCGCACTGACGATGCCGGCGGTGACCGAGTGGTCGAGGCCGAACGGCGAGCCGATCGCCACCACCCACTGGCCGGGCTTGAGGCCTTTCGAGTCGCCGCCGCGCAGGTAAGGCAACCCGGTGGCGGCGATCTTGAGCACCGCCACGTCGGACTGCGGATCGCTGCCGACGACCTTGGCCTTGAATTCGCGGCGGTCGGACAGGCGCACCGTCACCTCGTCCGCACCTTCGACGACGTGATGGTTGGTCAGCAGGTAGCCGTCGTCCGAGATCAGGAAGCCGGTGCCGATCGAGGCGCTCTTCGGACCATCCGCGCCGCCCTCGTCGTCGTCCGGCGACTGCGGGCCGCCCGGGCCACCGGGCATCGGCATGCCGGGGCCGAAGAAGCGGCGGAAGAACTCGGGCATGTCGTCCTGATCGGGCATGCCCTGGACGATCTGACGGGCCTGGTGGCCGGTGGCCTCGATGTTCACGACCGCCGGGCCGACGCGTTCGACCAGTTGGGTGAAGTCGGGCAGCCCGGTGACCAGCGGCGCGGCCGGGGCGTTGATCGCCTCGGCGGCGGCGACGGCCGGCACGGTGGCGGCGGCTGCGGCGGGCTGGTGCGCGCCGATCGGAAGGATGGTGGTGATCCCGGCGGTCGCCGCGGCGGTCGCGGCGACGAGGGCGAGCGTACGGGTACGGGGATTCATCGGGGAACGGTCCTCGAGGAAGGGGGAGGAAACGATGGCGTTGCATCCGGCGCCGCGCAGGACGGCCGGATGCGGCGATCGATCAGGGCGAGGCGTCGCCGGCCGCGGCGGGCACGCGCTTCAGCAAAGGCGGCTCGAACGCGGGCGCGGACGGCGGCTGCGCGGGCAGGAACACCGGATGGCGATCGATCGCCGCGGCGCCCGCGTAACCGGCGGTATAGGACCCGGTGCCCGACGCGCCGGGCACCAGCGCGCGCGGCCAGGGCTTGGTCACGATGCCGTCGCTGGGCTGCGCTGAGGCGGCGACCGGGTCGGCCGCGGCGACCTGGACGCCGGTCGCGTGCAGCGGGGCGTGGAGGGCATGCCGCTCGCGGGAAGCCACCGCCAACGCGCGTTCGTCCGGGAGGGTCTGTTCGGCGGCCATCATCCGCGGCCGACGCGCGCGGGATTCCCCGGCGGCGACCGCGGCCACCGCCGCGAGCGAAGCGGCACTGCCAAGGGTGTCGGGCGTGCCGGCCGGCGTACTGCCTGTCGGCTGCGACACCGGCACGGGCACCGGCAGCACCGGCGTCGAGCCCGGCGTGGCGGCGACCGGCGGCGGCACCGAGGCCGCAGGGGTGGGCGTCTGCGGGTTGCGGCCGACGAGGAAGGCAGCCAGGGCCACGGTCGCGGCCAGCGCGGCACCGCCACCCCAGCGCACCAGCGGCTGGCGGGCGAACGCGGCCGGCGCAGTGGCGGAGGCGACCTGGGCCGACGCGAGATCGTCGGCGATGGCGCGACCGACGCGCTTCGAGAAATCGGCGGGCAGCGCGCGTTCGCATTCGCCGCGCATCGCATCGCCGAAATACTGCCAGCGCGCCCAGCAATCGGCGAGCGTGTCGTCGTGCTGCATGCGCCGCAGGAGGAAGCGGGTTTCGTCGTCGGAAAGTTCGCCGTCCATCATCGCGGAGAGCTGTTCGCGAAGCAGGTCGCCGGGATCGGCGGCGTGGACGGAAGGGGATTGCAGACCGGTCATGGGCATTGTCGCGATGTGAACGGTGGACGGGGAACGAAGCGTGTGACGTGGGGACGGCGGGAGCGATGCAACGCGAGGATCAGCGGGTCGCGCGGGCGCGGGGGTCGACGGCGTCCATCAGCGGCCGCAATTGCGCGTCGATCGCTTCGCGCGCACGGAAGATGCGCGAACGCACGGTACCGATCGGGCATTGCATCTGCTGCGCGATGTCTTCGTAACTCATGCCTTCCACCTCGCGCAGGGTGATCGCCGTCCGCAGTTCCTCCGGCAAGGCTTCGACCGCGCGCATCACCGTTTGTTCCATCTCCTGTCGCATCAATTCGCGCTCCGGGGTGTCGTTGTCGCGCAGGCGCAGCGCGGACTCGAAATTCTCGGCATCGTCGATGTCGATGTCCTCGCCCGGCGGCCGGCGCTTGTGCGCCACCAGATGGTTCTTCGCGGTGTTCACCGCGATCCGGTGCAGCCAGGTGGAGAACTGGGCGTCGCCGCGGAAATTGCCCATCGCGCGGTAGGCGCGCAGGAACGTCTCCTGGGCCACGTCCTGGGCCTCGCTCCAGTCGTGGACGTAGCGTCCGATCAGCGCCACGACGCGGTGCTGGTACTTGCGCACCAGCAGGTCGAAGGCCGCGCTGTCGCCGCGCTGCACCCGCCGGACCAGTTCGAGGTCCACGTTTTCGGTCATCGTCTCGGCCACCGGCCGGCTCTCCTGGCAATGGATCGTCCGGCGCGGTGGCCGGTCGTTCCGACAATACACGCCGGGAGAAGTTCCCGGCCCGGGCGACGGTCCCGCGGCCGCCTGCGTGCAACATGGGTTCATCTGGGGCGCCGAGGCCCGTGTCACAAGGCATGGGACCGGCATTTGACGCGGTCCCGGCCGGCTCGGGATCATAGACCCCATTCTCCAGCGTATGGATCGACCCATGACCACGCCCCAGCCCGGCCTCGACGGCCTGCGCCTCCGCCACTGGAAGACCGACCTGCGCCCGGACGGCGTGCTCGTGCTGTCGTTCGACCGCGAGGGCGAATCGGTGAACACCTTCGGTCAGGACGTGCTGATCGAGCTGGGCGACCTGCTCGATCGCATCGTGCTCGAGCCGCCGAAGGCCATGGTCCTGCGTTCGGCCAAGGCCAAGGGCTTCATCGCCGGCGCCGACATCCGCGAATTCCAGGAGTTCGATCGCAAGGGCACGATCGGCGACTCGATCCGCCGCGGCCAGACGGTGTTCCAGCGCATCACCGACCTGCCCTTCCCCACCGTCGCCGCGATCCACGGCTTCTGCATGGGCGGCGGCACCGAGATCTCGCTGGCCTGCACCGGCCGCGTCGCCTCGAACGACCCGTCCACGCGCATCGGCCTGCCCGAGGTGAAGCTCGGCATCTATCCCGGCTGGGGCGGCAGCGTGCGCCTGCCGCGGCTGATCGGCGCGCCGGCGGCGATGGACGTCATGCTCACCGGCCGCAACCTGTCCGCCTCCGCGGCGAAGGCGCTGGGCGTGGTCGACAAGGTGGTCGAGCCCGAGGCGCTGGTCGACACGGCCGCCGCACTGGCGCTCAAGGCCCGCGCCGCAGGGGAGATCGCCCGCCCGTTCAAGCAGACCTTCATGGCCTGGATCACGAACACGAGGCTCGTCCGCCAGATCCTCGCGCCGCAGATCGTCAAGTCGGTCGCGCGCAAGGCCAACAAGGCGCACTACCCCGCGCCGTACGCGCTGATCGAGACCTGGCGCCGCAGCAGCGGCAGCACGCAGCAGTTGCTCGACGCCGAACGCCGCTCGGTGGTGAAGCTGGCGTCCACGCCGACCGCGCGCAACCTCACCCGCGTGTTCTTCCTGCAGGAACGGCTGAAGGGCCTGGGCGGCAAGGATCACGGCATTGCCCATGTGCATGTCGTCGGCGCAGGCGTGATGGGCGGCGACATCGCGGCGTGGGCCGCGTACAAGGGCTTCAACGTGACGCTGCAGGACCGCGAGCAGCGCTTCATCGATACCGCGATGAAGCGTGCCCAGGAACTGTTCGCCAAGCGCGTGAAGGACGAAAGCAAGCGTCCCGAAGTCGCTGCGCGGCTGGTGTCCGACCTCGCCGGCGACGGCGTGGCGAAGGCCGACCTGCTGATCGAGGCGATCATCGAGAAGCCCGAGGCCAAGCGCGACCTCTACACCACCGTCGAGCCGAGGATGAAGGCCGGCGCGCTGCTGACCACCAACACCTCGTCGATCCCGCTGACCGAATTGCGCGAACACATCGCGCGCCCGGCGCAGTTCGCCGGCCTGCACTACTTCAACCCGGTCGCGCTGATGCCGCTGGTGGAGATCATCCACCACGACACCATGGCACCGGAGACTGAGAAGCGCCTCGCCGCATTCTGCAAGGCCATCGACAAGCTGCCGGTGCCGGTGGCGGGCACGCCGGGCTTCCTCGTCAACCGCCTGCTGTTCCCGTACATGCTGGAAGCGGCGACCGCATTCGCCGAAGGCATCCCCGGCCCGGTCATCGACAAGGCCGCGGTGAAGTTCGGCATGCCGATGGGCCCGATCGAACTGATCGACACCGTCGGTCTGGACGTGGCCGCCGGCGTCGGCGCCGAACTCGCGCCGTTCCTCGGCCTGCCGATCCCGGCCGCCCTCGCCTCGCCGCCCGAGGCCGGCAAGCGCGGCAAGAAGGACGGACAGGGCCTGTACAAGTGGGTCGACGGCCGCGCGCAGAAGCCGGAGATCCCCGGCGACTACAAGGCGCCCGAGGACCTGGAGGATCGCCTCATCCTGCCCTTCCTCAACGAGGCCGTGGCCGCGCTGCACGAAGGCGTGGTCGCCGACGCCGAACTGCTGGACGCCGGCGTGATCTTCGGCACCGGCTTCGCCCCGTTCCGCGGCGGCCCGATCCAGTACATCCGCGACACCGGCACAGAGCCGCTGCTGGCCCGGCTCAAGGCCCTGCAGGACAAGCATGGCGACCGCTTCGCCCCGCGTCCGGGCTGGGACAACCCGGCGCTGCGCAAGGGCTGAGCCGCCCGCCCTGCGAAACCCGAAACCCCGCCCCGGCGGGGTTTTTCACGGGTGCTTGCCAAGACCGAAGGAATTGTATAACGTGCGTTATAACTACAATTCCTGAGGTCGCCATGAAACTGAAAATCACGACCGTCGGCAACTCGGCCGGTGTGATCCTGCCCAAGGAGCTGCTGGCCCGCCTGCGTCTCGAAAAGGGCGACGAGCTGTTCGCGCTGGAAACCCCCGGCGGCATCGTCCTGACCACCTACGACCCGGAACTCGCCGCGCAGATGGAAGTGGCCGAGCAGGTCATGCGCGAGCGCCGCACGCTGCTGCACAAGCTCGCGCAGTGAGGGCCGCGCCATGATCGTCTGGATCGAAAAGCGCCTGGCCCTGGCCATCCACGACCGCCAGCTCGCCGAGCATGGCGGCGGGACCGGCGTGCGCGACGAAGCGCTGCTCGACTCCGCGCTCGCCCGTCCGCAGCAGCTGTTCGCCTACGGCGATCCGCCGCCGGATCTCGCCGCGCTGGCGGCGAGCCTCGCCTTCGGCCTCGCGCGCAACCACCCATTCGTCGACGGCAACAAGCGCACCGCCGCGGTCTGTTGCGAAGTCTTCATCCGCCTCAACGACGCCAAGTTGCATGCAGACGACCTGGAGCTGTATCCGGTCTATCTAGCCCTCGCCGAAGGCAGCCTCGAAGAAGCCGCCTTCGCCGAGTGGCTGCGCCCGCGTCTGGTGCTGTCCACGCAGGATCATGTGAACGAGCCGAAGGCCGCCTACCGCTGACGTTTTCGGAGGGATGTTTCCAGCGACCCGTGGCCGGTCGCCGGAAAGCGCTGCGTTGACCGCAGACGAGAGCCAGGCGGCTCTCCGCCCGTCGCGGCGCGGAACCACGTCCACGACGGCGTTTCCGACACCCCGAAAAGGAATCGCACATGGCCACCCGTCCCACCCCGCTCAAGCGCAAGATGCCGGTCGCCGAGTTCCAGCTCGCCATCGCGCCGGACACCTCCTTCGACGACCTCGTGGCCACGCTCAAGGGCGTGCTCACCATTCCGGAAATCCCCGGATTCAAGGGCTGCCGGCCCTGCCTGTCCGGGCTGGACCGCCTGATCATCGAAGACCCCGTGATCCGCGGCATGCGCTGAGCGCGCGATGCTCGCACCGCTGCCAAGACTCGGCGTGGGCCTGGCCTACCAGGCCCCGCTGAGCGCGCTGTTCGACGCCGCGTCCGGCGATGTCGATTACGTCGAAGTCGTGCCCGACATCTTCTGGACCGATCGCGGCACGGATGCCGCCCCGCGCTATCTCGATGACGACGCCGGCCTCGCGCGCATGCACGCGCTGCACGCACGCATGCCCGTGGTGCCGCACAGCATCGGCCTGTCGATCGGCAGCGCCGCGCACTTCGATCGCGACCATGTCGCGCAGGTCGAAGCGTGGCGTGGTCGCCTCGATTTCCCGTGGCACAGCGACCATCTCGCCTTCCACCTCGCCGACCATCATGCGAACGGCCAAGACCAGCGCGTCAACGCCGGCATCACCCTGCCGCTGGCGCGCGACCGCGAAAGCCTCGACCTGCTGGTGCCGCGCATCCGCGAGGTCATGCGCACCGTGCCGCGCCCGTTCCTGCTGGAGAACAACGTCTACTACTTCGACATCGACGACAGCGAGATGGACGAAGCGACGTTCCTCAACACGCTGTGCCGCGAGAGCAGCTGCGGCCTGCTGCTCGACCTGCACAACCTGCACACCAACGCCGTCAACCACGGCTTCGACGCGATGGGCGTGCTGCAGGCACTGGACCTGTCGCACGTCGGCGAACTCCACGTCGCCGGCGGCATGGAACTCGACGGCTTCTGGCTGGACGCCCATTCCGGCGCGATCCCGGATGCGGTTTGGATGCTGCTCGACTGGGCGCTGCCACGCTGTCCGAACCTCGGCGGCGTGACGTTCGAGGTGTTCGGCTCGTGGGTGGAAAGCGTCGGCCTCGCGCGCATCCGCGAGGACCTGCGCCGCCTGCGCGCCGCATGGGCGCGCCACCTGCCCGCACCTGCGCCCGCGCACACGCCGGCGCAGGCGCAGGACACACACGACGCACCCGCACGCGAGGCCCACGCATGAGCCTCGCCCGCTTCCAGGACGCGATGGTCCGGCTGATCCTCGACCCCGACTTCCGCGACCGCGTTGCCACCGGTGACGAGATGCCGGGCGACGACCTCGACGCGCGCGAGACCGCGCGCCTCCGTCACATCGCCCGCCACCCCGGTCTCGGCATCAACCGCACCCTGCACAAGGGCTTCCGCCTCGGCAAACTGCGCGGCCTGCTGCCCTTCACCTGCCGCCTGCTGGGCACGCAACGCCTGTGCGACGAACTCGCCCGCTTCTGGCGCGGCCACCCGCCGGCCAGCTTCTACTTCCTGCCCGAAGCCGTCGACTTCTGCGACTGGCTCGCCCGGCGCCGCCTGCGCCTGCGCTACCTCGACGACATCGTCGCCTACGAACGCGCCACCCTCGAACTCGAACGCGCCCGCACCGGCCCGCCGCCCGCGCAGCTCGTCCGCTTCCGCCACGACCCCACCGCCCTGCTCGGCGCCCTCGCCCGAGGCCAACGGCCACGCGGAATTCCAGAGCGGCGTTGCATGCTGGTCGCGCGGCTGGGTGCGGATGGCAAGGCGGTGTGGACGATGCATGACGTCGACACAGCGCCGCAGCCGCACGCCGCCACCGCCGACACCCCTGTGGGAGCGGCGTAAGCCGCGACAAACCGCAGCAGCCCCACCTGTAGGAGCGCCGGAAGGCGCGACCGAACGATCGCAGACCTCTCCTGTGGGAGTGACTGGAGTCGCGACAGAACCGCCGCAGCGCCACACCCCTGTCATCCCGAGCCAGCGGCGAGGGACCTGCTTTTCCCTGACCCCATCGCCCGGCATATCTACTTCCGCACCATCCCCAACACCTCGGACGCCGGCACCGTGATCCGCGGCAGATGCGGATCGGCGATGCCGCCCGGCGGCGCAATGTAGAACTGCGACCCGATCCGCGTCAGCACCTCGACATCCTCGAGCACGCCCATCTCCACACCCTCGCGGTGATCCGGTGTGCACACCCGCTCCGGCCAACCCGCATGCACGATGTCGCAGCCGCGCGTCGTCAGGACCAGATCGACGTGGCGCATCATCCCGAGGCCAAGCGTGTTGGCGGTCGCGTCGACGAGCAGGAGCGGAAGGCCGGAGTAAAGCAACAAGCCGCTGACCATCAC
>JBGAFR010000062.1:0-21028 GCA_044227145.1 Lysobacteraceae bacterium
CGAAGGCGTTGCGCGCCTCGCGCTGGCAGCTTTCGAGGTTCGGCAGGAACTCGGCCGAGTCGCGCACGATGCGCATGCCCTTGCCGCCGCCGCCGTGCGCGGCCTTGATCATCAGCGGATAGCCGATGGCGTCGGCCTCGCGCTGCAGCAGCTCCGGCGACTGATCTTCGCCGGTGTAGCCGGGCACCACCGGCACGCCCGCGGCCTGCATCAGCTGCTTGGCGCCGGCCTTGCTGCCCATCCTGCGCATCGACGCCGCCTTCGGGCCGATGAACACGACGCCCGCAGCTTCCACCGCGTCGGCGAAGTCGGCGTTCTCGCTGAGGAAGCCGTAGCCGGGGTGGATGGCCTGCGCGCCGGACTTCAGCGCGACTTCGAGGATGACGTCGCCGCGCAGGTAGCTCTCCTGCGGACGCGCACCGCCGATGCGGTACGCCTCGTCGGCCTGGCGCACGTGCTGCGCGTCGGCGTCGGCGTCGGAATAGACCGCGACCGTGCGGATGCCGAGCCGGCGGCAGGTGCGGATGACGCGGCAGGCGATTTCGCCGCGATTGGCGATGAGAATCTTGGTGAACATCAGGTCCCGCTCTTGCTTTGGGCGTTGTCGATGCGAACGCGCGGATGGAGGTCGCCAGTGCCGTCTCCCTCCCCTTCAAGGGGAGGGCCGGGGAGGGGATGGGTCTGCTTCAGTCGTGCGACGACTCGGTGGATCTCGTCCCCGACCGCCAACGTATCCGATAGGACATCGTGGTTCCAGAATCGCAACACTGTGAACCCCGCGGCACGCAGGCATTCGTCGCGTCTCCGGTCAGGTTCAGAATCCTGGTGCTGTCCGCCATCGACTTCGATCACGAGCGGGTGTTCGAGGCAGACGAAGTCGAGGATGTAATCGGCATATGGATGCTGTCTGCGAAATTTGCAGCCTTCGACCTGTCTGCCGCGCAGGATCGACCAGAGTCTTCTTTCTGCATCCGTCATGTGGTTGCGCAGGGTCCGCTGCACCTTCCATGTCAGGATGTCCCGATTGTGCTGAGCTTTCATCTGCCTCCCTGCAACCCATCCCCACCCAACCCTCCCCTTGAAGGGGGGGGCTTTCAATCCACTGCTTCCGGCCGCAATGGCGCTCACGCTTCGCCGTCCCAGTAGTCGAGGCCGTCGGCGGTGCGGCCGACGGTGCGGAAGGCGCCGGGGTGCATGCCGGTGGTCGCCAGGAACTTGCCGGACTCCGGGTATTCGCAGATTTCCGGGTAGTCCATGGTGCTGACCGCGAGATAGCGCAGGTCGGTGGTGCCGGTGTTGAACAGCTGGTGCGCGGTCTCGGGGCCGCCGGGCGGGCAGGCGATCACGTCGCCGGCGCGCACCGGCCAGGTGGCGTCGCCGAGGCGCAGTTCGCCGCTGCCGTCGAGGATGAAGAACATCTCCTCGTTGGCGCGGTGCGAATGCTTCGGGAACGCGGCCTTGCCCGGGGCGACGATGGTGAGGTTGTAGCCGAGCCGGCGCGCGCCGACGTGCGGGGCGATCGGGCCGATGCGGCCGCCGAAGCGATCGGGCATCTCGCTGCCGCGCTGGCGCGAGCGTTCGGCGAGATCGAGGGTCGCGACGTCGGCGATGTTGAGGATGGGCGAAGCCATGGTCACTCCGGTGCGTGGCAGACGGCTTCGACGTTGTGGCCGTCGGGATCGAACACGAACGCGCCGTAGTAGTCCGCGTGGTAGTGGGGACGCAGGCCGGGCGCGCCGTTGTCGGTGCCGCCGGCGGCCAGCGCCGCGGCATGGAAGGCGTCGACCTCGGCGCGGGTCTTCGCCACGAACGCGATGTGCATGCCGCGCCCGGGTTCGCCGGTGCCGACGCCGATCCAGAACGCCGGCTTGCCCGGCGGGCCGAAGCCGCAGCCTTCGTAGCCGCCGCTCATCGCCTTCGTGACCTCCATGACCACGCCGTAGCCGAGCAGCGCCAGCGCTTTCTCGTAGAACGCTCGGCTGCGCGGGTAGTCGGCGACGGTGAAACCGAGATGGTCGAGCATGGGAACCTCGCGTGCCGGAGGAGGACGGAAGCGGCCGGCCGCGGCCGCCGCGTCGGGAGTGGGGTCGGGCTAAGGCCGCCAGGCCGGATCGCGTTTCTCGAGGAAGGCGGCGAGGCCTTCCTGGCCTTCGCGCGAGACGCGCAGGCGGGCGATCAGGTCGGCGTTGTCGCGGCCGAGGCGGTCGCGATCGGTTTCGTCGGTCACCCGGCGCACCAGCACCTTGGCCTGGCTGGCGGCGTAGGGGCCGGCGCACAGCAGCAGGTCGACCTGGCGGTTCACCGCCGCGTCCAGCGCATCGGCCGGCACCACCGCATGCAGCAGGCCGATGCGCAGCGCCTCGGCGGCGTCGAACACCTCCGCGGTGGCGAACCAGCGCCGCGCCTGGCGCGCACCGATGGCCTCGATCACGTAGGGCGAGATGACCGCCGGCAGCAGCCCCAGCCGGGTCTCGGTGAGCCCGAACTTCGCTTCCGGCACGCCGATCGCGATGTCGCAGCACGCGACCAGGCCGACGCCGCCACCGAACGCGGCGCCGTGGACCCGGGCGATGGTCGGGTGCGGCAGTTCGTCCAGGACCCGCATCAGCCGGGCGAGGGCGAGGGCGTCGTTGCGGTTCTCGTCCTCGGTGGCCGTGGCCATCGCCCGCATCCAATTCAGGTCGGCGCCGGCGGAGAAGCTGGCGCCCGCGGCCTCCAGCACCACCACGCGCACCGTCCGGTCCTCGCCCAGGGCGATCAGTGCGGCGGTCAGGGCGCCGATCAGGTCGGCGTCGAAGGCGTTGTGCAGGTCCGGACGGTGCAGGCGGAGCCGGACGACGGGACCATTGCGATGCTGCTGCAGCGAATCGGACATGCGATGCGGCTCTCCGTGGCGTTGCGCCGCATGATATCCGCTGCCGCGCGTCGGCTGGTCCGGGGCGGGGACCGGCCGGCCGGGGCCGCCCGATGGCGCCGGAATTTGATTCGGATCGGAAATCGATCCGGGTGTCTGGTATAGAATGAGAACAATTCCTATTTAAGGGCCGTCCGTGATCCTGACCGAGCTGCCGCCCCGCACCGTCGCGGTGATCGACGCAGTGCAGGATTCGGGCGAGAACGACGCGATCGCGCGCCGCCTGCGCGAACTGGGGTTCGTCGCCGGCGAAGCGGTGTCGGTGGTCGCGGCCGGTCCGTTCGGGGCCGAACCGCTGCTGGTGCAGGTCGGGTTCACCCGCTTTGCGCTGCGCCGCAGCGAGGCCGCGCGGGTCCGTCTGCGCGGGGAGGCGCGGTGACGCCCGCCGCCGCCTCACCGCTGCGCCTCGCCCTGGTCGGGAACCCCAACTGCGGCAAGACCGCGCTGTTCAATCTGCTGACCGGCAGCCGGCAGAAGGTCGCGAACTACGCCGGCGTCACGGTCGAGCGCAAGGAAGGCCGCATGCAGTCGCCGTCCGGCCGCGGCTACGTGCTGCTGGACCTGCCCGGTGCCTACAGCCTCAACGCAGCCAGCCTCGACGAGGCCGTCACCCGCGACGTCTGCCGCGGCTTCTATCCCGGCGAGCCCGCGCCGGACGTGCTGGTCTGCGTGGTCGACGCGACCAACCTGCGCCTGCACCTGCGCTTCGCGCTGGAAGTGCGCGAACTGGGCCGGCCGATGGTGCTGGCGGTGAACATGATGGACGCCGCGCGCCGTCGCGACATCGAGATCGATCTGCCGGCGCTGCAGCGGGCGCTGGGCGTGCCGGTGGTCGAGACCGTCGCCGTGCGCCGCGATGGCGGCCGCGCGCTGGTCGCGCAGCTCGACGCGATGGCCGAACGTCCGCTGCCACCTGAGGCGCGGATGGCCGAAGGCGCCGATCCGCACGCCGAGACGCGGCGCCTGCTCGAGCTCGCCGTGCGCATGCCCACGCGCACCGCGCAGGTGGACGACACCCTCGACCGCTGGCTGTTGCATCCGGTGTTCGGGCTGCTGGCGCTGGCGGTGGTGATGTTCCTGATCTTCCAGGCGGTGTACGCCTGGGCGACGCCGCTGATGGACGCCATCGAGGTGGCCACCGCGTGGCTGGGCGCGCAGGTCGGCGCGGCGATGCCCGAGGGGCCGCTCAAGAGCCTGCTGGTCGACGGCGTGATCGCCGGCCTCGGCGGCGTGGTCGTGTTCCTGCCGCAGATCCTCATCCTGTTCGCCTTCATCCTCGCGCTGGAGGAATCCGGCTACCTGCCGCGCGCCGCGTTCCTGCTCGACCGGATGATGTTCAAGGCCGGCCTGTCCGGGCGCAGCTTCATCCCGCTGCTGTCGAGCTTCGCCTGCGCCGTGCCCGGGATCATGGCCACGCGCAGCATCCAGGACCCGCGCGACCGGCTGGCGACGATCCTGGTCGCGCCGCTGATGACCTGCTCGGCGCGGTTGCCGGTGTACGCGCTGCTGATCGGCGCGTTCGTTCCGCAGCGGCAAGTCGCGGGCGTGCTCAGCCTGCAGGGGCTGGTGCTGTTCGGGCTCTACGCCGCCGCCGTGGCGAGCGCGCTGCTGGTGTCCTGGGTGATGAAGCGCTGGCGCCGCGACCGCGGCGAGCATGCGCTGCTGCTGGAACTGCCGTCCTACCGCACGCCGCACCTGCGCGACCTCGCGATCGGCCTGTGGGAGCGCGCGGCGATCTTCCTCAAGCGCGTCGGCGGCATCATCCTCGCGCTGACCATCCTGCTGTGGTTCCTGTTGTCGTTCCCGGCTGCGCCGACGGGCGCGACCGGCCCGGCCATCGACTACAGCTTCGCCGGCCGCATCGGCCATGCGATGACCGCGGTGTTCTCGCCGCTGGGCTTCGACTGGCGCATCTGCATCGCGCTGATCCCGGGCCTGGCCGCGCGCGAAGTGGCGGTGTCCTCGCTGGCGACGGTCTACGCGCTGTCCGCGGCCGACGATGCCGCCGCCGCCAGCGCGCTGTCGCCGCTGATCGCCCACGACTGGTCGCTCGCGACCGCGCTGTCGCTGCTGGTCTGGTACATCTACGCGCCGATGTGCGTGTCGACGCTGGCGACGATCCGCCGCGAGACGCATTCGTGGAAGCAGGTCGGTATCGCCGCCGGCTACCTGTTCGGGCTGGCCTACCTGATGGCGATGCTGACGTACCAGGTCGCGGTGGCGCTGGGCGCGGGGTGAACGCATGACCGCCTCGCTGGCCCTGCAATACCTGATCGTCACGATCGCGGTGCTGGTCAGCGCGTGGGTGGTGTTCCGCAAGCAGGCGCCCGGCGCCGCGCGCCGCCTGCGTATCGCGCTCGCGCTGCCGCTGGTGCGCGAGGGGCGGCCCGCCTGGCTGCGCGCGCTAGGGAAGCGGATCGCGCCAGCGCCGAAGGCCGCGGGCGGCTGCGCGGGTTGCGATGGCTGCGACGACGGCAAGCCCTGAGCGCCACGGGATCGGTAGAGCGGCCTGATCAGCCATTCGGCTGTTGAACACCAGGCCGCTTGATCTTCGCAAGAAAGCGCGTGAAGCGGCCTGAAGGCCGCGCTACCCGACGCCTGCTCGCTCGCTGGCGACAGCAGGCCCGGTCCGGAACGGCCGCAGCAGCGCCCGTCGCAGCGCTGACACCGAATGGATCGTCGTCAGCAGCAGGTACAGCCACGCCTTCTGCCAGCGCCGCCGGATCACGAACACGTGCATGTGCAGGTTCGGGCGTTTGCGCACGAGGCCGCCGCTGTGGATCACCACGAACGAGTGCGGATTGCCGGTGATCCCGCGCGAGAGCGCGTGCGCCTCGCCCATGAAGAAATCCATCACCGAATAGTCGATCGCGGGGTGCGCGGGATTGGCCGGTTCATGGCACAGCACGAAGCAATGGCGCAGGAACGGCATCGCATACGACACGAGCCTGCATTCGCGCTCGGCGTAGCCGGGCGGGATTTCGATGCGGCGGTCGCGGACCAGCGGATTGTGCATCGTCGGCATGACGCCAGCCGTCGCTGTTCCTGTCAAGGACGACCCGCCCCGCTGGCGCAGTGGCCGGCGGGGCGCGTGCGCCGGCGGCGCCTCAGAGCTTGGACACGAACTTGTGGCCGTCCTGCTGCCCGGGATCCTGCGGTCCCTGCGTCTGGACCTGGGCCTGCGCCTGGACCTGCTGCGGCTGGGCGAACTTGCCGTCGGGCCCGAAGTTGTAGGCGGTCGTGACCGAGAGGTCGGTCGGCTCGTTCACGCCGCGCAGCGACGGCGGCGTCAGCGGGCTGTTGCGGTCGTGCAGCACGAACTGCGTGGTGCCGTCGATGTGCTGCATGACGTGGCGATCGGTGACGCCGACGATGCGGCCGGAGTAGGACGTCCCGTTGGTCACGTCCGCCGGGGCGACGGTCGCGCCCGGCATGCCCTTGACCGAATCGGTCAGCGCCTCGCGCGATCGTTCGTTCGCAAGCAGCGGCCCCTTGATGCGTTCGTCGACCCAGGTCTTCATGCGCTCGAAGTCCTCGGACGACATCTTGTCGGGCTTGGTCAATTCGGGGAACACCAGCTTGCCGTCGATCTTCTGCGCGACCAGCGTCGGCTGCACGCCCTGCACGGAGTTGTCGTAGACCGCGGCGGTGTCCGCCTTCTGCAGTGCAGCGGGGAGGAGTTCCATCGCGCGATCGTAGCGTTGCCGGATCGAGGCCTCGGGCACGTCGTGGCCGCCCTGGAGCACGCGGTTGCCCACGCGGGCGACGTTGATGTCGGAGCTTTCGGTGGTCACGAAGACCATGTCGACCTGGAAGCCGTTGCGCCGGGCCTCGTCGAACAGGCCCATCTTCGCGGGCGTGGACATCACGGTCTCGAACGCGAAGGGTTCGGTGCCGCCCACCGCCTTCTGGCGGCCGGTCTCGGCCAGCGTCGCGGCGAAGAGGTTGCGCTGCTGGCTGTTCTCGATGCCGGTGCGGAGCTGCTCGGCCACGGCCTCCGGCGGCTGGCGCAGCGTCTCGGAGATGGCCTTGGTGTAGGCCTCGAGCCTGTCCGGCGCGACCGGCTTCTCGAGCTCCTTGGCGATCACGTCGGCGTTGAGGTACAGCTTCGGGAAACGCTCGTCCTGCTCCAGCCCCTTGGTGACGGTGCTCTTGCCCGATCCGTTCGGTCCGGCGAGCACCACCATCCGTGGCTGCGGGAAATCTTCCATGGCTCACGCCTCCTTGCTGATGGGCTCGATGCGTCCGTCGGGATACTTGCGGCACCATTTGCCGTCCACGTTCACGATCTGCGGTAGCCCGAGCGCATCGGCTTCGGCGGCCGCTTCGGCGATGGCATCGCCCATCAGCGTTTCGGCGCGTTCGCGCCCGATCTCCTCGATCAACGATTTGGCCATGTCGGCTCTCCCTGTGGTGGCGGCCCGCGGGGGACGGGCCGGGTCGGGCGCGGCATCGCGCCCCCGCCGAACTGTCGCGCCGGGGCCGGGGCGTGTCAACGCGAAGGACGGGGTCGCACGGGGCATCTCGCGCAGGCGATTGCCGCGGTCAATGCCTGCTCATTGCTTGCGCGGCTTCGTGCCCTTCGCCTCGAACACTTCCACCGCGAGACTGAAGCTGCGTTCGTCGCCGGCGTGCATCGCGCCGACGCCGACGACCTTGCGCGCGATCTCCTGGCCGCGGGCGTCGCGGATCACCACGACGACCGAGTATTCCCACGCCTCGTCCGTCGCCGGATGGCGGATCGTGCCTTCGACGTGCAGCGGCACCTGCGCGGGCGTCGCCGGCCGCGCGTCGGAGTCGTAGCGCAGGTAATGCTTGCAGGCCGGACAGATCACCGAGGATTCGAGGATCGTCGCCTTGCAATGCGGGCACTCGCGGGTGGCGCCCGCGGTGCCGGGACGGGGAGGCTGGCTCACGGCCGGGCCGTCAGCTTTCGGCGGCGTCGCTCTTCGCGGCGGGTTTCGGTGCGGTGCCGGTTTCCCAGCCGCAGTCGACGTGGCCGCGGATCTTCGAACCGGCGGCGACGGTCAGGGTGCCGGCCTTGAGGTCGCCGATCATCACCGCGGTTTCCAGCAGCTCGACGCGGGCGGCGGATTCGATGTTGCCTTCGAGTTCGCCGGCGACGACCACTTTCTTGGCGCGCACGCCGCCGTTCAGCTTGGCGCCGCGCTCCAGCGACAGGTCGCCCTGCACGTTCACGTCGCCCTTGAAGCGGCCGGCGATGCGGACGTGGCCGGAGCCCTCGATCTTGCCTTCGATGGTCAGGTCGGCGGCGATCAGCGATTCCTTGCCCGGCGCCGGCGCCGGTTCCGCGGCGGGGGTCGCGCTGGTGCGCGGGAAGGTGGCCGGCGCGAAGTCGGTATTGGCGGGAGGGGTCGCCGGTTCGCGTGCGGCGAAACTGGGCGTGTCGGCGTCCTTCTTGCCGCTGCTGGACTGGTTGAAGATGGCCATGGGGGGAGGCTCCGGTCATGCCGACGACGCGCGGCGGGGGCCTCACCTTAGCTTCCGGAACGCGACCCGGATGTGACTGGGGCAGCAGAATCGCGGAACCGGCCCGGCGGTTCAGCGGACGCGGCTACGGCGTTGGCGGACCAGGTCGAGGGCCCACAAGGCCATGGCGGCCGCGGCGAGCGAGAGGCAGAGGATCAGGAGGGCGTGGTCGGACGTCGCGATCTGCCCGGACAGCCCCACCAGCACGAGGCCGAGCACCACGCGCAGCAGCACCCAGAACGCGTTGCCGTCGCGGTCGTCGAGCAATCGCGGGACACGGTGGCGCGTGGCCTGGCGGCACCAGGCGGTGATCGCGGCGAGCGCGAGCACCGGCAACCCGAGGGCATCGGAGACCGACGTGGCGAACGGCACCAGTCCGACGGCCACCAGCAGCGGGATCGTCATGCGATGCCACAGCACAGAGGCACCGGGCGGCGGGTCCGGGCCTTCCTGCCATTCCACGAACGCCAGCACCAGCACCAGCATCAGCCAGCCGAGGGAGGCGATGAGCGTGATCGCCAGGCCAAGCGCGAGCATTCCGAAGACCATCTCCCCCAGCCGTGAGAGAGCGTCCGATGAAAATGCTATCGACAGCACGAAGATGGCGAAAGCGAGCCCGGCGGCCAGGCTGCGGGTGAAGACGAGTAGGGCGCTGCCGCGCGACGCATGGCGCAGATCGTTCGCCCCGCGCCAGAAGCGCAGCGCTCGTGGATCGAAGCGATCGTCCGCAGACGAGCCGAGTCCCTCGATCGTGGCCACGATCGCCTTCATTCGTCCCGGCAGCAGGAGGCCCAACAGCAGCTTCGGCCAGGAGCGCCTGCCCAGCAGTTCCGGATGCCGCGTTTCGATCAGGCGCCGGATCGCGCGTTCGCGCTGCCGGCTCGCGAGCTCCGCCTGTGCTTCCTCGGTGCGCGCCGGGCCATAGATCGGCCAGCCGTCGTGATCGGTCGGGATCTCGATCGGCGCGCCTTCCCCGATCCCGTGCGCCGCGACCCAGGCCGCGTGCAGCGCCTGCCGCAGTCGGTCGACGAACAGCGGGTCGTAGCCGCTATGCAGGTCGTCGATCGCGAAGAAGCCGGCGATCGCGGAGAAGTTGGTATCCGGGATGGGCGGGAATTGCGTGTGCAGCAGGCGGACGAGATCGCGCCCCATCATCGCTTTCCGGGAGAGCGACCACAGTGTCGGCTGGGCCAGCAGCCACGCCTCGAGTTCCGGGCGACGCGCATTGGCGGCCACGGTCAGGCATGCATGCAGGAAGCGCTGCGGCGGTTCCTCCGCCTCCTGCGGCGGTCCGATGTCGCGGAGGCGCAGATCGCGCGGCCGATGCGACGCCGCGTCCTGCTGCGACGCCGCGGCGACGATCGCGGAGGTCGCTGCCGCCGCGCGTACCGCGCTGCCTTCCTCATGCCCTCCGTGCGACTCCACCCACTGCAAGGCCGCACGGTACGCTTCGTTGAGCCGCTGGAAGCCTTCCGGATCCTCGTCCGGGCGCACCGTCTTCAGCTTCGCCGCGTAGGCGCGCTTGATCGCGCGCGCGTCGGCGTCGGCGTCGAGCCCGAGCAGGGTCAACGGCGAAGTCATGGGCGACCTCGCCCGATCCGTTCGGCCGGCAGGCTCGGGGCCGACGTCCGCGCTGCGGGAGAACGTGTCGTCGTCACACCCGCCGCGCCTCGCGCAGGTGCTGCGCGGCGTCCTTCGCCCAGAATCCCGCCGCGAACAGGCCCAGGCTCCAGGACAGCAAGGGGACGCCCCAGGGCGAATCCACCACGAACTGCCAGGTCGGCCCGATGCCGATCACCAGGACGACCAGCAACAGTGCCCGTACCCCGGTCCACGGCAGGTATTTGTGGATCAGGGACGCCAGGCTGGGAACGCCCTTGCGGTGGCGGTATCGCAGCAACGCGATGCCCGCGGCGAAAGCGGCAGGCACCGGCGACCAGACGTAGGGCGGGATTTCCCCGAGCACGAAGGTCGCGAGCAGAAGCGCAGGGATCGTCCCGTAGTGCAGCGCGCGCCCGAACCGACCGGGCGGAGCCGGCAGGGTTTGCCACTCCACCAGTGCGCGCATCAGCAGGATCGACAGCGCGACCCCGGCCATGCCCAGCATGATCCAGATCATCCGCAGCAAGGGCACCCCGCCATCGCCCAGCCAGGCGAACGCGATCAGGCCCGCGGCCGTGCCGCCGTAGCCCAGGACCCGGGCCATGCGCTGGAAGCGGCGGGCGAAGGTGGGACGCGTGCGATCGGCGACGTCGCGCCAGAAATCGGCCACGCGGCGGTTGGTCCCCGCGGGCCAGGTCTCCTGGCCATGCTGCCGGAGCAGTTCGGCGATCCTGCGTTCGCGCCCGAAGACCAGGCACAGCAGTCCCATCTCGATCCAGGACCATGCGGGGCGCCGCAGTTCCGGGAAGCGGGTCCAGGCAGCCGCGGCCAGGGCCGTGTCTCGCATGCGCTGTTCCATCGACGCGATCCGCGCTTCGCCGCGTTCGGCGCCGTAGGACGGCCAGCCGCTGTCGTCGCAGGGGATGGCGATCGTCACGCCATGCCGCTCGCCATCTTCCGCCTGCCAGACCCGGTGCAGGCGCCGCGCGAGCGCACGCAGTTGCATCGCGTCCTGGCCGCTGGCGATATCGTCGTAACCGAAGCACGCGCAGAACGCGTCGAAATTGTCCTGCCGCATCGGCGGCTGTTCCTGGGCCAGGAACGCCAGCAGCGAGCGACTGAGTCGCGCCTTGAGCTGCAGCGACAGCAACTCCGGCTGCATGTCCAGCCAACGGCTGAATCCTTGCGGGCTCGCATTCGCGGCAGCGAGCGCGAACCCGTAGTGGAACCGTGCAGCGTCGAACGGCGGCTGCGCAAGCGGGGGCGGCGCGGATGCCGCGGGCTCCGCAGATTCCACGGATTCCGCAGCTTCCACCGGCTCGGTCGGCGCTATTTCCGCGACCCGACGCACCTGCAGATGCGCGGGCGGCGACGGCGGTGCGGGCGCCGGGCATCGCGGTTCGTGCGCGCCGGGCGATGCTTCGATCGACGGTTCCGGCTGCGGCGGCGCCCCGTCCGGCGCTGGCGCGATGCGATCCGCGGTGTCCGCCGGCCGCGACTGCGCCCAGCGCAACGCCGCCCGGTACGCCTCGTTCAGTCGCTGGAACCCTTCCGGATCCTCGTCCGGACGCACGGTCTTCAGCTTCGCGGCATACGCGCGCTTGATCGCGCGTTCGTCGGCGTCGGCATCGAGGCCGAGGACCGAAAACGGCCGGCTCACATCATCGCTTCCAGCTGGTCGAGGGCATCGGCGAAGGCCTGCCGCTGCTTCGCGATCAGGGTGTTGTCCTGCGTGTGCAGGTATTCCTCGTACATGCGCTCGGCGCGGGTCAGCACGGCGATGTTTTCCTGCTGGTCGCGCGGATGCACCTTCAGGCTTGCCAGCGCGGCGAGACGTGCGCGGATGTCCTCCGGCGTCAGCAGGCCCGGGTTCTGCTCCAGCACCAGCTCGTGGCGTTGCCCGGTGGCGCGCTCGGTGACTTCGACCTGCAGCAAGCCGTTGATGTCGTAGGTGAAGCGGACGACGACGCTGTTTTCCTCGGCGCTGCGCCGCGGATCCAGCTTGATGTCGATCTCGCCGAGCTTGATGTTGTTGGCGACCAGCGGGTTCTCGCCCTGGTAGACATCGATCGTCATGCGCTCCTGGCGCTCCTGCATCGGCGAGAACGTGTCCTCCCGGCTCACCGGGACGGTGCTGTTGCGCAGGATGATCGGGTGGAAGAAGCCGGTCTGGACATGGCCTTCGGCGTCGCGCTTGCCGACCTCGGTTCCCAGCGTATAGGGGCACACGTCGGTGAGGATGATCTCCTCCAGCTTCGCGTTGCGTCGCTTGAGCCCGGAAGCGACCACCGCACCGAGTGCGATCGCCTGGTCCGGGTTGACGTGGCGCAGCGGCAGGCGCCCGAACATGCGCGACACCAGCCGCGAGACCAGCGGCATGCGGCTGGCGCCGCCGACCAGCACGATCTCGTCGAGTTGGTCCGGCTGCAGTCGCGCGTCGCGCATCGTGCGTTCGATCGGCCCGCGCATGCGCTGGATCAGGGCCTCGCTGAGCGAGGCGAAGCGCGCCTCGTCGATGCGCCAGTCATGGGCCTTGTCGCCGATCTGCATCTGCAGCGCGGCTTCGCCGCTGCCGAGTTCGCGCTTGAGGAGCTCCATGCGTCGGCGCAGCTGCGCCAGCTCCGAGGGCTTCAGGGCGCGGCCGTCGAGCGAGGCGTCGGCCAGGAAGGCCGATAACAGCGCGTCGAGGAAGTCCTCGCCGCCGAGGAAGTTGTCGCCGGCGCTGGCGTGCACTTCGAACACGCTTTCGAAGCACTCGAGAATGGACACGTCGAACGTGCCGCCGCCGAGGTCGAACACCAGGAAGCGGCTCTCACCCTCGCGCTCCTGCAGGCCGTAGGCCAGCGCCGCGGCGGTGGGCTCG
Organism: Lysobacteraceae bacterium; assembly: GCA_044227145.1. Taxonomy (GTDB): domain Bacteria; phylum Pseudomonadota; class Gammaproteobacteria; order Xanthomonadales; family Xanthomonadaceae; genus Lysobacter_I. Next base: position 12,870 of record JBGAFR010000062.1, read on the forward strand.
TTGATCAACCGCTCCACGCGCACGCCGGCGATCTCGCCCGCGGCGCGGGTCGCCTTGCGCTGCGCGTCGGAAAAGTACGCCGGCACGCTGATCACCGCTTCGGTCACCGGTTCGCCCAGCGCGGCTTCCGCATCGGCGATCAGCGATTTCAGCACCAGCGCCGACAGGTCTTCCGCGCGGAAGTCGCGATCGCCCAGCCGGGTCTCGCGTGGCGTGCCCATCCAGCGCTTGAACGCGGCGACGGTGTGCTGCGGATGGCTGATCAGCCGCTCGCGCGCCGCTTGGCCGACGAGGATGCGGTCGCCGTCGAGGCTGACCACCGAGGGCGTCAGCAGCTCGCCGAGCGCGTTGGGGAAGAGGACGGGGCCGTCGTCGCGATACGCGCCGACGAGCGAATGGGTGGTGCCGAGGTCGATGCCGACGATCATGCGGGGAGGACAGGGTGCAGGAAGGAAGGGGAAGGCGTCAGTCCGGATCGTGAAGGGTCATGCCGCCGCGTCCGCCGGGTGGCACGCGCGGCCAGGCCGCGAGGCGGCCTTCGCGCAGGTCGAGCAGGGTCGATGCCGCCGGTTCGCGCAAGGTCCGCCGCAGCGCGTCCCAGCGACGCCGGCCGATGGTCCGATCGCAGGCCTTGAGGATGTCCACCAGCCCCCAGCCGCTCCAGTCGCGCTGCCAGTCGAAGCGCCGGGCCCGCGGCAGGTCGAGATATTCGGCGGCGATCTCCACCAGCCAGCCGGCGCTGCGCCGGCCGAAAAAGTCGATCGCCTCGTCGCTGCCGTCGGTGCGGCGATCGTTGGGCACCGCCCAGATCGTCCGCTTGCCCAGCGTGATCCAGAACTTGCCGGCCACCTCGGACCAGTGCGGGGTTTCGATCACGTCGCGCCGGTACGCGGTGAAGCGCAGGCGCAGGTCGAGCGCCGGGTCGGGCAGGTCGCGCAACCTGCGTTCGAGCTTGCTCCACGGCCCCATGCCCGACGTCTCCTGCGCTCACATCCGGAACACGCCGAACCGCGCCGGTTCGATCGGGGCGTTCAACGCCGCGGAGATGCCCAGCCCCAGCACGCGGCGAGTGTCGGCCGGATCGATCACGCCGTCGTCCCACAGCCGCGCGGTCGCGTAGTAGGGATTGCCCTGGGTTTCGTACTGTTCGCGGATCGGCGCCTTGAAGGTCTCTTCGTCCTCGGCGCTCCAGGTCTTGCCCGCGGCCTCGAGGCCGTCGCGGCGCACGGTCGACAGCACGCTGGCCGCCTGCTCGCCGCCCATCACGCTGATCCGCGCGTTCGGCCACATCCACAGGAAGCGCGCGCCGTAGGCCCGGCCGCACATCGCGTAGTTGCCGGCGCCGAAGCTGCCGCCGATCACCACCGTGAACTTCGGCACGCTGGAGCAGGCGACGGCGGTGACCATCTTCGCGCCGTCCTTCGCGATGCCCGCATTCTCGTACTTGCGCCCGACCATGAAGCCGGTGATGTTCTGCAGGAACACCAGCGGGATGCCGCGCTGGTTGCACAGTTCGATGAAGTGCGCGCCCTTGAGCGCGCTCTCGGCGAACAGGATGCCGTTGTTGGCGACGATGCCGACCGGGTAGCCGTGCAGGTGCGCGAAGCCCGTCACCAGCGTCTTCGCGTAGCGCGCCTTGAATTCGTCGAAATCAGAGCCATCGACGATGCGCGCGATCACCTCGCGGATGTCGAACGGGCGGCGGGTGTCCTTCGGCACGATGCCGTACAGCTCCTCGGCCGGATACAGCGGCTCGGCGCTGGCGCGTGTCGCGACGGGCACGATCTTGCGGCGGTTGAGGTTGCCGACCAGTGTGCGCGCGATCTGCAGCGCGTGGCGGTCGTCCTCCGCGAAATGGTCAGCCACGCCGGAGACGCTGGTGTGCACGTCGGCGCCGCCCAGCGCTTCGGCGTCGACCACTTCGCCGGTCGCGGCCTTCACCAGCGGCGGGCCGCCGAGGAAGATCGTGCCCTGTTCCTTCACGATGATGCTTTCGTCGCTCATCGCCGGCACGTAGGCGCCGCCGGCGGTGCAACTGCCCATCACCACTGCGATCTGCGGGATGTTCTCGGCGCTCATCCGCGCCTGGTTGTAGAAGATCCGGCCGAAGTGTTCCTTGTCCGGAAAGACTTCGTCCTGCAGCGGAAGGAACGCGCCGCCGGAATCGACCAGAGGTGCTTCTTCACGGTCATCGGGAAGTAGGTGCCGCCCTTCACCGTGGCGTCGTTGGCGACGATCATCACCTCGGTGCCCATGACCCGGCCGATCCCGCAGACCATGCCCGCGGCGGGCGCGGCATCGTCGTACATGCCTTCGGCGGCGAGCGGGGCGACCTCGAGGAACGGCGAACCGGGGTCGAGCACGGCGTCGATGCGATCGCGCGCCAGCAGCTTGCCGCGCTCGGTGTGCTTCGTGCGAGCCTTCTCGCCGCCGCCCTGCGCCACGCGCGCGAGGCGTGCGTCGAGTTCGGCGACCAGCGCGCGATGATAGGCCGCGTTGTCGCGGAACTCCTGGGACTGCGGATCGAGGCGGGTGCTCAGTGCGGGCATGGCGCGTTCTGGCTCGACGACGAGGCCGACAAGGATACCGTGCGTTCCCGCGCCGTCGTGCCGTGTGCAGATTCCGGAAGCATGGATCCGGGAAGCGCGGATCCCGGAAAGGACGAAGGCCCGCCGGAGCGGGCCTTCGCGGTGCCGGAGACGCCGAAGGGCGTCCCGGGCGTGGATCACTTCTTGGCTTCTTCCGCCGCGGTGTTGGCCTTGTCCGCCATCGCATCGGCCTTGTCCGCCATCTTGTTGGCGGCGTCGGCCGCGGCGTTGGCGGCATCGGCGGTCGCGTCGGCGGCTGCGGCCTTCGCGGTGTCGGCGGCCTCCCCGACGTTGGCGGCCACTTCGCCGGCGGCCTCGCCGGTGGCGGCTGCGGCGGCGTCGACGCTCTGGGCGGCGGCATCGCCGGCAGCGTCGGCGGCGTCGGCCATCTTGTCGCCGGCCTGGTCCATCGCGGCCGAGGCTTCGGCGGCTTCGGTCTTGGCGGTATCGGTTTCGTTCTTGCAGGCGCTCAGCGACAGGGCGAGGGCGCCGGCGGCGAGCATGACGAGCAGCTTCTGGTTCATGGAGAGTCTCCGTTGAAGGGATGGGACGCCATCTGCGCCGGCGCGGTCGGGCTCGTGGATCGGATGCCTGCAAGGTGCACCGCGACGCGGGCAAGGACCATCGTCGATGTCCGTACAGCGGTTGCCGGGGACTTCGGAACGCGATGGACGGGCGGATTGTAGCAATGGCCCGTGACGACGAGCGGTCGGCGCGCAGGCGGATGCCGAATGCATGGCCTTCGTGCGAATTGCACGCGAACGATCAGGTCGGGCCGATGCGCGGAAGAGGATGCGAGCGCGACGACGGACGAGCGGCAAGGCGGGCCGCTGCGGGATACGCGGATGTCGCGCGCAAAAAAAGAAGACCCGCCGAAGCGGGTCTTCCGGTACAGCAGTTGCTGGCGCTTGCGCGCGAAGCGAGAAGATTACTTCTTGGCTTCGGCAGCGGCGTCGGCAGCCTTGTCGGCCATTTCGCCGGCCTTGTCGGCAGCGGCGCCGGCGGCGTCGGCAGTCGCGTTGGCGGCGTCGGCAGCAGCGCCGGCGGCGGCAGCGGCGGCATCGCCGGCAGCAGCGGTCGTGGCGGCGCCAGCGGCGTCGGCAGCGTTGGCGGCGGCGTCGCCGGCAGCGGCGGCGGCGTCGGCGGTCGCGTCGGCAGCCTGGCCGGCGGCGTCGGCGGCCTGGCCGGCGGCGTCGGCAGCCTGGGCGGCGGCGTCGGTGGTGGCCTCGGTGGTTTCTTCGGCCTTGTTGCAGGCCGACAGAGCGAGGACGCCGGCGGCGAGGAGGACGTAAAGCTTCTTGTTCATGCTTTTCTCCAAAGGAGTTGTCTGAAGGGAACTTGCGGGTCAGGCAACGCCAGTGCGCGTGGCAGTCCGGCGATGGCCGGCATGTGTTCGTTCACTGACTTACGATCGGCACCTCGCGGTGCCATGAAAAAGCCGCAAGAAGTCCTGCGGCTTCCTCATTGTAGCAACCAATTCAGCGAAATGAAGCCCCGCTGAACCGGCCGGTGGATCACCGCGGACGGACGGCCGCGGTTCGATTACTTCTTGGCTGCTTCGCCGGCGTCCTTGGCGGCGTCGGCGGCGGCGCTGGCGGCTTCCGCGGCGTCGGCGGCCTTCTCGGCGGCGTCGGCGGCGGCTTCGCCCATCTGGGTGCTGCCGGCGGCGGCGGCGTCGGCCGACTTCTGGGCGGCGGCATCGGCGGCGGCGGCGGCGGTTTCGGCGGCGGCCTGCGCGGTGTCGGCGGCGGCGGCGTCGCCGGTGGCGGCAGCGGCGTCGGCGGACTGGCTGGCGTCGGCGGCGGCCTGGTTGGCGTCGGCGGCGGCGTCGGCAGCCTGTTCCTTGTTCGAGCAGGCGCTCAGGGCGAGGCCGATGGCAAGGGCGATCAGAGCCTTGTTCAGGGTCATGAAGGATTCCTCGGAATGCGGGGAGTGGTTCGGTGGACACGACGTCCGTGGACGTCTGGCATCCATGATGACGTGCCCGGGGCGGGTGTCAAGCGGTCGTGGCCGGTTTTGTCCGGTTCCTGCGTTACCCCGTCTTATGGCAGCTCCACCGCGATGGCCGTGGCCTCGCCACCGCCGATGCACAGCGAGGCCACGCCGCGCTTGCCGCCGGTGGCGCGCAGCGCGGCGATCAGGGTGACGACGAGACGTGCGCCGCTGGCGCCGATCGGGTGTCCGAGCGCGCACGCGCCGCCATGGATGTTGAGCTTGTCGTGCATAATGCCGAGGTCCTTCATCGGCGCCATCGCGACGCACGCGAACGCTTCGTTGATTTCGAACAGATCGACGTCTTCCACGCGCCAGCCCGCTTTTTCCAGCACATTCGCGATCGCCTTCACCGGCGCGGTGGTGAACCATTCCGGCGCCTGCGAGTGCGTGGCGTGCGCGACGATGCGCGCGAGCGGCGTGAGTCCGCGACGCTTCGCCTCGTCGGACGACATCACGATCGTCGCCGCGGCGCCATCCGAGATCTTCGACGACGATGCGGCGGTCAGCACTCCGTCCTTGCCGAACGCCGGACGCAGGGTCGGGATCTTCGCGGTGTCGATCTTGCCGGGCTCCTCGTCGGTGTCGACCACCGATTCGCCCTTCCTCGTCACCACTGTAACCGGGGCGATTTCGTCCTTGAACGCCCCCGCCGCGATCGCTTTCTGGGCGCGGACCGCGCTTTCCGCGGAGAACGCGTCGACCGCGGCGCGGTCCAGGCCGTAGCTGGCGCAGGTGGCGTCGCCGAAGACGCCCATGGCCTGCTTGTCGTACGGGTTGGTCAGGCCGTCCCACGCCATGTGGTCGAGCAGCTCGCCGTTGCCGTAGCGGATGCCGGTGCGCGAGCCGTTCAGCAGGTGCGGGGCGTTGGTCATCGACTCCATGCCGCCGGCGACGACGACCGAGGCCGAGCCGGCCTTGATCAGGTCGTGGGCCAGCATGATCGCCTTCATGCCCGAGCCGCACACCTTATTGATAGTGGTGCACCCGGCAGAGGTCGGGATCTTCGCGGCCAGCGACGCCTGGCGCGCCGGCGCCTGGCCCAGGCCCGCCGGCAACACGCAGCCCATGATCACTTCGTCGACCTGGTCGGCGGCGAGGCCCGCCTGCCCGAGGGCGCCGGCGATGGCGGCCGCGCCGAGGGTGGGGGTGGGGACGCCGGTGAACTGGCCGAGGAAGGACCCGATGGCGGTGCGCTTGGCACCGACGATGACGATGTCGGACATGGGTAAGGCTCCGTGGCGGTCGCGCAGCCCCGCTGCGCGGAAGAAGGAGGCCGGCCGCAGGGCGGGCCGGAGGCCGCCCGGATTATGCGACTCGTGCTGCACTGCCGCAAATGGGGCTTTCGGCCGATCCCCACCGGCCGGAAGACCCCGGAACTTGCCCGACACGGGGCGACAGGGTGTGATGGCGCGGGATGCGGACAGGACGGGAGTGGGGATGGGCGGGAGATCGGGATGGACGGTGGCCCTGCAATGGGGTCTGTGGTGGATCGCGATGGCCGGGGTCATGGGCTGGCTCGGCCGCAGCCGGATGGCATCCGCGCCGCTGGCGCCCGGCACACTGCGGCTGCCGCGCAGCGTGGCCATCCTCGGCGCGGTCTGCACGGGCTTCTTCGTCGCCTTGCTGGTGCTGTCCCACGTCTACGCGAACGGGACGGAAGGGCCGTTCACCGATCTGGTGTTCGGCGGGTTCGCGCTGCTGTCGCTGCCGATGCTGCTGGACTACTGGTTCGCGCGGCACGTGGCGGACGCCACCGGTCTGTCGTACTGGACGTGGCTGGGCGGCGGGCGCCGGCACATGCGCTGGGACCAGGTGCGCGAGGTGCGCTACGCGCCAACCATGAAGTGGTTCCGGGTGCGCGATGTCGACGGCCGCACCGCGCGGATCTCCGCGATGATGCGCGGCCTGCCGGCGTTCGCCACGCTGCTGCTGGCGCACGCGCCCGGTGCCGTGGCCGATCCGTTCACGCAGAACATGCTGGACGCCACCGCTGCCGGCGCGCCGCCGTCGGTCTGGTGACGGCGCGCCGCGGCGCGGTCAGTCCTCGCGCCGCAGGTCGGTCTCGCGCGGGCTGTGGAAGTGGCGTTTGAACGGCACCTCGTCGGCGGGCGGGGCGTCGAGTTCGCGGGCGTAGCGGTGGCCGGCATACACGGCGTGCGCGATCAGTCCCGGCGCCAGCGCGTCGCCGATGCAGCGCACGTCGCGGACGCCGGCGTCGGCCCAGTCGGCCTCGCGCTGGCGGAGGGCGTCGTGCAAGGCGTCCTCGGGCAGGCGCGAGGTGATCATCACGATCGACGCGCAGGGCAGGGTACGTTCGCCGCCGTTCCAGACGTGGCGCAGGCGCAGCGCACCGGGCGCAAAGCCGACGACTTCGTGCGACGTCACCGGTTCGATGCCGAGTTCGGCCATCCGCCACTGGATGTGGCGGTAGTCCAGCGTGTTCGCGCTCCACGAGGCGATGGTGTCGTCGGGTGTGACGTGGAAGACCTCGCGCCCCGCCTTGCGCAGCAGTTCGGCCAGCACGCTGCCGAGGTAGAAGCCGTCGTCGTCGTAGATCGCGACCGGGCCCTCGGGCAGGGTGCCGTCCATGAGGTCGTCCGGCGTGAACACCGCGGGATGATCGACGAAGCCCGGGATCGCCTCGCCGTGGGTGCGGCCGTAGCCGTCGCGGCGCCAACGCGCGCCTGTGGCGATCACCACGTGCTCCGCGCCGAAGTCGAGCACATCCTGCGCCGTCAGCGGCGAGTCGAGATACATCGCGACGTTGTTCATGCGCCGGATCTGGCCGAGCCGCCAGTCGCGCACGCGCGCCCACTCCGCCAGCCCGGGCAGGCGCGCCTCGCGGGTGACGCGGCCGCCGAGTTCGCGCCGCGCATCGGCGAGATGCACCTCGTAACCGCGCTGGCCAAGCGCGCGCGCGGCTTCGAGCCCGGCGGGGCCGCCGCCGACGACCAGCACCTTTGCCGCGGACGCCGCCGGCGCGATCCGTTCCGGATGCCAGCCCTTGCGCCATTCCTCGCCCATCGTCGGGTTCTGGGTGCAGCGGATGGGCGTGATCGTCATGTCGCCGCTGACGCAGAGGTTGCAGCCGATGCATTCGCGGATGTCGTCGATCCGCCCTTCCTCGATCTTCTTCGGCAAAAAGGGATCCGCGATCGACGGCCGCGCGGCACCGATGATGTCGAGCACGCCGCGACGCAGCTGCGAGACCATCGTGTCCGGCGAGGTGAAACGGCCGACGCCGACGACCGGTTTCGTGGTGGTCTTCTTCACGAAGTCGATGAAGGGCTCCTGCGCGCCCTCGCGGGCGAAGCGCGACGGCACCGAGTCGTTGTACCAGGCGGCGACGTTGACGTCCCACAGGTCGGGCAGTTCGGCCAGCATGCCGACGATGTCCTGCGCTTCCGCACGCTCGATGCCGCCGGGGCCGAGCAACTCCTCGGTCGCGAAGCGCAGCGCCACGCCGCAGCGATGGCCGACGGCGTCCTTCGTGTCCTCCAGCACTTCGCGCAGCAGGCGCACGCGGTTCTCCAGCGAGCCGCCGTATTCGTCGGTGCGGTGGTTGCGGCGGCGCTG
>JBGAFR010000063.1:0-21099 GCA_044227145.1 Lysobacteraceae bacterium
GTCGCCGCCCCGGACGCGGCGGCCGCAAGCTGAACGTGCGGACCGGCCGGAGTGTGGAAGCCATAACGCTTTCCGAAGATCGGCGGCGCTACAGTCGATAGGCCGGCTCTTCCGGCAATCCGCACAGACAAGGAGTTCTGCGATGAAAGCATCGATTGCGCGCGGCCGCCGGCCGCTCCTGCTCGCCCTCGCCACCGCACTGGTCATCGGCGCCGCCGCCGCCGCCGCGCCGGGCCCGACCGCCATCGGCGAGTTCTATTACTACTTCGACGCCGCGGGCAACACGATCGGCTACCGCGCCATCGACTGCCACGGCAACTACACGGCGTGGGGCAAGACCAGCACGCGCTATTCCAACGGCTACGCGCTCTGCCTGCCGCGCGACTGAACGGCCGACCCGTCGCAATCGCCAACGAAAACGCCGGCTTGCGCCGGCGTTTTCGCGTGGACGAAGGCGCGGATCACTTCTTCGCCGGCACGCCCAGTTCCTGCAGCAGCTGCGGCGCCGGGAACACTTCCTGCATGATCCAGCGCATGTAGCGCTGGTCGACCGAGATCATGCGGTTGACGCTGCCGTCGTAGATCCAGTTCGAGCTGACCGACTCCCAGTTGCCGTCGAACGCCAGGCCGACGAGCTTGCCCTCGGCGTTGAGCACCGGCGAACCGGAATTGCCGCCGGTGATGTCGAGATCGGACAGGAAGTTCACCGGGACGGTGCCGAGCTTCTTGTCGGCGAGGCCGCCGTAGCGCTTGGCGCGGATCGCTTCCAGCAGCGCCGGCGGGGCATCGAACGGCTCCTGCCCGGTCGCCTTGGCGGCGACTTCCTCCAGCAGTGTGAAGGGCTTCTGCCGGGCGCCGTCGCGGGTGGTGTAGCCGGTGACGTTGCCGAAGGTGATGCGCAGCGAACCGTTCGCGTCGGGATACACCGCTTCGCCGCGGCTCTTCTTGTAGTCGGCCACCGCCTGCAGGTAGTGCGGCCGGGCGACGAGGTTGTCGCCGGCGCGGGCCTTGCGTGCCTCTTCCACCTGCAACAGCGTCGGCATCATCGCCACCGCGTAGCGGATCGCCGGGTCCTTGCTGGTCTCGAACGCCTTGCGGTCGGCCTTCATCCAGCGCAGGCGCTCCTCGGTCGAGCCGAGCTTGGTGGCCGACAGCGCCTTGAGCGCGGAGGCGATGGCCTTGTCGTCGCCGCCCTTCAGCCACGCGTCCAGCGGCTTGAGATGCTGCTCCTTCGGCAGGCGCAGGTACTGCTGCAGCCAGTAGCGGGTCAATTCGCGGTCCATCGCCGGGACGTAGCGCCGCTCCATCTGGCGCAGGTCGCCCTCGATGCGGGCGTAGTCGCGCTGCTGGAAACCGGGCTCGCGCTCGGCGTCGGGCCGGGCGCGCTCGATCGACAGCCGGTACAGCTGCACCGCCGTGCCGAGCACGCCGTTGCGGCCGAGCTGGGCCATCACCTGGTCGCGTTCACGGGTGGCGGCGGCCTGGGTGTGCAGCGCGCGCAGGGTCTGGTAGGCCTGCAGCGGACCCTCGCCGTTGCGGCCGCGCTTGCGCAGGAACATCTCGATGGCCTCTTCCTGCTTGCGCTTGAGGGCGATCGCGCCCATGCGCTCGAAGCCCTCGAGCTGGCCGTCGTAGTTCTTCAGCGAATTCTCCCAGCTGCGGACGATGCTGGCGTACTTCACCGCGACGTCGGGATTCTTGCGGCCCTCGGCGTCGACCAGCGCGACCATCGCCTTGTAGTGGCGGCTGAGCGTGGGATAGGTCCAGTCCACGGTCTGCTCGAACTCGTCCGCCAGCGCGTAGCGGTTGGTGCTGCCGGGATAGCCGGCGACCATCACGAAGTCGCCCGCGGCCAGCGGCTTGTCGGCGAACTTCAGCCACTGCTTCGGCCGGTAGGGCACGTTGTCGGTCGAATACGCGGCCGGCCGGCCGTCGCGACCGACGTAGGCGCGATAGAACGAGAAATCGCCGGTGTGGCGCGGCCACATCCAGTTGTCGACCTCGCCGCCGTAGTTGCCGATGCTCGCCGGCGGCGCGTAGACCAGGCGCACGTCGCGGATCTCGAGGTTGCGGAACAGGCGATAGGTGCCGCCGCCGGAGAAGCTGTAGAGCCGGCAGCGGTAGCCTTCGCCCTGCTCGCAGTCCGCGATCAGGCGCTTCTCGATGGCGTCGTACGCCTGGCTGCGCGCCAGTCCGTCGCGCGCCTCGCCGATCGCCTGGCGGACCTGCGCGGTCACGTCGTCGATGCGGTCGAGCACGTAGATGCGCGCACCGGGGCCGGCGCTGAGCTCCTGGGCCTGGGTGGCGGCGTTGAAGCCGTCGACGATGAGGTTCTTCTGCGGCGTCGAGTTGAGCTGGATCGCGCCGTAGGCGCAGTGGTGGTTGGTGGCGAGCAGGCCCTGCGGGGACACGAAGCTGCCGGTGCAGCCGCCCAGCGAGACCACGGCCCCCAGCGGGTCGCCGGAGAGGTCGGCGAGCTGCTTGGCCTGCAGCTTCAATCCCGCCGTCTTCAGCGGGCCGGCGATCTCCGGCAGCTGCTGCGGCACCCACATGCCTTCGGCGGCGCGGGCGGGGGTGGAGACGGCACCGACGGCCGCGAACAGCACGGCGACGGCGAGCACGGGGAGGCGCGTGGCGGATTTCGATACTGAACCGGAACGGGACATGGCGGATCGATCGCTGGACAAAGAGGTCGAGTGTATCGGCTCGCCACCGGCCATCGCCATGTCCGATGGTCATACCCCTTCGAAAACGCCCGGCCGTACGCCAGCGGACGGCCTGCGCCGTCACCGGACCACCTGCGGCCCGGGCGTATACTGCGCGCCCCCTAGTATCGAGACGGGCGGGCCATGGCCGCGACCACGATGAAGGCGCTGGTGAAGCGCGAAGCCGCCAAGGGCATCTGGATGGAGCACGTGCCGGTGCCCTCGCCCGGCGCGAACGAAGTCCTGATCAAGCTGGAAAAGACCGCGATCTGCGGGACCGACCTGCACATCTACCTCTGGGACGACTGGAGCCGGCGCACGATCAGGCCGGGACTGGTCATCGGCCACGAATTCGTCGGCCGGATCGCCGAGATCGGCCCGGGCGTCACCGGCTACCGGATCGGCCAGCGCGTCTCCGCCGAAGGCCACATCGTCTGCGGCCACTGCCGCAACTGCCGCGCCGGCAAGCAGCACCTGTGCCCGAACACCGTCGGGATCGGCGTGAACCGCGACGGCGCCTTCGCCGAGTACATGGTGATGCCGGCCAGCAACCTGTGGCCGATCCCGGACCAGATCCCGAGCGAACTGGCCGCCTTCTTCGACCCCTACGGCAACGCCGCGCACTGCGCGCTGGAGTTCGACGTGGTCGGCGAGGACGTCCTGATCACCGGCGCCGGCCCCATCGGCGTGCTGGCGGCCGGCATCTGCAAGCACATCGGCGCCCGCAACGTCGTCGTCACCGACGTCAACGACTATCGTCTGAAGCTGGCCGCGGACATGGGCGCCACCCGGGTGGTGAACGTCGCCAACACCTCGATCAAGGACGTGATGAGCGACCTGCACATGGAAGGCTTCGACGTGGGCCTGGAGATGAGCGGCAACCCGCGCGCGTTCAACGACATGCTCGGCTGCATGTACCACGGCGGCAAGATCGCCCTGCTCGGCCTGCTGCCCAACGGCGCCGGGGTGGACTGGGACCGGGTCATCTTCAAGGGCCTCACCCTCCACGGCATCTATGGCCGGCGCATGTACGAGACCTGGTACAAGATGACGCAGCTGGTGCTGTCCGGCTTCCCGCTGGGCAAGGTGCTGACCCACCAGCTGCCGATCGACGAGTTCCAGACCGGGTTCGACCTGATGGAATCCGGCCGGTCGGGGAAGATCGTGCTCAGCTGGTACTGATCGCTGAATACGATTTCAGGGCGATTTGCGACGCGGCAGGCCCGGATGCATTGACGCGACCTATGCTGCACCGCAATAAAAACGGGCGCCGCGAGGGCGCCCGTCGTGGACCGCACGGGGTCGGCGATCAGCCGCCGATCGAGAAGGTCAGGACGACCTTGTCCTCGGCGTTGTCCTTGCCGAACACGTTGTCGGCCTTGCTGTCGTTGCCGACATAGCCCAGGCCGATGTTGACCGGGCCGAAGTCGCGGTTCACGCCCACCGAGTAGGTGGCATACCCGCTCTCGGACGCGATGTCCTTGTCGATGGTGGTGTAACCGAGACCGGCGGTCAGGTTGATGTCGTGGCCGACGCCCCAGCTGCCGTCCAGCCCCAGGTAGGCGCTGTTGGTGTCGGTGTTGAGGTAGTCGTTGGTGTAGCCGAGGGTGATGCTGTAGTTCTCGGCGATGGTCGCCTTGCCGACCAGTTCGTTGTAGGCGTAATTCACGCCATCCGGCTCGCCGGCATAGTTGTAGCGGACCAGCTGGACGTCGAGGTTGACCTGGTCGGACACGTCGCCGTTCCAACCGACGAAGGTGTCGATCTCGGCATCGGTCGGATCGCCATGGCCGAAGTCCACATTGGACGCCCAGCCGCCGACGTAGAGGCCGTTCTCCCAGCTGTAGCCGATGCCGCCCTGCAGGGCCGGATGGTCGTCGGTCTGGGAAATGCCGCGGAACATGTACTCGGACGTGGCGGCGGCGTTCCAGTTGAAGCCGGAACTGTCTTCTTCCTGGGCCTGGGCCGCGAACGGCGCGGCAGCCAGGAGGGCGAGCGCGATCAGGTGTTTGTGCACGAGAACCTCCAGTGTAGGGCGATGGGATGGGGGGAGCAGAGGGCCGTCGGGGACGGCACCGGCCTGAGATTAACCCATATTTAACCCTTTGCGCGACTGACGGCGCGCGCGGTTCCGGTCGCGTTTTGCGACTTCGGTCATTTTTGGCATCGAACTTGCTAAGCAGTCCGGACATTGCGCCCGTCGCAAATCCCAACAGGAATCGTTCGCATGACCTACCACGTCGCGCTTTGCGGCCTGACGGCCCGGGACGCCCGGCTGCTGGAAATCGTCATCAACCGGGCAAACACCGGCCGGCATGCCTTCCGTGCCGCCGAGAGCGAAAACCTCCCCGACCCGCGGGCGGTGATCGTCGATGCCGGGTCGCCCCGCTCGATGCAGCTGTACGAGGAACTGCGCGGCCGCCACCCGGGCGTGATCTCGGTGACGATCTCCGACCACGGCATGGCCGGCGACACCCGCTACCGGATCCAGCGCCGGTCGCTGCTGCTGCAGGTGCTCAAGGTGCTGGACGACCTGGCGGACCACGAATTCGTCGGCAGCAAGGTCAGTCCGCACCCGACCGCCACCGCCCCGGCGCCCGCGCCGTCGGCGCAGGCCGGCGGCGACGCGACCGAGGCGGCGTTCGTCGTCGGCCGCGCCGGCGAACCGCAGCCACTGCGCGCGCTGGTGGTCGACGACAGCCTCACCGTGCGCGAGCAGATGCGCCAGGCCCTGCAGCGCCTGGGCATCGCCAGCGACCAGGCCGACAGCGCCGAAGCCGCGATGCGCCGGCTCGAGCACGGCACCTACGACCTCGCGTTCCTCGACGTGGTCATGCCCGGCACCGACGGCTACGAGCTGTGCCGCAAGATCAAGCACAACAACTACCTGCGCGGCATGCCGGTCTTGATGCTGACCAGCCGCTCCTCGCCGTTCGACCGCGCCCGCGGCGCGCTGTCCGGCTGCGACAGCTACCTCGTCAAGCCGATCACCTGGGACATCTTCAGCCAGGCGGTCGACAAGGCGCTGCTCAAGCACTTCCGCAACGACCGCGCGCAGATGATCGCCCGCGGCTACCGGCTCTGAACCACCACGCACCTCCCCGCTCCAGCACTCCCCGAAAGGATCCCCGCTCCATGCCCAAGGCCCTGATCTGCGACGACTCCGCCGCCGAGCTCGCGAACCTCCGCAACATCCTCAGCAACGCCGGCTGGCACTCGGTCACCGCCAGCAACGGCGCCGAGGCGGTGCAGAAAGCCACCGCCGAGAAGCCGGCGCTGATCTTCCTCGACATCATCATGCCGGACATGGATGGCTACGAGGCCTGTCGCCAACTGCAGTCCAACGGCGACACCAAGGGCATCCCGGTGGTGTTCGTCTCCAGCAAGAACCAGAAGGCCGACCAGATCTGGGCCAAGATGCAGGGCGGCAAGGCCCTGATCGGCAAGCCCTACTCCGCCGACCAGATCCTCGAAACGCTCAAGGCCTACGGCTGAGCATGTCGGCGACCGACGCCCGCGCGGACGACGCCGGAGGCGCCTCGCAGGCGGCGCCGCGAATCGGCTTCCGCCCGCATCCGCGGTTGCCATGGCTGCTGGCCGCGCCGGGCGTGCCGCTGCAGGTCCTGATCGAAGCGGCCCCCGTGCGCGTCCCCAACACGCCGGCCTGGTTCCGCGGCGTGGTCAGCCAGCGCGGCAACCTGCTGCCGGTGTTCGACCTGGCCCGCTGGGCCGGCCTCGACGACAGCGGCATGGAACGGCCGCAGATCGTCTCGGTCGGGCAAGGTCCCCAGGCCTGCGCGGTGGTCTGCGGCATCGCGCCGTCCCTCATCTCGATCATCGGCGAGACCGACCGCGTCGAGGCCGAAGGCGCGCTCTCGCCGTTCCTCGGCCACGCCTACGCCACCTCGCGGGGCATGGCGCGCGAGTTCGACATGGCGCGCTGGCTCGCGACGGCGGCATCGAACATCACCGGTGGCGCGGCGACCTGACCGGGCTGCCGCTCCCCCCTCCTCCATCCGGTACGCAATTCGCTTCGAAGGAAAGTCGCAATGGCCCGTTCCACGACCTCGTTTCTCGGCAGCATCCGCGGACGTCTGGTGCTCGGCACGGCCGCGCTGGCGCTGATTCCGCTGCTGCTGCTCGCCGCCGTGCTGGGCTGGTACGCGAATCGCCAGTCGGCGACCGCGCTCGACCAGCGCGCGTCCGACCAGATGGCCTCGATCCGCGCCGGCAAGCAGGAAGAGATCCGCGCCTACTTCGACAACATCGCCAACCTGATGCGCACCGTGTCCGGCACCGACGAAGTGCACCAGACCCTGCGCGAGGGCGCCGAGCTGCAACCGCTGCTGGCGAACGGGCTGGACCTCGACAAGGCCCGCGCCGCGCTGACCGGGTACTACCGCAACGATTTCGGCCGCCAGTACGCAGCACGCAACCCGGGACAGCGCGCCGACATCTCCGACATCGTCGCCAGACTGCCGGCGCAGACCGTCGCGGCGCAGTACACCTACATCGCCGCCAATCCGAATCCGCTGGGCAAGAAGAACGAACTGCCGCGCGCGCCGGACGCGGCCGCGTACAACGAGACGCACGCGCGCTTCCATCCGTTCGCACGCAAGGTCGTGCAGGACTACGGCCTGTACGACTTCTTCCTGGTCGACGCGAAGACCGGCTTCGTGGTCTACACCTACTTCAAGGAACTCGACTACGGCACAAGCCTGCGCGACGGGCCGTGGGCCGCCACCGGCCTGGGCCAGGCGTTCGCGAAGGCGATGGCCGCGAAGACCCCCGGCGAAGTCTCGATCACCGACTACGCGCCCTACCGTCCTTCGTACGACGACCAGGCCTCGTTCGTCAGCATCCCGATCGTCGAACAGGGCGATACCGTCGGCGTGTTCGTGGTGCAGCTGCCCATCGACCGCGTCAACCAGATCATGACCTTCGACGGCAAGTGGAAGGCGGTCGGCCTGGGCGATTCGGGCGAGACCTATCTGGTCGGCCCCGACAAGACGCCACGCTCGATCTCGCGCTTCATGCTGCAGGACGCCGGCGCCTTCGTGAACACGATGCGCGCCAGCGGCCTGGCGCAGGCGAAGCTCGCGGCGATGGATTCGCGCGATTCCAACGTCGGCCTCATGCCCGTGGACACGCTCGGTGTGCGCAACGCGCTGGCCGGGCAGACCGGCACCGCGGTGTACCCGGACTATCGCGGCATCCCGGTGCTGGGCGCGTACGCGCCGATCGACGTGCTCGGCCTGCGCTGGGCGCTGCTGTCGGAAATCGACGACGCCGAATCGAAGGCGCCGATCGTCGCGCTGCGTCGCGGCATCGCGCTCGCGGGACTCGCCGGCGTGCTGCTGGTGGGCCTGATCGCGCTGCTCGCGGGCCTGCGCCTGGCGCGTTCGATCAGCGAGCCGCTGGGCCTGGTGCAGGACACGGTGCAGAAGGTCGGCGCCGGCGATCTCGACGCGCGCACCGGCCTGCGCAGCCAGGACGAGATCGGCCAGCTCGCGGGCGCCTTCGACACGCTGCTCGACGAGAAGGTGGCCGAACTGGCCCGCGCGCAGAAGGAAAACGACCAGCTCAACAACTCGGTGATCGAGATCATGATGTCGGTGGCGCAGCTCGCGCAGCGCGACCTGGACGTCAAGGTGCCGGTGTCCGAGGACGTGACCGGCGCGGTGTCGGACGCCATCAACATGATGTCCACCTCCACCGCACGCGCGCTGCGCGAGGTCAACACGATTTCCACGCAGGTGTCCGACAGCTCGGTGCGCGTCAAGGAGCGCGCCGATTCGGTGCTCAGGCTCGCCGGCGAAGCCAGCGACCAGGCCAGCGCGGCCTCGGCCGAACTGGGCAACACCGCGGACGCGCTGCGCCAGATCGGCGACCAGGCGCAGGACGCCGGCCGCGAAGCCGAGCGCGCGCTCACCGCGACCGCCGAGGCGATGTCGGTGGTGCGCGCCACGGTGGACGGCATCACCAGTTCGCGCGACCAGATCCGCGAGACGGAAAAGCGGGTGAAGCGCCTGGCGGAACGCTCGCAGGAAATCTCCTCGGCGGTGACCATCATCGGCCAGATCGCGGAACGCACCTCGGTGCTGGCGCTGAACGCGTCCATGCAGGCGGTCGCCGCCGGCGAGGCGGGCCGCGGTTTCGCGGTGGTGGCGGACGAAGTCAAGCGCCTCGCCGAGAACGCCCGCGAGGCGACCCAGCAGATCGCCGGCCTCGTCGGCGCGATCCAGTCGGACACCACCGAAACCCTGCAGGCGATGAACGGCACGATCGCGCAGGTCGTGGACATCACCCGCCTCGCCGACCAGGCCGGCACGCAGATGGGCGACACCCGCGCGGCGACCGAGGCGCTGGTGAACTCGGTGCGCGGCATTTCCCAGGCCACCCGGGCGCAGGCCGAGACCTCGCAGCGCCTGCTGGTGCGCGCGAACCAGTTGATCGAAGCGTCGCAGCGCACGCTGGAGGAAATCGAGGAACAGCGCGGCGACACCGAGTCGCTCAACGCTTCGGCGACGGCGCTGGTGAAGACCGTCGGCGGGTTCAAACTGCCCGCGAACCTCTGATCCGCACCGGTCCCGACGCCGATGGAGCCCACCATGTCCTCGTCGCACGGCACCGCCGACCGGCATCCGACGCTGGCGGCCGCCCGCGCGCGGCTCGACACCCTGCTGTCGCTGCTGCGCGCGGCCAACGCCTCGCCGGCGATGGCCGATGCGGTGCTGCTGGAACAGATGCTGGAGGGGCTGCATCGCGATGCGTCGGCGATGCCACTGCCCGGCGTCTCCGAATTGCTGCGCAGTTGGCACGCCGCGCTGGGCGACCTGGTCCGCACCGGCGGGGCGCCGGACGAGCACGACCTGGTGCGGATGAACCTGTGGTTCGCCGGCCTGCAGGAATACCTAGACGGGCGCCTCGACCACGACGGCTGCCGGATGCTGGCGGAGTTGCCCGACGGCATCCGCTGGCTGCCCAGGCTCTCGTCCGGTTTCGTGCACGCCGTCGCTCGGCGGCTGGTGCTCGCCGCGCCATCGGCCGAAGTCGAACCGCTCGACGCGACGCAGGAAGACACCGCGCCCGACGACGCACTTGCGTTCGATCCGCCTGCGTTCGACGCCCCCACCCTGCACATGCCGACACCGGAGATGCCGGCCTTCGATGCACCGGTCGTCGAGACCGACCCGCCATCCCCGACCGATGCGGATGCGGCCTTCGCGCTCGCGGGCGATGACGTCGGCACGCCAGCACCCGCCGTGTCGTTCGCAGACCACGGCGCCTCGCGCGACGACGCCGTCCTCGAAGCACGCTGCGACAGCGACGCCAACGCCACCGCCCGCCCCGGCGCGGAAGCGCCCCTCGCGCCCGCCGCGCCGATGGCCCTCGACGACGACGCTGCGCCGCCCGACGACGGCATCCTCTGGATCGGCCAGGAAGAACTCGACCTCACCCGCCAGGCGATCGCCGAACAGGTGCTGCCGCTGACGCAGGCCTGGTCGGAGGTCGCGGCATCGGACGAGGCGGCGACCCGCGACGGCATCGTCGAGGAGCTGGTCTACCAGACCCGTCTGATCGCGAACGTCATGGAGCTGATCGGCACCCGCACGCTCGAACGCGGGATGCTGCGGGTGAACGAAAGCCTGGAACGCCGCGATCCGGCCTGCGGCCCGGAAGCCGTCGCCGCGTGGTGCAGCGCCCTCCTCGGCGTCTTCGAAGCCCCCGGGCGCGACGCCGGGGAGTTGCTGGCGATGGTCTCCGAGGACCTGCCGGGCTTCGATCCCGCGTGGGCGGCGGCGCTGGGCGACGAGCTCGAACGCATCGCGATCGGCATCGACCCCGCGCTGATCGCCCAACGCAAGACCCTGGCGACCGTCGAGGACACGGACCTCGCGCCCGCCGACGACGTGGTGCCGAGCGTGCTCGAAGGCATGTTCCGCGAACTGCCGGACAACGCCGCGCGCTTCGGCGCGTCGGTGCGCGCACTGGTCGCGACCCGCTCGCCGGAACCGATCGACGAAGCGCGTCGCGTCGCCCACACGCTCAAGGGCGACGCCAACACCGTGGGCATCCGCGGCCTCGCCCACCTCACCCATGCGCTGGAAGACGTGCTGCTGGTGCTCGCCAAGCGCCCGGAACTGCTGGACGACGACTGCGCCGACCTGCTGACCACCGCCAGCGATGCGGTCGAGGAAATCGCCGACCACCTGCTCGGCCGCGGCCCGGCGCCGCGCGACCTCGTCGAGGTCTACCAGCGCGTGCTCGATGCCGCCAACGCGCTTGCCGACGGCAGCATGCCCGCGGCGGCGGCAGCGTCCCCGGATGCCGTCGCCGAACGCGTGCCCGTCGGCGCGGACCGCATCGCCGCCCCGGCGCCCGCGGCGGTCGCGGACACACCCGATCCCGCCGGCATGGCGGCCACCGGCATCCAGAGCCTCAACGTGCCGAGCGCCCTGCTCGACGAACTGCAGCGCCTGTCCGGCGAAAGCCTGGTCACCGCGCGCCAGATCGACCGCCAGCTCGAAGGCCTCGGCACGATCCACCGCGACCAGCGCCAGTGGGTGCGCGGCACCCAGGACCTGATGTCGCGCCTCGACGACCTCGTGGCCCTGCGCGGCGCAGCGCTGCAATCGACCGCGCAGAAGGGCGGCGCCGAACTCGATCCGCTGGAGATCGACCAGTACAACGAACTGCACGTGATCTCGCGGCAGTTGCTGGAATCGCACGCCGACAGCGCCGAATTCGTGCGTCGCATCGACCGCATCATGAACGCGCTCGGCGACCTGCGCAGCGAGCAGGAACACCTGGGCCGCGACCTGCAGCGCACCATCCAGCGCACGCGCACGGTGCCGTTCGGGCAGGTATCCGCGCGCCTGCAGCGCATCGTGCGCCAGACCGCCAAGCAGGTGTCGAAGCCGGTGGAACTGGAGATCGTCGGCGAGGACATCCCGGTCGACGCCGAACTGCTCGAACGCGTCGTCGAACCGCTGGCGCACGTCCTGCGCAACGCGGTCGATCACGGCATCGAACCGCCGGATACCCGCGTCGCCGCGGGCAAGCCCGGGACCGGACGCCTGACCCTGCGCGTCGGCCTGCAGGGCGACGCCGCGCTGATCGACGTGCAGGACGACGGTGCCGGGCTCGACTACGTCGCGATCCGCCGCCGCGGCATCGAGGCCGGGCTGATCGACGCCGACCAGCTGGTCGACCAGCGCATGCTCGCGCGCCTGATCCTCCTCCCGGGCTTCTCCACCCGCGCCACCGCCACCGAAACCTCCGGCCGCGGCATCGGCATGGACGTGGTGGAGCGCCGCGTCGCCGCGCTGCGCGGCACGCTCAGCCTCGTGTCCGAACCGGGCCAGGGCACCCGCGTGCAGTTGCGCCTGCCGGTCACCCAGACCCTCGCCAACGTCATCGTCGCCCGCGGCCAGCGCCAGGCCAGCGCGGTGGTCGCCGGCTCGATCGAGCGCGTGGTCAGCTTCGGCGCCGGCGAATGCCGCGAGGACGCCGGGCGTTTGGTCGCGGTCGTCGACGGCGAGTCGCTGCCGGCGCTGCCGATCGAGGCGTTCTACGACGAGACCGCCGATCCCGCGCTGTGGGCCGGCGGCGGCACCGGCCTGCTGCTGCGCGACGCCGACAGCCTCGCCCACGTCGTGCTGGTGCGCGGCATCGAGGAAGTGCGCAGCGTCGTGGTGAAACCGCTCGCCGCCTACCTGCCGCCGATCCCCGCCGTGCGCGGCATCACCCAGCTCGGCGACGGCGGCCTCGCCCCGGTGATCGACCTCGACGTGCTGCTGCGCGCCGCCGGCGAACGCCGGTTCGACGTCGCTTCGCTCGCGCGCGCCGCCGCGCCCGCGGTGCGCGTGGTCGTCGCCGACGACTCGCTGAGCGTGCGCCGCGCGCTCGAACAGCTGATGCAGGACGCCGGCTTCGAGGTCGGCACCGCCCGTGACGGCTTCGAGGCGCTGGCCGCCGTGAACGAGAAGCCGACCGCCGCGCTGCTGGTCGACCTGGAAATGCCGCGCATGAACGGGCTGGAAGTCGTGCGCACGCTGCGCAACCAGGCCACGACCCGCGACCTGCCGGTGGTGATGATCACCTCGCGCGCCACCGACAAGCACCGCGCGATGGCCGAACAGGCGGGCGTGACCCGGCTGCTGGGCAAGCCGTTCGCCGAAGACGCGCTGGTGGGCCTGGTCCGCGACCTGATCGCCGCGCAGGCCTCCACGAAACCCGTCGAACCCGTCGCAGGCTGAGGCGCGGCAACAAAGTCGCGGGATACGCCGGCGCACGGCCCCGTCGCCGGGCGCCGCGTACACTAGCGGGCCACGTCCAATCGCGGGTCCGTTCCCGCCGCGCGCCGCCATGACCGATCAACGCCTCACCGCCCGCTACGCCGACGAACTCGACCGGATCCGCGAACAGGGCCTGTTCAAGTCCGAACGCATCATCACCGGCCCGCAGTCGGCCGAGATCACGCTGGCCGACGGCCGCAAGGTGCTGAACTTCTGCGCGAACAACTACCTCGGCCTCGCCGACCATCCGGACATCATCGCCGCGGCGAAGGACGCGCTGGACACCCATGGTTTCGGCATGGCCAGCGTGCGCTTCATCTGCGGCACGCAGGACCTGCACAAGCGACTCGAACGAACCATCGCCGATTTCTTCGACACCGAGGACACCATCCTCTACGCCGCCTGCTTCGACGCCAACGGCGGCCTGTTCGAGCCGCTGCTGGACGAGCAGGACGCGATCATCTCCGACGCGCTCAACCACGCCTCGATCATCGACGGCGTGCGCCTGTGCAAGGCGAAGCGCTACCGCTACGCCAACTGCGACATGGCCGATCTGGAGAAGCAACTGCAGCAGGCGAAGGCCGACGGCGCGCGCACGATCCTGATCACCTCCGACGGCGTGTTCTCGATGGACGGCTTCATCGCGCCGCTCGACGAGATCACCGCATTGGCCGCGCAGTACGGCGCGCTGGTGCATATCGACGAATGCCACGCTACCGGCTTCCTCGGCGCCACCGGCCGCGGCTCGGCCGAGGTGAAAGGCGTGATGGACAAGATCGACATCTTCACCGGCACGCTCGGCAAGGCGATGGGCGGTGCGCTCGGCGGCTTCACCACCGCGCGGCGCGAAGTCATCGAGATGCTGCGCCAGCGCTCGCGGCCGTACCTGTTCTCCAACTCGCTGCCGCCGCACGTGGCCGCGGCCGGGATCCAGGCGTTCGAGATGCTGTCCGCCGCCGGCGAACTGCGCGAGCGCCTGGCCGACAACACGCGGTACTTCCGCGAAAAGATGACCGCCGCCGGTTTCGACCTCCGCCCGGGCGTGCATCCGATCTGCCCGGTGATGCTGTACGACGCGCCGCTGGCGCAGAAGTTCGCCGAGCGGCTGCTGGAGGAAGGCATCTACGCGATCGGCTTCTTCTTCCCGGTCGTGCCGCAAGGCCAGGCGCGCATCCGCACGCAGATGAGCGCCGCGCACACCCGCGAACACCTCGACCGCGCGATCGACGCGTTCACCCGCATCGGTCGCGAGCTGGGCGTCATCGAGCCCTGACCCGACTGCGTTGCGCCCCGCCCTGCGCCGCCTGTTCCTCCGCGCGCTGTCCACCGACAGCAACGCCGCGCTTCACGACGGCGTGTGGGAGACGCGCTGCCTGCACTGCCGGCGCCGGCTGCAGGTGCGCGCCGGCGGCGACGCCCTCGGCCACGCGACGCTGGAACACGTCGTGCCGCAGGCCTGGTTCGGCAAGCGCGCCGCGGCGGTACTCACCGTGCAGGTCGGCGACGACGCGG
This sequence comes from Lysobacteraceae bacterium, assembly GCA_044227145.1. GTDB lineage: Bacteria > Pseudomonadota > Gammaproteobacteria > Xanthomonadales > Xanthomonadaceae > Lysobacter_I. Next base: position 14,519 of record JBGAFR010000063.1, read on the forward strand.
ACGACGCCCGCAACCTCGCCGTCGCCTGCGCCGGCTGCAACCACGGCAAGGGCATGTCGCACGACGCACGCGGCCCGGCCGATCCGCGCGCGTTCGAAGTCGTCTCGCAGCTGCTGCAGCGCCGGCTCGCGCGCTGGCGCGCGCCCGAGACCGTCTGACCCGGTCAGCGGCGTTTCGCTGCGGCCGCGCCACGCGCCGGTTCCGCCTTCGCTTCCGACTTGGGGGCAGGCTTCGCAGCCGGTTTCGCTGCGCGCTTCGCCGGCGGCTTGCCGGTGGAGGCGGTCTGCGGCCCCTTGGCGATGCGAATGCCGCGCGCCTTCATCCAGGCGTCGAAATCGTCGGCGCTCATCTGCCGGCCGTGCTGGGTCATGTCGAAACGATTGGCGCCATGCGTGGCGACCGGCATCGGAGCGGACAGGAGGACTGCGGCGAATGCGGCCGCGACGACGATACGCATGGAGGGAACCCCGACTGTACGACCCGGAACCCCCGCGGGGAGTCTAGTGATTGCGCGCCGGCAGTGCATGAATGCGCCAGTGACCAGCCGCACGATTCGCGAGATCAGGTGCCGAGCCTGCGCAGATCGTCTTCGTCCAGCGCACGCCAGGCGCCCTTGGGCAGATCGCCGAGCGCCAGATCGCCGATCGCCACGCGGATCAGGCGCAGGGTCGCGATGTCGAACGCCGCAAGCAGCCGGCGGATGTGCCGGTTGCGGCCCTCGTCGAGCACCAGTTCGAGCCAGGCGTTGCGCTGGCCGGTCCGGATCACGGCGGCTGACAGCGCCGAGAGCCGCTCGCCGGCATCGACGACACCGGTGCGCAGCGCGACGAGCAGCGCCTCGTCGGGCAGGCGATCGATCTGCACGCGGTAGGTCTTGGTCGGGCCGGTGTCGGGATCGGTGATGCGCGCCGCCCACGCCGGGTCGTTGGAGAACAGCAGCAGCCCCTCGCTGGCCTGGTCCAGCCGCCCGACGGGCGCGATCCACGGCAGCGGCGCGCCGTCGAGCATGGCACCCTCGAAGCAGCGATAGACCGTGTCGCGCCCGCGTTCGTCGCGCGCGGTGGTGACCAGCCCGCGCGGCTTGTTGAGCATCAGGTGGATGGGCGCCGCATCGGCCGCCGCGATGCCGTCGACGACGATGTCGTCGCGATCGAGGGCGGTCGGCGACTCCGGGTCGCGCACGACGCGCCCGCCCACGCGCACGCGCCCTTCGCGCACCCACGCGGCCGCCTGCGTGCGCGAGCACAGGCCGCGCTTGGACAGCACCCGGGCCAGGCCGTAACGCGGCGCCCGATCCCCATGCGGACCGGTCATTGCACGATCAGGCGCTCCAGCAGGGCCGTGTCCGGCCGGCCGGAGAGGAAGAACAGCGAGAACAGGCCGAGCGTGAACATCGTCCACACGCCGCCGAAGATCAGCATGAAGACCGTCGACTGGTGCAGGCCGTAGACCAGCGCAGCCTCGGCGGGATCGTCGCGGTCGTAGCGCACCAGCACCGTGTCCCCGCCCATCAGCTTGTCGAGGATCGCCTGATGCGTCTGCTTGGCGCTGCTGCCGGCATAGCCGAACGCGAGCCGCTCGGACGCATGTTCGACGCCGGCGACGCGATAGCGGTACAGGACCTCGACGCGCCAGGTCGAACCGTCGGAGTCGCTGCTCTCGACCAGTTCGCGCCGCTCCAACGTGCCCCAGGTGGTCGGCCACTGCTCGACTTGCCGCGACTTCAGCAGCGAGCGCACGCCGAACCCGAGGATCCCCAGACCGACGGCGAGGAACAGCGCGAAGAACGCGTAGAGCACGAGTCGTCCCCCGGTTCGCGCAGGCGTCATGGATGCCCTGCCATGCGTGGCCGAGCCGGAAATCCCGGCCGGATCAGCGCTTTTTCTTCTTCGGCGGTTCCGGCGGCGGCGGCGGCGGCGGCGGGGTCGCAGGCTTCGGCCCCTGCACGACGCGGACGCCGCGGGCCTTCATCCAGGCATCGAATTCGTCCGCCGTCATGCGCTTGCCGTTCTGGGTCATGTTGAAGCGCCAGGCCTGCGGGTCGTTCGACGCCGGCTGGTAGGCGCCGGACAGCGGCCGCGTCGCCATCGCCGTCGCCAGGCATTCGCTGTGCTTGGCCCGGGCGAGCACCAGTTCCACCGTCGTGCCCTCGGCGAACAGTTGGGCGAAGCCCACGCCGCTGCCGACCTGCGCGTCGGGCGCGGCCAGTTCGCTGGCCAGCGGCAGGCCCTGCAACACGTTGCCCGGCACGACCGGCGCCTGCGGCTTCAGCGTGGCGCAATCGACCGAGGCCTGGGCGGAGAAGGAGAGGCAACACAGGACCGACAGGCCGAACAGGCCGCGGGCCGGGAACGCGCGCAGTGCGCACGCAGCCGCAGGGAAACGCATGGTGGACTCTCCCGTGGATCGATCCGGCGAGTGTAGGTCGCCGCGCCGGTCGCGGACAACCCGACATCGGCGCATGGCGTTCAGAGCGTGACCGGTCGCCGGAAATGCCGTTGCGCAACAGCGGCGAAGGCCCCGGAAACGCCGAAGCCCGGCACGAGGCCGGGCTTCGGGAGTTGCTTGTCGCGCGTCCTGGATTACTGGACGTTGAGCTCGGTGCGACGGTTGGTCTCGTTCTTGCACTCCGGCAGGGTCTGCGGAGTCTGGACCAGCGGACGGCTCTCGCCGTAGCCGTTCGGACCCGCCAGGCGGCCGGCGTCGATGCCGTTGCTGGTCAGGTAGTCGTACACGGCCTGGGCGCGGCGCTGCGACAGGGCCTGGTTGTAGGCGTCGTTGCCGCAGAGGTCGGTGTGGCCGGCCACTTCGACGCGGATGTCGGGATAGCGCTTCAGGATCTCGACGGCCTCGTTCAGGATCGCAACGGCGTCCGGACGCAGGGTGGCCTTGTCGAAGTTGAAGTTCACGCCCTTCAGGTCGATCGAGATCTTGACCTTGCAGCCGTCGGGACCGATCGTCTCACCGGCCACCGAGTTCGGGCACTGGTCGTTGCAGTCGTTCACGCCGTCACCGTCGCTGTCCTTGTCGGCGCAGTTCGGGGCGGGCGGCGGCGTCGGGGCTTCGACGACCGGCTCGCTCGGCTCCGGACCCAGCGGGATGATGAAGCCGACCGAGGCCAGCACGTCACCGAACCAGTCTTCGCCGGCGGCGTTGACGCTGCTGTCGTCGAAATCGGCGCGGTAGGCGAGCTCGGCGCGGACGCCGACACGGCCCAGGTCACCCTGCAGACCGCCACCGACCTTCGCGGCGAGGTTGCCATCGGTGCGCTGGCCGGGGGAGTTCGGGTTCGGGAAGGCGTCGAACTCTTCTTCCGAACGCTGGTAGCCGAGGCCGGCCAGCAGGTACGGATTCCAGTTGCGACCTTCGGCGATGAAGTGGCGACGCAGATCGACCGACACGCCGTACTGGCTCCAGTTCAGGTTGTTCTTGCTGACCAGAGCCGTCTGCGGCAGGGTGTTCTGGACGAAGCGCGGGTTCTGGTAGTTGAACTCGCCATCGAGCGACCACTTGTCGCTGATGAACTTGCCGAAGCCGATCGTGCCGAACGGGGCGTTATGGGTACCGCGATCGCCGTCCTGGTGGTTGAAGCCGGCGGACGTGGTCAGGTACCAGCGGTTATCGAAATCCTGCGCGGAGGCGGCCTGGGCCACAGCCAGCCCACTCAGCAGTGCGGCACAGAGGAGTTTCTTGTTCATTGACTCAATGCTCCTTGGAGGAATTGACAGGGAACTTCGGTAGATCGGTGGCGGGACGGCACACTCTGGCCTTCCGCTCATCGTTCGGCCGCGTCGCAGTTGTTAACACTAGCATAACAGTTTGGGGAATCCAAGCACAGTTCAGGTTTCCGGGGAACCCCGAATCCGGATTGCTGTCCCACCCTGCCGGCTATGATCGGCGCTCCTAGCTGAACCGATTCATTCATGCGGAACACGGGGCCGGGCATGCAAAAGGCGGGAAGTCCCCGGCCGGGCCGGCGCGACCCGGAACGAACGTCTCCCATCAGCGCCCGCCCGCCTCTTGAGACGCGGACGCTTTCCCGGCAAGGTGCGCGCTTCCATACGTTCACGTATGCCGACCGCACACCGGCCCGATGACCACGCCCAGCGCCTATCCCCACCTGTTCTCGCCGCTCGACCTGGGCTTCACCACGCTGCGCAATCGCATCCTGATGGGCTCGATGCACACCGGGCTGGAGGATCGCGCGGGCGATTTCCCGAAGCTCGCGGCCTATTTCGCCGAACGCGCGGCCGGCGGCGTCGGCCTGATCGTCACCGGCGGCTTCTCGCCGAACATGATGGGCTGGCTGGCGCCCTTCGGCAGCAAGCTCAGCTGGCCGTGGGAGTCGCGCAAGCACCGGCAGGTCACCGCCGCGGTACATGCGCACGGCGCGAAGATCTGCCTGCAGTTGCTGCATGCCGGCCGTTACGCCTATCACCCGCTGCAGGTGGCGCCGTCGCGGATCAAGGCGCCGATCAACCCGTTCACGCCGCGGGCGCTGACCGGGTTCGGGGTGGAACGCACGATCTCCGCCTACGCGAGCGCCGCGAAGCTGGCCCGCGACGGCGGCTACGACGGCGTCGAGATCATGGGTTCCGAGGGCTACCTGATCAATCAGTTCCTCAGCGCGCGCACCAACCGGCGCACGGACGCCTGGGGCGGCGACCTGCAGAAGCGGATGCGGTTCGCGACCGAGATCGTGCGGCGCGTGCGCGAGGCCTGCGGGTCGGATTTCATCATCGTCTACCGGCTGTCGATGCTGGAGCTGGTGCCGGAGGGCTCGTCATGGGACGAGATCGTGGCGCAGGCGAAGGCGATCGAGGCCGCGGGCGCGACGATCCTGAACACCGGCATCGGCTGGCACGAGGCGCGGGTGCCGACGATCGCGACGTCTGTGCCGCGCGCGGCGTTCGCCGGCGTGACCGCGAAGCTGCGGCCGGAAGTGAAACTGCCGCTGGTCGCGACCAACCGCATCAACATGCCGGACGTGGCCGAGGGCATCCTCGCCGGCGGCGGCGCCGACCTCGTGTCGATGGCGCGTCCGCTGCTGGCCGACCCCGACTGGGCGAACAAGGCCCGCGCCGGCCGCGCGGACCGCATCAATACGTGCATCGCCTGCAACCAGGCCTGCCTGGACCACGTGTTCGCGCAGAAGCAGGCGAGTTGCCTGGTCAATCCGCGCGCCTGCGTCGAAACCGAACTGGTCTACGCGCCGACCTCCGCGCCGAAGCGCGTCGCCGTGGTCGGCGCCGGCCCCGCCGGGCTGGCCTGCGCGACGGTGGCCGCCGAGCGCGGGCATCGGGTGACGCTGTTCGACGCGGCGGACGCCATCGGCGGGCAGTTCAACCTCGCCAAGCGGATCCCCGGCAAGGAAGAATTCCACGAGACCCTGCGCTACTTCCGGCACCGGATCGAGGACACCGGCGTCGACCTGCGGCTGTCCACCCCCGTCGCGTCGGCGGACCTGCAGGGCTTCGATGCGGTGGTCGTCGCCGCCGGCATCCTGCCGCGCACGGTCGATTTCCCGGGCGCGGATCACGCGAAGGTGGTCAGCTATCTCGACATCCTCACCGGTCGTGTCCGTGCGGGCGCGCGCGTGGCGATCGTCGGCGCCGGCGGCATCGGTTTCGACGTGGCCGAATTCCTCGTGCACCAGCCGCTGGTGGATGCCTCGGTGATGGAGGTCGCGCCGCAGCCCGACGCCGCCCTGCCGGAATCGCCGTCGCAGGAATCGCCGTCGCTCGATCCGGCGCGCTGGATGGCCGAGTGGGGCGTGGACCCGACGTTCTCGTCGCCCGGCGGCCTTCGCAGGCCCGAGCCCGAACCGCCGGCGCGCGAGGTGTGGCTGCTACAGCGCAGCCCCGGCAAGCCGGGCGCGAAGCTGGGCAAGACCACCGGCTGGATCCATCGCGCGACGCTCAAGGCGAAGCAGGTGGCGATGCTGGGCGGCGTGAGCTACCTCGGCGTGGACGACGACGGCTTCCGGATCCGCGTCGACGACAAGGAGCAGACCCTGCCGGTGGACCAGGTGGTGGTCTGCGCCGGCCAGGAACCGCGCCGGGACCTGTTCGACGCCCTGCAGGCCGCCGGGGTCACGGCCCATCTGATCGGCGGGGCCGATGTCGCCGCCGAGCTGGACGCCAAGCGGGCGATCGCCCAGGGCAGCCGGCTTGCCGCGACCCTCTGATCCGGCCCGGAAAGCGCGCAGTCCGGCCCCGGGGCGGCCCCGCCCCGAGGCCTTCCGGACCTTCATCACACTCCGGCTGGCACGCCTTCGCACGCCCTCCCGGCCCTGCCGGGACAGGGGCTTACAGCGCCTTTTGAACAAAAACTCCAATCGAATCAGACGCTTCTGAATTCTCATTCAGCGGGCGTTACGTTTCGGCCACTACCCTACGCCCGCTTTCCCGCCATCGGATGCGGGACCAGCGCGCGATCGCACGGCGATGTCGCACCCCCAAGGCGGGTGCTGCCCCGATGCGATCCACGTTTGGGCTACAAGCGGCCATAGAGCACGCAGCCCTCCCCAGTACGCCATGTCGTCCCGTCGAACGGTCCTGTTTCGCAGCACGCTGCCTGAC
>JBGAFR010000064.1:0-21068 GCA_044227145.1 Lysobacteraceae bacterium
GCGGCCGGCGGTACGGCGGTGCCGAACGTGCTGGTGAACGACACGCTGAACGGTGCGCCGGCGACGCTGGCGACGGTGACGCTGACGCAGGTGAGCACGACGAACCCGAACGTGACGCTGAACCCGGCGACGGGCGCGGTCAGCGTGGCGCCGGGCACCCCGGCGGGCACGTACACGCTGGTCTACCGGATCTGCGAGCAGCTGAACCCGACGAACTGCGATACGGCGACGGTCACGGTGACCGTGGGTGCAGCGGTGATCGATGCTGTAGACGACACGGGCACGGTGGCGAGCGGTGCGGCCGGCGGAACGGCGGTGCCGAACGTGCTGGTGAACGACACGCTGAACGGCGTGCCGGCGACGTTGGCGACGGTGACGATCAGCCAGGTATCGACGAGCAATCCGAACGTCACGATCGATCCGGCGACGGGTGCGGTGAATGTGGCCCCGGGCACCCCGGCGGGCACCTACACACTCGTGTACCGGATCTGCGAGCAGCTGAACCCGACGAACTGCGACACCGCGACGGTGACCGTCACGGTGGGCGCAGCCGTCATCGACGCAGTGGACGACACCGGCACGGTGGCGAACGGTGCCGCAGGCGGTACGGCCGTCCCGAACGTGCTGGTCAACGACACGCTGAACGGTGTGCCGGCGACGCTGGCGACGGTGACGATCAGCCAGGTGTCGACGAGCAACCCGAACGTCACGATCGATCCGGCGACGGGTGCGGTGAACGTGGCGCCGGGGACCCCGGCGGGCACGTACACGCTGGTCTATCAGATCTGCGAGCAGCTGAACCCGACGAACTGCGACACGGCGACGGTGACCGTCACGGTGGGTGCGGCGGCGATCGATGCCGTGGACGACAGCTTCCCGCCGGTCAGCGGTGTGGGTGGCGGCACGACCGCCTCGGTGCTGGGCAACGACACGCTCAACGGCGTGGCGGTGACGCCGGCCGACATCACGCTGACTCCGGGTGTCGCGCCGACCCCGGCGACCGGCAGCATCACGATGAATCCGGACGGCACGATCACGGTCGCGGCGGGGACCGAAGCCGGCACCTACACGTATCCCTACACGATCTGCGAAGCGCTGAACCCGGCCAACTGCGACAGCGCGGTGGCGACCGTGGTCGTGGCAGCGGCGCCGGGCCTGACGATCGACAAGATCGCCGGCACGCCGACCGCCAGCGCGGCCGGGGCGACGATCCCGTACAGCTTCGTGGTGACCAACACCGGCAACGTGACGGTGACCGGCCTGACGATCAACGACGCGCAGCTGGATGCGGCGGCGGTCTGTCCGGCCACGACGCTGGCACCGGGCGCTTCGACGACCTGCACCGGCACGCACACCATCACCCAGGCGGAAGTCGATGCGGGCACGGTGGACAACACCGCGACCGCGACCGGCACCCTGCCGGGCAACGGTGGCAACACGGTGTCGCCGCCCGACAGCACCAGCACCCCGATCGCGCAGAACCCGGCGATCAGCGCGACCAAGACGGCCACGCTGACCACCGACAACGGCGTGCCGGGCATGGCCGACGAGGGCGACGTGATCACGTACGCGGTGTCGGTGGTCAACACCGGCAACGTGACGCTGAACAACCTGGCGGTGAGCGACAGCTTCGAAGGCGCCACGCCGACGACGCTGAGCTGCACGCCGACCACGCTGGCCCCGGGCGCTACCGCCACCTGCGCGAGCTACACGCACACGGTGACGGTCGCCGAGGCGCTGGCGGGCGGCACGCTCGACAACGTGGCGACCGCGACCGCGCTGTCGTCGACCTCGGCCCAGACGGTGACCTCGACGAGCACCGCCGTGGTCGCGGTCAACGGCGCCCCGGCGACGATCCGCGTCACCAAGACCGCCAGCCCGCGCGACGTGCACGTGGGCGACCTGGTCCGCTACACGGTGACGATGGAGAACACCAGCCAGACGGCGATGACCGACGGCATGCTGATCGATACGCCGCCGGCCGGGTTCGTCTACGTCGACGGCTCGCTGCAGGTGGCCGATGCCGACAACGCCGGTCGCCTGGTCGGGACCAACCCGATCCGGGTCGACCAGATCGACATCGCCGGCGGCGATCGCGCCACCGTCACCTACCTGCTGCGCGTGGGTGCCGGCGTGCGCGCCGGTGTCCACACCAACAGCGCGGTGGTCGAGGACAACGGCGACGTGGTGTCCAACACCGCGACGGCGGACGTGCAGCTGGTCGCCGACCCGCTGCTCGACGACTCGCTGATCCTCGGCACGGTGTTCAACGACCGCGACGGCGACGGCTGGCAGGATGCGGCGGGCCTGGGCGAGGTGCATGTCCAGGGCGGCTTCGCGCCGGAGGCTTACGTGCCGAACTCGACCACGGTCGATCGCGGCGCCGGTCCGAAGCCGGAAGCGGACGCCAGCTCGCCGATGCTCCACGGCATCGCGATCGGCGACATCGCGGCGCGGCAGTCGGAAGGCGATGCGGTGGCCAACCACACCGTCGTCGTCCGCCAGACGCTGCGCGAGCTGCGCTTCACCGACGACTTCGTGCTGACCTCCGCGCAGGGCGTGACCGTGCGCATGGCGGCCGACGGCAGCACCCGCGTCGAGAAGCGCGGCGATGCGGCCAAGGGCCTGAACGCGGCCGAGCCGACGGTGGAACGTCGCGTCAGCCAGGTGGCCGACGGCTACGTGGTCGATTACGTGATCGCCAACGCCGGCATCGACGAACGCGGCATCCCGGGCGTGCGCCTGGCGACGGTGGAAGGCCTGCTGGTCGAGACCGACCAGTACGGTCGCTACCACCTGGCCGGCGTCGACGGCGGCCGCTGGGAGCGCGGACGCAACCTGATCCTCAAGGTCGACGCGGCCACGCTGCCGCCGGGCACGGTGTTCACCACCGACAACCCGCTGGTGAAGCGCGTGACCCCGGGCGTGCCGACCCGCTTCGACTTCGGCGTGAAACTGCCGGTGTCGGTGCTGGAAGGGGCGACCCAGGCGGTCGAGATGGAGCTGGGCTCGGTGATGTTCGCGCCCGACAGCGCGGAGATCCGGCCGCAGTACCGCCCGGCGATCGACAAGATCGCCGAGACGGCCCAGGGCCATGCCGGCGGCGAGATCGTGATCGGCGCCGAGGGCGAGAGCGACCTGCTCGCCTTCGAGCGCGCGATCGCGGTGCGCGACGCGCTGGTGGCGAAGCTCCCGCCTGAGACCGCCGCAGGCCTGCGGATCAGCGTCCGCGCCAACCCGCACGACCCGGATTCGACCGTGGTCGGGGTAATGGAATGGCCGCTGATCGGCACCTTCCTGTTCGAGACCGACCGTGCCGAGATCAAGCCGGAGTACCGGCCGCTGGTACGCCGGATCGCGGACTACCTGGTCGCGATCGGCACCACCCGCGTGGCGGTGGTCGGCCATGCCGACAAGCGCGGCGCGGAGGACTACAACGTGGCACTTGGCATGCGTCGTGCGAGGGCCGTCTACGACGCGATCGCGGAGGCGCTGCCGGCGAACGTCCGCGGCGGATTGCGTGTCGACATCAACGAGGATCCGGCTGCCCCCGCCGGAATGAACGGGCAGTGAGGGTCGCCAAGATGAAGATGAAACTGCTCGATTACACCCTGATCGGCATCCTGGCCGGCCTCGCCGGTTCCGCTTCCGCACAGGAAGCGCCGGCGCCGCAGGATGCGACCCGCTGCGACGGCAGCGGCTGCGCGTCCGACGAAGGCATGGTGTTCACCATCCGCACCCGCGGCGAACAGCGGCCGGTGACCAAGGACACTTCCGACGGTTCCGACTCGAACGTGCTCCAGCCGGACCGTCGCGTCACGGTGGAGGCCGAACGCGTCGAATCGACCTGGAACCACGACCTGAAGCCGGGCCAGGCGCTGGCGATCGGCAAGTGGTCGACCGACCTGCCGGGCGGTGGCGTGATCTGGGCCACCGAGGACCCCAACCTCGGCCAGCCGCAGTACAGCGTTTCGGCGCCGTCGATGGTCGCCTTCGACGGCGGCCGCATCACCAAGCCGGTGCGTTTCTACGCCTACAGCAATTACCCGGACTTCATCCAGCGCGCCGTAGTGCTGATCTACCGCGCCAGCGACGCCGACCTGGTGTCGCCGCTGGCGACGGTGCCGATGCCGGTCGGCGCGGTGACCGACGCGGAATGGGACGGCACGCTGCCGGCGGGCTTCGAGGCCCGCGCCGGCGACGAGCTGGTGTACCTGGTCCGCGCCTACGGCGCCGACGGCAGCTTCGACGAGACCTGGCCGCGGCGCATGCAGCTGGTCCGTCCGGAGGAAGCCGAGCGCGGCGCGCAGCTGCTGCGGCAGTCGGTCGAGAAGAGCAACGGCCTCGCGCTGAGCGCCGACGACGCGGAGCAGCGCAGCCTCGTCGACGGCATCTTCGGCGAGAACGCGCTGCACCGGCAGAACATCGCGATCTACGGCTCGCGCATCCGCATCCAGGGGCGCGACATCCCCGAGGGCTACTCGGTCAAGATCAACGGCCAGAGCCAGCCGATCGACCTGCAGCGCAAGCTGGTGGCCGAGTACTTGGTGCCGGTCGGCCGCCACGCGTTCGACATCGAACTGCGCGGCAAGGACCAGCAGACGCTGGACAAGCGCCTCGACATCGACGTCACCGGCAAGTACATGTTTGCGGTCGCGATCGCCGACTTCACGGCGTCCGGCAGCAGCGTGTCCGGCTCGGTGGAGCCGCTCAACGGCGACGAACGCTACGACGACGGCTTCCTGCTGGAAGGCCGCCTCGCGTTCTACCTGAAGGGCAAGATCAAGGGCAAATACCTGGTCACCGCCCAGGCCGACACCCAGGAACGCGAGATCGGCGAGCTGTTCCACGGCTTCGGCAAGGCCAACGCGCAGGACGTGTTCCGCCGCCTCGACCCGGACCAGTACTACCCGGTCTACGGCGACGATTCGACCACGTACCGCGACGTCGACACCCAGGGCAAGCTCTACGTCCGTGTCGACTGGGACAAGAGCCAGGCGCTGTGGGGCAACTTCGACACCGGCATCACCGGGACCGAATACGGCCAGTACTCGCGTGCGCTGTACGGCGGCGCGCTGAGCTGGCGTTCGCGCCGGGCCACGGACCTGGGCGAAGCCGCGTCGCAGCTGAAGGTGTTCGGGTCCGAGGCGCAGAGCGCGCCCGGCCACAGCGAATTCCTCGGCACCGGCGGCAGTCTCTATTACCTCAAGCACACCGACGTGCTGCCCGGTTCCGACCGCGTGGTGCTGGAAGTGCGCGACCACACCACCGGCCGCGTCGAGAAGCGCATCGACCTGACCCGCGGCGCGGACTACGAGATCGACGAATTCCAGGGCCGGCTGCTGCTGACCAGGCCGCTGGCGCAGATCACCCGCGAGAACGTCCCCACGCTCACCCGCGACACGCCGCTGGACGGCTTCACGCAGGTGCTGCAGGTCGACTACGAGTACATCCCCGACGGTTTCGACCCGGGGTCGTTCACGGCGGGCCTGCGCGGCAAGCACTGGTTCGGCGACCACGTCGCGCTCGGCGCCACGTACATCGACGAGAACCGCGGCGGCGACGACTACTCGCTCAAGGGCGCGGACCTGACCCTGCAGGCCGGCCGCGGCACCTACCTCAAGCTCGAACAGAGCCGCACGAAGGCCACCAGCGCGCCGATCTTCTTCTCGGACAACGGCGGCCTGAGCTTCGGCCAGATCAACCCGACCACCGACGCCCGCGATGGCGACGCGAAGGCGGTCGAGGCCCGCGCCAACTTCAAGGAGCTGGGCTGGACCGCGCTGGACTGGTCCGCCGGCGCCTGGTGGCGCGACGTGGATTCGGGCTTCTCGGTCAGCCGCTTCGACATCGGTGCGCGCATCCGCGAGCAGGGCGCCGAAGTGCTGGGCCAGTTCTCGCCGAACGTCAACGTGCACGCCCGCTACAGCCGCGCCGAACGCGACGCGGAGTCGCTGACCCAGTCGCAGCTCACCGGCGAATGGCGCATCGACGACCACGACAGCCTCGCCGCCGAGCTGCGCCGCATCGAGGAGAAGCGCACCTCCGGCAACGCCGCCGGCACGCTCGCCGCGCTGCAGTACAAGCACCGGTTCGGCAGCAGCCTCGACGTCTACGGCACCGCGCAGTTCACGGTGGACGACGACGGCGGCCGCTACGCCGACAACGATGCCTACACCGTGGGCGGCAAGTACCTGTTCGGCGACCTGTCGAGCGTCGGCGCGGAAGTCACCACCGGCGACCGCGGCGATTCCGCCCAGGTCAACGCCGAGTACCGGCTCAGCCCCGAGCACACGTTCTACGGCGCCTACACCTGGTCCACCGACCGCACCGACTACGACCCGCTGTTCAACGACCGCCAGACCACCGGCTGGACGCTGGGCCAGCGCTGGCGGCTGTCGAACCAGACCAACCTCTACAACGAGAGCCAGTACCTCAAGGCTCCGAACGAGAACGGCCTGGCCCACACCTTCGGCATGGATTTCTACCCGGGCGTGGGCTGGACCCTGGGCTTCACCCTGCAGACCGCCAACCTCGACCGCGGCACCGGCAACGTCGACCGCAACGCGGTGAGCGTCAGCGCCGGCCGCACCTCCAGCGCAACCCAGTGGAACAGCAAGCTGGAATGGCGCGAGGACACCGGCGCCGAGCAGCGCACGCAGTGGGTGACCACCAACACCTTCACCCACAAGGTCGACGAGAGCTTCCGGATCGCGGCGCGCTTCAACTACTCGAAGACCACCGACGACCTGCAGGCCGATGCCGGCGCCAAGTTCATCGAAGGCAACTTCGGGTTCGCGTGGCGGCCGTTCGATTCGGCCAAGTGGTCGCTGCTGGGCAAGTACACGTACCTGTACGACCTGTCGGCGCTGCCGCAGATCGGCACCAACGTCGCCAACTACGACCAGCGCAGCCAGGTGCTCTCGCTGGAGGGCATCTACCAGCCGAACACCGACTGGGAGTTCGCCGGCAAGCTGATGCGGCGCGAGGGCGAGGTGCGTTACGGCCGCCTGGCCGGCCAGTGGGCCGACTCCGGCGCGACCTTCGTCGCGGCACAGGCGCGCTATGCCTTCGCCGACGACTGGCACGCGCTGGCGGAGTACCGCTGGCTCGGCGTGAAGGACGGTGGTGCCCGCCAGGGCGCGCTGCTGGGCATCGATCGCGACCTCGGCAAGAACCTGCGCCTCGGCGTGGGCTACAACTTCACCCAGTTCAACGACGACCTGACGAACTTCGATTACGACCAGCGCGGCTGGTTCGTGAACTTCGTCGGGTGGTACTGACATGAACGACTGACGGCGACGGAACGCCGTGTCTGCACGAAGGACGCGGCGTCTCCGCTCGTCCGGGCTCCGGCCATCGAATGATTCGATCGCCGCGGCCCAAACGATAGACGGCGCACGGAACGTGCCGCGGTCACACCCCCAGGATCCGGTGCCGTTCGCAGGCCCGGATCCGCGTCATCCCGATTCGCTCAGGAGTTCGGTTGCAATGAAAGGCTTTTCGTCGTCGTCGAATCCGGCCCCTTCCCGTCGCGGCGCACTGCTCGCGGGGGCGCTGGGCCTCCTCGCGTTGATGGCGTCCGGCAGCGCCGCGGCGCTCACCTGCGGCCCGGTCTACAGCTCGCAGATCATCAACGGCAACACCTTCTCGGCGCGGCTGTATCGGCTCAACGGCACGGTCGCGACGCTGGACTCGACCGCGGGGCAGAACCTCGACGGCATCGGCCAGGCCACCGACACCAACGTCTATTTCGACAACGGCGCGAACACGACCATCCGTCGTTTCACCGGCGCCGCGACCACCGCGTTCGGCACCAACTGGACCAGCTTCGGCGGCAACCCCGGCTCGTCCGGCCAGGGCGGTGGCGCCGACGGCAACATCTACTACGTCGGCAGCGACCGGCACCTCTACCGGGTCACCACGGCGGGCGTCATCACCGACCTCGGCCTCGTCAACGCCGCCGCAGCCGCCGACGCCACGATCTGGGCGAACATGAGCGCGGGCGACCTCGCCTCCGACGCCAACGGCCGCCTCTACTGGCTCGGCAGCAGCGGCAGCAATTCCTACCTGTTCCGCATCGACCGCAACACGCTGCAGGCCTACAACCTGGGCGTGTACGGCGCCTCCGGTGCCACCGGCCTGGCGTTCAACACCGCCGGCCTGCTGGTCAGCACGATCATCACCGGCAACACCACCTCGGTGTTCACCATCGACCTCGCCAGCCCGAACACCGGCGGCACCGTGCTCGGCAACGCCACCGGCTATTCGAACAACGGCGCCGCGCTCGACCTGGCCTCTTGCAACGCGCCCACGCTCAACCCGGCGCTGGCCACCACCAAGTCCGTGGTCAACGTCACCCGGTCGCAGACCCCGGCGACGTTCGCGATGCCGGGCGACGTGCTCGAATACACCGTCACCATCAGCAACACCGGCAACCTGCCCGCGGAGCTGGTGACGCTCAGCGACGCGATCCCGGCGAACACCACCTACGTCGCCGGTTCGACCACGCTCAACGGTACCGCCGTGGCCGATGCGCCCGCGGGCACCATGCCGTATTCCCCGGCCAGCAGCGGCACCCGCGAAGTCCACTCGACCGGCCGCCCCGCCGGCGAGGTGCTCGCGGGCGGTGCGGCCGGCGCCGCGGTGGTGCGCTTCCGCGTGACCGTGGGCGCGGCGCCGTTGCCGGCGACGATCGACAACCAGGCCACGGCGTCGTATTTCACGATGTCGGGCGGCACCAGTACGCCGCAGACCGCGCCCTCGCCGCTGGTGCAGACACCCGTGCCGAATCCGCGACTCACGCTGACCAAGGTGACGCTCGGCGGCTTCGGCGGCCCGTTCACCTTCACCGGCAGCAACGGCTGGACATCGCAAAACATCAGCACGAGCGCCGCCGGCGTCGGTGCCAGCGGCGCCACGCAGACCTTCGCGGCCACGGGCGTGGCGACCACGATCACCGAAAGCGCGATGCCCGCGGGCTATGCGCTGAGCGCGCTGGCCTGCAGCAACGTGCCCGCCGGCGGCAACGCCACGGTCGACCTGGTCGCGCGCACGGTGACGTTCGATGCCGCGGCGATGGTGCGCGGCGCGGACATCGCCTGCACCTTCACCAACACCTTCATCACCACCGACCTGTCGATCACCAAGACCGATGGACAGACGCTGTACGCACCGGGCCAGACCAACACCTACACCATCGTCGTCGCCAATGCCGGCCCGAACGCGGCCAACGGTGCGGTGTTCACCGACCCGGCGGTGGCCGGGCTGACGGTCGGCAGCGTGACCTGCGGCAGCGCGACGGGCGGTGCGGTGTGCCCGGCCTCGCCCACGGTGGCTGCGATGCAAGGCGCGGGCATCGCGATTCCGACGCTGCCCTCGGGCGGCAGCGTGACCTTCACCGTGACTGCGACCGTGGCCGCGGGTACCAGCGGCAACCTCACCAACAGCGCGAGTATCGCCGCGCCGAGCGGGGTGTCGGACACCAATGCGGCGAACAACAGCGCCAGCGATACCGATACCTTGCAGCCGAATTTCGGTACCTGCGATGCACGAATGTTCCTGTCGCAGGGACCGGACGCCAACACACCGACCACGCTGCAGTTGATCAGCACCGCCACCAACCCCTTCACCTACCCGGTGCTGGGCGTGGGTACAGTGCCGTACAACGCGATTGGCTATAACCCGCTGGACAACTATCTCTACGGCCTGCGCAGCGGGACGGGTGCGGGCAACATTGTGGTGCGGGTGGGTCCGGATGGCAGCACGGTGGAAATAGGTCCGGTGAGCGGCCTGCCGACCAACCTCAACTACCTGGCCGGCGACATCAGCCCGACTGGCGTGTACTACGTCAAGGAATCGGCGGCGAGCACGCTGTACGCGATCAATCTGTCGACGCTGACCGCCACCGCGATTCCGCTCAGTCAGACTTTCAACAGCCTGGACATGGCCTGGATCGGCGGGACGTTGTACTCGGTGGCCGGCGGCGGCCAGCTGTATGCGATCAACCCGGCGACCGGCACGGTGACCGCGATCGGGTCCAACTCGGGACTGGGTGCATTCGGCGCGCTGTACGGCTCGCCGAATGGCTTGTACGCGAACAACAACACCGGTAGCGGGTTCTACCAGTACGATCTGGCGACGGGCGTGCCGACGCTGATCTCCAGCTCGCCCGGTTCGCAGACCAACGACGGCGCGCACTGCGTGAACGCGAACATCACCTTCGGTGCGGATATTGCGGTGACCAAGACCGACGGCAGTACGACGTACACGCCAGGGACGAACGTGACCTACACCATCACGGCGACGAACGGCGGCCCGTTCGGCGCGCAGAACGTGACCGTGAGCGACCCGCTGCCGGCGGGGATCACGACGGCGAGCTGGACTTGCACGGCGAGCGGTGGCGGCGTCTGCGCGGCCAGCGGCAGCGGCGCGATCAACGACAACACCGTCGACCTGCCGGTGGGTGCGGTGGCGACGTACACGCTGGTGCTGACGGTGCCGGCGAACTACACCGGCAACCTGACCAATACCGCGACGGCGACGGTGGACCCGGGCAACAACGACCCGACGCCGGGGAACAACACGGCGACGGATACGGACACGCAAAATAGCCGGGCGGACCTGTCCATCACCAAGACGAACACGCCGGGCGTGAACGGCGAGGTGGACCAGGCGGCGGACTTGGTGACCAGCGGGGTCGCGACCACGTACAGCATCGTGGTGACCAACAACGGCCCGTCGTCCGCGGATGGTGCGGTGGTGACCGACCCAGCCACCGCGGGTCTGACCTGCACCACCGCCACCTGCTCCGCCACGGGCGGCGCGACCTGCCCGGCGCAGACCGGCGCAGCGCTGGTCGCGGCGCTGCAGGGGGCCGGCACGACCGTGCCGACCCTGCCCGCCGGCGGCAGCGCCACCTTCACCCTCTCCTGCCAGGTGCCCTAGTGATGACCCCACGCCGCCAGATCCGGACTTCCGCCCTCTCCCGGCGCTTCGGCCTCTGGCTCGGCGTGGCCTCCGCCCTCGGCGGATCGGTGCTCCCGACGGCGTCCGCGCAGGTCTGCGCCACGCCGGGCGGCGCCGGCGACGTGTCCAGCGTCACCGGCGTGATCAACACCTACTGGGCGCCCGCCACCGGCACCTACGGCACGGGCAGCACCACGATCGCACTCAGCGGCCAGCGCGGCGCCGCCGCGACGCTCGCCGAGGGCGATCTCGTGCTGGTCATCCAGATGCAGTGCGCCACCCTCAACAGCACCGACACGCTCGCCTACGGCGACGGCAGCGCCACGGAGCCCGCGGCCGGCTACACCAACTCGGCGCCAGGCTGCGCGGCGGGCCGCTACCAGTTCGTGCGCGCCGGGGCCGGCAGCAACAACGGCAGCCTGGTGCTCGCCGGCTCGCCGCTGACCGCCACCTACCAGCAGGCCGCCGCCACCAACACCAACGGCCGCCGCACCTTCCAAGTGATCCGCGTGCCGCAGTACGCCAACGCCACCCTCGGCGGCACGGTCACCGCGCCGGTCTGGGATGGCAGCAACGGGGGCGTGGTCGCGATCGATGCGGCCTTCACGCTGAACTTCAACGGCCAGACCATTGATGCCGACGGCACCGGCTTCCGCGGTGCAGGCGGTCGCAGCCGCGACGCCGACGACGCGGTGGAGCGCTTCCGCTGGGACGCCGACACCCGCCATGGCGGCAAGGGCGAGGGCATCGCCGGCACGCCGCGTTTCGTCAGCGAGAAGCGCAGCCCCGACAACGGCAACACCGCCGCCATCACCGACCTCGGCGCGACCTGGGGCGGTTATCCCACCGGGACCGCCAGCACCGGCGACTGGGCGCGCGGCGCGCCGGGCAACGCCGGCGGCGGCGGCGCCTTCTGGGACGGCGCCAGCGACAACGGCGGCGGCGGCGGTGGCGGCAACGCCACTGCGGGCGGTCGCGGTGGCGTCGGTTGGCGGTCGGCGGGCTACGCCGGCATCCTCGCCGACTACAGCAACCTGCCCGAGAAGAAATGGGGCTTCGGCGGCGCGGCCTTCGCGCAGGCCGGCATCGCCCGGCTGGTGATGGGCGGCGGCGGTGGCGGCGGCGACAACAACGGCAACAGCCAGGCCGAACAATCCAGCGGCGCGGCCGGCGGCGGCATCGTCATGGTGCGTGCGGTCACCGTGAGCGGCAGCGGCACGATCCGCAGCCGCGGCGCGCGCGCCGCCGACAATCCGTCGAACGATGCCGCCGGCGGCGGTGGTGCGGGCGGCAGCGTGGCGGTGGTCGCGACCACCTGGAGCGCCGCGCTGACGGTCGACGTCAGCGGTGGTCGCGGTGGCGATGCGTGGGTGCCGGGCAGCTCCGCGCACGGCGGCGGCGGCGGCGGCGCGGGCGGCATCGCGATCACCACCGGCGCGGCCGCGGTGACCGCCAACGGCGGCGCCCCGGGCATCACCAACACGGCCCAGGGCCAGCCCGGCGGCGCCACCCACGGCGCGCAGACCGGCGGCAACGGCACCAGTGCGGTCGTCGCGCCGGGCACCGACACGCCGGGGACCGATGTCGGCCGCACCTGCAAGTCGGATCTGCGCATCACCAAGACCAACACGCCGGGCGTCAACGGCGAGGTCGACCAGAGCGGCGACACCGTGTCGTCCGGCGCGACCTCGGCGTACACGATCGTCGTCAGCAACACCGGACCGAAACCGGCGAACAACGCGGTGATCGCCGACCCCGTGCCCACGGGGCTGACCTGCGCCACCGCCACCTGCACCGCGGCCGGCGGTGCGAGCTGTCCTGCCGCGACCGGCGCCGCGCTGGTGAGCGCCCTGCAGGGCAGCGGCGCGACGATTCCGCTGCTGCCGGTCGGCGGCAGTGTGAGTTTCGTATTGACCTGCACGGTGCAATAGACCGTCGTTATCGAAAACGACGACAGCGGATGCGGCCATCCCGAAAAGCGTGACGAGGTCAGCGTTTCCGCGTTGCAAGCCCCATTAGCCTGTCATATGTGACAGCGTGAGGGGGGAGGTCGCCGCGCTTATCGTGTGGAGGCGTGGTCTGCGCACGCACTGCTGCACGTGATCGAGCCCTGCGCATCCGTTCCGTCGAGGACGGAGCGAATGTGCATGGCAACGTTCAGCCGCGCGGCGACCAAGGACGCAACAACGCAGGGCAGGGGTGGTCGATGATCGGGATACGGATGACTTCGTGCGCATTGCGTGCGTGCCGCGCGGCTGCGTGTGTGCTGGCGCTCGTGCTGGCGCCGGCGGCGTTCGCCGCGCAGGTCCAGCATCTGACCACGCAGACGGCCACCGCGACCGACGCCGGGGCCACCGGCACGCCGACGATCGCCAGCTTCAACATCCCCAGCGGCAAGAACCGCGCGCTGTTCATCTGGGCGACGTTCGAACGCGACCACTGTTCGCCGGCCGACGGCACCGGTGGCCTGTGCACCACCGCCAACACCGCGGGCACCGGTCTCGGCGACAACTGGCCCGAGCCGCGCGTGGGCACCCCGCCGGCGACCACCAGCAACAACCAGATCACCGCGCGCCTCGTCGGCCCCGGCGGCACCGTCAACAAGCAGAACGCGCTGGTGATCGGCGGCACGCCCAGCGGCGACACCCGCTTCATCACCATCAGCACCTCGCCCAGCGGTTCGCCCGCGGGCACCGCGTTCTTCAGCCTCAGCAGCTTCCACATCGTGCTGTTCGAGAACGAGATCAACACGCTGCTCGGCGGCGCGGCCTCGGGGACGGTGACGATCACCTTCCCGGACGTCAACACGCCGACCAACGCCGGCGACGACGCGCTGCTGCTGGCTTCGGTCTACCAGAACGTCGAGCAGACGCCGAACGGTTTCGTGCGCAACGCCACCGCTACCGCGCAGGTGACCACCGGCACGCCGGGCAATTCCACCCTCGCGCCTGCGGCCTATGACGCCGGCCAGGCGCCGAACGAGGCCGACGACGGCAAGCTGGTGATGGCCGCGAGCAGCAGCACCCAGGGCTTCACCGGCGCGCCCGCCGGCTTCGCTTCGCTCACCGGCTCGCTGGTCACCAGCAACGGCAACGGCACCTACGACACGCCCAACGGCAACATCAACAACGAACCGAACGGCATGACCGGCGCCGCCTACTTCGGCAACGGCGGCGCCACGCCGGCGAGCCTGTATTCGGTGCAACTGGGCGGCGCCGCGGCGACCCTGGTCTACGGCGCCACCAACTCGTCGTTCCTGCTGGAGTCGGACAACGCCGACGTGGGCGATGCGCCGATCTCCTACGGCAACCCCTCCCATACCCTCTCCGGGATCCGCCTGGGTCCGAGCGTCGATGCCGACAGCGGGCTGCTCAACAGCCCCGGCGCCACCGGCGACGACACCAACAACACCGACGACGAAGACGGCGTGACGCTGACCCCGCTGCTGCCGGTGGGCGAAATCACGATCGTGCCGGTCAGCATCCAGAACGGCAGCGGCTTCCTCAACGCCTGGTTCGACTGGAACGCCGACGGCGACTTCAACGACGCCGGCGAGCAGATGGTGACGAACCAGGCGGTGGCCGCCGGCACCGTCAATCTCAACGTCCCGGTGCCGGCGACCGCCATCATCGGCCCGACCTTCGCCCGTTTCCGGGTCTGCACCAACAACACCGCCCTCGACAACTGCAGCACGCCGGTGGGCACCGTCCAGAGCGGCGAGGTCGAGGACTACCAGTTCCAGGTGTCGCGCAAACTCACGCTCAACAAGATCACCACCGGCATCGCCGGCGGCGCGTTCGGCTTCACGCTCACCAACACCGGGCAGACCACCGGCACGGTCACCACCGCTGCGGCGAACACCGCGACCCAGGTCGACGGCGACACCGGCATGACCGGCACGCAGGTGTACGCGATCGCCTCGCCGACCACCGCGGTCACCATCAACGAAAGCACGCTGCCCGCGGGCTGGGCGCTGTCGGGCGCGAGCTGCGTCAACGCCGGCGGCACCCCGGTCGGCAGCCTCAGCGGCAGCACCTACACCCTCACCGGCGCCGAAATCGCGGCGAGCACCGCGTTCACCTGCACCTTCACCAACGACCGCCTGCCGATCCTGCGCCTGCAGAAGGCGCTGCCGAGCGGCCGTTTCGTCGCAACCGACCAGTTCACGCTGACCATCACCGGCACCGGCGGCCCCGCCACCACCACCACCACCGGCACCGGCAGCACCGCGAACGGTACCGCGACGCTCAACCCGGGCGCGGTCGGCGCGAGCTACACCTTCACCGAAACCGCCGCAGCCGGCGCCG
This sequence comes from Lysobacteraceae bacterium, assembly GCA_044227145.1. Lineage (GTDB taxonomy): Bacteria > Pseudomonadota > Gammaproteobacteria > Xanthomonadales > Xanthomonadaceae > Lysobacter_I. The sequence goes on from JBGAFR010000064.1 coordinate 15,276, forward strand.
ATCTCGCCAACTACATCACCACCTACAGCTGCACCAACGCGCTGTCCGGCGGCCAGGCGCCGAGCGGCAGCGGCACCAGCTTCGCCGTGACCGGCGTCAGCGGCGACGACCTGACCTGCGTCTTCACCAACACGCGCAAGAACCGGGCCGACCTGCGCCTGACCAAGACCAACACGCCCGGCGCCAACGGCGAGGTCGACCAGGCGGCGGACACGGTGGTGTCCGGGGCGACGACCCTGTACGCGTTGACCGTGACCAACCTCGGCCCCGATGCCGCCGATGGTGCCGTGCTGACCGACCCCGTGCCCACCGGCGTGACCTGCACCACCGCCAGCTGCACCTCGGCCGGCGGCGCGACCTGTCCGGCGCCGACCGGCGCGGCCCTGGTCGCGGCCCTGCAGGGCGCGGGCGCCACGATCCCCGCGCTGCCGCTCAACGGCACGGTGACGGTGACGCTGACCTGCAACGTGAATTGAGCCACCGTCGCCCGCCTGGGTTATTCTCGGCCCTTGCGCCGCGGCCCCGGACGGGTCTCGACCTTGTTCGGCGAACGGGGGGGCGATGACCGCGAATGCAGGGAATCCCAGGCAAGCCGAGCGCAGCGCGCGCGCGCTGCGCCACAATCACGCGCTGGTCGCGCTGGCGCGACGGGTGTGGAGCGATGACTGCACCCTGCAGACCGCGATCGCGCTGATCTGCCAGGTGGCCGCGGACACGCTCGAGGTCGAGCGCGTGAACGTGTGGCGGCGCGACCCCGCCGACGCCCGCCTGCACTGCGTGCACGCCTACCTGCGCGGTGAGGACCGGCACAATCCGCCCGGATTCGACGAAACCCTGAGCATCGATCGCGAGTACGGCGAGCAGCTCGAGGACGTGCGCGTCATCGACATCGCCGATGTCCGCGCCGACGACACCGTCGCCGCGGACGACAGCCTGCAGGCCTATTTCGCCCGCCATCGCGTGCAGTCGCTGCTGGACGCGCCGGTGCGCAGCCAGGGCGAGCTGCTCGGCGTGGTCTGCCACGAACAGGTCGGCTGCGCCCGCGTCTGGACACCCGAGGACCAGGCGTTCGCCGGCAGCATCGGCGACTACGTGGCGATGGCGTACGAGATCAGCCGCCGCCGCGAGGCCGAAAGCCGGCTGCGCTACATCGAGCGCCACGATCCGCAGACCGACCTGCCCAACCGCGACCACCTGCTGGAAGTCGCGCACAGCGCGCTGCGGCCGATGCACGAGCACGACGGCGGGCTGGTGGCCGTGCACCTGCAGGTGGAACTGCCGCTGGAGGCGCTGCCCGGCGACGAAGCCCGCCAGCGGCTGCTGAGCGCCGTCGCCGCGCGCTTGCGCGAAGCCGTCGGCGAGACGGCCACGCTGGCCCGCGTGCGCGAGGATGCGTTCGCGGTGATCCCGCACCGCCACCTGCCGGAAGTGGAAGCGCTGGCGCTGGCCGAGCGCTGCATCGACCTGGTCCAGGCGGGCTTCGACCACGGCGGCGCCGCGCCGCAGCCGGCCACGATTTCGGCGGGCATCGCGTTCTCGCGCGACCTGGCGGCGCCGTCCGCCGACATCCTGCTGCGCAACGCCGAGAACGCCAGCCTGCGCGCGCGCCAGGCCGGCTTCAACCGCTGCGAAGTGTTCGACGCCGAGCGCCATCGCGACCTGCTCGAACGCCTGCGCACCGAGCAGGCGCTGCGCGAAGCGTTCGCCAGCGGCGAACTGCTGCTGCACTACATGCCCGAGATCGACCTGCGCGACGGCCGCTGGCGCGCTGCCGAAGCGCTGCTGCGCTGGCAGCGGCCCGACGGGCGCGTGGTGTCGGCGGGCGAATTCATCGAGGTCGCCGAAAGCTCCGGCCTGATCGTGCGCCTCGGCCGCTGGGTGCTGCTCGAAGCCTGCCACGCCGCGATGCGCTGGCCGGCGCGCGACGGCGTCGCACCGATGCTGCGGGTCAACGTCTCCGCCCGCCAGTTCGAACAGGCGGGCCTCATCACCGACGTGCAGATCGCGCTGGCCGATTCCGGCCTGCCGCCGCAGCGACTGTGCCTGGAGCTCACCGAAACCCTGCTGCTGCGCGACCAGGCGGCCGCGGGGAAGACCCTCGCACGCCTGCGCGCGCTGGGCGTGCACGTGGCGCTCGACGACTTCGGCAGCGGTTACTGCTCGCTCGGTTACCTCAAGCACCTGCCGATCGACACGCTGAAGATCGACCGCGGCTTCACCGCCGGCCTGCCCGGCAACCGCGCCGACCTGGCGATCGTGCAGGCCGTCGCCCAGCTCGCCCACACCCTCGGCATCGACGTCGTCGGCGAGGGCGTCGAAACGCAGGCCCAGGCCGACTGCCTCCGCGACTGCAACATCTTCGCCGTGCAGGGCTGGCTCTACTCGCCGGCGATCGACAACGACGCGCTGATCGCGGGGTTCGGGGGCGGCTGACGCGTTACCCTGTCGGCGGTTCCGGTCCGTCCGAGGTCTGCCATGCCCCGTCCGTCGCTGGTCGCGCTCGCGCCGACCGCCCTTGCCGCCGTCCTCGCGGCCGTCGCCGCGCCCGTCCCCGCCGCCGACCGCGTCACCGGCAAGCCGTTCGCCACCCGCAGCGAGGTGTACGCGCCGCATGCGATGGCGGCGACGTCGCATCCGCTGGTCACCCAAATCGCGCTGGAGACGATGCGCGCCGGCGGCAGTGCGGTCGACGCCGCCATCGCCGCCGACGCGGCGCTGGGGTTGATGGAGCCCACCGGCAGCGGCATCGGCGGCGACCTGTTCGCGATCGTGTGGGACCCGAAGACGAAGAAGCTCTACGGCTACAACGGCTCCGGCCGTTCGCCGAAGGCGTTGACGCTGGCCGAGTTCCAGCGCCGCGGCCTGACCGACATCCCGGCGCACGGGCCGCTGCCGGTGAGCGTGCCGGGCTGCGTCGACGGCTGGTTCGCGCTGCACGACCGTTTCGGCAAGCGCCCGATGGCCGACAACCTCGCGCCGGCCATCCGCTACGCCCGCGAAGGCCATCCGGTCGCCGAGACCATCGCGTACTACTGGGGTCGCAGCGTGCCGGTGCTGTCGAAGTGGCCGGGGTTCGCCGAGCAGTTCACCGTGGATGGCGAAGTGCCTGGTCAACGCCGCGGCCCGCGCACCGGCGAGACGTGGCGCAATCCCAACCTCGCGAACACGCTGGAGAAGATTGCGCGCGGCGGCCGCGACGCGTTCTACAAGGGCGAGATCGCGCGCACCATCGATGCGTATTTCAAGGCCAACGGCGGCTTCCTGCGCTACGAGGACCTGGCCGAACACCATGGGGAGTGGGTCGAGCCGGTGAGCACCAACTACCGCGGCTACGACGTGTGGGAGCTGCCGCCGAACGGGCAGGGCATCGCCGCGCTGCAGATCCTCAACCTGCTCGAACCTTACGATCTCAAGTCCTACGGTTTCGGCAGCCCCGAGCACGTGCATCTGTTCGTCGAGGCGAAGAAGCTCGCGTTCGCCGACCGCGCGGCGTCCTACGCCGATCCCAAGTTCTACGACACGCCGGTGTCGAGGCTGATCTCCAAGGCCTACGCGGTCGAGCGCGGAAAACTCATTTCGATGGACAAGGCCGCGCGCAGCGTCGAGCCGGGCATCATCCCCGAGGTCAACGAAGGCGACACCATCTACCTCACCACCGCCGACGCCAGCGGCATGATGGTGTCGCTGATCCAGTCGAACTACCGCGGCATGGGCAGCGGCATGGCGCCGCCGGGGCTGGGCTTCGTCTTCCAGGATCGCGGCGAGATGTTCGTGCTGACGCCCGGCCATCCCAACACCTACGCGCCGGGCAAGCGGCCGTTCCACACCATCATCCCCGCGTTCGTGACGAAGGACGGCAAGCCGTGGCTGAGCTTCGGCGTGATGGGCGGCGCGATGCAGCCGCAGGGCCACGCGCAGATCCTGATGAACCTGATCGACTTCGGCATGAACCTGCAGGAAGCCGGCGACGCCCCGCGCATCCAGCACGACGGCAGCACCGAACCGACCGGCCAGAACACCGCGATGAGCGACGGCGGTGAAGTCGATCTCGAAAGCGGTTTCCCGATCGATACCATCCGCGCACTGATGCGCAAGGGACATTCCATCCGCTTCGCCGACGGCCCCTACGGCGGCTACCAGGCGATCATGGTGAACCCCAGCGGCGGCGGTTACGTCGGCGCCAGCGAATCGCGCAAGGACGGCATGGCGGCGGGGTATTGAGGGGATGACGATTAAACGCTTCTTTCCCGTGATGTTGCTCGCAGGCTTCGCCCTGAGTGTCGCGCCGCCTGCGAATGCCGTGTCGCCCGAAGCTTCCGCAGACGATGCCGTCGCGTGGGAAGAGACATGCGAGGACCTGCCGACCGTCATGTACGACGTGTGCAGGCACGAGGGCGATCCGCATGCCGCCGCCCTCGCCGCGGCATGGCACGCGCTCGGCAAAGGCTATCTACGCCCGCTGGCCAAGCAACTCGCGGCGAGCGGCGATCCGCGCAGGCTCGCCATCGCGGCGAATCTGTGGTCGAGCACGACGGATGCATCTGCGGGTCGGAAGGTCGGCCGATGGCGGATGGAGGCCTTCGACAAGGGGGGCGACGATCCGGTCGTCGCGATCCTGCTGCAGAACGACACGCGATCCGTCGACGGATTCGCCCGTCGGGCGCAGGAGCGCTGGCGCGCCAGCGAGCCGGGCAATCTTGTTCCGGCAATGCGTTCGGGCGAGCCCGTCGAGGCCTTGCTGGCAAGGGTCGATACGTTCGATCACTTCTCGCTCCACCTGCCCGACCTCCTTTCCACGATCGATGCCGCGCTGGCGACGTTTCCTCCTGACGAGGCGCAGCGCGCCTTGTTGCGCGATGCCGAGCTGGATATTCCGTCCATGTCGGCGGAATACGCGTTGTCGTGGGGCGTGGTGGTGTCGCCGGCATTCATGCCGTTGGTCAATGCTTGCAAGGGCGATGCGCGCCAAGCCACGCCGACGCGCAACCTCGAATGTCGCCAGCTCGGTCGGGTCATGTTGGCGCGTTCGGACTCTGTGCTGGGCGAACTGTTCGGCGCCGCGCTACTGCGATACGACGATGATGCCGCCCTGCGGGCCGAAGGCGATGCCTGGCGACGCCGTTGGGCATGGCAGTCGGAACGCCTGCGGGCACTCGGCGAATCCACCGACGGCGATTGCACGCCAACAAAGATGCGCGCGACGCCGGGCATGGGCGAGGGCGACGCGATCCGCGCCTGCCTGACTGACGCGGGCGTTCCGCTGGCGCCGCCCGCGAATTGGGATCCGGACGCGCCGACGGCTTCGGGGTCATAGCGCATGGCCTTCGACGCCTTCGCCCTCATCCTCGCCATGCTCGTGCTGGGCTACGCGTTCCAGCGCTTGCGGGTGCTACCCGACAACGCGGCACAGACGCTGAACCTCGTCGTGCTGTACGTCTGCCTGCCGGCGGCGGTGCTGCGCTACGCGCCGCGGCTGCATCTCGAACCGGCATTGATCGGGATCGCGGTGGTGCCGTGGGTGCTGCTGCTGGCGACGGTGCTCGCGGTGACGCTGCTGGCGCGCGCGCTGCGGTTCCGCGACGACGAGCGCGCGGTGCTGCTGCTGACGGTCGCACTGGGCAACACCAGCTTCCTCGGCTATCCGCTGACGCGGGCGCTGATCGGCGAGCACGCGCTGCCGTACGCGGTGATCTACGACCAGTTCGGCGCGTTCCTGATCCTGTCGACGTTCGGGCTGTGGGTGCTCGCGCGCTACGGCGGCGACCGCAAGCCGACCGCGCGCGAGATGCTGGC
>JBGAFR010000065.1:0-20636 GCA_044227145.1 Lysobacteraceae bacterium
GTACTGAAGAAGTATTTCCACATCGGCTTCGCCGCCGACACGCCGAACGGCCTGGTGGTGCCGGTGATCCGCGACGTCGACCGCAAGGGCGTGATCGAGATCGCCCGCGAGACCTCCGAACTGGCGAAGAAGGCGCGCGATGGCAAGCTCGGCCCGGCCGACATGAGCGGCGGCTGCTTCTCGATCAGCTCGCTGGGCGGCATCGGCGGCACCGGCTTCACCCCGATCGTGAATGCGCCGGAAGTCGCGATCCTCGGCGTGTCGAAGTCGTCGATCAAGCCGGTGTGGGACGGAAAGCAGTTCCAGCCGAAGCTGATGTTGCCGCTGTCGCTGAGTTACGACCACCGCGTCATCGACGGCGCCGCCGCGGCGCGTTTCGCGGCGTCGCTGGCGCAGCTGCTCGCGGACATGCGCCGGGTGCTGCTGTAAGCCGATGATCGCCGCCGCGGACGTCGTCGCGCATAGCGCCGAAGGCCGCCTCGACGCGGTCGTCGAAAAGGTCGCCGACCGCGGCCGCGGCGACGTCCACGCGATGCTCGGCTACAAGCCGCTGGAATACTTCGGGCTGGACGTCACCGTCGGCGGCCTCGTCGCGGCACTCCTGGCCATCGTCGGCGCCTGGCTCCTGTCGGTGCTGGTGCGCCATTGGCTCACCGGTTATGCCCGGCGCAACCCCAACGCCAATCGCGCATCGCTCTACACCGTGTCCCGGCTGGTGCAGTACGTCCTGCTGTCCGTCGGCGCGCTGATCGGGCTGGACCGCGCCGGCATCCCGGTCAGCAAGCTCACCGTGTTCGCCGGCGCGATCGGCGTCGGCCTCGGCTTCGGCCTGCAGGCGATCTTCAGCAACTTCATCTCCGGCGTGATCCTGCTGTTCGACCGGTCGCTGAAGGTCGGCGATTTCGTCGAACTCGAATCCGGCGCCCGCGGCGAAGTGCGCGACATCAAGATCCGCGCCACCCGCATCGCCACCAACGACAACATCGACATCCTGGTGCCGAATTCCGAGTTCGTCACCGGCAAGGTCACCAACTGGACGCTCTACGACGGCTCGCGGCGGGTCCGCATCCCGTTCGGCGTGGGCTACGGCAGCGACAAGGAGGCGGTCCGCGCCGCTGCGCTGGAAGCCGCGGCCGAAGTGCCGTTCACCCTGGCCAACGAGGGCCCGCGCGCACCGCAGGTGTGGCTGGTCGAATTCGGCGATAGCAGCCTGAACTTCGAGCTCGTGGTGTGGCTCACCGCCGACGCCACCAAACGCCCCGGTGCGGTGAAGGCCGCCTACCTGTGGGCGCTGCACAGCGCGCTCGTGCGGCACGCCATCGAGATTCCCTTCCCGCAGCGCGACCTGCATGTGCGCAGCGTGCTGGGGCGCGAGGGCGAGGACGCGATCGCGCTGCTGCGTGCGCAGCCCGCGCCGCTGCCGCCCGCGGGCCCGCGCACCGAGCGCACGCGCGCCGGCGACCTGTCCACCAACGACGCCGCCCGCGAGGTGGAGGCCGACCTGGCGCGCGACGCCGAGGCCGCCGCCGCGCGCGACGACGCCACGAACCGGAATTCCTGAGGAGAACCCCATGCCACAGTCCATCGAAGTGAAGGTGCCGGATATCGGCGACTTCGAGCGCATCCCGGTCATCGAACTGCTGGTCGCGGTCGGCGACGCCGTCGCGAAGGACCAGGGGCTGGTGACGCTCGAATCCGACAAGGCGACGATGGAAGTGCCGTCGTCCGCCGCCGGCGTGGTGAAGGAGCTGCGCGTGAAGCTCGGCGATGCGGTGTCCGAAGGCAGCGTGATCGCGATCCTCGAAGCGACCGACGCCGCGGCAGCATCCGCGCCAGCTTCTGCGCCTGCGCCCGCTGCAACGCCTGCGCCGGCAGCCGCCACGGCCGCACCTGCAGCGCCTGCGCCAGCAGTCGCCGCCTCCACCGGCCGCAAGGCCGACATCGAATGCCGCATGCTGGTGCTCGGCGCCGGCCCGGGCGGCTACACCGCCGCGTTCCGCAGTGCCGACCTCGGCCTCGACACCGTGCTGGTCGAGCGTTACGCCGCGCTCGGCGGCGTCTGCCTCAACGTCGGCTGCATCCCGTCCAAGGCGCTGCTGCACGCAGCCAACGTGATCGACGAGGCCGCGCACGCGAAGGACTACGGCATCGACTTCGGCGCACCCAAGATCGCGCTCGACACGCTGCGCGGCTACAAGGACAAGGTCGTCGGCCAGCTCACCAAGGGCCTGGCCGGCATGGCGAAGCAGCGCAAGGTGCGGGTGGTGCAGGGCACCGGCAAGTTCGTGTCGGCGAACGAGATCGAAGTGCAAGGCGAGGCCGGCACGCAGCTCGTGCGCTTCGAGCAGTGCATCATCGCCGCCGGCTCGCAGCCGGTGAAACTGCCGGCGTTCCCCTGGGTTAATGGGGATGCTGGCGACGCGCGCGTGATGGATTCCACCGATGCGCTGATGCTGGCCGACGTGCCGAAGTCGCTGCTCGTCGTCGGCGGCGGCATCATCGGCCTGGAGATGGCAACGGTGTACCGCGCGCTGGGCGCCGCGGTCACCGTGGTCGAGTTCATGGACCAGATCATGCCCGGCGCCGACACCGACCTGATCAAGCCGCTTGCCGACCGCCTGAAGAAGCAGGGCGTCGCGATCCATCTCAAGACGAAGGTGACGGAAGCAAAGGCGACGAAGGCGGGCATCGTCTGCGGCTTCGAAGGCGCCAGTCTTCCCGTGAGCGATACCTACGATCGCGTGCTGGTCGCCGTGGGTCGTTCGCCGAACGGCAGGAAGATCGATGCGGACAAGGCCGGGGTCGCCGTCACCGATCGTGGCTTCATCGAAGTCGATCGCCAGATGCGCACCAACGTGCCGCACATCTTCGCGATCGGTGACATCGTCGGCCAGCCGATGCTCGCCCACAAGGCGACGCACGAAGGCAAGCTCGCCGCGGAAGTGGCCGCCGGGGAAAAGAAGGAGTGGGTGGCACGCGTGATCCCGTCGGTCGCCTACACCGATCCGGAGATCGCGTGGGTCGGCATCACCGAGACCGAGGCGAAGGCCAAGGGCCTGAAGGTCGGCGTCGGCAAGTTCCCGTGGGCCGCGTCCGGGCGCGCGATCGGCCTCGGTCGCACCGAAGGCTTCACCAAGCTGATCTTCGACGAAGCCAGTCATCGCATCATCGGCGCCGGCATCGTCGGCGTGCACGCGGGCGACCTGATCGCCGAGGCCGCGCTCGCGATCGAGATGGGCTGCGAGGTCGCCGACATCGGCCACACCATCCATCCGCATCCCACGCTCAGCGAGTCGGTGGGCATGGCGGCGGAAGTCTTCGACGGCACCATTACCGACCTCTACATCCCGAAGAAGAAGTGACCGCGGCGTTCCGGCGGCGCGCGCCATGAAAACCCTCGGCCTGCTCGGCGGCATGAGCTGGGAATCGACGCTGCCGTACTACCGCATCGTCAACGAGCGTGTGCGCGAACGGCTCGGTGGCCTGCATTCGGCGAAGCTCGTGCTGCACAGCGTCGACTTCGCCGGGATCGAGGCGCTGCAGCATGCCGATCGCTGGGACGAGGCCGGCGCGGTTCTAGCGAACGCCGCGCGCGGGCTGTGCGCCGCGGGCGCGGACGCGATCGTGCTGTGCACCAACACCATGCACCGCGTCGCACCGGCGATCGAAGCCGCCGTCGACCTCCCGCTGCTGCACATCGCCGACGCCACCGCCGCGCGCATCCGCGGCGCCGGGCTGGAGCGCGTCGCGCTGCTCGGCACGCGCTTCACGATGGAGCAGGCGTTCTACCGCGAGCGCATCGAGGCCGCGGGCATCGACGTGCTCGTGCCCGATGCCGACGCCCGCGAACGCGTGCATCGCGTGATCTACGACGAACTGTGCCTTGGGCAACTGCGGGACGCCTCGCGCGACGACTATCGCGCCATCATCGCCCGGCTGGTCGCGCGCGGCGCGCAGGGCGTGATCCTCGGTTGCACCGAGATCGGGTTGCTGGTGGGCGCGGGCGATGCCGACGTGCCGCTGTTCGATACCGCGCGGATCCATGCCGAAGCCGCGGCCGACTGGGCGCTCGACGGCTGAGCGCCGCACATGAAAGAAGAGCCCCGGCCGGGGAATGCCGGGGCTCCGATGCCTGCGGGCCGCCGAGGTACGGCCGAATGCGTCATGCAGGACGTGAGGATGGACCGGGGGCCAGGCAGGAAGTTCCCGGGCCGTCGGGCAGGCCACGAATGTGACCGCGGTCGTCTTGCGGCGCATGAATCCAGCGATTTCAACGCCTTGGGGCTGCCCGGGCGGGGCGGGTCTGGGGTTCGACCATGGCCGCGGTTGCCGCGGAAAAGCGCGCGCTGCTATACTTTTGCGGCTTCGCAGGACGGTTTTCGGCTGCCATCGGCGCCAAGACCGGCCTGTCGTCTCCGCCAATTCCCCGGGTGCCGCGTGCTGAATTCTGTCGCCGCGGGCCGCCGGTTGGCGCGACGCACGGTGCTGTTGCAGGCCGTCGCGGTCGCGATCGCCGCCGCGGCCTGTCTGACGTTCGGAGGTCCGGCCGCGCTCGCCGCGCTGGTCGGAGGCGCCGCGATGACGCTCGGGACCGCCCTGGCGGCCTGGGGGGCGTTCCCCGGCCACGTGGTCGGGGCGGACATGGCATTCGGTCGCCTGCTCCTCGGAGTGGCGGCGAAATGGATCGTGGTGGCCGTGGGCCTGTGGCTCGCGATCGCCGTGTGGAAGCTGCCGGCGGTGCCGGCGCTCGTCGGTGCGGCCGCGGCCGCGGCAGGCGTGCTGTTCGCCGCGAGGTCCGGCCTGCGCTCGCCCTGAGCGCTGCGGACCGCGCGGATCGCGTGACCCCATCGTCGCGGCGTTTCCCGCGGCGCTACCAGTGGCAATGACCGTAGCAAGTGACCCGTAAGTAATCGAGGACGACGGCGTGAGTGCTGAGAAGAGTGGCGGCGGGCTGACCGAGTACATCGTCCATCACCTGACCCACAACCGGGTCGAAGTGGCCGGCCAGGGCTTCCATCTGGACTCGTGGGTGATCGCGCTGGGTCTGGGCCTGCTGGCCTGCCTGCTGCTGTGGAGCCAGGCGCGCAAGGCGACCTCGGGCGTGCCGTCCAAGGCGCAGGCCTTCGTCGAGATCGTGGTCGAGTTCGTCGACAGCCAGGTCAAGGACGCCTTCCACGGCGACCGCCGCTTCATCGCTCCGCTGGCGCTGACGATCTTCGTCTGGGTCGTGTTCATGAACACGATGGACCTGCTGCCGCTGGACCTGCCGGGCTGGATCATCGCCAAGGTCGCCGGCGAGGAAACCGCGCACCACACCTACCTGCGCATCGTGCCGACCGCCGACGTCAACACCACGTTCGGCATGTCGATCACCGTGTTCCTGCTGATCATCTTCTACTCGATCAAGGCCAAGGGCTTCGGCGGCTTCACCAAGGAGCTGTTCACCGCCCCGTTCCACGGCCACGGCGTGATGGTCATCATCCTGGCCCCCTTCAACCTGTTCCTGAACATCGTCGAGTACCTGTCGAAGCCGGTGAGCCTCGGCATGCGACTGTTCGGCAACATGTACGCGGGCGAGCTGCTGTTCATGCTGATCGCCGGCCTGTTCGCCTCGTGGGCCACCTTCGTGCCGGGCGTGCTGATCAACGCCGGCTGGGCGATCTTCCACATCCTGATCATCCTGCTGCAGGCCTTCATCTTCATGGTGCTGACCGTCGTCTACCTGGCGATGGCGCACGAGCACCACTGATCCAAAGTCTCAGAAGTCTTCGTTTCAACCCTCCACGCTTCCTTCATCCATCTCGTTCAATCCGGAGTTCACCATGGAATTCATCGCCAACGTCCAGGGCTTCACCGCCATCGCCATCGGCCTGATCGTCGGTCTCGGCGCGCTCGGCGCAGCGCTCGGCATCGGCATCATGGGTTCGAAGTTCCTCGAATCCGCCGCGCGCCAGCCGGAACTGGTCCCGATGCTGTCGGGCCGCATGTTCCTGCTCGCCGGCCTGATCGACGCCGCGTTCCTGATCGGCGTCGGCGTCGCGATGATGTTCGCGTTCGCGAACCCGCTGCTGGCCGCGCTCCAGCAGTAATCGGCATGGGCGCGGCCGGTTCGGCCGGTTCGCGTCTTCCATAGCGCAGGCCGCGGCTCGACGCCGCGGCGTGCGCCGATTCGCAGGACACGCTTCCTCAGGGCACGTCATGAATCCGAATATCACCCTGCTGGGCCAGATGATCTCGTTCGCGATCCTCATCTGGTTCACCGTCAAGTTCATCTGGCCGCCGCTGATGAAGGCGATCGAGGAACGTCAGCAGAAGATCGCCGACGGCCTGGCCGCCGCCGACAACGCGCAGAAGAACCTCGCCCAGGCCGAAGAAAAGGTCAACGAGGAACTCAAGGTCGCGCGCGCCAAGGCCAACGAGATCATCGAGCAGGCGCACCAGCGCGCGAACCAGATCGTCGACCAGGCCAAGAACGACGCCGTCGTCGAAGCCGGTCGCCAGAAGGCGCTGGCCGAGGCCGAGATCGCCGCCGCCGCCAACCGCGCCAAGGAAGACCTGCGCAAGCAGGTGTCCGCCCTGGCGGTGTCCGGCGCCGAAAAGCTGCTGAAGCGCGAGATCGATGCCAACGCCCACAAGGCGCTGATCGACGACCTCGCCGCCCAGCTCTGACGGCACGGAGACTCCGATGAGCCAGGCTCTCACCCTCGCCCGCCCCTACGCCCGCGCCGCCTACGCGATCGCGCGCGAGGCCGGCGTCGCCGCGACGTGGTCCGACGCGCTCGCCTTCGCGGCGCGCGTCGCCGCGGACCCGCGCGTGCATGCGCTGCTCGGCCACCCGCAGCTCGGTCGCGACGAGGCGGTGACGCTGCTCGCCCCGGACGACGCGCCCGGCGCGTTCCGCGATTTCCTCGCGCTGCTGGCGGACAACCGCCGTCTGCCGCTGCTGACCGAGATCGCGGGGCTGTTCGAGGAACTGCGCGCCGAGGCCGAGCGCATCGTCAAGGCGAAAGTGACGTCGGCGACGGCGCTGCCCGCCGCGGAGCTGGACACGATCAAGGCCGCGCTGAAGCGCCGCTTCGGCCGTGACGTCGAACTCGAGACCGCGGTCGACGAAGCTCTGATCGGCGGCGCGGTGATCGACGCCGGCGACGTGGTGATCGACGGCTCGCTGCGCAGCAAGCTCGCCCGGCTGCAGTCCGCGCTGGCGCACTAACACAATTCGTAACGGCGGGCCGCAGCCCGTCCTACCCAGGAAACGACCATGGCTACCTCCCAGCTCAACCCGTCCGAAATCAGCGAACTGATCAAGACCCGCATCGAAAAGGTCAAGCTCGCCGCCGAAGCGCGCAACGAAGGCACCGTGACCTCCGTGTCCGACGGCATCGTGCGCATCCACGGCCTGGCCGACGTGATGCAGGGCGAAATGATCGAGCTGCCGGGCGACACCTTCGCGCTCGCGCTGAACCTCGAGCGCGATTCGGTCGGTGCCGTGGTCCTCGGCGATTACGAAGACCTGCGCGAAGGCGCCGTCGCCAAGACCACCGGCCAGATCCTCTCGGTGCCGATCGGCCCGGAGATGCTGGGCCGCGTGGTGAACGCGCTGGGCGAAGCCATCGACGGCAAGGGCCCGATCGAGGCCAAGCTGAAGGCGCCGGTCGAATGCATCGCCCCGGGCGTGGTGTGGCGCAAGTCGGTCGACCAGCCGGTGCAGACCGGCTACAAGTCGGTCGACTCGATGATCCCGATCGGCCGCGGCCAGCGCGAACTGATCATCGGCGACCGCCAGACCGGCAAGACCGCGCTGGCGATCGACGCGATCATCAATCAGAAGCACTCGGGCATCAAGTGCATCTACGTCGCGATCGGCCAGAAGAACTCGACCATCGCGAACATCGTGCGCAAGCTCGAAGAGAACGGCGCGATGGCCTACACCACCGTCGTCGCCGCCTCGGCGTCCGAATCGGCCGCGATGCAGTACATCGCCGCCTACTCGGGCTGCACCATGGGCGAATACTTCCGCGACCGCGGCGAAGACGCGCTGATCATCTACGACGACCTGTCGAAGCAGGCCGTGGCCTACCGCCAGATCTCGCTGCTGCTGCGCCGCCCGCCGGGCCGCGAAGCGTACCCGGGCGACGTGTTCTACCTGCACAGCCGCCTGCTCGAGCGCGCCGCCCGCGTGTCGGCGGACTACGTCGAGAAGTTCACCAACGGCGAAGTGAAGGGCAAGACCGGTTCGCTGACCGCGCTGCCGATCATCGAAACCCAGGCCGGCGACGTGTCCGCGTTCGTGCCGACGAACGTCATTTCCATTACCGACGGCCAGATCTTCCTCGAGACCGACCTGTTCAACGCCGGCATCCGCCCGGCCGTGAACGCCGGCATCTCGGTGTCGCGCGTCGGTGGTGCGGCCCAGACCAAGATCATGAAGAAGCTGTCCGGCGGCATCCGCATCGCGCTGGCGCAGTACCGCGAGCTGGCGGCGTTCGCGCAGTTCGCTTCGGATCTCGACGAAGCCACCCGCAAGCAGCTCGAGCGCGGCCAGCGCGTCACCGAGCTGATGAAGCAGAAGCAGTACGCCCCGATGTCGGTGGCCCAGCAGTCGCTGTCGATCTACGCGGTCGACAAGGGCTACATGGACGCCGTGCCGGTCGCCAAGATCCTCGCGTTCGAAGCCGGCTTGCAGGCCCACTTCGCCAATACCTACGGCGACCTGATGGGCAACATCGACACCACCGGCAACTGGAACGACGAGATCGAAGGCACCTTCAAGCAGGGCATCGAAGAGTTCGTGAAGACCGGTACCTGGTAACGGCTTCGTAGGGCGGGCCTCGACCCGCCTTCGGCGACGGCGAATTCTGCAACGGCGGGTCGAGACCCGCCCTACGGGAAAAAGCGATGGCAGGCGGCAGAGAAATCAAGACCAAGATCAAGTCGGTGCAGAACACCCGCAAGGTGACGCGTGCGCTGGAAATGGTCTCGGCCTCCAAGATCCGCAAGGCGCAGGACCGGATGAAGGCCTCGCGTCCGTACGCGCGCGCGATGAAGCAGGTCATCGGCCACCTCGCGCAGGCCAACTCCGAGTTCCACCATCCTTACCTGGTGGAACGCAAGGAGATCAAGCGCGTCGGCTACGTCATCGTTTCCTCCGACCGCGGCCTCGCCGGCGGCCTCAACAACAACCTGTTCCGCAAGCTGCTCGGCGAGATGCGCAAGTGGCAGGAGCAGGGCGTCGAGGTCGACGTCGTCACCATCGGCCAGAAGGCGACCGTCTTCTTCCGCCGCATCAAGGTCGGCATGCTCGCGTCGGCGACCCATCTCGGCGACACCCCGCGCGTTGACCAGCTGGTCGGCGTGATCAAGGTGATGCTGGATGCGTACAGCAGCGGCCAGGTCGACAAGGTGTTCCTGGTCTACAACGATTTCGTCAACACGATGACCCAGCGCGCGGCGTTCGACCAGCTGCTGCCGCTGCCGGCGTCGGAAACCGCAGTCGCGCACCACGACTGGGACTACATCTACGAGCCGGACGCGCAGGCCGTGCTCGACCACGTGCTGACCCGCTACATCGAATCGCTGGTGTACCAGGCGGTGATGGAGAACGTGGCCTCCGAGCACGCGGCGCGCATGGTGGCGATGAAGGCCGCCAGCGACAACGCGACCAAGCTGATCGGCACGCTGAACCTGGTCTACAACAAGGCCCGCCAGGCCGCGATCACCCAGGAAATCTCCGAAATCGTCGGCGGCGCGGCCGCGGTCTGACGACGCGACGATGACGGATCGACTCATGCAACAAGACTTTTTCGAATCGGGAACCTCCATGAATACCGCCGCCAACACGCAAGGCAAGATCGTCCAGATCATCGGCGCCGTCGTCGACGTCGAATTCCCGCGCGCCGACGTGCCGAAGGTGTACGACGCGCTCAAGGTGCAGAACACCGAGATCACCCTCGAGGTCCAGCAGCAGCTGGGCGACGGCGTGGTGCGCACCATCGCCCTCGGTTCCACCGACGGCCTGAAGCGCAACCTGATCGCCGTGAACACCGGCCGCGCCATCTCGGTGCCGGTCGGCAAGGGCACGCTGGGCCGCATCATGGACGTCCTCGGCAATCCGATCGACGAGTGCGGTCCGGTGCAGGCCGACGCGCATTGGGAAATCCATCGTTCCGCGCCGACCTACGAAGAGCAGTCCTCGTCGACCGAGCTGCTGGAAACCGGCATCAAGGTGATCGACCTCATGTGCCCGTTCGCCAAAGGCGGCAAGGTCGGCCTGTTCGGCGGCGCCGGCGTGGGCAAGACGGTCAACATGATGGAGCTCATCAACAACATCGCGACCGAGCACAGCGGTCTGTCGGTGTTCGCCGGCGTCGGCGAGCGTACCCGCGAAGGCAACGACTTCTACCATGAAATGCAGGAGTCGAACGTCGTGGTCGTGGGCGACACCGAGAAGTCCAAGGTGGCGATGGTGTACGGCCAGATGAACGAGCCGCCGGGAAATCGTCTCCGTGTGGCGCTGACCGGCCTGACGATGGCGGAGTACTTCCGCGACGAAGGCCGCGACGTGCTGCTGTTCGTCGACAACATCTACCGCTACACGCTGGCCGGTACCGAAGTGTCGGCGCTGCTGGGCCGCATGCCGTCGGCGGTGGGCTACCAGCCGACCCTGGCCGAGGAAATGGGCGTCCTGCAGGAGCGCATCACCTCGACCAAGACCGGTTCGATCACCTCGATCCAGGCCGTGTACGTGCCCGCGGACGACCTGACTGACCCGTCGCCGGCCACCACCTTCGCGCACCTGGACGCGACCGTCGTGCTGAGCCGCAACATCGCCTCGCTCGGCATCTATCCGGCGGTCGACCCGTTGGACTCGACCTCGCGCCAGCTCGACCCGAACGTCATCGGCAACGAGCACTACGACACCGCGCGTCGCGTGCAGGCCACGCTCCAGAAGTACAAGGAGCTGAAGGACATCATCGCGATCCTGGGCATGGACGAGCTGTCGGAAGACGACAAGCTGGCCGTGGCCCGCGCCCGCAAGATCGAACGCTTCTTCTCGCAACCGTTCACGGTGGCGGAAGTGTTCACCGGCTCGCCGGGCAAGTACGTGTCGCTGAAGGACACGATTCGCGGCTTCAAGGGGATCGTCGAAGGCGAATACGACCACCTGCCGGAGCAGGCGTTCTACATGGTCGGCGGCATCGAGGAAGCGGTCGAGAAGGCGAAGAAGCTCGCTGCATAAGCCGCGGCTGTAGGGCGGGCCTTGGCCCGCCATTGCGAGGCATCGGGCATCAGCGAACGCCCGGTGTTGCGAGAAGAGTGGTGGGCCACGGCCCGCCTCACCGGAATCGAGAGACATGGCCACCATCCGTTGCGACATCGTCAGCGCCGAAGCCGAGATCTTCCACGGCGAAGCCACGCTCGTGGTCGCCACCGGCGAGCAGGGCGAGCTCGGCATCGCGCCGCGCCACGCGCCGCTGATCACCCGGCTGAAGCCCGGCAAGGTCGTCGTCACCACCGCGGCCGGCGAAACGCTGGACTTCGCGATCTCCGGCGGCATCCTCGAAGTGCAGCCGCAGGTCGTGACCGTGCTTGCCGACACCGCGGTGCGCGCGCAGGACATCGACGAGGCTGCGGTGAAGGCCGCGATGGAAGAAGCCAGGCGCGCGCTGGAACACAAGGATCCGAAGATGTCGGCCGAAGAGGCCCAGGCACAGCTGGCGATGAGCCTCGCCCAGCTCAGCGCGCTGGAGCGCCTGCGCAAGAACCTCAAGCACTGAGCGTTCGATCATCGCGATCCAGGAAAGCGCCGGCATCTGCCGGCGTTTTCGCGTGCGGCGCTGGCCTTGGCGGCCGATCCCGGGGGCTGGAGCGGGAACACGCCGCGCGTTGCAATGCGCCTTGAGCATGGCCGGTGCACTGGTATAGCCTGAGGGACCGCTACCGGTTCGGATTCCCGGGTCGATATACCCGGTGAATCGAAGGGCACGGCATCCGGAACCGCATCGCAGGAAGGCCACGCCGGCACCGACGGACGGGAGGACCACGCGCCACGCGAGTCACGGTCTGGCCCGCGGACATCGACCAGGCGGATTCCCTTGCCGGCGCGACTTCGGCAGTCGGCGCATGACGCCGGGAAGCCGCTCTGCACGGCGCACAGGCGCCCACATCGTTTCTTCATCACGCAAGGACATGCCCATGATGACGACGCACCACGCAGCCCCACCGCCGACGACGGCCGAGATAGGCCCTCGTCTCCTCGCACTGTTGTCCGGACTGCACGGTCCCGACGACCTCGCGCCGGACGCCATCGAACGCGCCACCGGCGTGGCCGTTCGCCCCGATCCCGAGGATCCCGGCCATTACGGCTTCGCCTTGTCGCTCGAGCCCGGCTGGATGTGCCATCTCAGCACTCTCCCGAGTCCCGCAGCACCGACGCCAAAGCGTCTGGTGATTTCGTACGACGCGTCCGACGGGGACGACGCGGCGCTGCCGCCGTCGGTACCGGCGCTGGACGACGTCGCCGAGGCGCTCGTCGAGGCGGGCTATCGCCGCGATCCGCTGTTCGGCCCGCGCAACGTGCTGTGGGGGCAGGTGTTCACCCGCGACGACGTCGAGATCCGGGTCAACGTGGAAGCCGAGGACCCGTCGGCGGACGTCGTCCGCCCGCGCGTGACCCGCATCGCCGTCGACGCCGCGGTCGGCAGCGGCTCCTTCGCGGGAGGCCTGCGCCATGAGTGAATTGTTCCGGGGATTCCAGAACTGGGCCGATCCGGGCGGCAAGCCCAAGCGCGATCTCGACGACATGATCGACGCCTATGCCAAGGGCGGCAAGCAGCACGCGAAGACTGCCGAGGGCATCCGCGAAGTGCTGATGCTCTCGCCCGACCTCAACAAGCGCGTGCTGGAAGCGGTGCGCGATGGCCACCTCACGCGCTTCTCCGCCGAGAATCCGGGCGACAACGCGGCCGCCGGCTACAACGCGCATTCGCGCACGATGCACATTCGTCCGAATTTCAGCGGCAGCCATTCGGCGTATGCGGAAATGATGTTCGTCCTCGGCCACGAGACCGACCACGCGCGCTCGCTCAAAGGCCAGAACCATGCCACGTCGATGCTGCTCCCCGCGGTGAATGGCCTGGCCGAGGGTCCGAGTGTCGGGCCGCGCGACTACACGCCGATCATCGCCCAGTACGTCGAACGCCAGCGGGCCGAGGAAGCGCAGGCGCACATCGGCGGCTTCAACGCGATGTCGTCGTACGTGATGACGCACGGCAATGTCGTGAAGGGCAAGGAGCTGGAAGCGATCTATGCGGTGGATCCGTTGCGCATGGGCGATTTCATCAGCGTCACCGGCGACCCGGCGAAATACGCACTGAAGGACGGTCTGTCGCTGGACAAGAACTTCCAGATGCCGAAGAACGGCGCGAACATCGAGGCGATGAAGGGTCACTACGCCGACAAGATGATCGACGGCGACTACATGATGTACCGGCAGGAAGCGATCAAGACCGGCATGGAGGTCGTCGCCAAGGTCGAGAAGGCCCATTCGGAAGACAACCTCGAGGATCGCCGCTACGTCATCAATCCCGATCCACTGCAGGCCCACCGTACGCTGAACCTGCCCGCGGACGGCCAGCACGAGATCAAGGGGGCCGTGCAGGTGCTCAACCTCAGCGACCTCGGCATCGATCTTGGTTCACTCGGTCCGCTGGTCGGGGACAAGGAGGCGCCGAAACCGTCCGTGTCGCTGGTGCCGACGCCGGACGACCATCCACTGTTCGCGCAGGCGCTCACCAAGGTGGTCGAATACCACAACGGCGACAAGCTCACCGATTCGCCGCAGGAGCTGCGCAATCTGGCAGCTGCGCTCGCGGTGGAGGCGCAGGGGCGCGGGTTGACGCAGATCGACGAGGTCATGCTCAACAAGGAGCACACCGGGATGATCGCCAACGACAACTCGCACGGCGATCGCCGCAGTGCCGGGGTCGATGGCAAGGTCGCGATGGACACGGCGGAGCAGACCAGCCTTGCCGGGCTCCAGCCGGTGCAACTGGCGGCTTCGTCGCAGTCGCCGTCCGAATCGCACGTGCAGGTGCAGGACGGCGGCGGGGGCAAGAAGCTCTAGGACGGCGTGGCGCATGTCCATGTCGGGCGTGCGCCTTGCCGGGATGCCGGGTCGGTCGTCGGGTGCGATCGATCCGGCGACGCACCCCACCTGACGCGGGTACAGTCAGGCCTTGTAGACCCAGTGCCGCGACACGAGGAATCCGGCGAGGCCCAGCAGCAGCTCGATCCCCGGCTTGGCCAGCCATGCCCAGCGCAGGCCGAACATCGCGTCGATCCTGCCCATCGCCAGCGTGCTGAGCGTGGTCGTGCACAGCCACAGCAGCACGAACCGCCGCAGTTGCGCGCCACCGACGCGGGTGTCGTCGCCGGCGAAGGTGATCGTGCCGTTGAGCCAGAAGCCCAGCATGGCGCCGCTGATGCGCCCGCACACGTTCGCCGGTTCGATCGGCAGGCCGAGATGGCTGGCAAGCACGGTCACGCCCCAGTCCAGCAGCCACTGCAGGCCGCCGAACAGCAGGTAGTGCCCGCCTTGGCGCGTGAGGCTCATGGCGCGCCCTGTGGCGTCGTGCGCGGCAGCCGCCACAAGGTCGTCGTGCCCTCGCACGCGTACGCTTCCGCGCCGGCGCGATGCAGGCCCGCGCGCAGTGCAGGCGAGGCGCTGGCCTCGTTGGTCAGTGCCCAGCGGATGTCGTGTGCGGACAACAGCGTCGCCCAGCCGACGCCGCTGCCGTCGGCATCGGCGCGCTGCGCTTCGCGCTGCAGCCACGACGCATGCGCCGACACCGTGCGGCCGCGTCCACCGAGTTCGGCGACGAAACCGCGCGCGGGATCGGTCGCCAGCACCGTGCCGTCGTCCTCCGGCAATCGGCGCAGCAGCAGGCGCTCCGGCAGCCAGTCGCGCAGCAGCGCGGTGTCGTCGAACGGGCTGCGCAGGGTCCGCTTCATCACGGACGCATGGTGCAGCCAGCTCGCGTTCGCCTGGTAGGCGAGATCAAGCGTGCACAGCGCAACCAGACCCCAGGCGAACGTGCGCCTGCCGAGCCGCGCCTCCGCGCCGACCGGCAGCAGCGCGAGCAGCAGGAACAGGCCGGGCCAGGCGTAGCGCGCGTACTGCATCGGCAGCAGCGGCAGCAGCATCGCCAGCGACGCCGCGAGGCACAGGCCGCGTCGTTCTCCACGCAGCAGGGCCAGCAGCCAGACGCCGCCGAGCGCGACCAATGCGAAGCCGAGCGCGCCGTCCCAGCCTTCGAGATAGCGGTCCGTATCGAAGGTCATTCGCCAGGGCAGGTCCGGCGCGAACCCGGCATGCCAGCGCGCATCGTCGAGTTGCACCGGCGGCATGACCGGCGACCGGAAGGCATCGTTGAACAGCGGCAGAAGCGGATTGCCGGTGGCGCGCCACGCCATGACTTCGCTCGACAGCGCGACGAGCGCGAACAGTGCGACCGCCGCCGGCAGTCGCCGCCACGGTACTGCGTCGCGATGCCGCCACGCCGCCCACAGCACCAGCGGCAGCGCGGCGAGGCCGTGCGCCAGCTTCAGCGCGAACAGCGCCGCCAACAGCACCGTGCCTGCCCACAGCCGTCCCGGCGCTTCGCACACGACGACCGCGACGAGCGAGAACGTCGCCGTCGTCGCCGCCAGCTCGGTCTGCTGCCCGGCGGCCATCCACACCAGCGGCGGCAGGCTGGCGATCAGCGCGAGCGCGGCCCAACGCTCGCGGGGTGCGGCGTGCAGTGAGGTCAGCAGTGATGCGGCGGCGCCCGCGAGCAGCAGCAACCACAGTGCGTTCGTCGCGCCATGCGCCTCGCGCCCGGCCATCACGCCGACGAGACCGTGCAGCACGTCGCCGGCCCACGGCGCGAACGCCCACATCTGCACGCGCGCGTCCGGTGCGTAGAGGCCATGCAGGCGCAGCTGCGCCGGCAGGCCGAGGTGATAGGTCAGGTCGTCCATCTGCAGCGACGGCAGCCAGCAGGCGGTGGACGCCAGGCCGAACAGCAGCACGGTCGCCGCTGCGGCGCGCGGCGATGCGGCCACGGCATGGCGCCAACCGTCGCGGGCTTCCCGCAGGGCCGCCTGCACGTCGGTCCGCCGCCACGCCACGACGCCCAGCAGCAGCGGCCACCAGACCCAGGCGCGATGCAGCGGCCACGCGAGGGTCCAGCCGGCGAGTCCGGCGATCAGCAGCAGGCCGACGACGGTCGCGACCGCGGCGCGCGCCGGCAGCGCCGACGGTGTCAGGCGCAGGCCGACCGCGAGCCCGCCGAGACCGAGCATCGCCGCCGCCGCGACCGGCAGCGGTCGTGCGTACACGCAGAGCGCGACGGCCCACACGAGCGCGAGCGCGGTCGCCATGCGACAGCGCAGGAAGCGGCGCAGCGGCCACGCCGAGGCGAGCGCGAGCAGCGCCAGCGCCAGCGACAGCGCGAAGCGCTCCGCCGGCAGCACGCGCCAGGTGTCGTGGACGATCAGGCCCGCCAGCGTGGCCGCACCGCCGATCGCGAACGCCCGGCGCATCGCATGCGAAGGCGTCGGGTCGACGGCGAGGGACGATGCGGGCATGCGGTCTGCGACGGCGAAGGCGGCGCCGGCATCCTAGCAGCCGCAACCGCTAGAATGCCGGCATCACTGCCGGAGGTCCCGGCCCGGAGCACGCATGACCGCCCCTCTCCACGTCGTCGTCCTCGCCGCGGGCGAGGGCAAGCGGATGAAGTCCGCGCTGCCGAAGGTGCTGCAGAAGATCGCCGGCGTGCCGATGCTCGCGCACGTGATCGACAGCGCCCGCGCGCTCGATCCCGCCGGCATCCACATCGTCTACGGCCATGGCGGCGATGCCGTCCGCGCCGCGTTCGCAGGACAGCCCGACCTGCAGTGGGCCGAGCAGGCGGAGCAGCTCGGCACGGGCCATGCGGTACAGCAGGCGATGCCCGGCGTGCCCGACGATGCCCGCGTGCTGGTGCTGTACGGCGACGTGCCGCTGATCCGCGCCGAGACCCTGCGCCGGCTGCTCGATGCGCCCGGGCGGCTGTCGGTGCTGGTTGCCGAGGTCGCGGACCCGACCGGCTATGGCCGCATCGTCCGCGACGCGCAGGGCCGCGTCGCCGCGATCGTCGAGCACAAGGACGCCGACGAGGCGACGCGCCGCATCCGCTCGATCAACACCGGCATCATCGCTGCCGATGCGAATGCCCTCGTGCCGTGGCTGGACCGGCTGTCGAACGGCAACGCGCAGGGCGAGTACTACCTCACCGACGTGTTCGCGATGGCCGCCGATGAATTCCTGCCGGCCGAGATCGTGACGGTCGCCGACCCGATGGAAACCGAGGGCGCCAACGACCCGTGGCAGCTCGCGCAGCTCGAGCGCGCCTGCCAGCGCCGCCGGGTGCGCGCGCTGTGCGATGCCGGCGCGCGCTTCGTCGATGTCGATCGCGTCGATGTGCGCGGCGAAGTCATGGTCGGCCGCGACGTCGAGATCGATGCGGACGTGGTGTTCGAGGGCCGCGTGGTGCTCGGCGACGGCGTGCGCATCGGGCCGTTTTGCAGGCTCAAGGACGTCGCGCTCGCCGCCGGGACCGAAGTGCGCGCGCACTGCGACCTCGAGGGTGCGCGGACCGAGGGCGCGGTCCAGATCGGCCCGTTCGCGCGACTGCGCCCAGGCGCCGTGCTCGCGGACGGCGTGCACATCGGCAACTTCGTCGAAGTGAAGAACGCGACGCTCGGCATCGGCAGCAAGGCCAACCACCTTGCCTACCTCGGCGACGCGGTGATCGGTGCGGGCGTCAACATCGGCGCCGGCACGATCACCTGCAACTACGACGGCGCCAACAAGTGGACGACGACGATCGGGGACGGCGCCTTCATCGGCTCCAATGCCGCGCTGGTGGCACCGGTGACGATCGGCGCGGGCGCCACCATCGCCGCCGGCTCGGTGATCCACAGGGACGCACCGGAAGGCAAGCTCACCGTCGCGCGAAGCCGGCAGGAGACGGTCGATGGCTGGAAGCGCCCGGTGAAGAGCCCGAAGTGAATCGGTCGCTTCATGCCCTGTCTGGCGGGCTGTTGCTGTTGGTGCTTTGCGCCTGCCATGCACGCGATGGAGATGCGGAGGCACGAGTGCCGGCCACGGCGCGGCAGATCGACAGGGGAGAGGAGCCGCCTCCGCCACCTCCACCAGAGGACAGGGGAGACGTCATGCGCTACCACGCATGCAGGGCGAAGCCGCGTCGTGCCTTGTCTGCCAGGGAGCAGTGCGTGATCGAAGCGTATTCGAAGGCCTGTACGCCAGCCAAGGACTGCCTCGTTTCGTGCATCACGAGCCCGCACGGCATCGAGGAAGGGGGTGGGTGCAGCCACGTCTGCTTCTTCGGCCTGCATTCTCCATCGAGAAACCCGGGCATTCCGGAAGAATGCGCATCGCTCCCCGCGCGCACGATCACTTCGCCGGCAGCGTCAGGCTGACCCACAGCCCGCCGCCATCCCGGTTCTGCAGGGCGATCCGGCCGCCGTGCGCTTCGATGATGTCGCGGCACAGCGCCAGGCCCAGGCCGGTGCCGTGGCGCTTGGTCGAATAGAACGGCAGCAGGGCCTGCGCGAGCACGGCCTCGCTCATGCCGCTGCCGCGGTCGAGGATGTCGATGCGCCAGGCTTCGGGCTGGCGGCGCAGGCGCAGTTGGACTTCGCCGGGCGCCGAGCCGGACTCGTGCGCGTTCTTCACCAGGTTGAGCAGCGCCTGCTCGAACTGTGCGGCGTCGATCTGCACGACGCCGTCGTCGTGCGCGCCGTCCCACGCGAATTCGACCTGGCTGCGCAGCTGGCCGAGGAAGCGCGACCATTCGACCGGCTGCAGTCGCGGCGCCGGCAGCTTGGCAAAGTGCGCATAGTCGCGGATGAAGCCTTCAAGATGGCGCGCGCGCTCCTCGATCGTCGCCAGCGCGTTGGGAATGCGTTCGAGTTGGCCGCGCCGCATCAGCTCGGCGCTGGAGTGCGCCAGCGAGGCGATCGGCGCCAGCGAGTTGTTGAGCTCGTGGCTGATCACGCGGATCACCTTCTTCCAGGTCTGCACTTCCTGCCGCCGCAGTTCGACGGTGAGCTGGCGCAGCAGCACCAGTTCGTGGCGACGGCCGTTGAGGCGGAAGCCGCGGCGGGAGAGATGGAAGATCTCTTCGTTGTCCTCGTCGCCGACCGCGAAGATGCCGTCGCCTTCGCGCTCGAACGCATCGCGCAGCGCCTGCGGGGTGCGCGTCAGCACCGTGTCGAAGGCCTGGCCTTCCAGCCTGCGTCCCTCGCCGAGCAGCTTGCGCGCGGCGAGATTGCCGAGCACCACGCGCTTGGCGGGGTCGAGCAGCACCATCGCCACCGGCGTGTTCTGCACCATGGTGTCCAGCAGCAGTTCGCGCTGGACCAGCGAGAGGCGCTGGTCGCGCAGGGCATCGCCGAGCGCGTTGTGCGCATCGACCAGTTCGGCCAGGTCTCGATCGCGGTCCCAGGCGATGCCGAAGCTGAAGTCGCCGTCGCGATAGCTCGCCACCGTGCCGGCGAGCGCGCGGAACAGGCCGCGCATCGGCTTGAGCGTGCGCCGCAGCGCGGCGATCGTCATCAGCGCCGAGAGGCCTGCGGCCAGCGTCGCCGCGGCCCACGGCGCCAGCCATCGCGCGAGCAGCGCAGTCGCGACTGCGGCGCAGACGACGCCGAGCAGGGCCGGAACCCCGATCCGGATCGACAGCGGCCAGCGGCGGAAACGCGACATGGGCACGCGTTCAGTCGCGGACGATGCCGAGGCGCTCGATGCGCCGGTACAGCGCCTGTCGCGACATGCCCAGCTCCTGTGCGGCCTGCGCGAGCACGCCACCGGCGCGCGCGAGCGCGGCTTCGATCGTGTCGCGATCGGGTTCAGCGGCATCCGCGAGCGCGGCGGATGCGACCGGCGCGGCAGGCAGGCCGAGATCGGCGGCACCGACCCGCGCGCCCTGCGCGAGCAGCGCCGCTCGCTGGATGGTGTTGCGCAGCTCGCGCACGTTGCCGGGCCAGCGATGCGCGAGCAGCGCGCGTTCGGCACCGGCGTCGAGGCTGCGGCCGGCAGGGAGGAAGAAGCGCGCCAGCGGCAGGATGTCGTCCGGACGCTGCGCCAGCGGCGGCAGCCGCAGTTCGATCGCGTTGAGCCGGTAGAAGAGGTCTTCGCGGAATTGGCCGGCGGCGATCAACGCCGGCAGGTCGGCATTGGTCGCGCTGACCACGCGTACCTTCACCTCACGCTCGCGATTGCTGCCCAGGCGCTGGAAGCGGCCGGTCTCGAGCACGCGCAGCAGCTTCACTTGGCCGGCGAGCGGCAGCGTGCCGATCTCGTCGAGGAACAGGGTGCCGCCGTCGGCGGCCTCGAACTTGCCTTCGCGGGCACGGTTCGCGCCGGTGTAGGCGCCGGCCTCGGCACCGAAGAGTTCGGCCTCGATCAGGTCCGCCGGCAGCGCGCCGCAGTTGAGTGCGACGAACGGGCCGTCGCGGACCGCGGAGTTCGCATGCACGATCTCGGCGAGCCGCTCCTTGCCGCTGCCGTTGGGGCCGGTGATCAG
>JBGAFR010000066.1:0-20634 GCA_044227145.1 Lysobacteraceae bacterium
GTGCTGGATCGCGGCCCCGGCGTGCCGGACTACGCGCTGGATCGCGCGTTCGAACGGTTCTACTCGCTGGCCCGCCCCGCCGGCGGCAGCCGCAGCAGCGGCCTGGGGCTGTGTTTCGTCGCCGAAGCGGCCGAACTGCACGGCGGCGAAGCGCGGCTGGGCAATCGCGACGACGGCGGCGCCGTCGCCACGCTGGTGCTGCCGCTGGCCTGAACGTCCCGCGGCCGCCCGCAGCCGGGCGACTTCACCCGCGCTTCACGCAAGCGCCATCGCCACCCCCTGCGGCACGCCGAGACTGGGCGCGTTCCCAACCCCGGAGGCCGCGATGCGCCTGCTCTTCAAGACCCTGATGGTGGTCGGCATGACCATCCTGCTCCTCGTCCCGCTGATGATGATCCGCGGCACCATCCAGGAGCGTCAGTACTACCGCGACGAAGCCGTGCGTTCGATCGCGCGGACCTCCGCCGGCGCGCAGTCGCTGGTCGGCCCCGTGCTGGTCGTGCCCTACGTCGAGACGATCGAAGTGGAGGAAAAGAACAAGGACGGCGTCGTGGTCCGCAAGGTGAAGAAGGACGGCGAGTCCGGCCAGTGGGTGTTCTTCCCGACGACGATGGACGTGAAGGGCACGCTCGTGCCGCGCAGCAAGTTCATCGGCCTGCACGAGATCCGCGGCTACGAGCTGCAGGACGTCACCACCGCGGCATTCGCGGCGAAGATCCCTGCCGACGAGAATCCCGAGCTGCCGCGCAGGATCGGTCAGCCCTGGCTGATGTACGGCATCGGCGACGTACGCGGGCTGGCGGGCCTGCAGAAGCTGCGCGTCGGCGATGTCGAAACCCCGCTGGGGCGCGGGCTCGGCGGGCGCGAGGGCAGCGGCCTGCATGCGCGTCTCGCGGCGCCGAAGGCCGGCGACACGATGACCTTCGATACGCGCCTGGAATTCTCGCTGGAAGGCACGGAGACGCTGGCGATCGCGCCGCTGGGCGAACGCAACCGGATCGTGCTGGATTCGAAGTGGCCGCACCCGCAGTTCAACGGGTCGTTCACCGCGCGCAAGCAGTCGATCACCGACGGCGGCTTCCACGGCGAATGGGAGGTGTCCGCGCTGGCGACCAACGCGCAGGCGCAGTACCTCGGCGGCAAGACCCAGCCGAACGTGGGCGCGATCGGCTTCCGCGACGGCGAGGGCGATACCGGCCTGGACGTGGTCTCGGTGTCGCTGGTCGACCCGGTCAACATCTACTCGCAGGCCGACCGCGCCACCAAGTACGGCATCCTGTTCGTGCTGCTGACCTTCGTCGGCTTCTTCATGTTCGAGCTGATCAAGCAGTTGCGCATCCACCCGGTGCAGTACGGGCTGGTGGGGCTGGCGCTGGCGATCTTCTTCCTGCTGCTGGTCGCGCTGTCGGAACACTTCCCGTTCGGCCAGGCCTATCTCGCGGCCAGCGCCGCCTGCATCGGGCTGCTCGGTTACTACGTCAGCCACGTCCTGCACTCATGGACGCGCGGTTTCGGCTTCGCGACGATGCTGACGCTGCTCTACGGCGTGCTCTACGGGCTGCTGATCTCGGAGGACAACGCGATGGCGCTCGGCGCAGGACTGCTGTTCCTGATCCTGGCCGCGATCATGATCGTCACCCGCAAGATCGACTGGTATGCGTTGGGCAGTGCCATGCCGATGCGCGCGGCGCCGCCGATACCGCCTTCGCAGCCGACCCCGGCGGCCTGAGCGGAGACGCCGCGATGACGCCCGCCTTCCGGTCGGCCTCCTTGTTGTTCACGCTGTTCCTCGTCACCGCGACGCTGACCAGCTGGCGACTGTACGGCGAACTGCTTCGCGGAGACTGCGGCCTGCAGGACACGCAGGCCCGGTCCATCGTCACCGAAGACCTGCTGTCGCGTGGCATGACCCGCGGTCGTCTGGAGTCCGTCGGCGGTGGCCGCTGTCGCCTGGACTATCGCTACGTCGAGGGCGAGGCGAGCGTGGACTATGCGGTGCTGGGCGACTGGCGGGGTGAGGTACGCATGGCGCGGAGCGACGGCCGGCACTGATCGCCAGATGACGAATCCGGTGCCACGACGCCGCGGGTCCGCCCGCGGCGTCGCTTTGTCCGCGGCCAGCCTCTAGAATCAGCGGATGCCCCCGACCGACCTCGTGATCCGCCGTTGTTCCGGTGTCGACGTGCGTCGCCACCTCGATGCGATCGCTGCGCTGCGCATCGAGGTGTTCCGCGACTGGCCGTACCTCTACGTGGGCGATCGGGCCTACGAGCACGAATACCTCGATGCGTACGTGGCCTCGCCCGACAGCGTGTGCGTGCTCGCCTTCGATGGCGATGCGGTGGTCGGCGCGTCCACCGGCCTGCCGCTGGTCGACGACACCGCGGAATTCCGCGCGCCGTTCGATGCCGCCGGCCTCGACGCCGATCGCGTGTTCTATTTCGGCGAATCGGTGCTGCTGCCGGCGTATCGCGGGCGTGGCATCGGCCATGCGTTCTTCGACCATCGCGAGGCACACGCCGCCGCGCTCGGACGCTTCGCGATGACCGCCTTCTGCGCGGTCGATCGCGCCGCCGATGACCCGCGCCGCCCGCCCGGTCATCGCGGCAACGAGACGTTCTGGACGAAACGCGGCTACGTGCGCCAACCGGGGATGACCCTGCGGCTGCACTGGAACGAGCCCGGCTTGAGCGAAGTCGAGCATGCACTGACCTTCTGGACGCGATCGCTGGATCCGGGGTGGGCATCGTGAAGGTCGCCGTCGCCAAATACCCGATCGACGCATTGGCGCATTTCGACGATTTCGCGGACAAGCAGGCGCGCTGGCTGCGCGATGCCGCGGCGCTCGGCGCACGCGTCGCGGTGCTGCCGGAATACCTGTCGCTGGAACTGGGCGCGACCTTCGTACCGGACGTGCGCGGCGATCTCCACGCTTCGCTCGCCGCGCTGCAGGCGTATCGCGCGGCCTGGTGCGACCTGTTTTCCGGGCTGGCCCGCGATCTCGGCCTGCATGTCGTCGCCGGGACGTTCCTGCTCGACACGGGCGACGGCCGTTTCCGCAATCGTGCCGACCTGTTCACCGCGGACGACGGGCATGCGTGGCAGGACAAGTTGCAGCTCACCGGCTTCGAGAAGCAGACCGGCGTGATCGACGGTGGCGATGCGCTGAAGGTGTTCGAGCTCGATGGTGTGCGCGTCGGCATCGCGATCTGCTACGACATCGAATTCCCGCTGCCGGTGCGCGCACAGTGCGAGGCCGGTGCGCAGTTGCTGCTGGTGCCGAGCTGCACCGACACCGCCGCCGGTGCAACCCGCGTGCGCACGGGGGCGCTCGCACGCGCGCTCGAAAACCGTGCCTTCGTCGCGCAGGCGGTGACCGCGGGCGAGGCCCCGTGGAGCCCGGCGCTCGACGTCAACACCGGCGAGGCGACGATCCACGCGCCGATGGATGTCGGTCTGCCCGCCGACGGCGTGCTGTCGATCACCGACCGGGCCAAAGGCTGGGCCTGCGCCGACTGCGATCCGCGGGCGCTCGCCGACAGTCGTGCGCACGCGCAGGTCGCGAACGATCGCGATTGGCCGGGGCAGCTTGCGCCGGCGTTGCGGCAGGCCACGGTGGAAACGTTCGATTGAATGCCTTGGACGAGGTGTTCGTCCCGATGTGCTTTCCGAGCCGACGCGCCGTCTCGAATCGGAGACTCGGAGGGTGGCGGACAGGAGGTCCGCCGTTTTTCGACGAGGCAGGATGCCTCGTCGAAAAATCCCGGTCACGTTTCGGACGACAGGTTTGCCGTGGACCTGAATGTTTTCTTTGGTGACTTTCTTTGCGCCAAAGAAAGCCACCCGCGCGTCAGCGCGGAAAGGATTTCAGTCTTATCGCGTGCTTCCGAGGATTCGATGGTTGAATCCTGCGTCGTCGCTTTCCGCCAAGCCGGCTATCGCGCTGACGCACCCGCAATGCGGTCTCAGGCCAGCAATCCCATCACGTCCTCCCGCACCCACAGCGACCCCGCCGCGAGCACGCTCCCGATCCCCGTCGCCGCCAGCACGTCGCTTGGGTAGTGCAGACCGAGCACCACGCGCGAAGCGGCGACGCTGGCTGCGAACGGGATCAGCAGCCATGCCAGCGCCGGTACGTACCACAGCGCGACGATGGTGAAGGCGACCGCGTGCAGGGTGTGGCCGGACGGAAAGCTGAATTCGTCCAGCGGCGCGACACGAGCGCGGATGCGCACGTCCGCCGCACAGGGACGCGGGCGACGCGTCCAGCGTTTCAGCGTCTTGTAGAGCACCAGCGACACGACCCCGACCGTCGCCAGATGCAGCGCCGCAGCGCGCCCGGCACCGCCGCCGAAAAGCGCGAGCGCGGCCATCAGCGCATACCAGAACACGCCGTCGCCGAGGCGGCTGACGATCGCGAAGAACCGCAGCGGGAGGCGTCGGTCGCACAGCGCGTTGGCGCGCAGGCACCAGGCCGATTCATTCGCCCGCAGGCGACGGCGCAGCGAGACGGGGTTCATGGCGCATCTCCGCTTGGGCGAGACGTTGCAGGATGGCGTCGAAATCGGCGGCGACCCGGTCGGGACGCAGCGCCGACACCGCATCGCGCGCGGCCAGGCGCATCTGCGCGCGCAGGGCGTGGTCGGTGGCGATGCGCACCGCCGCATCGACGAAGGCGTCGTCCGCGCCTTCGCCATCGTCGCCGACGGCCGCGCCGTGCACGCCGTCGCGCAGGCATTCGCGCGCGGCGCCATAGTCGAAGGCGACGGTCGGCACGCCGCAGGCCATCGCTTCGAGGGTGACGTTGCCGTAGGTCTCGCTGCGGCTGGGGAACAGGAACAGATCGGCGCTGGCGAAATGCCGCGCCAGCGTCTCGTCGCGCTGGATGCCGCAGAACACGAAGTCCGGGTTCTCGCGTTCCAGTTGCGCCCGCGCCGGGCCATCCCCGACCCACACGAAGCGCGCCGACGGCGCGGCCTGCTGCAGCGTGCGGAACGCGCGGACCGCGAGCGCGAGGTTTTTTTCGGGCGCGATCCGGCCGACATGCACCACGGCGAGATCTTCCGCGCGCAGCCCCCAGGCGGCGCGCAGCACATCGTCGCGGCGCTGCGGCCTGAACAGTGCGGTGTCGACCGCCCGCGGCAGTCGCACCGGCTGCGTGAAGCCGAGGCCGCGCAGTTCCGCACGCAGTTCCTCGGTCGGTACCAGCGTCGCCTGCGCGCCGTTGTGGAAGCGGCGCATCCAGCGCAGCGCCACGGATTCGAGGAACGGCGCGCCGTAGTCGCGCATGTAGCGATCGAAACGGGTGTGGAACCCGGTCGCGACGGGGATGCGCAGCGCGCGTGCCGCGCGCAGCGCCGACCACCCCAACGGGCCTTCCGTGGCCACGTAGATCGCGTCCGGGCGCTGGAGACGCCAGGTGGTGGTCAGCCGGCGCGTGGCCGGCAGACCGAAGCGCAGGCCCGGATAGCGTGGCAGGGGCAGGCCGGGCACCAGACGCTCGTCGGGTGCTGGTGCCTGGGCGCGTGTCTGCCGCGGACGGATCAGGCTCACGGTATGCCCGCGCGCGCGAAGTCCCTGCTCGAGGCCATGCACGGTCAGTGCGACGCCGTTGATCTCCGGCGGCCAAGTTTCGGTGACGATCGCGTAATGCATGCGCGGACTCCGGTTTCGCAGAGTCTGCGCGGTGGCGATGAAACGCCGGTGGCGGTGCGATGGCGTGTCGATGGCGCGGCCATGACCGCGCGATGACGCCGCAGGCAGCGGATCCTGTAGAACGGATCCCCTAGACCGGCACCTGCAGCGCGATGCCGAGCCCGGCCATGCCTTCGGGCTCGTGTGCCAGGTCGGAGTGCAGCAGCGGGCGTTCGTCCAGCCACGCCGGCGACAGCGCGATCGCGAGCGTGCCGTTCGCGGCGCGCAGTTCGAGCCGCGGGATCGATTCGGCTTCGTGCGAACGGTGCAGCAGCACCGCCAGCCGAAGCAGTGCGGTGCAGCGCTTTGCAGGTTGCAGCAGGCGGTCGGGCAGGGCGTCCAGCAGCTTGTTCGAGATGTTGCGGCGGTGGTTGCGCACCAGCGCGGCGAGGAACAGCTGCTCCTGCCGGGTGAAGCCGGAAATGTCGGAGTGCTCCAGCACGTAGGCGCCGTGCACGTGGTACTGGCTGTGCGCGATCGCCAGTCCGAGCTCGTGCACGCGCGCGGCCCACACCAGCATGCGCCGCTCGTCCTCGCCGAGGTTCCAGCGGTCCGCGACCTGGTCGAACAGCTGCAACGCGGTGTCCTCGACGCGCGCGGCCTGCGCGCGATCGATCCCGTAACGCTGCATCAGCGCATCGATCGAACCGTCGCGCGGGTCGTCGGCGCCGCCGCGGCCGAGCATGTCGTACAGCACGCCCTCGCGCATCGCCGCCTTGCTCACCAGCATGCGCTTGAGCCCCAGCGTCTCGAACGCCGCCTCCAGCACCAGCACGCCGCCGGCGATGATCGGCCGCCGGTCCTCGGACAGGCCGGGCAGGTCGATGGCATCGATGCGGTCGGCGGCCAGCAGCCGGTCGCGCACGACCGGCAGCGCCTCGGCGGTGACCGCGCCCTTGGTCAGCTTCATTGCCGCGCAGATGTCGCCGATCGCCTTGTTGGTGCCGGACGAGCCGATCGCCTCCTGCCAGCCCAGCGCGCGATACAGGCCCGCGAACTGCTGGAATTCGGCTTCGATCTCGGTCAGCGCCTCCTTCCAGCGCTTCTTCGAGAGCTTGCCGTTGGGGAAGAAGCGGCGGGTGCTGGCGACGCAGCCGATCTGCAGGCTCTCGCGTTCGATCGCGTCGAAACCCGAACCGATGATGCACTCGGTCGAGCCGCCGCCGATGTCGATCACCAGCCGCCGCTGCGCCGGCTTCGGCGGCTGCGCATGGGCCACGCCGAGGTAGATCAGGCGCGCTTCCTCGCGGCCCGACACCACTTCGATGGCGTGGCCGAGCGCGACTTCGCCCTCGCCGAGGAACACCTGCGGCTGGCGCAGCGCGCGCACCGTGTTGGTCGCGATCGCGCGGACGTTGTGCGGCGGGAAGTCGCGGATGCGTTCGCCGAAGCGGGACAGGCAGTCCAGCGCGCGCTGGCGGGCTTCGGGCGCCAGGCCGCCGCGGTCGTCGAGGCCATCGGCCAGGCGCACGGTCTCGCGCAGGCGGTCGATTATCCGCAACTGGCCGAGCACGGTGCGGGCCACGACCATGTGGAAGCTGTTCGACCCGAGGTCGATGGCGGCGAGCGGTTCGCCGTCCTGCGGCGGGGTGGTGGCGCGACCGGGAGCGGATCGATTCAAGCGGCGGACCTTCTGCGATGCAGGGCAGCGGACAGGCGCATACGGCGCCGAATGTCGCGCAGCTTACCGACAGCCCGTGCCGAACGGAACCAGACGTTCGGCGGAGAGCGACGGCTGCGCGGCCGCCTCGCGATCAGCCGCCAACCGCCGCGAGCAGCATCGCCTGCGCAGACAGCGGCGGGTGGCCTTCGTCCGGCTCGATCCGGCGATAGCTGCCGTCCGCGCGCAGTTCCCAGGCGTTGAGCGTGTCCTGCAGGTAGTTGTCCAGCGACTCCGCCTTGACCCGCGCGGCGAGCGCAGGGTCCAGGATCGGGAACCCGGTCTCCACCCGGCGCAGCAGGTTGCGCTCCAGCCAGTCGGCGCTGGAGCAGAACAGCTCCGGCGCGTCGTCGTTGGCGAACCACCACACGCGGCTGTGCTCCAGGAAGCGGCCGACGATCGAGCGCACGCGGATGCGGTCCGACACGCCGGGCATTCCCGGGCGCAGGGTGCAGGCGCTGCGCACGATCAGGTCGATCTCCACGCCCGCCTGCGAGGCCTCGTACAGCGCGCGGATGACCTGCGGCTCGTTGAGCGCGTTCATCTTGGCGATGATCCGCCCGGGCTTGCCCGCGAGCGCATGCTTCGTCTCGCGTTCGATACGCTTGAGCACGCCGGCGTGCAGCGTGAACGGCGATTGCAGCAGCCGCCGCAGCTTGATCGCGGGGGCGAGGCCGGAGATCTGCTGGAAGATCTGCTGCACATCGCTGCCGATGTCGGGGTTGGCGGTGATCAGGCCGAAGTCGGTGTAGGCGCGCGAGGTGCCGGCGTGGTAGTTGCCGGTGCTGAGGTGGGTGTAGCGGCGCAGCGCGCGGCCTTCGCGGCGCACGATCAGCAGCATCTTGGCGTGGGTCTTGTAGCCGACCACGCCGTAGACCACCTGCACGCCGGCGTCCTGCAGGCGGTCGGCGAGACGCAGGTTGGCCTCCTCGTCGAAGCGCGCACGCAGCTCGACCACCACGGTCACGTCCTTGCCGTTGCGCGCGGCCTGGACCAGGTGCTCGACGATCGGCGAATCGCGGCCGGCGCGGTACAGCGTCTGCTTGATCGCGAGGACGTTCGGGTCCTCGGCCGCCTGGCGGATGAGGTCCAGCACCGGCGAGAACGCGTCGAACGGGTGGTGCAGCAGCAGGTCGCCCGCGGCCACCCGCGCGAACACCGAATCGCCCTCCAGCGGATTGCGCGGCTGGAACGCCGGGAACTTCAGGTCGGGACGGTTCTCAAGGTCGTAGACCTGGACCACGCGGTTGAGGTTGACCGGGCCGTTGATGCGATACACCGCATTCTCGGGCAGGTCGAAGTTCTGCAGCAGGAAATGCACGATGTCCTGCGGGCACTGCTCGGCGATCTCCAGCCGCACCGCACGCAGGTAGCCGCGGCCGAGCAAC
Organism: Lysobacteraceae bacterium; assembly: GCA_044227145.1. Lineage (GTDB taxonomy): Bacteria > Pseudomonadota > Gammaproteobacteria > Xanthomonadales > Xanthomonadaceae > Lysobacter_I. The sequence continues at coordinate 8,743 of JBGAFR010000066.1, forward strand.
TCGTCGCGCAGCGCGAGCGCGAGGTTCTCGACCTCCTCCTCGTCGACGATCAGCTCGGAGTTGCGGGTGACGCGGAACTGGTAGGCGCCCTTGACCTTCATGCCGGGGAACAGCTCGCCGACGAATTCGGACAGGATCGAGGACAGGAACACGTAGTCGTGGCTCTCGTCCTCGCCCCTGTCATCGTCGGGCACGTGGATGATGCGCGGCAGCGAGCGCGGCGCGCGGACGATCGCCAGGTGCGCTTCGCGGCCGAAGGCGTCGCGTCCCTCCAGCACCACCACCACGTTCAGCGACTTGTTGAGGATCTTCGGGAACGGATGCGACGGGTCCAGGCCCAGCGGCGACAGCACCGGCATGATCTCGTCGAGGAAGTACTGGCGCAGCCAGGCGGTCTGCGCATCGCTCCACTGTTCGCGCTGGAGCAGGCGGATGCCGGCGTCGAAGAGCGCCGGGCGCACTTCCTCGTAGAAGCAGCGGTACTGCTCGCGGACCAGTTCGGCGGCGCGGTCGTGGATGCGCTTGAGCAGGCTGGCGTGCGGGATGCCGTCGGCGGCTAGCGGCATGCCGAAGTCGAGCGCGTGGCGCACGGTCGCGGCACGGATCTCGAAGAACTCGTCGAGGTTGGTGCAGGAGATGCACAGGTAGCGCAGCCGTTCCAGCAGCGGTACCGACGGATCCTGCGCCTGGGCCAGCACCCGGAAGTTGAAGTCCAGCTGCGACAGTTCGCGGTTGAGGTACAGCGCGCTGTCGCGCAGCGGATCGGCGTCCTGCGCGGCGTCCACGACGGTCTGCGGACGGGGGGCGGAGCGTTGCGTTCGACGGGGGCTCATGCGGGGTCCGCGGAAAGGAGGTTGCCGGGATGGGATTCTCGCGCACGGACGCGCTCGCGTCCGAAGCGGCAGGCGAAACGGCTGCCGCGGCCGACCTCGCTCTCGATCTCCAGCCGCGCCTGGTGCAGATTGAGCACATGCTTGACGATCGACAGGCCGAGGCCGGTGCCGCCGCTCTCGCGCGAGCGGCTGGTGGAGACGCGGTAGAAGCGTTCGGTGATGCGCGGCAGGTGCGAGGCCGGGATGCCGTAACCGGTGTCCTCGACCGCCAGCGACACGCCGCCGTCGGCCTCCGGCGCGAAGCGCACGCGGATGTTGCCGCCGGCCGGCGTGTAGCGGATCGCGTTGCTGACCAGGTTCGAGAACGCGCTGTGCAGCTCCTTGGCTGAGCCCCAGAGGTCGACGCCGGCCTCGTCCTGCACCGAGATGGTGTGCCGGCGCTGGCTCAGCGCCTCGGCCTCGCGGCGCAGTGTCGCCAGCATCGACGCCATCGATACGGTTTCCTCGGGCAGGGCGTCCTGCGCTTCCAGCCGCGACAGGGTCAGCAGGTCCTCGACCAGTTGGGTCATCCGCTGCGATTGCCGCTGCATCTCGGTCAGCATCGGCGCCCAGTCCGGCTTTTCCTCGGGATCGAGCATGTCGAGGTAGCCGTGGACCACGGTCAGCGGCGTGCGCAGTTCGTGCGACACGTTGGCGACGAAGTCGCGGCGCATCTGCTCCAGCCGCATCACCTTGCTGACGTCGCGTGCGACCAGCAGCCAGAGTTCGTCGGAATAGGGGATCAGGCGCAGGCTCAGGCGCAGGTCGGCGCCGATGGGCGAGGCCACGTCGTGCAGCGGTTCGGCGTTGCGCCCGGTGGCGAGCCAGTGCGCGACCGGCAGCGGCTGCAGCCGGTCGCCGAGCGAGGTGCCGGTGTCGCGCGGATAGCGCAGGCCGAGCAGCCGGGTCGCGGCCTCGTTGAACCACAGGATGCGCTGGCTGTTGCGCTCGACCACGACGATGGCGTCAGGCAGGGCGGCCGCGGCGGCGCGGTAGGCGCGCAGCATGGACACCAGCCGGCGCTTGCGGCCGCGGACTTCGGCCTGGCTGCGGTGGAGCAGGCGGTCGAGCTGGTTCCAGACGCCGTCGCCGGCCGGCGGCGCTTCGCGCTTGCGCGCTGTCAGGCGCAGCAGGAGCTTGCGCAGCTTCCAGTAATGCCAGGCCACGACGCCCAGCGCGGCGAAGGTGAGCACCGGCCATGGCTGGCCGACGATCAGGCCCAGGGCGAGCGCAGCCGCCAGCACCAAGGCCAGCAGCCCCAGCGTCCGGAACCACGCGTTGCGGGCGTCGATCGGCATCCGGGCAGTCTACCGGCGTTCGTCCGGGGCGACCCGGGCGATCAGAGCGTCGCCGAGAAGCGATAGCCGGCGCCGCGCACGGTCTGCACCATCCCTTCGAGCTGCACCGGCTCCAGCGCGCGCCGCAGGCGGCGGATGTGCACGTCGACCGTGCGTTCCTCGACATAGGTGTTGCCGCCCCAGACGTGATCGAGCAGCTGGTTGCGGGTGTAGACCCGCTCGGCATGGGTCATGAAGAAGTGCAGCAGGCGGTATTCGGTCGGGCCCATCTGCACCTGCGCCTCGCCGGCGTACACGCGATGCGAGGCGCCGTCGATGCGCAGCCCGCCGACCTGGACGCTGCCGTCCTCGTCGTCGTCGCGGGCGCGGCGCAGCACCGCGCGGATGCGGGCCAGCAGTTCGCGCGCCGAGAAGGGCTTGACCACGTAGTCGTCGACGCCGGCTTCCAGCCCGCCGACCCGGTCGTTCTCCTCGCCGCGGGCGGTGAGCATGATGATCGGGATCTCGCGGGTGAGGGTGTCGCGGCGCCAGCGCCGGGCCAGTTCGAGGCCGCTGGTGCCGGGCAGCATCCAGTCGAGCAGGATCAGGTCGGGCACGCGTTCGGCGATGGCGGCCTGGGCTTCGCGGGCGTCGCCGGCGTGGACCGGCTCGTACTCGCCCTTGCGCAGGGCGAAGGCGACCATGTCGCGGATCGCGGGTTCGTCGTCGACGATGAGGATGCGCTTCTGCATGGGCTCTGGCGGATCGGCTGCGGGGGAGGTCCGGTCGGGCGATGCCGACCGGGCGCAGGCCACAGTAGACGACACTTTTGTGACCGGACGGTGACGACGGACATGCGTCGCCGCCGCCGGTGCAATCGGGTCGGCCGAAGCGCGCGGGTCCCGTCAGATCCGGCGTTCGAGCGCGTCGTCGCGCACGCCCTGGCGGCGCAGTTCCAGCACCGAGGGCGTGATCTCGGCGATCCGCGCCTCGATCCGGGCGCGGGCGTAGTAGTCCACTTCCGGCCGCTTGAGCAGCGTGTTCAGCTGCACCAGCGCGCGCTCGGGCCGCCCGTTCAGCACTTCGGCCTCGGCGTAGGCCTCGCCGGCGCGGATCGGGTCGCCCGCCGCCTCACTGGCGCGGGCGAAGGTCTGCTGGAAGATCGGGTCGTCCTTCGTCGTCGACAGCAACGGCCGCAGCACGGCCTGCGCCCGGCGGCCGGCGTCGGCATCGTTGCGCTCCACCAGCAGGCGGGCATAGCTCAGGCTCGCCGCGCGGTGCCGCGGCATGCGCGCGAGCAGCGCCTCCATGCGCCGGTCGGCGGCGGCGAGATCGCCCGCGTGCGCCTCGGATTCGGCCATCGCGATGACGATCCAGGGATCGGCCGGGTAGCTGGCGAGCAGCGGCGCGAGTTCCTTCCTGGCGGCGGCGTGGTCGCCGTTGCGTTCGTGCGCGAGGGCCAGGCCGTAGCGCTGGGCGTCGGTGAGCGGCTTCGCCTTGCGCATGCGCTCGTACTCGCGCACGGCCTCCGCGGCGGTGTCGGCGCTGAGCACGCGGATGCGTTCGCGCGCCCAGCCGAACTGCACGTTGTCGCTGCCGGTCGTGTCGCCGGACACGCGCAGCCCCGGCGGCAACAGCGGATTGGTGCCGGGCACGTCGCCGGCGACGATCGCCGCCGGCTTCGCTGCCAGGGTCTCGGCGCGCGCACGGGCCTCGCTGATGCGGGTGGTCGTGATCGGATGGGTCTGCAGGTAGCTCGGCGTGCGTTCGCGTTCGCCGCCCTGGTTCACCCGCGAGATCGACTGCATCTCCTCGAACATGCGGACCATCGCCTGCGGGTCGTAGCCGGCGCGGACCAGGGTCTGGATGCCGATCCGGTCGGCTTCCGCCTCGTTCGAGCGGGTGTAGTCGATCTGGCGCTGCACCATCAGGCCCTGCGCCGTCGCCAGCGCGGCCATCGAGGCGTCGCCCGAGGACGAGCCGCCGGCCGATTGCGCCACCGCGATCGCGCCGAGCATCGCCAGCAGGATCGGCACGCTGTCCTTCTGCGCCCGCTCGGCGGCGCGCAGGACGTGGGTCTGGGTGACGTGCGCGACCTCGTGCGCCAGCACGCCGGCGACTTCGTCCTCGTCTTCCGCCGCCAGGATCATGCCGGCGTTGGCGCCGACGTAACCGCCGAGCGTGGCGAAGGCGTTGAACTGCCGGTCCCGGAGCATGAAGAAGGTGAACGGCTGCTGCGGCTTGTCGCTGGCGGCCGCCAGCCGGTGGCCTACCGACTGCAGCCAGCCGTCGACCAGCGGGTCGTCGAGCACGTAGTCGTAGTGGCGCAGCTGGGCCAGCATCATGCTGCCGTATTCGGCCTGCTTCGCCGGGTTCAGCAGTTCGTTCGCGGACGAGCCGATGTCCGGCAGCTTCGTCTCCTGCGCCGGCGCCACGGCCGAAGCGAGCGCGAAGGTGAGGGCGGCGAGGGTGGCCGGCAGGCGCATGGTCGGGGTCCGGAGCGGAGTATCGGGCGACAGGATGACGCTTGCGGCCGTTTGCGGCGTGAATGCGCTGTTAATCCGACGGCAAGCCGGCCGGAGACCCGTGCTGCGACGGGAGCGTATGACGCTTGCCCCGTATCCGCTACCCGATGCCTGTCCGGTGGATCGCAGCGTTTCCCCGCCTGCGCCGCCGTGCAGGTGGAAATGGCCCGTTCTGGCCTCCATGATGACCCCCGTTCCGCGCCGACCGCCGGCGCCGCAGGAGACTCCCTTGAGCCAGCCATCCCAGTCGCCGATCACGCTGTACACCACCGCGATCTGCCCCTACTGCATCTCCGCGAAGAACTTCCTCAAGAGCAAGGGGCTGTCGTGGACCGAGGTCCGGATCGACACCGACCCGGCCGAGCGCAGTCGCATGGTCGAGCGTGCCGGCCGCACCAGCGTCCCGCAGATCTTCGTCGGCGACGTCCACGTCGGCGGCTTCGACGACATGATGGCGCTGCACCGCGCCGGCAAGTTCGAGCCGCTGGTCGCCGGGGGCGACGCATGAGCGCAGGTCCCGGCCCCGACAACACAGGCGAACAGGATCGCGTCGCCGCCTTCACCGCGTTCCGCAAGCGCATGAACGAACGGATCCTCGCCGAACCGAACCAGGTGGTGCGCCGCTTCTTCGCGCTGGACACCCAGACCTACCAGCCCGGCGCGCTCGACGTGAAGACCAAGGAATTGCTGGGGCTGGTCGCCTCGCTCGTGCTGCGTTGCGACGACTGCATCAGCTATCACGTCGCCCAGTGCCGCGAGGCGGGCGTGCACCGCGACGAGATGTTCGAAGTGTTCTCGGTCGGCCTGGTGGTCGGCGGCTCGATCGTCATCCCGCACCTGCGCCGCGCGGTCGATTTCCTCGACCGGCTGGAGCAGGGCGAGGCCGCCGCGACGCCCGCGCACGACCACGGTTGACCTGCGCGGGCCTCCCCCACCGTCACCGCTCTCAGACCATCGTCTGAACGCGCCGTTCGAGCAGGGGCGGCGCGGTTCCGGCATAATTCGCCGGTTGTCCCGCCGCCTTCCGTCCCCGCGACGCGCTCCGCGGCGGTGTTTACCGCTTCCGACGACCCGCTCTTCGACGACGCCGGGCTCCCGCGCATCCGCGCCGGGGGCCCGCTGGAATCCTGCTGCAAGCCTGCTGGAACAGACCCATGACCCAAACGATCACCGTCATCCGCGGCGATGGCATCGGCCCCGAAATCATGGAGGCCGCCCTGTCCGTCCTCGACGCGATGGACGCCGGCCTCACCTACGAAGAGGCCGACGCCGGCCTGGTCGCGCTCGAGAAGCACGGCGAGCTGCTGCCGCAGGCGACCCTCGACTCGATCCGCCGCAATCGCATCGCGCTCAAGAGCCCGCTGACCACGCCGGTCGGCGAGGGCTTCAGTTCGATCAACGTCGAGCTGCGCAAGCGCTTCGACCTGTACGCCAACGTGCGTCCGGCGAAGTCGTTCCCGAACACCAAGTCGCGCTTCCCGTCGGGCGTGGACCTGATCACCGTCCGCGAGAACACCGAGGGCGCGTACATCGGCGAGGGCCAGTCGCTGTCGGAAGACGGCGAAGTCGCCACGCTGACCCAGAAGATCACCCGCCGCGGCTCGGAGCGCATCGTCCGTTACGCCTTCGACCTGGCCCGCAAGACCGGTCGCAAGAAGGTCACGGTGGTGCACAAGGCCAACATCCTGAAGTCGACCTCGGGCCTGTTCCTGAAGACCGCGCGCCTGGTCGCGGCGGAATACCCCGACATCGAATGCAACGAGATGATCGTCGACAACACCTGCATGCAGCTGGTGATGCGGCCGGAGCAGTTCGACATCATCGTCACCACCAACCTGTTCGGCGACATCATCTCCGACCTCTGCGCCGGCCTCGTCGGCGGCCTGGGCCTCGCGCCGGGCGCCAACATCGGCACGGAAGCGGCGATCTTCGAGGCGGTGCACGGCTCCGCCCCGGACATCGCCGGCAAGGGCGTCGCCAATCCGTGCGCCCTGCTGATGGCGGTCGGCCAGATGCTCGACCACATCGGCCAGCCCGAGAACGCCAACCGCCTGCGCGCGGCCATCATCGCCACGCTGGAGGCGAAGGATTCGCTGACCCCGGATCTGGGCGGCACCGGCAACACGATGTCCTTCGCGAAGGCGATCGCCAGCCGGCTCTGAGCCCCGCGGGATCACACGCTGCAAACGGAACGGGGCGCTATCGGCGCCCCGTTTTTCATGCCGGATCGATCGACGCCCGCGCTCAGCGGCGCTGCAGTTTCGCCAGCAGGCGCAGGAATTCGAGGTACAGCCACACCAGCGTGACCATCAGCCCGAAGGCGCCGTACCACTCCATGTACTTCGGCGCGCCGGCCTCGACGCCGGTTTCGATGAAATCGAAGTCCAGCACCAGGTTCAGCGCGGCGACGACGACCACGAACAGGCTGAAGCCGATGCCGATGATCCCGGATTCGTGGATGTACGGGATGTGGATGCCGAAGAAGCCCAGCCCGATGGTCGCCAGGTAGATCAGCATGATGCCGCCGGTGGCGGCGACCACGCCGAGCTTGAAGTTCTCGGTGGCGCGGATCAGGCCGGAGCGGTAGGCGAAGAGCAGGGCGAACAGGGTGCCGAAGGTCAGCAGCACCGCCTGCAGCACGATGCCCTGGAAGCGGGCGTCGTAGACCGCCGAGACCGTGCCGAGGAAGAAGCCCTCGAGCAGCGCGTACAGCGGCGCGGTGACCGGCGACCATTCCTTCTTGAAGGTCGTCACCAGCGCCAGCACGAACCCGCCGAGCGCGCCGCCGATGAGGAAGATGTTGGCGCCTGGCGCGATCTCGCCCGCGGCGGTGAAGGTCTTCGACCACGCGAACGCCGCGGTCAGCACCGACAGCAGCAGGAGGAAGCCGGTCTTGTTGACCGTGCCGTTGAGGGTCATCGCATTCGCGCCGCCGGTGACGACGCGACCGCTGCTCAGGTCGAGGAAGGTGGAGTCCGAAAGGACCGGATTGCCGCTGCGCATGGTGGCTCCCTGGGAAATGTGCGTTCGGAAGCCCGCAGGATACCCGGTCGATGTCGCCGTGTGCGTTGACAGCGGCGGCGGGGCTCCCGACAATAGCCGGCCGAACGCACCGGCGGGGTATAGCGCAGTCTGGTAGCGCGCCTGCTTTGGGAGCAGGATGTCGGGGGTTCGAATCCCTCTACCCCGACCACTTCCGCGGCGCCTGCCACCGCGTTCATGTTCTGTCCGCCGGCTATCATGCGCCCGTGCGCCCGTAGCTCAACCGGATAGAGCACCGGCCTTCTAAGCCGGCGGTTGCAGGTTCGAGTCCTGCCGGGCGCGCCATTCGCACGCCATGGTCGGGAAAGCGGCATCCGGCAAGTTCGCCCGGCGGGGCACCAGGGATGGAAACCGCGCAAGGCTTCAAAGCGTTCCAATGGTGGCTGTAGCTCAGTTGGTTAGAGTCCTGGATTGTGATTCCAGATGTCGGGGGTTCGAGTCCCCTCAGCCACCCCAATTCACTCGGAATGTCGCGTGTCGTGCACCGAGCGATGGCCTCTCCCTCGATTTCCCGGGAGCTTGTCGCAGGCGCAGCAAGTGCGGTATTCTTTTACGCATCGGGCCGTTAGCTCAGTTGGTAGAGCAGTTGACTCTTAATCAATAGGTCCAAGGTTCGAATCCTTGACGGCCCACCAGTTCCAGCGACGCCCGGCTCCGGCCGGGCGTTTTGCTTTTCGTTTCCCGGCAGGCGGGGGAACGGCCGCGCGAGAGTGGCGAAATTGGTAGACGCAACAGATTTAGGTTCTGTCGGAGGCAACTCTGTGGGGGTTCGAGTCCCCCCTCTCGCACCACGCCGCAGGGGCGGGGCCGCCGCGGCGGAGATGAACGAGCCGTCGCGAGGGGGAGCATCGGCTTGCCCGCGCTTCCCGCCCTGAACTCGCCTGCCTCGACCTGATCCCGGCCGGCGTCGCCCCCCGCGCATCGCCGCAAACTGGCGGGATGCTCCGTAATCGGCGAAACTAGTTCGTTCCGCCGGGGGCGTGCCCCCGAAGGCCGTCCGGCCGGGCGGTCACGAACCAATACCCCCTTCATCGCCGGTCGCGAGGGCGCGGCCGCAGGAGTCGCCAGCAATGCAAGTTTCAGTCGAATCCGTGGGCAACCTCGAACGCCGCATGACCCTGCGCGTGCCGACCGAGAGCATCGACAGCCAGATCGGCGGTCGTCTGCGCGAGATCGCGCGCAGCGCCCAGATCAAGGGCTTCCGTCCGGGCAAGGTGCCGGCCAAGGTCATCGAGCAGCGCTACGGCGCGCAGGTCCGCGGCGAGATCCTCGACGACCTGCTGCAGAAGGGCTTCGACCAGGGCGTCCGCGAGAACGCGCTGCGCTTGGCCGGCAGCCCCCGGATCGAGCCGTTGGAAGAGGCGGGCGAGGGCGAACTGGCCTACGTCGCGACCTTCGAGGTGGTGCCGGACTTCGGCGAGATCGACGTGGCCAAGCTCGAGGTCGAGCGCGCGACCGCCGAGGTCACCGAGGACGACATCGACCGGATGATCGAGAACCTGCGCATGCAGCGTCGCAGCTGGACCATCGTCAATCGCCCGGCCCAAGCCGGCGACGCGGTCGACGTCGAGACCTGGTCGCTGGTTGATGGCGAACGCCTGCCGGCCGAAGGCGCCGAGCGCGGCGTGACCATGATCGGCTCCGGCGGCATGTACCCGGAGATCGAGAGCGCCCTGGTCGGCCTGTCGGCTGGCGAGGACAAGACCCTGACCGTCGATTTTCCGGCCGACTGGCGCGTGCCGCAGCTGGCGGGCAAGCAGGCGGTCGTGAACGTGAAGCTCGAGGCCGTGTCCGAGCCGGTGCTGCCGGAGGTGGATGCCGCCTTCATCCGCAGCTTCGGCGTGAAGTCGGGCGAGATGGCCCAGTTCCGCACCGAGATCCGCAGCAACCTCGAGCGCGAGCTCAAGGGCGCGCTGATGGGCCGCCTGCGTCGCGAGGTCGGCGAGCAGCTGATCCTGACCTACGCCCATGTCGAGATGCCTCCGCGGCTGGTCGAGAACGAGGCTCGCGCCATGCTGGCCCAGACCCTCGATCAGGCCCAGCGCCAGGGTCGCCAGATCGAGGCCCCGGAAGACGCCTGGCGCGACTTCCTGGAGCCGGCGCGCAAGCGCATCACGGTCGCGCTGCTGGTCGGCGAGATCGCGCAGCGCAACCAGCTCAGCCTGGACCCGAAGCGCCTGAACGAAACGCTGCGTCTCATCGCCTCGACCTACGAAGAACCGCAGCAGGTCATTGATTTGTACCGCAGCGACCGCCAGCTCATGGCCGGCCTGCAGAACCGCGTGATGGAAGAGCAGGTCATCGACTGGATCGCCGAGCGCGCCGTCCACACCGACCGCGCCCTCAGCTTCCAGGAAGCGATCGCCCCGCAGTAACCTGCGGGCCCAGCCTCCGGGTCGCAGCGACGCGACCCGACTCCACGACCGGTGCGACCACGCATGAACAGCCTCCAGACCCAAGCCCTCAACCTCGTGCCGATGGTGGTCGAGCAGACCAGCCGCGGCGAGCGCGCCTACGACATCTATTCCCGGCTGCTGAAGGAGCGGGTGATCTTCCTGGTCGGCGGCATCGACGACTACATGGCCAACGTGGTCGTCGCCCAGCTCCTGTTCCTCGAAGCCGAGAATCCGGAGAAGGACATCAGCCTGTACATCAACTCCCCGGGCGGCGTGGTCACCGCCGGCATGGCGATCTACGACACCATGCAGTTCATCAAGCCGGACGTGAGCACGATCTGCGTCGGCCAGGCCGCGAGCATGGGCGCCCTGCTGCTGGCGTCCGGTGCCAAGGGCAAGCGTTACGCGCTGCCGAACTCGCGGGTGATGATCCACCAGCCGCTGGGCGGCTTCCAGGGCCAGGCGACGGATATCGACATCCACGCCCGCGAGATCCTGACCCTGCGCCAGCGCCTGAACGAGATCCTGTCGCACCACACCGGCCAGGCGCTGGAGACCATCGCCCGCGACACCGAGCGCGACAATTTCAAGAGCGCCGAGGCATCCCGCGACTACGGTCTGGTCGACCATGTGCTCGAACGGCGTCCGGAAGAGTCGATCCAGCCCGCCTGATCGTCGGGCGCGGCAGGCGCAAGTCGCTGATTCCAATTGAAATCGTCAATCCCGCCCCGGCCGGCTTGCGGCCGGGAGTGCGGATGCTATCCTCCCCCTTCCAGCGTCAGAGAACCCCAGCAGCATGAGCGAAGACCGGCAAGGCCGCAGCGGCGACGGCAACAAGATCCTGTATTGCTCGTTCTGCGGGAAAAGCCAGCATGAGGTCCGCAAGCTGATCGCGGGCCCGAGCGTGTTCATCTGCGACGAATGCGTCGAGCTGTGCAACGACATCATCCGCGAGGAGCTGGAGGAGAAGGCGCAGTCCACCCGCAGCCACCTGCCCAAGCCGCGCGAGATCCTCGACGTCCTCGACCAGTACGTGATCGGCCAGCAGCGGGCGAAGAAGACCCTCGCCGTCGCGGTCTACAACCACTACAAGCGCAAGCCGCGATGACATCGAGCTGGCGAAGTCGAACCTCGACGTCCTCGACCAGTACGTGATCGGCCAGCAGCGGGCGAAGAAGACCCTCGCCGTCGCGGTCTACAACCACTACAAGCGCATCGAGAGCCGCCAGAAGAACGATGACATCGAGCTGGCGAAGTCGAACATCCTGCTGATCGGGCCGACCGGCTCGGGCAAGACCCTGCTGGCTGAAACGCTGGCACGCCTGCTCAACGTGCCGTTCACCATCGCCGACGCGACCACGCTCACCGAGGCGGGCTACGTCGGCGAGGACGTCGAGAACATCATCCAGAAGCTGCTGCAGAAGTGCGACTACGACGTCGAGAAGGCGCAGCAGGGCATCGTCTACATCGACGAGATCGACAAGATCTCGCGCAAGAGCGAGAACCCGTCGATCACCCGCGACGTGTCCGGCGAGGGCGTGCAGCAGGCGCTGCTCAAGCTGATCGAAGGCACCGTCGCCAGCGTCCCGCCGCAGGGCGGTCGCAAGCATCCGCAGCAGGAGTTCCTGCAGGTCGACACCCGCAATATCCTGTTCATCGTCGGCGGCGCGTTCGCCGGCCTGGACAAGATCATCCAGCAGCGCAGCACCGAGGCCGGCGGGATTGGTTTCGGCGCCAAGCTCAAGAGCGCCGAGCGCAAGCAGGACGTGAGCAAGGTGCT
>JBGAFR010000067.1:0-19914 GCA_044227145.1 Lysobacteraceae bacterium
GGCTTGCCGGCGGCGTTCGTGCCGTTGTGGCACGTGGCGCAAGCGCCGGCCGCCACGCCGTTGTGGTTGAACGTCGCGGGCAGCCAGGCGGTCGTGCGATGGCAGGCGTCGCAGGACTGCGTCGTCGCGATGTGGTTCGAAGGCTTGCCGGCGGCGGTGGTCCCGTTGTGGCAGGTCGCGCAACTGCCGGCGGCGACGCTGCGGTGATCGAACTTGGCCGGCGACCATGCCGTGGTGCGGTGGCAGCTGTCGCAGGACTGGCTGGTCGCGATGTGGCCCGCAGGCTTGCCTGCGGCCGTGGAACCGTTGTGGCAACTCGCGCAGGTACGATCCGCCACCGTGGCGTGGTCGAAGATGGCCGGGATCCAGCCGCTGGTGCGATGGCAGGCTTCGCAGCCTGCAGTGATCGGAATATGCGTGGGCGACGGGCGCGTGGCCTCGGGCAGGCGGCTGCCGTTGCCGTGGCAGCTGGCGCAATCCTTCGGCGTGCCCTGCAGGATGCCGCGATCGTGGCAACCCTCGCAACGCGCGGTGCGATGCGCGCCGGTCAGCGGGAAGCCGGTCTTGGCATGATCGAAGCCCGCAGGCGTTGCGTTCGCGCGCGTGGCGGCCGCAGCCCACACAGGAAGACAGGCGAATAGCAACGCGAGCATCGTCATCCACGCGATGCGGCGTAAATCGTTTGCGATGGCATGCGGCCGCATCTTGGTCATGGGTCGTCAACGTGCTGTCGGCAACAGGTCTTTGAACGAGGTGCTGGTATGGCAACGCTCGCATCGGTTGCCGAACGACCCGTTATGGATGTCGTCCCCGCTGTGGCAGCTTCCGCATGTAAGCGGCAACGCTATCTTTCCTTTTTGCGGTGTTTTGTGACATGCAACGCACTTCAAACTTGCGTGCGCACCCGTCAGCGCGAAACGAGTTTCATTCTCGTGGTCGAAGTGCCACAACGCCCATGCACGAGCGTTGTGGCAGGTGTCGCAGGTCTGGCCCATGCGACCTTCGTGGGTGTCGTCCTTCTGATGGCAACCCACGCACGCCTTGGGCGCGCCCTGGTAGAGCTTGTCCGCATGGCAGCCCGTGCAGGCGACCAACTGATGTCGGCCGAGCAGCGGAAACGCGGTGCGGTTGTGGTCGACCACGACCTTCTTCCACGCATCGGCGACATGGCAACGCGCGCAGTCGTTGCCCAGCTTGCCGCGATGCGGATCCTTCGCGGCATGGCAGGAGACGCACTGCATGTCGAGCTTTTCGCGATGCGAATCGTTCTTGTGGCAGGCATTGCAAGCCAGCGGCGCGTGGCCACCCGTCAGCGGGAAGCGGGTCCGTTTGCCGTGATCGAAGCTGATCTGCTTCCACGAGGCGGCGTTGTGGCAGCTCTGGCAGTCGTTGCCGTTGCGGCCCTTGTGCTTGTCGTCCTTCGCGTGGCAATCGTTGCAGCCCGAGGCGATGCCGCGGAAGGCCTTCGGTCCGCGGTGGCAACCCGAACACGCCGCTTCGCGATGGCGCCCGAAGAGGGAGAACGAGGTCTTCGAATGATCGAAGCCAACCGCAGGCTTCCAGCCGCGCGGCTGGTGGCAGCCCTTGCAGTCCTCGCCGAGCGTGCCGGCGTGCGCATCATCCTTGCGATGGCAGGCGATGCAGTCGGTCGGCGCGCCGCGGAACACGTTCGGCTGGCGATGGCAGGCGGAGCACAGTGCGGAGGCGTGCCGTCCCAGCAGCGGAAAGCGCGTGGTGCCGTGGTCGAACTTCGCTTCCTTCCAGGCATTCTCGGTATGGCAGTTGCCGCAATTCGCGCCCATTCCACCCTTGTGCGCGTCGTCCTTGCGATGGCAATCGATGCACTCGCCGCCAAGCTTCGCTTCGGCCGGCGGTCGCGCGTGGCAGGCGACGCAACGCGCCTGCGCGTGGCGGCCGCGCAATGCGAAGCCGGTCTTGCCGTGATCGAACTTGCCTTCCTTCCACGTCGTGACCGCGTGGCAGCTCGCGCAATCGCGACCGAGCGCGCCCTTGTGCGCGTCGTCGTCGCGGTGGCAGCCGATGCAGGTCGACGCAGCTGCACGGAACTTGGCCGAGGGCGCGTGGCAACGGTCGCAGGCCACCGCGCGATGCGCGCCGACCAGGGCGAAGTCGGTGAGTTGGTCGTGCCGGAACGCCGCGCGGTCGAGCTTGACGATGTTCGCGTCGCGACCCTTGTGGTCGGTGTGGCAGGTACGACAGGTCTTCGCCGCGCTGCGCCCGTGGAAGCCGCGCCGGGCCGCGAGGTCGGCGCCGACGTCCTTGTGGCAGGCGATGCACAGCGCGGGCTGGGCATTCTTGTCGAAGGAACGATGGCAGGCCGAACAGGTGCTCTCGGTTTTCGCGTGGGCGCGGATCACCTGCCCCGGCATCAGCATGTCCTCGAGCCCCGATCCTCCGGCCGAGACCGCGCCCGGCATCGCGAACGCGCAGGCCAGCACGAAGAGCGCGGCCAGGAAACGTCGCAGCAGGGGCCGGAGGCTGCGCATGGGGTCAGTACATGTGCACGGCGACGATGTGCGCGATCACGCTGAAGGCGAGCAGCACGACCAGCGGCACGTGGAGAACGTGCCACAGCGCGAACAGGCGTTCCAGCGGCAGGAATTGCGCGGAACGCTGCACGGCGGAGATCGCGTCGACCGCCATCGCCTGCGCGTCGACCTGCACGGGCCCACGCCGTGCATTGCGCTGGCGCGCGAGGGTGCGCACGCGCAGCTGGGCCAGCCACGCGCGCGGCGCGAGCAGGAGCATCGCATCGGGACGCTTCCATCCGCGCGCATCGACGACCGCGGCCGTGCCCGCGAAGCCCTCCACGATCGCGAGCACGTCTCCCGCGTCGTCCGCACGCAGGCGATCACGCAGCTTGCCCAGCGCGGTCGCGGCATCGGTGCGGACTTCGCCCAGGCTCAGCGGCCGGCCGTAGAGGCCGACGTGCAGATGCCGGTAGAGGAATCGTCCGAGCAGGCCGCTGCTGGCGACGATGACCATGCACCAGAAGGCGATCGCGGCATTGAGCGAGCGCCACTGCAGCGTGCAGTGCAGCAGGATGAGCGTCGGGCCGGCCACGCCCAGGATCATGTGCACGGAGAACCAGCGGCTCACGCGCCCCAGCGACGACAGCCAGCGCACGCGCTTGCGCAACGGATAACCGAGCAGCGCGAGCATCATCAGCGCACCGGCGAGGCCGAGGTAGTAGCCGGTGTCCGATCCCGGCGTGTAAAGCCCGGAGCGCGACAGCCACCAGATCGCACCCGCCCACAGCGCGGTGAGCAGCACGACGACGAGCAGGCGCATGCGACGCGCCCGGACTTCATTCGATGCCGTGTCGTTCGATACAACGCCGGCCCGCGACGCACCGCGGGGCGGCGCATCGACGGCATTGCGAAGCGTGGAGTCGGGGCTGGGCATGCGGAAGATCGGCGATCGACGCCATCGGTGACAGGGACGCACGCCCCCTGCGTGCCTTTGTTCACAATAATCGATCGCGCCTCGTCCTGCCTTAAGGAATGGCTTGCAATCGATGGGACGATCGTCGACAACTCCCCACCGGCGGGGATCTTCATGTCACCGAATACGTTTTCTTGCGAATGAATATCAATTCCGCTTACGCGTTCTACATCCTGCCGCTCGCGATCGCCGTCGCGCTGTACCTGCGCGGGCGCCATCGCGCGGAACGCAGCCATGTCGAGACGCTCGAATCCTCGATCCAGTCCGGCCTGACCGAGCCGCCGTCGCTGCATCCGGTGATCGATACCGAACTGTGCATCGGTTCCGGCTCCTGCGTGCGCGCGTGCCCGGAAGGCGCGCTGGGCCTGATCGCCGGCAAGGCGGTGCTGACCAATCCCAGCGCCTGCATCGGCCACGGCGCCTGCCACGCAGCGTGTCCGGTCGACGGCATCACGCTCGTCTTCGGCACCGAACGCCGCGGCATCGACATCCCCGACGTGCGTCCGAACTTCGAATCGAACGTGCCGGGCGTATTCATCGCCGGCGAACTCGGCGGCATGGGCCTGATCCGCAAGGCGGCCGAACAGGGCCGGCAGGCGATGGACTCGATCTCGCGGATGCAGGGCGGCCATGCCGACCACGACGTGGTGATCGTCGGCTCCGGGCCCGCGGGCATTTCCGCAGGCCTCGGCGCGATCGAGAAGGGCTTGCGCTACGTGCTGCTGGAGCAGGAGCACTCGCTCGGCGGCTCGATCTTCCATTACCCGCGCAACAAGGTCGCGATGACCGCACCGGTCAACCTGGCCGTCGTCGGCAAGATGCGCTTCACCGAAGTCGGCAAGGAAAAGCTGCTGGAATTCTGGGAAAACGTCGTGCTGCGCACGCGCCTGAAGATCCACTACGGCGAACGCATGGAATCGATCGCCCGCGATGGCGACGCGTTCGTGGTGCAGACGCCGAAGGGTCGCTACCGCACCCGCGCGGTGCTGCTCGCGATCGGCAGGCGCGGCAGTCCGCGCACGCTGGACGTTCCCGGCGAGGATCTGCCGAAAGTGAGCTACCGCCTGGCCGATCCGGGGCGGGTCGCACGCGAACGCGTGCTGGTCGTCGGCGGCGGCGACAGTGCGGTGGAAGCGGCGATCGCCTGCGCCGACCATGCGCGCAGCGTGCACCTGAGCTATCGCGGCGACGCCTTCAACCGCGTCAAGCCGAAGAACCGCGACGCGCTGGAGCGACTGCGCGCGGAAGGTCGCGTGCAGGTCCTGCTTGGCTCGGAAGTGCAGGCGATCCGCCCGCACGAAGTCGAACTGACGATGCGCGGCGAAACCACGACCCTGCCGAACGATGCCGTGATCATTTCCATCGGCGGCGTGCTGCCGACCGACCTGCTCAAGCAGATCGGCATCCGGTTCGAGACGAAGTTCGGCGAGAAGGCCTGAGCCCGCCGCACATGCGCCGAGGGCTCAGGGGACGACGCCGTCGATCGTCACCGACAACGCCGTCGAACCCGAGGTCGCGACCTCGACCGGTGTCGCCTGCAGGTCGCCGCTGTGCGCGATCGCGTCGCCGCTCTTCGAGATGCGCGCCGACACCGTCACCTTCGGGAAGGCGGACAGCTTCATCGTCGGCACCATCGCGTCGGCATCGCCCAGCACGATGTCCGCCGGCAGCGCGGACACCTGCAGGCGCTTGATCGCCACCGGCATCGGCGGACCCTCGACGGCCTTGGCGAAGACGAACACCGTGTCGCCCGGTGCGGCCTTCGCGCGCAGCGCGTCCGCGAGCGACACGCGCACGCGCAATCCGCCCGCGCCTGCGGACGCGGCCGCCTGCGGGGTATCGCCGCTGGCTGGCATCGCGGCGGCGCCGCCGCCGTCCAGGTGCGCCTTCGCATCGGCGATCATCCCGGTCACTGATTGCAGCACGTCCGAGTCCGGGCCGAGCTGCACGCGGATCTTCTCCCACGCGGCGATCGCCTCGGCGTAACGCCCCTGCTGGTAGTGGCTCATGCCGAATAGCCAGAGACCGTCCTGGTTGTCCGGCTCGACCTGCAGCGCGTGGCGGATCATGCGCAGCGGTTCGCCGTCGATGCGGCGATCGGCGCTACCCAGCGCCAGCGCTTCGGCGTAGGCGATCTCGATCGCCGGCTTGTCCGGCGCCAGCGCATACGCCTTTTCCAGCGCCTTGCGGCCGTCGTCGTTGCGACCCACCGATTCGTAGGCGCGGCCGAGCAGCAGCCAGCCGTCGGCGTCGCCCGGGTTCTTGTCGAGCTTTGCGCGCAGGCTGTCGATCGCGGCCTCCATGTCCATGCCCGGCTTCTGCCCGCCATCGGCAGCGGGCATGCCATCCGTGGCCGGCGACATCGCCGATGCGGACGGCTTGCCGGACGTCGACAGCGCATCGGGCCGCCCGATCGCGAAGTACAGCCCGATCGCGGCCAGCGGCAGCGCCACCGCCAGCGCGATCAACACGCGTTTCGAGCCCGCACGGCCATTGTCCGCAGCGGCGGTCGCCGGCGCTTCGGCCGCGAGCGCGGTGCACTTGGCGTCGAATTCCGCCTTCGACAGCACGCCGGCGTCGAACGCGTCCTGCAGCGCCTTTCGCCGCGCGCGCAGGGGATCGGCACCGGAACGCAACGCCGGCCAGAGCAGCGCGACTCCGGCGATCAGCACGAGCGCCAGCACGGCGACAACGAAGAAGGTCATGCTTCCCAATCTCCCGAGACGGGATCCGCAGCGGGATCCGGGGATGCGCCCGCGACCGGCTTCGACCGGCGCAGGATGCGCGACAACACGGCACCGGCGACGACGAGCATCGCCAGCGGCCCGAACCACAGCACCCAGGTCGCGGGCTTCACCGGTGGGCGGTAGAGGATGAAGTCGCCATAGCGATCTGTGAGGTAGCGCTTGATCTCGTCGTCGCTGGCGCCGCTGCGGATCTGACCGATCAGGTCGCGGCGCAGGTCCTGCGCGAGACCCGCGGAGGAGTCGGCGAGGCTCTCGTTCTGGCAGACCAGACAGCGCAGTTCCTTCGCCAGCGCCTGGAAGCGCGCTTCCTCGGCATCGTCGCGGAAGCGGATCGGGTCGATCGCCTGCGCCGCGAACGTGGCGAACACCAGCACCAGCGCGAACCCGCGATGCGTCTTCATCGTGCCGTCTCCCTGCGCATGCGATCGATCACCGGACGCAGCTCGGTCGCGACCGCCTCGGAAGTCAGCGGACCGATGTACTTGTGGCGGACGCGGCCGTCGGCGTCGATCAGGAACAGTTCCGGCGCGCCATAGACGCCGAGGTCGATCGCGATGTCGCCCTCGAGGTCGGCCAGCACCATCGCGTAAGGATTGCCGTACTGCGCCAGCCAGCGCTTCGCATCGACCGGATCGTCCTTGTAGTCGTAGCCGATCATCGGGATGCCCAGCGTCGGCGTTTCGCGCGCCAGCACCGCACTTTCCTCGCGGCAGACGTAGCACCAGCTCGCGAACACGTGCAGCGCGTAGGGCTTGCCGCGGAAGGAGCGGCTGTCGACCATCAGTTGCGGTGCATCCAGCCGCGGCAGCGAGAACTGCGGTGCCGGCTTGCCGACCAGCGGAGACGGCACGGCGCTCGGGTCGTGGGTGCGGTTGTAGACCAGTCCGGCGCCGAGGAGCGCGAACAATGCCGCGAAGCCGGCGAACGGCAGCAGACGCGGATTCATGCCGGAGTCCCGGCGAGCGCGGGCGACGGTTCGGTTGCAGGCGACGGAGCCGCCGCGGGCGTCGGCGCGGCCAGGCGGCGGAAGCGCGGATCGGCGGCGACGCACAGCCCGCCAAGCATCATCAGGATCGCCCCGCCCCACACCCAGCGGATGAAGGTCTTGAGGTACACACGCACCGACCAGGCGTCGTCGATGCCGCCCAGCGGTTCGCCCAGCGCGACGTAGATGTCGCGGAACGCACCGGGTTCGATGCCGGCCTCGGTCTGCACGTTGGAACCTTCCGAATACTGCCGTTTCTGCGGCCGCAGTTCGGCCACGACGCGACCGTCGCGCGAGGCGCGGATCAGCGCTTCCTCGGCGATGTAGTTCGGACCCTCGACGCGGCCGAGCGATTCGAAGCGGAAGGTGTAGCCGCCGACCTCGACCGACTGGCCCGGCGCGAGACGCAGGTCCTTTTCGACGCTGGTGCCCTCGGTCACCAGCACGCCGGCGAAGAAGATCGCCACGCCCGCATGCGCGAGCAGCATGCCGACCATCTCCGGGGTGAAGCGGCGACCAGCCGGACGTTCGCGCAGCCGCAGCATCACGAACCGCAGCGTGCCGATCGCGATCCAGCCGCCGGCCGCGGCGCCGAGGAGCGGCTTCCACGACGGCGACGGCAGCAGCGCCCACGCCAGCACTACCGCGGCGACGGCCGCCGCGAGCGCGGGCGCGAGCCGGCGCGCGACGCTGCGGAGATCGTCCATGCCCCAGCGCAGCAGCGGGCCGAACGGCAGCATCAGCGCGATCGGCACCATCATCCACAGGAACATCGTGCCGAAGTACGGCGGGCCGACCGACAGCTTGCCGAGCCCGAGCACGTCGCCGATCAGCGGATACAGCGTGCCCAGCAGCACCATGCCCGCGGCGCAGACGAACACGAGGTTGTTCGCCAGCAGCACCGCCTCGCGCGAGAACGGCCCGAACGGCTGGCCGCCGGCGACCTTGGGCGCGCGGATCGAGTACAGCAGCAGCGAACCGCCAACGACGACCCCGAGGAACACGAGGATGAACATGCCGCGCTCGGGATCGCTGGCGAAGGCGTGCACGGACGTCAGCACGCCCGAGCGCACCAGGAACGTGCCGAGCAGGCTGAAGGAGAAGGCGAAGATCGCGAGCAGCTGCGTCCACGCGCGGAAACCGCCGCGCTTCTCGGTCACCGCCTGCGAGTGGATCAGCGCGGTGCCGGCGAGCCACGGCATGAAGCTGGCGTTCTCGACCGGATCCCAGAACCACCAGCCGCCCCAGCCGAGTTCGTAGTACGCCCACCAGCTGCCCATCGCGATGCCCAGCGTGAGCGCGGCCCAGGCCACGTTCGTCCACGGCCGCGACCAGCGCACCCATTGCCGGTCGACTTCGCCACCGAGCAGCGCGGCGATCGCGAACGCGAACGCCACCGAGAAGCCGACGTAGCCGGTGTAGAGCATCGGCGGATGCACGATCAGGCCGAAGTCCTGCAGCAGCGGATTGAGGTCGTTGCCATCCGGCACCGCCGGCAGCAGCCGCGCGAACGGATTGGAGGTGAACACGGTGAAGGCGAGGAAGCCGACGCCGATCAGGCCGAGGATCGCCAGCACCCGGGCATGGAACGCGGCCGGCAGCCGCTTCCCGAGCACGGCGACCGCCACCGTCCACAGGTTGAGGATCAGCACCCACAGCAGCAGCGAGCCCTCGTGCGCGCCCCACACGCCAGAGAGCCGGTAGTACCACGGCAGCCGCAGATTGGAATTCTGCGCGACGTAGACCACCGAGAAGTCGTGATCGAGCATCAGCCAGGCGAGGATCGCGAACGCGGTCGCCACGAAGAAGGCCTGCGCGAACGCCGCCGGCCGCGCCACCGCCATCAGCAGCGCATCGTTGCGCCATGCGCCGATCAGCGGCACCACGCCCTGGACGATGGCCACGAGCAGGCCGAGGATCAGGACGAGTTGGCCGAGCTCGGGGATCATGCAGGACTCCGGGGGTGGGGGTCGGGAACGCGTGGACGATCCGCATCGTCCGTCTCGCACGCGCATTCCCTCGCGTCCGGCGCCCCTGTACGCCGGCATCCGCGACGGCACCACCGCAGGACGATGGGCCGTCGTCGCCCCCATGGCGGCGGCGACGCGCCACGATGCCGACGACCCCAACCTTAAACCGTGACGGACGCCACGGAACGTCACGGTGCCGTTCAGCGAACGACACCATCCCACGACGGCCGCCACCGCTCAAGCACGACGGCCTACGACGATGGTCGCTTCCCGGGCAGGCGTTCGACCCGCCACGAGGATGGAAACGGCCGGCGACTCAGCCTGCCGCGCCGCGCGCCTGCTGCTCCAGCGTCGCCTTCAGCCCGTCGTCGAGCTTCAGCTGGCGCGCCAGTTCGTCGAGGTAGGCGCGCTCCATGAAGTTCTGCTCGTCGGCGACCAGCACGCTCGCCACGTACATCTGCGCCGCGAGTTCGGGCGAGGTCGCCGCCGCGGCGACTTCGGCGGGGTCCAGCGGCTTCTGCAGTTCGGCCTGCAGCCACAGGCGGGTGTCGGCATCGGCGCCGAGGCGGGTGAACTCGCCTTCGATGGTCGCGTGTTCGCGGTCATCGACGTGGCCATCGGCCTTGGCCGCGGCGATCAGCGCCTTGAACAGCGCTTGGCTGTGCGATTCGGCTTCTGGCGCGGGCAGCGACAGCGGGTCGCGCATGGCGACCGCGGCACCGGCATCGCCCTGCTGCCGCTTCCAGTCGCCGTAGGCGCGATAGGCCAGGGCGCCAACCGCGGCGAGGCCGCCGAGCGTCGCCATGCGCCGCGCGCGGCGTCCCCCCAGCAGCAGCGCGAGCGCGCCGCCGGCCAGTGCGCCCTTGCCGAAATCGGCGGTATTGCCGATCCCGGCCGTACCGGCGAGGTCGCCCGCGCTCTGCTTCGCGGTCTTGAGCAGTTGATCGAGGAATCCGCGGGTGTCCATGGGCGCTCCGGCTGGTGGAAAGGATCAGATCGCATTGTGCGCCCGTGGCGGGCGTCGCCATCGGCCGGAGGTCATGTCGCGCCCGTGGCGGGCCGCCGCGTTCATGCAAACCGGCGCTGGCGAAGGCACCATCGGCCGGGGGGAATCCGGATGCGGCGGGCACGATGCCGTCGCGCCGTCCATTCCGCGAACCGGAGATCTGCCCATGCGCGCCCTGCCCCTCGCCCTGCTCTGCATCGCCCTGCTGCCGACCGGCTGCATCCAGTCGCGCGAACGCGACGCCGCCGACAAGGGCGTCGCGCGCGAGCGCACCGCACGCGACGCGAGCGCACCCGCACGCACGACCGCGGCCGCACCCGCCGCCGCAGGCAAGCCGCGGATGACCGGCGGCAACCAGCAGGCGCGGCGACTGCCGAATCCGCCGTTCACGATCACGCCGTTCGCCTCGTTCAATGAGCCGTGGGCGATGACCTTCCTGCCCGATGGCCGCCTGCTGGTCACCGAGAAACCCGGGCAACTGCGGCTGTTCGATCCCGTGACCAGGACCACCGGCACGATCACCGGCATTCCGACCGTCGCCTACGGCGGCCAGGGCGGCCTCGGCGACGTGATCCTGCATCCGAACTACGCCACCAACCATCTGGTGTATTTCAGCTTCGCCGAAGCGGGCAACGGCGACACCCGCGGCGCCGCGGTCGCGCGCGCCACGCTCACCCTCGACAACGCCGGCGGCGGCAGTCTGTCGACGCCGCAGATCCTCTGGCGACAGGTGCCGAAGGTCAGCGGCACCGGGCATTACAGCCATCGCCTCGCATTCGGCCCCGACGGCAAGCTGTGGATCACCTCCGGCGAGCGCCAGCAGGGCACGCCGGCGCAGGACATGGCCACCAACCTCGGCAAGGTCATCCGCCTGTTCGACGACGGCAGCGTGCCCACCGACAATCCGTTCTACGCGCAGGGCGGCGTCGCCTCCCAAGTGTGGACGCTGGGCCATCGCAACCTGCTCGGCATCGCCTTCGACGGCGCCGGCCGCCTGTGGACGCACGAGATGGGCCCGCAGGGCGGCGACGAGCTCAACCTGATCGAACGCGGCAGCAACTATGGCTGGCCGATCGTCTCCAACGGCGACAACTACGACGGCTCGCCGATCCCCGACCACGACACCCGCCCCGATTTCAACGCTCCCGAAGCGTGGTGGACGCCGGTGATCGCCCCGGCCGGCTTCGTCATCTACAGCGGCGACCTGTTCCCGTACTTCCGCGGCCACGGCTTCATCGGCGGCCTCGCCTCGCAGTCGCTGGTCCGCATCCAGTTCGACGGCGTCACCGCCCGCGAAGCCGAACGCTACGCCATGGGCCGCCGCATCCGCGAAGTCGAACAGGGCCCCGACGGTGCGCTGTGGCTGCTGGAAGATGGCGCCGGCGGACGCCTGCTGAAGTTGATGCCGCTGCCGCTCTGAGTCGCGAATCGCCGGCGCGCATTGCCGGCCCTTGCTGCCAGCGGTACGCAAAGCCCCATCGCCGGGAACCCGAGAGGCACGCGTCCACGTCCTCCCGGCCCAACGGCTGATCGACCTGATCCGAACCTCCGGAACGACCACTCGTCGTCCGGACACATCGCTGCGCTTGCTAGTTTGTCTACCTACTGGTAGGTTGGCGCTCGTATCGCAGCTTCAGGCCGCGGTCGCCTCTCCCGCCTCGACCTCGATGGAGCTCCCATGTTCGGCATCACCCCGCTCGGCTGGCTGCACACGCTCGGCAGCCTGCCGGCGATCCCCGCGGCCTTCTACATGCTCGGCCGCCACGGCCGGATCGTGCCCCGTTCCCGTGCCGGTGCGGTCTACTTCATCGCGATGCTCATCGGCGCGGGGTCGGTCTTCCTGGTCGCCACCCAGCCCGTCAGCGCATTCGTCGGATTGGCGACGCTCGCCCTGCTGTTGCTGGGCTACGGCATCGGCCGCGTGTCTCGCGGCGGCGCCGCGCGCTACGTCGAAACGATCGCGCTGACGCTCACGGTATTCCTGCTGCTGCTGCCGACAGTCACGGAGATCCTGCGCCGCGTGCCCGACGGCGCACCGCTGGTGACCGATCTGCACTCGCCGCTGCTGCTCACGGCGCATGCCGCACTGCTGGTCGCGTTGATCGTCGGGCTGATCGCACAGATGATCGCCCTGCGTCGCGGTCGTCTGGCGAATCCCATTGCCTG
Source organism: Lysobacteraceae bacterium (assembly GCA_044227145.1). Lineage (GTDB taxonomy): Bacteria > Pseudomonadota > Gammaproteobacteria > Xanthomonadales > Xanthomonadaceae > Lysobacter_I. The sequence continues at coordinate 12,340 of JBGAFR010000067.1, forward strand.
ATCCCTTCTCGCGAAACTGGCAGACTGGACGCCCGCCAGACGCGAGTGCTCGACCACGATGATCCCCGATCCTTCCCCCAAGGCCCGCGAGATCATCGGCCATGCCCGCGCGCTGCTCGCCGCGGGCGGCTACAACGGTTTCAGCTATGCCGACATCGCCACGCGCGTCGGCATCACCAAGGCCAGCATCCACCACCATTTCGCGAGCAAAGCCGAACTCGTCCGTGTCGTCGTCGTGCTGTACCGCGAAGAAGCGCGGCTGGGCCTGGCCGCAGTCGACGCCAACATCGCCGCGCCGAAAGACCGTCTGCTCGCCTATGCTCGCTACTGGTCCGAATGCCTGGCCGCGGATGCCACCGCCTTCTGCGTGTGCGCAATGCTCGCATCGGAGCGGCCGGCGATCCCGGACGATGTGGCGACCGAAGTCGCCGGACACTTCGACGATCTCCGCGGCTGGCTCACCGCCGTGCTCGCGGCAGGTGAAGCACAGGGCACCTTCCGGCTCTCCACGCCCGCGCAGATCGAAGCCGCTGCCCTGATGGCGACCGTGCACGGCGCGATGCTCTCGTCCCGCGCGTTCGGTGATCCCGCGCTGTTCCCCGCGATCGTGTTGCCCGCGATCGAACGGTTGGTGACGGAGCCATAGGCGTTCTGCCGGAAAGCATCGGGTTCACGACGCCACGAACCACGCCATTTCCGGATCCCTCCCGAACGCCCCCGAACCGGGGCGGAGCGAAATGAGGGGATGATCGATGCGAACTGCCTGCGCCCGACGCGCAAGGACAGTCGAAGCTTCGCCAGGGTCGGCGGAATCGAATCGAGGGATTTGGAATGGTGGGCCGTGAAGGATTCGAACCTTCGACCAAAAGATTAAAAGTCTTCTGCTCTACCGACTGAGCTAACGGCCCACGGTACCGGCGAGGCCGGCCCCGGCGTTGCGCCGAGGGCGGCATTCTAGCCCAATCCGTCGGGAGGGTCAGCCGGCGTAGCGGGTCGGGTCGGCGATACCGGCGGCGGCGAAGCCCTCGGCGCGCAGGCGACAGGCGTCGCAGTGACCGCAGGCGCGGCCATCGGCATCGGCCTGGTAGCAGGACACGGTCTGGGCGAAATCGACGCCCAGGCGCAGGCCTTCGCGGGCGATGTCGGCCTTGCTCATCCGCATCAGCGGGGCGTGGACGCGGAAATGCGCGCCTTCGACGCCGGCCTTCGTGGCGAGGTTGGCGAGCGCCTCGAAGCCGGCGATGAACTCGGGGCGGCAGTCGGGATAGCCGGAGTAGTCGACGGCGTTCACGCCGCAGAACAGGTCGGTCGCGCCCAGCACTTCGGCCCAGCCCAACGCGACCGACAGCATGATGGTGTTGCGCGCCGGCACGTAGGTGGACGGAATGCCGACGCCGATCTCGTGGCCGTCGGAATCCACCGGCACGTCGATGCCGTCGTCGGTGAGCGCCGAGCCGCCGAGGCTGCGCAGGTCGACGTGCACGGTCTTGTGCGCGACCGCGCCCAGCGCCTGCGCGACGCGCGCGGCGGCATCGAGTTCGGAGGTGTGGCGCTGGCCGTAGCGCACGCTCAGCGCATGCGCGGCGAAGCCCTGCTCGCGGGCGATCGCGAGGACGACGGCGGAGTCCATGCCCCCGGACACGAGGACGACGGCGGGTTTCATCACAGGCTTTCCTCAACGGCCGGGGGCGTCGCCCCACAGGATCTTGTGCAGTTGCAGCTGGAATTTCACCGGCAGGCGATCTTCGACGATCCATTCGGCGAGGTCGCGCGCGGCGACCTGGTCCTTGCTCGGCGAGAACAGCACGTCGCAGCGCGCGTGCAGGCGGTGTTCGGCAACGATGCGCGCCGACCACGCGTAGTCGGCGCGATCGCAGATCACGAACTTCACCTGGTCATGCGCGGTGAGCAGCGGCAGGTTCTCCCAGCGATTGCGCTCGACCTCGCCGGAGGCCGGCGTCTTGATGTCCAGCACCCGCGACACGCGCGCGTCGACGCCGGCGATGTCGATCGCGCCCGAGGTTTCCAGCGACACCACCAGGCCGGCATCGCAGAGGCGTCGCAGCAGGTCGAGGCAGCGCTTCTGCGCCAGCGGTTCACCGCCGGTCACGCAGACGTGGCGCACGCCGTGGCCGACGACCTCCTCGACGATCGCGTCGATGTCGCGCCACTCGCCGCCAAAGAAGGCGTAGGCGGTGTCGCAGTAGACGCAGCGCAACGGGCAACCGGTCAGGCGCACGAATACCGTCGGCCAGCCGGCATCGCGGGCTTCGCCCTGCACGGACAGGAAGATTTCGGTGATCTTGAGGCGGTCCGCCGTCGCGGCGGTCGGCGCCGGGGCGGTCTCGACGTTCACCCGGTCATTTTACCCGGCGGACACGCTTGCCGGCGTTCAGCGCACTCGGGAGAGCCGCAGCGCCTGCAGGCGGTCCTCGGCGCTGCGCGCGGCCTCGGTGCCGGGATAGCGATCGATCACCTTCGACAGCGTGGCCTCGGCGGCGTTGAGCTGGCGCAGGCCGTACTGGCACAAACCGACCTTGAGCAGCGCGCCGGCCGCCTTGTCGTGGGTGGGATACCGCGCCAGCAGCGCCTGGAACTGGGGCATCGCCAGCGCGTAATTCTGGGTGACGTAGTAGCTCTCGCCCAGCCAGTACAGCGCGTTCGGGGTGAACACGCCGTTCGGATAGGCTTCCAGGAAGGCCTGGAAGGCCCGCGACGCATCGGCATAGCGGCCGGCCTTGAGCGCGTCGAAGGCCGTGTTGTAGGCGCCCCGCTCGTCCTCCGCGCGGCCGGTGAAGGCGGAGGCGTCGCCGTAGACGGTCGGCGCAGGCTCCTCGACGGCCGGCACCACGGGTGGCGTGGTGGCCGCCGTCGCGGTCGAGGGCGGCGCGACCGATGGCAAGGACGACATCGGCTCGGCAGGGGCGGCCCCACCCTCCAGCCGGCCCAGGCGGCCGTCGAGGTCGAGGTACTGGTTCTTCGCGGCCTGCTTCTGCTGTTCGAGCTGCTGCTGCAGTTCCTCGACCTGCCCGCGCAGGCCCTGATTCTCGCTCTTCAACTCGGTGACCTGGTCGAGCAGGTTCTGGTTGCCCGAGCGCATCGCCGCGAGCTGCTGCTCCAGCGCGGTGAGACGGTCGGACGTGCTCATCCGCTGCGCGAAGGCCGGCATGGCGATCCCGAGGGCGAGCAGGACGACGACGGGCGACAGCGAACGAAGGACTTTCACGACGGCAACGACCTGGTCAGCGGCGAAAGACGAGAGAGGGACATGCGACGGGGCGCCAGCAGGCGCCCCGTGCGCGGCGCTCACTTCTCGGTGTAGACGATCTCGACGCGGCGATTACGACCCCAGCAGTCCTCGCTGGATTCGGTGCAGGTCGGCTGCTCTTCGCCATAGCTGACGACGGTGATCTGCGTGCCGGCGCCGCCGCTGGCCTGGACGGACGACGACACCGCATTCGCGCGGCGCTCGCCGAGGCCCATGTTGTATTCGCGGCTGCCGCGTTCGTCGGCGTTGCCTTCGAGCGTCATGCGCGCGCTGGGACGGTCGCGGAGGTACTTGGCGTGGCAGGCGACGATGGCCTGGAACTCGGGCTTCAGCGCATCCTGGTCGAAGTCGAAGTAGACCACGCGCTGGCGCAAGCAGGCGTCGGTGTCGAGGTCGCCGGGGCCATAGGCGCCGGTGCGCACCGGGCCGGTGTTGCCCATGCCGGAGGAGGTGGTGCCGGAGGACGTGGTGCCGTTGCCGACAGTGGCGCCGGTGTCGGGGGTTTCCTTCACCTTCTTGGAACAGGCGGCAGCGGTCACGCACAGGATCGCGGTGAGCAGCACTCGGGAGGTCGTGTTCATGCGGGGTCTCGGTGTGGTCGCGGGTGGGTTCAGGGGCAAGGAGGCGATGAGCGGGGGATCGGGTTCGACTGATGTCGGACCCGATCAGCGCGGCATGCGGTACGGGCCCCAGGCGGGTTCGCGCACGTCGCCGCCGGCGACCACCAGTCGCTGGCGGACGCGGGCGTCGGCGGAGACGGCGTAGAGCACGCCGCGTCCGCCTTCACGGGCGGCGTAGAGCACCATCGCCGCGTTCGGCGCGAAGCTCGGGGATTCGTCGAGATTGCCGGGCGAAAGCATGGACCAGCGCGGCGATCCCAGGCTGCGGTCGAGCATCGCGATACGGTACACGTTGCCGCCGCCCTGTGCCACGGCGAGCTTCTTGCCGTCCGCCGACACCGTGGCGCGGGCGTTGTAACTGCCCTGGAACGTGACCCGGGTGGCCGAACCGCCGCCGGCCGGGGCCTGGTAGATCTGCGGCTTGCCGCTGCGGTCGGAGGTGAAATACAGGGTGCTGCCGTCAGCGCTCCACACCGGCTCGGTGTCGATGCCGAACTGGCGGGTGACCTGGGTCAGCGCACGGCTGGCGAGGTCCATCACGTAGATCTCGGGATTGCCGCTCTTGGACAGCGCCATCGCCAGCTTGCGACCATCCGGCGAGAAGCTCGGCGCGCCATTGATGCCCTTGAAGGCGGCCACCACCTCGCGCGCACCGGTAGCGACGTCCTGGACGACGATCGAGGAGTTGCCGCGCTCGAAGCTGACGTAGGCGAGCCGGCGCCCGTCCGGGCTCCACGCCGGCGACACCAGCGGCTTCTCGGAGCGCACCACCGTCTGCGGGTTGTAGCCGTCGGCGTCGGCGATCATCAGGGCGTACTGCGCGCCCTTGCCGACGCCGGTCTGCACGATGTAGGCGATGCGGGTCCAGAACGCGCCACGCACGCCGGTGAGCTTCTCGTAGATGGCGTCGGCGATCTGGTGGGCGACGTCGCGCATCGCATTGGCGCGCGCGGTGAGCGCGAACGCCAGCAGGCGGTTGCCGCCCATGTCGAACACTTCGTATTCGACCCGGTAGCCGCCGTCGGCGGCGTCCAGCACCCGGCCGACGACGATGTAGTTCTGCTTGAGCGTGCGGAAGTAGGCGTAATCGATGTCGGCGCCGCGGCTGGGGCGCTGGGCGCCGAGGTCGGCCGGCGGCAGGGGCCGGAACTGGCCGGACCGGGCCAGATCGGCACGGACGACTTCGGCGATGTCGGTCTGCGGCGCCCCGGCACTGCCCTGGTAGGGCATCGGGACGACTGCGATCGGGGTGGCCGCCGCGTTGCCGCCGACGATGTCCAGTTCCAGCCCGCGCTGCTGCGCGGACGCGATCCGGGGCAACAGCGCCAGGCCGAACAGAGCGATGCCGGACAGGATCAGCGCGAGGAAGGACTTGGGCAGGAGCGACTTTGGTCGGGTCATCGGCGGTCTGGGCCTCGGCGATGGGGATGTGCGGGTGAGCCGACAGCTTGGCCGCGAAAACGGTCAGAAAGATGAACGGACGCGGACTCGGGCAGCCCGCACGGCCGTCGGTCAGGGTTCCTCGGCACGGAACTTGAGGATCAGGGTCCGGTTGAAGACGCTCTCGAAGCCCTGATACGGCAGGGGCTGGGCCTTGAGGACGGCCGCTTCCACCGAGCGACGACCGACCTCGTCGTAGGGGCACGATGGATCGACCTGAACGTCGATGACCGAGCCCCCCGGGATCTGACGGATCACGATCTTGCAGATCTGGTCGGGCGAGACATTGTCCGGCCGCACCCAGTTGCTGCGGATCTTCTCGATCAGGGCCTGACTGTATTGGGCGCCCAGGTTCGGCGCGCTGCCGCGCTGCCCCGGTGGCGGGTTCGCGGCGGCGGCGGCGGCCGAGGCCTGCTGGGCGCGCTGCCGGGCCAGTTCGTCCAGCCGTTGCTGAGTCTGGGCGATCTCGCGCTGGTTCTGCTCGCGCTGGCGCTGGATGTCGGCCAGTTGCTGATCGCGCTGGCGCTGCATCTCGGTCTTGCGCTGCTCGGCCTCCTGGCGTTCGCGCTCGGCGGTGAGATCGACCTGGCCCTGCCGCCGCTTCGCCTCCTGCTCGCGCTCGGCGGTCTCGGCGGCCTGCGCGTCGGGCTTCACTTCCTGCTGGTCGACCTTGTCCGGGTCGGGCAGTTGCTCCTGCGGTAGTGGCTGTGCCTCGGGCGGGGTCTCGGGTGTCTCTTCCAAGGCGTCCGGCAGCGGCTCGGGCGGCGTTTCAGCCGGCGGCTCGATCGGCTGGGCGTGGTCGGGCTGCGGGCGGGTCCGCAGCGCGGCGCGGGTCGCCGCGGACAGCGCGTTCGGGTCGATCACGTCGGCGTGGACCGGCTCGCCGGCCGCCGCGGGCGGACGCGCGGGCAGCAGCGACACCAGCAGCAGCAACAGCGCCGGCAGCAGGTGCAGCAACAGCGCCAGCGCGACCGCGACCGTGGTGTCGTGGCGGGTCTCGCGCATCAGCGGCCCTGCCCGTCCCGGCGATGGCGCGACGTCACGACTGTTCCTCCGGCAGGCTGACCAGGCTGACCTTGCCGATGCCGGCGTCCTTGATCAGGTCGATGCCGCGCATCACGGTCTGGTAGCTGGCGTCGCGGGCGCCGTTCACCAGCACGGTGATCTCGGCGTTGCGTTCGTGCACGGCGCGGAGCTCGGAGACGAGGTCCTTCGCGTCGATCGCGCGGTTGCGGCCGCGCTCGAGCATCAGCGCGTAGCCGCCGTCGGCGTAGATGCTGACCACCACCGGGTCCTGCGGGGTCTGCAGCGATTTCGCCCGCGACTGCGGCAGGCTGATGTCGGTGCCGAGGTTCAGCAGCGGCGCGGTGACCATGAAGATGATCAGCAGCACGAGCATCACGTCGATGTACGGCACGACGTTGATCTCGGCTTTCAGCTTGCGCTTGCGGCGGCGGCCGGCGGCTTGGAGGGCCATGGTCGGTGTCCGGTGGGGCGGAAGACGGGAACGGTGCGGTCAACGGTCCGTGGGACGGCCCGGGGTCAGTGCTCGTCCATGTGCGCCTGGCGCTGCAGGATCGAGGCGAACTCCTCGGCGAAGGCGTCGTAGCGCACCGCCAGCCGTTCGACCCGGGTCGCGAAGCGGTTGTAGGCCCACACCGCCGGGATCGCCGCGAACAGGCCCATCGCGGTCGCCAGCAGCGCCTCGGAAATGCCCGGGGCGACGGTGGCGATCGTCGCTTCCTTCATGCTCGCCAGGCCGTGGAACGACATCAGGATGCCGAGCACCGTGCCGAACAGGCCGACGTAGGGGCTGATCGAGCCGACGTTGGCGAGGAATTCGAGGTTGTGTTCGAGGCCGTCCAGCTCACGCGAAGCGGTCGCACGCATCGCGCGCTGCGCGCCCTCGAGCTGGCTGCGCGCATCGACGCCGCGACGCTGGCGCACGCGGTTGAACTCGCGCAAGCCGCCTTCGAAGATCGCCTCGATGCCGCTGATCTGCTGCTTGCGGCCCGCGGCCTCGGCGTATAGCCGGCCGAGGTCGCCGCCGGCCCAGAAGCGCTCCTCGAAGCCGTCGGCCTCGCGCTGGGCGCGGTCGAGCACCCGCTTCTTGCGGAAGATGATCACCCACGACGCCACCGACGCCAGCAGCAGCAGGGCCATCACCGCCTGCACCGGCAGGCTGGCGTCGGCGACGAGCTTGAGGTAGTTCAGGCCTGCCTCGGGCGCGGCGGACTGGAGCGTGGT
>JBGAFR010000068.1:0-20084 GCA_044227145.1 Lysobacteraceae bacterium
CGAGGCCGACGCCATCGGCTATCCGCTGATGATCAAGGCCGCGCACGGCGGCGGCGGCAAGGGCATGCGCATCGTGCGCGACTCGGCCGAGTTCCTGCCGAACCTCGAAAGCTGCCAGCGCGAGGCGCGCAACGCCTTCGGCCGCGACCGCGTGCTGCTGGAGCGCTACGTCGAGAAGCCGCGGCACATCGAGATCCAGATCTTCGGCGACGCCGCCGGCCACGTGATCCACCTCAACGAGCGCGAGTGCTCGGCGCAGCGCCGCTACCAGAAGGTGCTGGAGGAATCGCCTTCGCCGTTCCTCACGCCCGAACTGCGCGCGGCGATGGGCGCGGCCGCCGTGCAGGCAGGCCATGCCATCGACTACCAGAACGCGGGCACGGTCGAGTTCATCGTCGGCCAACATGCTGATGGAAAGCCGGGCGGCTTCTACTTCATGGAGATCAACACGCGACTCCAGGTGGAACATCCCGTCACCGAGTTCGTGACCGGCCTCGATCTGGTCGAATGGCAGTTGCGCGTCGCCGCCGGCGAACCGCTGCCGCTGGCGCAGGACGCCATCCCGCAGCGCGGCCACGCCATCGAAGTGCGGCTGTACGCCGAAGACCCGGAAGCCGGCTTCCTGCCGGGTTCGGGCAAGCTGACCCGGCTGCAGTTGCCGCCGGCCGACGCGCACACCCGCCTCGACGGCGGCGTGGTCGAAGGCGACACGGTGACGATCTTCTACGACCCGATGATCGCCAAGCTGATCGTGTGGGACGCCGACCGCCCGCGGGCGCTCGCACGCCTGCGCGAGGCGCTGGCGCAGTGCGCGATCGAAGGCCCGAAGTCGAACGTCGCCTTCCTCGAACGGCTGATCCGTCACCCGGCCGTGGTCGACGCGACCATCGACACGGGCACGCTCGATCGCGCGCTCGACGAGTTCATGCCGACGACACCCGCGCCAGCGCAGGCGCGCCTGGCGCGGATCGCCGCGGCCACCGCCCTGCTGCTGCGCGAGGAAGCGCAGACGCAGTCGCGCGCCGCCGCCGGCACCGACCCGACCTCCCCGTGGGCGCTGGCCGATGGCTGGCGCCTCGGCCATGCCGGACAGCGCCGGCTGGTGCTGGACGACGGCACGCAGGTCCACACGCTCGTCGCCCACGGCAGCGCCGGCGACTACGTCTTCGACGCCGCCGAGGGTCGCATCGCGGTGCAGGGCGCGCGCCAGGAAGCCGGCGACGCGCTGTCGGCGCGGTTCGACGGCGAAGGCCACCGCCTGCGGCTGGACGCCGACATCGGTTCCGGCGCATCCTCGCGGGTGGACGTGCACGACGGCGAACGCCGCTGGCGCTTCGTCCGGGTGCCGGCCTATCGTCCGGCCGATGCGGACACCGGGGGAGCCGGCGACCGCGTCCTCGCGCCGATGCCCGGGCGCATCGTGCTGATCCGCGCCCAGGTGGGGGACCATGTCGACGCAGGCCAGGAAGTGCTGGTGATGGAAGCGATGAAGATGGAGCTGACCCTGAAGGCGCCGCGCGCCGGCGAGGTCGCGGAAGTCCGCGTCGCGGACGGCGATTTCGTCGAGGCGGATGCGGCGCTGGTGGTGCTGGCGTCGTGATCCTCGCCCGGCTCGCGCTGGTCGTCCTGCTTGCGCTGAGCGCTTCGGCCTGCGTGTCGTTCGAAGTGGCGCCGGTGGAGACGCAGGGCTGCGATGCGGCCCTGGCGGGCGCCTGGCTGCCGGAGGACGCCGGCCCGGACGACGCGCCGGCCGTGGTCACCGCCGATTGCGGCGTGACCGGCCTGCGCGGCGCGAAACCCGACGAACGCCAGCGCTTCGGCACCTTCGAGTTCGACGGGCATCGCTACATCGCGGTGCAGGCCGACGACACCGAGACCGTCGCCGACAGCGCCGGCAAGACCATCGAGACCTGGCCGGCGACGCGGGTCGAGCTCTACCGCTACCGCCTCGACGGCGACCGCCTGCTGCTGTGGGCGGCCGACCCCGGCACGGCGCGCACGCTCGGCAGCGACGGCGTGACCGTCCACACCGACGACACCCGCGACGCCGCCACCGGCAAGCCGGTCCCGCGCAGCATCGGCGGCGACGTTTACCTCAGCGGCCGCCGCGAGGCCATCGCCGACGCACTGCGCCGGCATGGCGACGCGCTGTACCGCGGCATGCGGCCGGAGTACGCCACCACGCTGCATCGCACCGCACCCGGGGACGCCGCGCCATGACCGACACCGTCCGCATCGTCGAGGTCGGTCCCCGCGACGGCCTGCAGAACGAGAAGACCCTGGTGCCGGCGGCGACCAAGATCGAACTGATCGACCGCCTCTCCGCGACCGGCCTGCGCAGCATCGAGGCCACCAGCTTCGTCAGCCCGAAGTGGGTGCCGCAGCTCGCCGACGCCGCGGAAGTCTACGTCGGCATCGCCAAGGCGCCCGGCGTGCGCTATCCGGTGCTGGTGCCCAACGAACAGGGCTACGAACGCGCCCGCGCCGTGGGCGTGGACGAGATCGCGGTGTTCACCGCGGCCTCCGAGGCGTTCAACCAGCGCAACATCAACGCTTCCATCGACGAATCGCTGCAACGATTCATGCCGGTGATCGAACGTGCAAAAGCCGACGGCGTCGCCGTGCGCGGCTACGTGTCCACCGTACTCGGCTGCCCCTACCAGGGCGACGTGCCGGTGGCCGATGTGGTCCGCGTCGCACGTGAACTGCATGCGATGGGCTGTTACGAAATCTCGCTCGGCGACACGATCGGCGTCGGCACCCCCGGCAAGGCCGCGGCGATGCTGCGCGCGGTCGCCGATGCGGTGCCGATGCCGGCGCTCGCCGTGCATTTCCACGACACCTACGGCCAGGCGCTGGCCAATCTCCACGCCTGCCTCGAGGCCGGCGTACGGGTGGTCGACGCCGCGGTGTCCGGCACCGGCGGCTGCCCGTACGCGCGCGGCGCCAGCGGCAACGTCGCCACCGAGGACGTGGTCTACATGCTGCAGGGCATGGGCTTCGAGACCGGTGTCGACCTCGACGCCCTGGCCGACACCGGCCGCTGGCTGTCGCGGCTGCTGGGACGCGACACCGGCAGCAAGGTCGCCCGCGCGCGGAGCGCGGCCGCGTGAGCACGGCCCGGGACGCGCCCGCGCCGCCGCCCGCCGACCAGGCGGACACGCTGGCCGCACTGGAACGCGCCCGCCACGATCCCGCCCTCGACGCCGGCACCCGCGCCCTGCTCGAACGCGCCTGCGCCGCGCTGCGCACCGCGATCGAGGAAACCGAATCCGAACGCCTGCGCTACACCGCGCTGTTCGACGCCGTGCCCGACCCGGTCAGCATCCTCGACTGGGACGGCACCGTGCTCGACCTGAACAAGGCCGGCCTGGCCGCCTACCGCCGGCCGCGCGCGGAGATCGTCGGCAAGCCGATCGAAGTGCTGAACCCGGACCTGCCCAAGGACCACCTCGAACCGGTCTGGGATGCCCTTCGCCGCGGCGAGACCTACGTCGTCGAAGTCGCGAACATGCGCGGCGACGGCAGCCGCTTCCCGGTCGAGGTCCACACCGCCGGCTTCGAGTACAAGGGCGCGACCCGCATGGTCGCGGTGGCGCGCGACCTCAGCGCGCGCTGGCAGGCGGAAAGCCGCTACCGGCTGCTGCTGGAATCGATCGACGTCGGCGTGATCCTGTTCGACCGCGACATGCGGGTGATCTCGGCCAACCCCGCCGCGCACCGCGCGATCGGCGTGGAGACCGGGCAGAGCGTCCACGCGCTGCTGCGCCCCGAGCACTGGAAGGTGGTCGACGCCCGCGGCAGGCCGCTGACCTTCCCCGACTGGCCCACCACCCGCGCGCTCGAACGTGCACAGGTCATCAGCAACACCGTGGTCGGCCTCTACAACGTGCCGCACCAGCGGATGTCGTGGATCTCGGTGACCACCGTGCCCGTGTTCGAGGCCGACGGCACCTCGCCGCATTACGTGTTCGCGGTGTTCAGCGACGTGACCACGCTCAAGCGCGACAACGTGCTGTTCGACCGCGCCCAGGGGCTGGCCCACATCGGCGGCTGGGAGTGGGACCGCGGCCGCCAGCGGCTGTACCTCACCCAGGAGGCGCAACGCATCCTCGGCCGCAGCCCCGCCCCGCAGACGATCGGCGACATGATCGCGGGCATGGCGCCGTCCGACCGCGGACGGTTGCGCATGGCGGTGGACCGGCTGACCGAGAACGGCGGCGGCTTCGACCTCGAACTGCAGTGCCTGCGCAGCGACCACCGCGGCTGCTGGGTGCGGGTCATCGGCGAGGCCGACAGCGGCGACCCGGGCGCCTCGCGCATCGTCGGCACGCTGCAGGACATCACCGAACGCAAGCACGCGGAGGAAACCCTGCGCGTGCAGGCCCGCACAGACCCGCTCAGCGGGCTGCTCAACCGCGACGCGATCCTCGCCGAACTCGACCTGCGCATGCTCGACCCGGCCTCCGCGCGGGTCGCGGTGCTCTACGTCGATCTCGACCGGTTCAAGGTCATCAACGACGTGCTCGGTCACGCCGCCGGCGACGAACTGCTGGCCTCGGCCGCGCAGCGCATCTCGCGGGCGGTGGACGGCGAAGGGCTGGTCGCGCGCTTCGGCGGCGACGAGTTCCTGGTGCTGTGCAACCTCGCCGACGACCCGAAGCGCCCGGAGCGGATCGCCGAAGCCATCCTGCGCGAACTGGCGGACACCTTCCGCTTCGACAACGAGGAGTTCGCGATCACCGCGAGCATCGGCATCGCCCGCGCGCCGGAGGACGGCGAACGCCCGCAGACGCTGATCCAGAACGCCGACGCGGCGATGTACGACAGCAAGCGCCGCTCGCACAACGCCTGGCAGGCGTTCACCCCGGCGCTGGCGAAGAGCCAGGCCGACCGGCTGTGGATGGAGACCCATCTGCGCCGCGCCGCCGACAACGGCGAATTCCACCTCGCCTATCAGCCGCAGGTCGACCTCGAGAGCGGCCGCATCATCGCCGCGGAGGCGCTGATCCGCTGGCAGAACCACCTGCTCGGCGAACTGCGGCCCGACCGCTTCATCAGCCACGCCGAGACCACCGGCGACATCGTCCGCATCGGCCAGTGGGTGCTGCGCGAGGCCTGCCGCCAGGTCGCGGCCTGGCGCGACGCCGGGCTCGGCATCGTCCGGGTCGCGGTCAACGTCTCCTATCGCCAGTTCGTCGGCGAGGATCTCGCCGGTGCCGTGCGCCGCTTGCTCGACGAATTCGGGCTGCCGGGCGCCGCGATCGAACTGGAGTTCACCGAACGCGTGCTGATCGAGGACGCGCCCGACACCCTGCGCACGTTCGCCGACCTGCGCGAGATGGGCGTGATGCTGACCATCGACGACTTCGGCGAGGGCTACAGCGCGCTCAACTACCTGCGCCGGCTGCCGATCCAGGGCCTGAAGCTGAGCCAGCTGTTCGTCGGCGGCGTGCCGGCGAACCAGTCCGACGTCGCGGTCTGCCAGGCGGTGGCCGGCATCGCCCGCAGCCTCAACCTCGGCCTGGTCGCCGAGGGCGTGGAATCCGAGGCCCAGCGCCAGTTCCTGCTGCGCCTCGGGGTGCCGATCGCGCAGGGCTTCCTGTTCGCGCCGGGACTGAAGCCCGAGGAATTCGCGCGCCGCATCGCGCAGACGGGCCTACGCTCCGCCGAAGCGCATTGACGTCGCGACGACGCCTTCCCGACTCCCGCACGCGCCACCGACCGCCCACGCCAAGTCCATGTCCCGCACCGTCCTGATCCGCCCGATCGAAGCCCGCGACGACGCCGGCATCGCCGCGATCATCCGCAGCGTGATGCCGGAATTCGGCGCCACCGGCTGCGGGTTCGCGATCGGCGATCCGGAAGTCGACTGGATGACCCGCGCCTATGCCGCGCCGCGATCGGCGTATTTCGTGGTCGAACGCGACGGCACGGTCGAAGGCGGCGGCGGCGTGGCACCGCTGGCCGGCGGCGACGCGGGCACCTGCGAACTGCGGAAGATGTACTTCCTGCCGACGCTGCGCGGACTGGGCGCCGGCACGATGCTGATGACGCACTGCCTCGACGCGGCGCGCGGCTTCGGGTTCCGTCATTGCTACCTGGAGACGCTCACCGGCATGGACGCGGCGATGCGGCTGTACGCGCGCAGCGGCTTCCGCCGGATCGACGCCGCGCTCGGCGACACCGGCCACGGCGGCTGCAACACGTTCTACCTGAAGGATCTGGCGGACCACTGACACGGACGGCGAGGCGACGATGCGCACCCAGGGCACGTTGGCGAAATGGAACGACGAACGCGGCTTCGGCTTCGCGCGCACGCGCGACGGCGGCGTCGAAGTGTTCGTGCACATCTCCGAATTTCCGCGCAGCGGACGCCGCCCCCAGATCGGCGACCCGCTGTCGTTCGAGATCCGCACCGGCGCCGACGGCCGCAAGCAGGCGCATGCCGTGACCTGGGACGTGGCCCTGCCGCCGGTGGACTTCATGCGCCCGCCGCGCAGCGCGCCCGCACGGCCGCAAGGGCCCGCGCACAAGCCCGAACGCACGCGCCGCAAGCCGCGAAACGCCACCGCGCCGACCTCGCGCGCACCGCTCGTGCTGTTGGTGGGCGCCCTGGCGGCCGGCGGCTGGTACGTCTCGCACCGATCGGCATCCGTCACCGTCGAAGCTGCGCCCGCGATCGCACCGGCGAGGCCGGCGTCCTCCGTCGCACCCGCCGCGGAAGCACGCACCTGCGACGGTCGCACGCACTGCTCGCAGATGCGCTCCTGCGACGACGCCAAATGGGTGCTCCGCCATTGTCCCGGCACCGAGATGGACGGCGACGGCGACGGCATCCCCTGCGAAGAGCAGTGGTGCGGCGGCTGACGATCGCGGAGGCATGACTTCACGCGCTCGACTACGGCACCCTGACGCACATCGCTGGCGAGCCGGATGCAACAGCCAAAAAACGGACTTTCTCTCCGCGTAACCGCCCCTATCGAGGCCCGGGTGCGGGGTAATTACTCAACTTGCACATTCCTGCGCTACTACAACCTCGAACGCAGCCAGTAGGTCTATCGCCTGAAGGGCCGGACGCCCGCTCAGGCGCTACGCCAAGCGCTCTCGATCGACACCCCGCCGACCATCGTTCCGGAGCCGGAGGTGACACCCGACAACGAACCCGACACACTCGCCGCGTCACCGCCTCTACCGAGGCCCGGGTGTCGGGTAATTACCCAACTTGTACATTCATCCTCGGAATGCGCATATAAGAAAGCATCCGTTTCTCCTGCGCAGTGCTACGATCTCAAATTAAGGCTTTGGCTACGTTTCCAAAGACACAAAATTCTTAGTCGCATTGCAGGGCTTCCGGTTTGATTCGAGCCATTCACGACAACTAGCTCGATTAATAAAACAGAATTCCTCTATCACTTTCTGGCCATTCACCTGTTGAGGAGCACTCCAACATAAGTGGAACCCCATTTCTCACATAAACAATACAAAAAATTGCATCTTCCCCATTTGGATGCTTCGCAACTGCCTCAAAAATTCCATCAAGAGGAACTCCGCCGCTACCACTCAACTTAGAAGTGAAAGAAGAAAAATCCACATAGAATCCGAAATCGCTTCTTAATCTCTTGGTCACGCAAGGCAAGTCAATCTGATCCAAAAAATTCGTGTAGTCAGAAACAACATGGCCGAGCGCATGGAGAATTGCATCCCGCTCAAAAAAGGTAAGCTTCTGATTGACCATAGCCTCACCACTTCAATACCGTTGCGATTCTATACACACCGTCCACAACTGCGCCACGCACCTGAACAGACGTTCCACCAACCCTCACTGTCGCCGAAAACGTGTTGCCAATTAGGCCGGTCGACGGCCTTGCAGCTTCCACAGCTCTCTGGACCTGAACTAGAGCTCTTTCAGCTGATCCGAACTGTTGAATTATTGCATCTCCGACTGGCCCCTGATGAGCGCTCTTGAAGATATGGTGCGCCTTATTTGCCCAATCAACACCGTATCTTCCGGCCAACATAGTGGCATCTTTGCTACCTACAGCTTCTATTGCGGAAATTGAGCGGTTTGCGATTGCAAGATCTGAACTTGAAAGTTCTACAGCATCGGCCAAAAGCTGCCTCACCGCCCCCGCATCACCTCGTAGGATTGCCTGTTGAATTTCAAGCTCAACAGTATTGTTTGGCTTAGCAAGCGACGCATACAATTGTCTACCACTCAGAACGCCGCCATTTTGCCCACCGTGTCCTAAGCCAAAATTTGCGGTGGTAAAAGCACCCGTGCTTCGACACGTGCCATCACCATTGGTGATCCTTGATCCGGTACAACGGCCATCAGGGTCAAAAAACCGATATGGATTGTTCGCTGCGTACATGTAGCGATTGAACAGCGCACCATTAGTCGAATCAGCAGTTACCGGATCAACACTCAAGAACCTCCCGATCGACTGATCGTAATACCGCTGCTGCATGTACGTCAGCCCGGTCCCGCCATCCATCACGTGCCCGGTGTAGCCGATGCCGCTGTAAGTCGGCTTGCCGATCATTGCGCCGTAGGGCTCGTAGTCGTTGCGCTCGATCACCGTCCCGGCCGCGTTCGTCACCGCCACCGGGCTGCCCAGCGCGTCGGTGTGTTGGTACTTCGTCGCGATCACCGTGTTGCTCGGCCAGTCGTGGTCGATGATCGCCACCACGCTGCCCGCCAGATACACGTTCTCGTGGGTCTTCTGGTTGCTCTGGCCCGGAGCCACCCAGTCGCTGGAGAACGCCATCTGCCCTGACTGCGTGTACTGCCAGGTCGTCGTCTTGCTGCCGTCCGTGGCGGTGCTCTGCACCCGGCGCCCGAGGCCGTCGTAGCGATACGATTCCTTGTTCGCCACGGTGCGCAGGCGGTTGCCGTAGTCGAAATCGTAGGCCTGGCCGTTCTTGTTGCTCACGTTGCCCTGCAGGTCGTACCCCAGGCCGACCACCGATGCGCCCGCGGTGTTCCGGATGTTCGTCAGCAGGTTCTGCGCGTTGTAGACGTACTCGGCATAGTCCTTCACCCCCGCGAGCTTCCACGATGCCAGGTTGTCCAGCGCGTCGTAGGTGAAGCGGTGCGTCTGGTCGGTGCCGCCGAACATCGGCGAAGCCGTGGTCAGCAGGCGATCCAGATCGTCGTACCCCATCGCCCGGTCGTAACCGCTGCCGCGGGCATAGTCCGCGATCGCCGCGATGTTGCCGTTGGCGTCGTAGGTGTAGCCGAAATCGGTCACGCCGCCGCTGCTGGTCACCCGGGACGGCAGCTGCCGCGCATTCTGGGTCATCGTGTGAACGATGCCGTTGCCGTAGGTGAACTGCTTGAGCGCACCATTCGGGTAGTACTGCGCCCCGGTGGCATAGCCGCCCGCCTGCGTCGCCTGGCCCAGCGGGTTCGGGGCGTAGGCCACGGTCAGGCCGGTCGGATAGGTCTGCGACGCCAGGTTGCTGTAGGCGTCGTAGGCGTAGCCCATGGTCCACGAATACCCGTTCTGCTGGGTCAGGGTTTCGCCCGTCAGCAGCCGCCGGTGGTTGTAGTTGTAGGCCGTGATCACCGGCTGCGGGTCGTTCGCGAGGTTGTAGACCGTGATGCTGGCCGGCTTGCCGTCCGGCGTGTAGGTCCATACCTGCTTGCCGCGGTGATCCGGGAAATCGAGCACGCTCAGGCGGTTGCGCGCATCGTAGGTGCGCGTGCTGACGCGGCCGCTCGCGTAGGCGGCGGCGTGCTGGCAATCGGTAGTGGACGCATAGGCATTGGCATCGAGGCCGGCTGCCGACCATGATGGATTGCCGGCGGCGTCGTAGCCGGTCACGGTGGCAGCGGTCTCCGGTTCGATCGTCTTGCACAGTTGCGCGTTGCCGTCGTAGACGTACCTGCGCGTCTGCGACAGGGTGTTCGCCGCATTGCGCTGGGTCATCGACAGCGGCCAGCCGAACTGCGGATGGCGCGTGATCTGGATGACCTTGCCCTCGGGCTGCTCGCTGAGGATCGGCAGGTCGTAGTTCGGCTGGTCCCACGCCATGAAGGTGGTCGTGGTCTGCTTGCCGCGCGGGTTGGTGACCCGGGTCTTGAGACCGGCCAGGTAATCGGTCGTTGTCGTGAGGACACCCAACTCGCTGTCCTGCTCGACGCGCTTCACCCGGTCGAGGGCATCGTAGTAGGTGCGGATACCGGTTGCCCCGGGCACACCCGAGGACGAGGGGTAGGACTCGAAACTCTTGCGGCCGCTGGTGTCGTACTCCGTCCGCACCGAGCGGAGCGTCGGCGTGACATTGTTCTGGTCGTATTCGTTGGTCAGCACCGGGCGCCACAGGGCATCGTAGTACGTGACCGAGATGTGGTCTCCCGTTCCTGCCAACTTGCGCCACTGGCCATTGGAAACGCCTGCGGGCTTCCAATCGGCACTAGTCAGGGCGCGATAGTTGGCCCAAGTTCCGTGGTAAGCCGTTGCGCCGCCGGCGAGCGTATCTCCGGTGGGGTAGACAACGCTGGCCAGTCGACCCATCGCATCGTAGCCGTAGCCGGTGACGTAGCCGTTCTCGTCGGTGACCGAGGTGATCCAACCGTTGTCGTCGACGATCGCAGACATCGTCGCCCCCGAAGGCGACTCGGGCGTGGCCGGATACTGGATCGTTCGCGGGATGCCGCGTTTCCAGTTGGACACCGTGGTCGTGTTGCCGCCACCGTCGGCGACCGTGGCGACGGTGCCGTCCGTGTTGTAGGTCAGCGTCTGCTGCAACTTTCCGAACGCATACACCTTCCATGGCAGCGATCGTGCGTCGTAGTCGGTTTGTTCAGTGGTCAGGCCTGTATCGATGTTGATCTTCGACTGCACCAGACCCAGGATCCAGCCCGTCGTGTCGTGCTGGTACACCGTCGCGTCCGTCCGGGTTGCACCCAAGGAGCTGTATCGGTGCACTCGGGTCGGGTTGCCGTACAGGTCGAAACAGTACACGCCCGTTCCGCCGCAGGCCGCGCCGGATTCGACCTGCATCGTGAAGGTTTCGCCATCCTGTTGCAGCGTTTGCGACACGATCGGTCGCAGTGCCAGACTGGAGGGTTCGTCCCCGCCATATGCAGAGCCATAGAGCGGATAGAACGCCTGGCCCGTGGCCGATGCCTCGGACAGGTACTCCGTGGACTCGGTGCGGACGATGTTGCCGAGGGCATCGAGCCTCGTCGTCCCCAACAGTCGCCCTTCGTTGAGCGCATAGAGGTAACCGTAGCGGTATTGCCTGCTCGTGCCGTCGGGCTGAGCGACGGTGACGACCTTTTCAGTCGCGCACGTGGAACACGGGTAGGCGGCGGGGCTCCCGCGCGTGCCCCAGAGATCGCCTTTCATCCCCGACGGATACTGATAGGCCCAGGTCATCGAAGACATCCCCGGACCCGACAGCGTCTTCTGGTTCAGCGACATGACATCGAAGTAGGTGGGGATCAGCAGCTTGTAGACATGCGTCGGGGTGCCGCCCTGGTCCATGAGACGGTCGAGGCAGGCGTTCATGTGCACGCCGGACCGGGGATGCCGGCGATTGCCGAGCTGGAACGTGCCGACGGCGCCGCTCGGGTGGGTGACTGTCAGCACGAAGTTCGCAGCTACCGGTGGGGGCGCGATGTTGCAGCTCGAACCCGCGTTACCGTCCCAGACACCGCCATCATCCGGAAACAGCGTCCCTTGGTGGCCGTACTGCCACCGGCTGCCATCGGGCAGCGTCACCTGGGTGAGCATGCCGGCGTTGTCGCCGGTCGTGCCGTAAGCGTACTGCCACGTCCGATCCACGTTCGCCAGGCTGTCGTGCACCGTGGCCGAGACCAGGCGGCCGCCGCTGTAGATCAGTGCGATGGCGCGGCCGTCGCTGGACGTGATCGAAACCGGGTGGCCGTCGGCGTCATAGGAGAAATCGACGCTATTGCCGAACCGATCGACGACCTTGCTCGCCAGCAGGTAGTACCGGTTGCGACTCACGGACAACGGCGAGAAGCTCACCCCGGGCTGGTACTGGAGGGTCCCGGCGTAGCGCGTCGTCGCCCGGTCGAAGTAATACTTCAGCCCTGACGTCGTCTGCATCAGGAAACCTTCGCCCGAGAGCCCGCCTTGCATGGGAATGCAGGTGAACATGTCGCGCTCGCGGGTCGTCCACGACCGCGAGACCCCGTCCGTGGGCTGCGGGATGCTAGCCGACGTCATGTAAAGCATCTTGCGGCCGGCTTCGCCCGGCACATGCACGCTGTTGCCCTGCCACAGGTCGGTGGCATCCAGCCCCGCGGGAACCGACGGCAACGTCATGCTTGAGCAACGCGTGTTCGGCCACGCGCCTTGACCGAACGTCGTGGAAATGTAGGGAACCTCGATATCCCAATTGCCGGCGCCACGGTACGCCGGATCGCCCGTGGCACTACCAGGGGTACTGGGCGTGATCTCGATCGAAAACCGGCGCCGCAGTTGCACGGGCAAGGCGTTGTTGCCTGGGAGGTTGATGTCGGTGGCCGTGAACTCGGTCGCGCCATTGAACAGGCTGACACTGTCGCCCATCAGCCCGTCGGTGAGCGCGGTCAGCGTCTGCGCCGACTCGATGTGCTTGCGGTATTCCTCGTAAGGCTGGGCTGCGTGCGCTTCACGGCAAAACAGCCAGACGCATGCAATCGCCACTGCCCGGCTCGGAATCATTCGCATCAGGACATCCTCTGTATCGCCGGTCCGCGGCAGATTTGGTTCCGCGACCCAGGCAAGAAAATTTCGATGAATGCTGCCACACGTCACCACACAAAAAAACCTCCCCGCCGCACGGAGCGACGGGGAGGTCCAGGGGAGGAAAACGGCAGTCGCAGCTTATTCCGCCGGCTTCGGCACCATCGCCTCGGTGGTGATGGTCAGCGTCACTTCGTCGCTGACGTTGGGCACGTAGGCGCCGAGGCCGAATTCGCTGCGCTTGATCGTCGCGGTGGCGTCGAAACCGACCGCCTCGCGCTTGCCCAGCGGATGGATGCCGGCCTTGTTGAAGGTCACGTCGAGGGTCACCGGCTTGGTGACGCCCTTGATGGTGAGGTCGCCGACCACGGTCAGCTTGCCTTCGCCCGCGGCCTTCACCGAGGTGCTCTTGAAGGTCGCGTTCGGGAACTGCTCGGCGTCGAAGAAGTCGGCGCTGCGCAGGTGATCGGTGAGGTCCGGCACCTGGGCGTCGAGCCCCGCCAGCGGCAGGGTCACGTCGACCTTCGAGTCCGACGGCTTGGCGGCGTCGTAGACGAGGGTGCCGTCGACCTGGAGGAAGTTGGCGATCGGGTGCGAGAAGCCGAAGTGGCTCCAACGGGCGACGACATCGGTGTGGTTGGGGTCGATCTTGTAGGTGGTCGGCGCGGCGAAGGCGACGGTCGAAGCCAGGGCGAGCGCGGCGACGAGCAGGGCGCGGTGCGTGAAAGCGGGTTTCATGGGGACACTCCTGTGGGATGCGGGTGGATGCGCGGAAGCGGGCGACGCAGCAGGGAGACGGCCACAAGGCGAACGGTTGCGCCCGCCCTTGGCTGTCCGTTCATTCGATGCGGCAGGCCTCGTCGAAGCCCAGCCGCGGCGAGCGCGGGAAGATCGAGGACGCGTCGCCCTTGCCGAGGTTGACCAGGAAGTTCGAGCGGATCGCGGTGCCGGCGAAGAAGGCTTCGTCGACCATGGCGTTGTTGAAGCCGGACATCGGACCGCAGTCCAGACCCAGCGAGCGCGCGGCGAGGATCAGGTAGGCGCCCTGCAGGCTGCCGTTGCGCAGGGCCACGGTTTCCAGCACCGGCTCCGGGCGGCCGGCGAACCAGCTACGCGCATCGGTGTGCGGGAACAGCACCGGCAGCTTGTCGTAGAACGCCATGTCGTAGCCGACGACCACCGTGACCGGCGCCGCCAGCGTCTTCTCGCGATTGCCGGGGTCCAGCGCCGGACCGAGCTTGGCCTTGGCCTCGGGCGAGCGCACGAACACGAACCGGGCCGGGGAGGCGTTGGCGGCGGTCGGGCCCCACTTCAGCAGGTCGTAGAGCCGGTGCAGCGTGGCGTCCTCGATCTCGCCGGAAAAGGCGTTGTAGGTGCGGGCCGAACGGAACAGCTGGTCCAGGGCGAAGTCGTCGAGCGATGCGGACATGAGCAAGGATCCCAAGCGTGTGAAGATGCGAACGAGGGGCGCAGTGTAGAGTCCGGGGCCGCCTGCGACAGCCGCACGCGAGGAACGTAACGGGTCAAATCCGGAACAATGCAGAAAAATTTGCTCGATTCGACTCAAATTTGCGTCGTCAGCGACGGTCGGGCCGGCAATGATCGGCAGGCGCTGGCGCTGGCCACCGCCCTGGCCGGCGGCATCGCGCCTCGCGCGGTGCGGCTGCGTCCGCGATTGCCGTGGCGGCTGCTCGCTCCGCGCCGGATCGCCGGTTCGACGCAGGCGTACGGCCCGGAGTTCGCCGCCCTGCTGGCGGCACCGCCGGCGGTGGTGGTCGGCTGTGGCCGCCAGGCCGCGCTCGCCACCCGGCTGCTACGCGAACGCGGTGCGAAGGCGGTGCAGATACTCGATCCACGGATCGACCGGGCGCACTGGGACGTGGTCGTCGTGCCCGAGCACGACCGCCTTCACGGCGCCAACGTCGTGTCCGTGCTCGGCAGCCTGCATCCGATCGACGACGCCTGGCTGGCCCGCGCCCGCGCCGAGTTCGCCGAGTTCGATCGCCTGCCCCACCCGCGCACCGCGGTGCTGCTGGGTGGCCGCACCCGGCACGCGCGCTTCGATCGCATGGGCTTCGAGGTCCTGGCTTCGAAGCTGGAGGCCGCACTGGCCCGAGACGGCGGCAGCGTCCTGCTGACCACCTCGCGGCGCACGTCGAAGGAACTCCGCGACGTGCTCGCGCATCGCTACGACGACACGCCCGGCGTGGTCTGGCGGAGCGGGAAGGACGGACCCAATCCCTACGCCGGGATGCTGGCCTGGGCCGACCGGATCGTGTGCTCGCCGGACTCGGTCAACATGATCACGGAAGCCTGCGCGACCGATGCGCCGGTGTACGTGTTCGATCCGGACCGCGTGCGCGGTCGGCCACGGCGTTTCCTCGCTGCGTTGC
This sequence comes from Lysobacteraceae bacterium, assembly GCA_044227145.1. GTDB lineage: Bacteria > Pseudomonadota > Gammaproteobacteria > Xanthomonadales > Xanthomonadaceae > Lysobacter_I. The sequence goes on from JBGAFR010000068.1 coordinate 15,101, forward strand.
TGGCACGCGGGCGCATTCGCGCGATGGACACGGCGCTGGCGTCGTTCGACGTGGCGCCGCTGCGGGAATCCGCACGCGCGGCGGCGATGGTGGCGGAACGATTGGGGGGGCGACTGCCGGGAGCCTAGGACGGCCCCGCGAACGGTCAGCCGTCGTAGCGCTCGGAGGACGCGCCTTCGCGGGCGGCGGACCGCTTGGCGAAGCCCCAGGCGGCCAGACCGGCGACCACGGCCGCTGCGCCGACCACGGGGCGGCGCTTCAGGGCGCGCACGAGGGACAGCCCCAGCGCTGCCGCCCACGGACGACGCGCCAGCGCGGCCGCCAGACCGACCCAGCCGCTGCGTCCGGCGACGCCGGCACCGATGCCACCGAGCCCGGTCAGCACGCCGCGCACGCCGCGGGTGCCGGCACGCAGTTCGGCCACCGCATCGGCGACCTCGGCCCGCTGCAGCGACGCGCGCATGCGCAGCATTTCCATGCGCAGCGCGCGCAGTTCGTGCTTGTGATGGCGGCTCATCGCGGCGGCTCCCGGACGGGATCGGTATCGTCGGCCTCGTCGGCCTCTTCCTGCGCGACGCCGAAGATCGCCCGGCGATCGTCGGCGAGCTGGCGGAGGGTTTCCGACAGCGGCGGCGGGGCCGCGTCGGTTTCGCGCTGCAGGTCGCCTAGCAGCCACAGCGCGATGCCGGCGTAGAGCACGGCGAAGCCCAGCAGCGACCACGGCCCGGCGTAGGGCCACAGCACCGCAACGAGCAGCGCCGTGGCCGCGAACCCCGCGATCAGGATCAACTGCATCGCCAGCAGCCCGCGCAGGAACCAGCGCAGCAGCTGTACCCGCGCCTCGGCGAGTTCGAGACTCGCGAATTCGGCGCGGGACAGCAGCAGGTTCACGGACGCCGTGGTGACCCGGCGCAGCGCGTGCAGCGGCGATGCCATGGCGGGCGCGAACCTCAGCGACGCGAGGCGAGCAGGCCAACCAGGAAGCCGACGCCGGCGGCGATGCCGATCGCGCCCCACGGGTTCTCGTGGACCCAGTCGTCGGTGGCGCGCGCCGCGGCCTTGGTGTTGCGGGCGACCGCGGTCTGCGCATCGGACAGCCGCTGGCGGGCGCGGCCGAGGGCCTCGCTGGCGCGGGCGCGCAACGCCTGCGCGCGTTCGCCGGTGGCGCTGGCGGCTTCCTCGAGGATGGATTCGACGTCGTCGAGCACGACCTTCGCGTCGGTGACGAGTTCTTCGGTGTCCAGATAGTGGTTCTTCGACATGGTGCGACTCCTTGGGTGGTGGCGAGGGTGCGCGAATGCGTCGGGGGCGCATTTCGGGCCCAGCATAGCGCGACCCGTCACCGGCGTCCCGAACGCAGCACAACGCTGCATCGCGCCCGATGCCGGGCACGGTCTCGGGCGCGATGCGGGTCGAAACGGCGTCGCAGGGCCGGGTGCCCGACGACGCGGGATCAGAAACCGACCTTGACCGGCGCGGACGGCTCGCCCGGCTGCTTGCAGCGGACGATCAGCGTCTGGTTTGCGGCCGACCAGAAGGACGCCGGCTTGTTGTTCTTGTCGTAGATTTCGTAGCCGTTGCCGCCGCAGAGCTCGCCGGCCTTCTTGTAGCACTGGCCGATGTCGTTCATCGCCGAGCAGTTGAGGCTGAACCCCTGCGCGCCGGACGGCGTGATCACCGGTGTCGCGGTCACGCAGCCGCCGGCCATGACCACGATCAGCGCGGCCGCGCCGATGCCCCATCGCGTCGAACTCGTCATCCTGTTCCCCTGATTTTCCCGAAGATGCCGCTTGGCGGCATGCGGCATGGTGCGTCGCGGGCCTCGCCGGGTTCAACCTGCAAGAAAAGACAGGGTCCCCGCTTCCCGGCGGGGGTTACGGAAGCAGGCAGGAGGCACGCAGCGCGGACTCGATCGCTTCACGCGCCTGCGCCACCGCGGCATCCGGCACCACGATTCGCGCGCGCCGGTCCAGGGTGCAGGCGAGGCCGGCGTCGACCAGCGCAGCGTGCGCGGCGTGCAGCGCGGCCGCAGTGTCCGCATCGAACGCGCCAGCCGTGCGCAGCGCGTCGATCAGCCCCGGCGTGTCGCGCGGCATCAGCAGCGCCGACGCATGTGCGGCGTCGCGCAGCACACCGTACTGCAACAGGAATTCGAGGTCGACCAGGCCGCCGGCGCCCTGCTTGAGGTCGAAGCGATCGCCGGTCGAACGATCCAGTTCCTCGCGCATGCGGGTACGCATGTCGCGCACTTCCCTGCGCAGCGCGTCAGCCTCGCGCGCCCGCACGAGCGTGTCTGCGCGCACATGCTCGAACGCCGCGCAGAGCGCCGCATCGCCGACGATGGCGCGGGCGCGGACCAGCGCCTGGTGTTCCCAGGTCCAGGCCCGCTGGCGCTGGTAGTCCTCGAAGCTCGCCCGGGTCGACACCAGAAGGCCCTTGGCACCGTCCGGCCGCAAGCGCACGTCGACCTCGTAGAGCCGGCCACCGCCGGTCGGGGTGCCAAGCAGCGCAACGATCTTCTGCGCCAGCCGCGCGGCCCAGCGCGGCGCGTCCAGCGCACGCGCACCATCGCTGGCGGCATCGGCCGGCGCGTCGTAGACGAACACCAGGTCGAGGTCGGAGCCGAAGCCCAGTTCGCGCCCGCCGAGGCTGCCGTAGCCCAGCACCGCGAACCGGAAGCCGTCGATGCGGCCGTGTTGCGCCTCCAGCTCGCGCAACGCCAAGGCATGCACCGCGACCAGCAGTGCGTCGGCCAATGCAGCCAACAGCCGCGCGGCCTCGACCGGGTCGACCCGCTTGTCGAGCAGCGCCAGCGCGATGCGGAAGCTCAGCGTCTGCCGCGCCTCGTTGAGCGCGAGCAGCGCGGCCTCGCCATCGTCGAAGCGCAGCGCGGCGGCGCAGGCGGCGGCGAAGGCGCGGCGAAGGCATCGTCGCGCTTGTCGAGCAGCGCAGCGCAGCGTCTGCCGCGCGCGCGAGCAGCGCGGCCTCGCCATCGTCGAAGCGCAGCGCGGCGGCGCAGGCGGCGGCGAAGGCCTTCGCGCCCGGCAGCGGGCCGGACACGCGCAGGTCCAGCAGTTCGTCGAGCAGCAGCGGATGCGCCGCGAGGCGATCGGCCAGCAGCGCGCTGCGCGTCAGCGTATCGACGAGGCGGGAGAGCGCGGCCGGCTGTTCGTCGAGCAGCGCGAGGTAGCTCGCGCGGCGCAGCAGCGGCTGCAGCACCGCCAGCGCACGGCGCAGCGCGAGCCCGGGTTCGGCGGAGGCGGCGATGCCGGCCAGCAGCGCCGGCATCACCCGGTCGAGCCGGGCGCGGGAGACGTCGGACAGCTCGCGCACGCCGGGCGCACGCGCGAAGTCGCGCAACGCCAGATCCGCCGCACCGGCCTCGGCGAAACCGGCGTCCTGCAGCGCGCGGGCCTCGGCGTCGTCGCGGACCGAGCCGTCGTCGGTGCGCAGCGCGCGCCAGTAGGCCACCAGCGCGTCCGGACGCAGCGCTTCGCCGCGCGGGGCGAGCAGCGCCGCGAACTCGGCGCTCACCCGGTCGCGATGCGCCTGCAGGGCGACCGACAGCGCGTCCCAGTCAGCGAAACCGAGCCCGAGCGCCAGTCGTTCGCGATCCTGCGGGTCCGCCGGCAGGCGCTGGGTCTGGGCGTCGCGCAGCATCTGCAGCCGGTTCTCCAGCAGGCGCAGGAAGCGGTAGGCATCGAGCAGCGCCGTGCACGCCTCGGCGGACAGATGCCCGGCATCGCGCAGGGCTCGCAACGCCGGCTGCAGACGACGTTCGCGCAGCGCGGGCTCGCGGCCACCGCGGATCAGCTGCAGCGCCTGGGCGAGGAATTCGACCTCGCGGATGCCGCCCGGGCCGCGCTTGAGATCATCGGCCATGTCGCGACGCGCGACCTCGGCGGCGATGCTGGCCTTCATCTCGCGCAGGCCGTCGAGCGCGCCGTAGTCGAGATAGCGCCGGTAGACGAACGGCCGCAGCGTGTCGAGGAAGCGCGCGCCGGCGTCGAGATCGCCCGCCACCGGCCGCGCCTTCTGCCAGGCGTAGCGCTCCCAGTCGCGGCCCTCGCGCTGGAAGTACTGCTCCATCGCCGCGAAACTCAGGGCGATGCGCCCGGCGTTGCCGAACGGCCGCAAGCGCAGGTCGACGCGGTGGCAGAAGCCCTCCGCCGTGGTCTCGTCCAGCAGCTTCGCCAGCTGCTGGCCGAGCCGGGCGAAATAGTCCTCGGCCGCCAGCGGGCGCGCGCCGTCGCTCTCGCCGTCGCGGGCGTAGGCGTAGACGAGGTCGACATCGGAGCTGAAGTTGAGCTCACCGCCGCCGAGCTTGCCCAGCGCGAACACCACCAATCGCACCGGCGCGCCGTCGGCGTCGCGGACGCGGCCGAAACGCCCCGCGAACTCGGCCTCCAGCGCGTCCAGCGCGCAGCGCAGGCAGGTTTCGGCCAGCGCGCTGGTCCCGGCGAGCGTGTCGTCGAGCGTGTCCAGCCCGTGCACGTCGCGCCAGATCAGCCGGACGGATTCCGCCTGCCGATGGCGGCGCAGCAGCGCGGGCCACTCGCCGCGGTTCTCCGCCGCAAGTACCGGGGGGGATGCCGGCACGGTGCCGTCGTCGGCCAGCAGCCCCGGCAGCAGGGCGGGCTGTCGCACGCAGGCTTCGAGCGCGAAGTCGCTGGCCCGCAGCAGCGGGCACAGCCGCAGCTCATCCGTCGCGATCAGGGCCGGATGCACCGCCCGCAGGCGGGACAGTCCGCGCTCGAGGGCGCGCTGGTGCAGGGAATCGGCTGGAGAATCGGCCGGGGAGCCGGCAGTGGTCGGGAACGACGTCATGCGTCGATTCTGGCATCCCGCACCGCCTACCACGTGGACCGGCCCCGGGGCACGGCGCTCGACCATAAAAAAAGCCCGCCCCGGTCGAACCGGTAGCGGGCCTGCTCCCTCCCCCACGTCGGGATGCCGGCGCATCGTGAAGGATGCGTTAGGACAA
>JBGAFR010000139.1:0-2531 GCA_044227145.1 Lysobacteraceae bacterium
ACCAGATCGAGCTTCAGCGGATCGACGTGCCGCGGATCGGCCAGCACCGCGTCGTCGATATGCGCCAGCAGGATCTCGGCGAAGACGAGGTGATGGCTCGGTTGCGCGGCCGGATACGGCTGGATCGACGCCAGCCGGCACTCGAACGCCACCGGCGCGCCGTCGACCCGCAGCGGCGCCACGCGTTCCGCCGGCAGCGACGCCACGCCGCAGCGCTCGAACTCGCTGACCCCGTGCGGGAACGCCGCCGAGGTCGTGTTCATCGTCGCCGCCTGCGCCGCGGACACCAGCTGGATCACCAGTTCGCCGCGCTCGCGCAGGTTGCGCAGCGTGTCCTTCTCGCTGCCGTCGGCGCGCGCACCGAGGCTCAGCAGCAACGTCGGCGGCGCATCGCAGACCACCTGGAAGAAGCTGAAGGGTGCGAGGTTGTCAACGCCGCCGGCCGAACGCGTCGACACCCAGGCGATCGGCCGCGGGGTCACCGTCGCGGTCATCCAGCGATAGGCCTCGGCGGCGTCGAGCGCGGCAAAATCAAGACGCATGCGTGGTCTCGGATTTCGGCCACAGCAGCATCGCGTCGCCGTAGCTGAAGAAGCGGTAGCGCCGCTCGACCGCGTGCCGGTACGCGGCGAGGATGCGCTCGCGGCCGGCGAACGCCGACACCAGCATCAGCAGCGTGCTTTCCGGCAGGTGGAAGTTGGTGACCAGCGCATCGACGCTGCGGATGCGGTAGCCGGGGAAGATGAAGATCTGCGTTTCGCCGGCGAACGGGCTGCGGATGCGGTAGCCGGGGAAGATGAAGATCTGCGTTTCGCCGGCGAACGGCTGCAGTTCGCGACTGCCGTCGGCGTGCGTGCGCATCGCGCTTTCCAGCGCACGCACGACCGTGGTCCCGACCGCGACCACGCGCCCGCCGCGTTCCCGCGTGCGCCGCACCTGCGCGACCAGCTCGGCGCCGACGTTCAGCCACTCGCTGTGCATGCGGTGCTCGTGCAGGTGCTCGGCGCGCATCGGCTGGAACGTGCCGGCGCCGACGTGCAGGGTGACGTGCCCGAACTCGACGCCGCGCGCGCGCAGGACGTCCAGCAGCGCTTCGTCGAAATGCAGGCCCGCGGTGGGCGCGGCGACCGCACCGACTTCCCTCGCGAACACGGTCTGGTAGCGCTCGCGGTCGTCGACGCCCGGCTCGCGCTGGATGTAGGGCGGCAGCGGCAGCCGGCCGGCGTGCAGCAGCCACGACTCCAGGCCTTCGTCGAGATGGAACCGCAGGTGGTAGAACTCGCCGTCGCGGCCCAGCACCTCGGCCTCGCCGCCCGCGTCCAGCGCGATCCGTCCGCCCGGCTTCGGCGACTTGCTCGCGCCGATCTGCGCCCGGGCCTCGTTGTCCGGCAGCAGGCGCTCGATCAGGATCTCGACCCGCCCGCCGGTCGCCTTCTGCCCGAACAGCCGCGCCGGGATCACCCGGGTGTCGTTGAACACCAGCAGGTCGCCCGGCTGCAGCAGCGCCGGCAGGTCGCGGATGCCGCGATCGTCGAAGGCGCCCGGCACCGGCGGCACCACCAGCAGCCGGCTGGCGGAGCGCTCGGCCAACGGCGCCTGCGCGATCAGCTCGGGCGGCAGGTCGAAGTGGAAGTCGGACTTCTTCATCGCGATGTCGGAGACGGGTGGCGCATTGTAGCGGCCGGTTTGCGGCAGTCCCGGCGGCTCACCGCTCGAACTTGGTCGACAGCACGATCGACGAGGTCGTGCGCTCCACGCCCTCGATCGCGCCGATGCGGTCGGTCAGCACGTCCCAGGCGCCGACATCGGACACCGCGCCGATCGCGATCAGGTCGTAGACGCCGCTCACCGAATGCAGCGAGCGCAGTTCCGGCATCGCCTTCAGCGCCGCGACCACCGCGGTCATCTGCTTGGGCTGGACCGCGATCATGATGTGCGCACGCACCTGGCCGCGCTCGTATTCCTCGTGCACGCGGACCGTGTAGCCGCTGATCACGCCCTCGCGTTCCAGCCGCTCGATCCGGCTCTGGACGGTCGTCCGCGACAGCCCCAGCCGGCGCGCGATCTGCGCCGTGGACGCGCGGGCGTTCTCGCGCAGCAGCGAGAGCAACTGCTGGTCGGTGTCGGTCAACTTCACTTCGCGGGCCCCATCTCGTCGATTCGCCGAATTATGGACGAAATTCGCACAGATTGAATCTGCAAAATGACATGCACATCGCGATAATAGAGGATTCGACGTTTCGCCGGAGGACACCATGGCCCTGATCGACACCCTCGCCCCGCTGCGCGCCCATGCCGGCGCCCGTCGCACTGCCGGGCTGGACGATGCCACCCTGCTGCGTTTCGCGGCGACCCACCCCGACCTGGTCGAGGCCATCGCCGCCGCCGGTACCGAGTACGCCCGCGTCCGCGCCGAATTCCCCGAGCTGTTGGACCTGGACGAGACCGAGCAGGCCGTCGCCATCCAGGGCGGCTTCGTCAACTTCTATTCGCAGGACACCGTGAACCCCTACGTCGCCCTCGCCGCGCGC
>JBGAFR010000069.1:0-19624 GCA_044227145.1 Lysobacteraceae bacterium
TCCGCCGCATACCCCTCCAGCTCCGATAGCGGCACCTGCGCCTTCACCACGATCTCGCCGCCGCGCATCGAGTCGGTGCCGTTGATGCGGGCGCGCTTGGACGACAGGCCGCCGCTGATGTCGCCCATGTGCGCTTCGGGGGCGGCGACTTCGAGGTCGACGATGGGTTCCAGCACCTGCGGGCGGGCCTTGAGGATGGCGTCGAGGAAGGCCTTCTTGCCGGCGGCGATGAACGCGACTTCCTTGCTGTCGACGGGATGGTGCTTGCCGTCGTAGACGATCACGCGGACGTCCTGCATCGGGTAGCCGGCGATGGCGCCGGCGGCCAGCACCTGGCGCACGCCTTTCTCGACCGCGGGCATGAACTGGCCGGGAATGGTCCCGCCCTTCACTTCGTCGAGGAATTCGAAGCCGCCGCCGCGGGGCAGGGGTTCGATGCGCAGGAACACTTCGCCGAACTGGCCGGCGCCGCCGGTCTGTTTCTTGTGCCGATGGTGGCCCTCGGCGCTGCCGGAGACGGTTTCGCGGTAGGCGATGCGCGGCGGACGCGTGGTCACGTCCACGGCGAAGCGGTCCTTCAGGCGCTGCAACTGGATGCGCAGGTGCAGGTCGGACAGGCCGCGGACGACGGTCTCGTTGGTCTCGACCTCGTGCTCGACGTGGAAGCAGGGGTCTTCCTCGGCCAGCTTGTGCAGGGCGATCGCGAGTTTCTGTTCCTGACCCTTGCTCGCGGCCTCGACCGCGAGGCCGAACATCGGCTTCGGGAACTCCAGCGGCGCGAGATGGATCTGGTCCTCGTCGTGGCTGTCGTGCAGTACAGCGTCGAAATGCAGTTCGTCGACTTTCGCCACCGCGGCGATGTCGCCCGGGATGGCGTGCTCGACCTCGACGTGGTCCTTGCCGCGCATCTTGAACAGGTGGCCGACCTTGAACGGCTTGCGGCCGTCGTCGACGAACAACTGCGTGTCCTTCTTCACCGTGCCCTGGTAGACGCGGAAGATGCCGAGCTTGCCGACGAAGGGGTCGTTGACGATCTTGAACACGTCGGCGATGACATGCGCGGCGGGATCGGGCGCGGCAGTGATCGCCTCGGCGGCGTCGCCAACGCCCTTCACGAACGGCGGCGGATTCGCCTCGCCAGGATGCGGAAAGAGTTTCTCGGCGATGTCGAGCAGTTCCTTCACGCCGGCGCCGGTACGCGCGGACACGAAGCAGACGGGCACGAGATGGCCTTCGCGCAGGCATTGCTCGAAGGCGTCGTGCAGTTCCTGGCCGGCGAGACCTTCCTCGCCCACTTCGAGGAAGTGGTCCATCACCTGTTCGTTGATCTCGACCACCTGGTCGATGATGCGCTGGTGCCAGTCGGCGACGGGGCCGAGATCACTGTCGCCGGTCGGCGTGCCGAAGCAGTCGACGACGGCGCTGCCGCCGTTCGCGGGCAGGTTGAGCGGCAGCACTTCGTTGCCGAAGGTCTCGCGCAGCTCTTCGAGCAGCGCGCCGAGATCGGCGCCGTCGTGGTCGATCTTGTTGACGACGATGACGCGGCAGAGGCGACGGTTATGCGCGTATTCCATCATGCGCCGGGTGCCGTAGCCGATGCCGGTGTCGGCGTCGACCACCACGGCGACGGTCTCCACCGCCGCGAGCGCGGACAGGGTGGGGCCGCGGAAATCGGGATAGCCGGGGGTGTCGATCAGGTTGACATGGATGCCAGAGTGATCCGTGCTCGCGATGGCGGCATCGATGGAGTGGCCGCGTTCCTTCTCGATCGCATCGAAGTCGGACACGGTGCTGCCGCGTTCGATCGTGCCTGCCGTCTGGAGGGCGCCGCCGGCATGCAGCAGGGCTTCGAAGAGCGTGGTTTTGCCGGCGCCGGGGTGGCCTGCGAGGGCCACGTTGCGGATTTGTGCTGTGCTGTAGGACATGAGCGACGCTCCTTTCGCGAAGGCGGTGAAGGAATGCCGTCATGGCTGTCCGCGGTGGGAGCCCCGGCCTTCCGAGCGGCGCTCGGCGGGCGGTCATGGCGGGGCGCTGGTGGGCGCCCGCCAAGCATCGGGAGTTCGACCCGCAGGGTCAAGACGCGGCGCGGCAGGACGCGCGCCGGAATTGATCGGGATCAATCGCGTCGCGCAGGCGCGCTTCGTGCGCGACTTCGCCAGCGCTCACGCGCGCCGCTGCGCGCGCGAGAACGCCCATGCGCGTCCCTGTCCGCCCGCGAACGCGAGATGGATCCAGGTCATCGCGAACGCCTCCGTGAAGCGCGCCGCGCGCAGCGGGCCGGCATCGACGGCATCGAAGCCAAGTCGCGTGGCGAGCGCGAGCACGTCCGCGCGTGCATCGGCGTCGTCGCCCGCGACCGGCATGAACACCGGTGCGTCCAGCGCGCCCGGGTCTGCCATGTTCTCCGCGCCGGTGACGTTGAAGCACTTCACGACGCGGGCGTTGCGGGCGCGGGCGGCGATCTGTTCCGCGGCGGAGGTCGTGGTGCCGACGCTCAGCCCCGACAGGCCCGGCGCCAGCGGGTTGGTGGCGTCGATGAGGATGCGGCCGTTCCAGTCGGTGATGGCGTCGGCGATTTCGAGCGCGGCGGCGTAGGGCACGGCGAGCACCACGCGGTCGGCCGCGGCGACGGCTTCGGCCACCGTGCCGACGCGGGCGCCGAGACGGTCGGCGAGGGCGCGATGGGCCTCGGGGTCGGGCACGCCGAAATGCACGGATTCGCCGTGGGCGATGAGGTTGCGGGCGAGGGCGGTGCCGACGTTGCCGGCGCCGAGGAGGGCGATGGGGCGGGAAGCGTTGGTCATGGTGGGAGTCCGTGTCGTGGAAGGAAGGGGGTTCACCGGCGCCGGCATCACCAGCGCAGGAACGGCATCGGGCGGAGCGGATGGCGCAGCCACCAGTCGCGGGCGCGGGCGAAGAGGAAGCGGTGGAAGCCGGCGTTCGGGAACGCCGCCGAGAGCCGGCGCAGGAACGCGCGCGGCACGCCGGCGCGTACCGCGCCGAGCGAGAAGTCGACGAGGTCGGCCTGCCGCAGCACCTCGACCAGCGGCGTCGCCGGGTCGCGCCACGGGCGGAGGCGATGGTGCAAGCCGATCATCAGCCGGACCTCGTCCGTCCAGGAGGCCAGACCGTGGCTGGCGAGCCACGCCGCGGCTTCGGCCTCCGACGGCGGCAGGTAGTCGACAGTCTGTGCCGACCACAGCCCGATGTCGTGGAAGGCGAGGGCGATCGCCAGCTTGCGACGTTCTTCGTCATTGCAGGCGCGCAGTTGCAGGCAGACGTTGAAGACCCGGTAGACGTGGCCGCGATAGCCGTCGAACGCCGACCCGATCGCGTCGCGCCATGCGTCGAGGATGACGTCGATGACCGGCTCGTCGATGACGATGGCCTCCTCGACGACGATCGCCGGTGCTTGCGCGGTCGTGCTCATCGACCCAGGGCCTCGATCACGAGCCGCGCCGTCTCGGCGCCGGAGAAGTTCTGCTGGCCGGTGATCAGGTTCCCGTCGCGCACCGCGAAGCTGCGCCATGCGCCGGCCTGCAGGTAGTTCGCGCCGATCCCGCGCAGCGCGTCCTCGATCCGCCACGGCATCACGTGGCGATCGCGCGGCAGCAGGCCGGCGTCCCACACCGCCTGGTCGGCAGCGTCTTCCTCGACGTTCGCGAAGCCGGTGACCGTGCGGCCCTTCGCGATGAGTTCGCCGCCGCCACCGCGGGCGTAGCGCAGGATCGCGGTGCCGTGGCACAGCGCGGCGGCGACCTTGCCAGCGTCGTGGAAGGCGCCGAACTTCGCATGCAGCCCGGTCGCGGCCTCGAACGAGAACATCGGCGACTGCCCGCCGGCGACGAGGATCGCGTCGAAGGCGGCGACGTCGATGTCGGCGACGCGGCCGGTGGCGTCGAGCAGCGCCCGCAGCTCGGGGGTGTGCAGGAAGCCGCGGCTGATCAGGTCGTGGCGGCTGTAGCCGCTGGCGTCGTCGGGGTCGCTCATGGCGTCGGCCTCGATGCGGCCGCCGTCGGGGCTGAACAGGACGACCTCGTAGCCGGCGTCGGCGAACGCCAGCCACGGATGGGTGAGTTCGCTCCACCAGAACCCGACCGGCCAGCCGGTGGTGGTGGAGACGGCGGGATTGGCCAGCACCAGCGCGATGCGGCGAGCGGGGGCGGACGGCGAGGCGGTCGACGACATGGACGGGCTCCGGAAAGGATGAGGCGTGCAGGATCGTGGTTGCCGGTTTCTGGATAAATCCGGATCATCGAGACCTTCCGTTGCCGGAAAAGACAACAATGGAGCTGTCCCGCCTGCGTGCCTTCGTCGCCGTCGTCCAGAGCGGCAGCTTCACCTGCGCCGCCGACGTACTGCGCACCCAGAAGGCGCGGGTCAGCCGCCAGATCGGCGAACTGGAGGCCGAACTCGGCGTGCGCCTGCTGGAGCGCACCACGCGCGCACTGCGCCTCACCGAGATCGGTCGCGAGGTGCATGCGCGGGCGGTGGGCATCCTCGCCGCCGTGGAGGACACCGAACGCGTCGCGCAGGCGTCCCGGGGCGAGCCGCAGGGCCTGCTGCGGGTGACGATGCCGATGGAGTTCGGCCTGATCGGCGGTTTCGCCTGGGTGCGCACGCTGCTGGCGCGGCATCCGGCGCTCTCGATCGAGGTCGACAGCAGCACGCGGATCGTCGACCTCGTGCACGAAGGTTTCGACCTGGCGATCCGGGTCGGGCCGCTGCAAGACTCGCGGCTGGCGGCGCGGCGGCTGGGCACGCTGCGCTACGGCCTGTACGCCGCGCCGTCATACCTGCGCGAACACGGCGCGCCCGGGGATCCCCGGGCGCTGGCCGGCCACGTCGCGGTGGCCTTCGCGCCGGGCGGGCGCGCGGCGCCGATGCGGCTGCGCGGGCCGGCGGGCGAGCGCGTCGACATCGACATGCCGCCGCGGCTGCGGGTGGACAGTCGCTTCGCCCAGCGCGACGCCGCGCTGGACGGCCTGGGCATCGCCGATCTGCTCGAATCGATCGCGATCGACGACATCGCCGCCGGCCGCCTCGTGCCGGTGTTGCCGGCGTGGCGCGGCGACGACGTGCCGGTGCACGCGGTGTTCCCCAGCGCGCGCTTCCTCGCGCCGCGAGTGCGGGCCTTCATCGAGCACGCGGTGGCGCATTTTCCGGCGTAGACTCGACCGACCTTACAGGAGCTTCGGCATGGCCTTCAAACGCATCGCCACCGCCCGCTGGGAAGGCGACCTGATGTCCGGCAAGGGCGCGATGAGCACGCCGCAGAGCGGGCTGTTCGCCGACCAGAACTACTCGTTCAAGACCCGCTTCGGCGACGAGACCGGGACGAATCCGGAGGAACTGCTCGCCGCCGCGCATGCCGGCTGCTTCACGATGGCGGTCTGCGCCGTGCTCGGGCGCGCCGGCTTCACTCCGGACCGCATCGAAACCCGCGCCGAGGCGACGATGGAGCCGGGCATGGATCCGGGCCCGACGATCACCGGCGTGCATCTGGTGATGAGCGCGTCGGTCCCGGGCATCTCCGCCGAGCAGTTCGCCGAGATCGCCAATGCCGCCAAGGCAGGCTGCGTGATCTCGCGTGCGCTGTCCGTGCCGGTGTCGCTGGAGGCGACGCTGCTCTGAGTCTGCCCTCGCTGGCATGGCCCGATGCCGGTCGCGGTCAGCGGATGAACCTCGACGCGAACAGCTCGTTCTTCTCCACGTTCAGCAGGAGCGCCTTGGAGAAGAATTTCGTGGGGTTTCCCATGATCGAATACGCCGACATCGGGTCCCTGGGGTCCGGCCGGGTGTCCGGATGCGGCAGGCCGAAGGCGTGGCCGAGTTCATGGCCGATGCTGTACGTGGCGGCGATGTTGAGATCGTGGGTATCCGGATACTCCTGGCCGCGGAACTCGGTCAGGAGCGGCGTCTGGGCGGAGAAATGCCCGCCGATGCCGTTGTTGGCCGCACCGAACCCCGACGCCGACAGCCCCTTCCCGGTGTAGACGCCGACGCAGAGGATCGTGGTCGGGGTATCGATGCGGCGGCCGAACGCGCGATGGACCGTGCCTTCCTGTTCACGCAGCAGCACGTCGCGATTGGGGATCGGCGGCGGTACGGGCGGGTTGGGGAGGGAGGTCTGGTGGGCCCAGGCATTCCATTGATCGCCCGATGACCGGCTGTGGATGGTCATCGTTTCGCCGATGACGCCGAACGTGCGGCCCAACTGCTGCTGGTACCACGCCTGTGCCAGGAGGATGTTCGACCTGAAGTGATAGGCGGCCGTCCTCACCCGGTCGATGTCGGCGAACATCTCGTTGGCGACGATCATCACCGGCAGGACTTCGTACTGTCCCGAATCGAAATCGATGGCGTACCAGTCCTCGCGTGCCGCGCCGAAGGTCACGGCGCGGAAGTTCGGGCCATGCAGCGCCTTGAAGATGCCGTTGAAGTCGACATTGCCCGACTGCTGCCCCACGCGGACGCGCCAGTCGAACGCGTGCGGTCCATTCGAAACGAGTTGCGCGTTCGGGCCATGTACCTGCCTGATCGCGGCGATGGTCGGGTTGTCGGGCTGGAACCTGCGGATATCCATGAAACGTCCTCCTGACGATGGCGATGGCACGGGCGGCATCGCGCGCGCCCGCGGCGCGGGAGAGACGGCATGGCGATGTGCTGCGCCGGCGGCGTCCGCCGCTCGCGTCGTTGCGTCCGGACGCGATATCGCGTCGCCGGATCCCCCGCGCGGAGCCTATCCCCGCCCCGGTGCGCGTCGCAAGTCGCGGCGGCGACGGATCAGCGAGCCGACGGCACCGCCACGATGTCGTCGCCCTCGACCGCCTCCGGGGCGTAGCGCGCGATCTTCGCCCGCAGGTCGGCGTACCAGGCGAGTTCGATCTTCTCCGGTGGCCCGATCTCCTCGGTGAAGGCCTCCAGCGTGCCGCCGCGGGCGAGGACGCGGCGGAAGGCCGCGGCATGGCGTCCGCCATCGCCGTGCAGCAGGAAGTGGACCAGGCTCCAGTATTCGATGTAGTAGCGGTTGACGTTGCGCTCGATCGGCGGCGCGTCGATGCCGGAGATGAGCGCGCGCAGCGGGATGATCCAGCCTTCGCGCACGTCGCGATCGAGGCTGCCGGACAGCCCGGCGGTGCCGAGTTTCCAGACCGGATAGGTCTCCGGATCGATGTCGCCGAGGCGCAATGCGCCGTCGCGCAGCCGGCTGGTGCCGAAGTAGCTGGCCAGCCCTTCGTTCGCCCATTTCGCCAGCGACAGCCCGGCGACCTCGGCGTTCAACTGGTGCGTCGCCTCGTGCAGCATCCAATGGTATGGGCTGGGTTCGTCCTGCGGGAAGTAGGCGTAGCAGACCGGCTTGCGGTAGTAGGCTTCGGCCCACCACATGCTGCGGTTGTTCGCCTGGAATTCCGCGCGGTTCGCGTACAGCGTCAGGCGGAGCCGGTCCGCGCCGGCGTCGATGCGCGGATGCACGCCGGGGAGGTCGCGGGAAAAGTCGAGGTAAGCGCGGTGCAGCGCTTCGACCGCTTCGGCGACCTGCCGGGTCTGCACCTCTTCGGCGGTGGTGGTGATGCGGTAGTGGGCGGTCTCCAGCGTGCGTGCGCCGGGCAGCGGCGGCAGCGGCTGCGCGATGCGCCGCATCCACTCGGCGCGGCGTGCGGCGGCCGCGCGCTTCTGTTCGACCGCGGCCGTGCGTTCGAGTGCGCGCTGCACGTGGATCCAGTGGCGCCAGTACAAGCCGACGGCGAGGATCGCGCCGAGCGCGAGCAACCCTTTGATGAGGGTCGTGCGCCGCATCGTCAGTCGAGTTTGAAACTTACCCTGACCGTGGCGGTGATGCGAATACTGCCCGGCGCAAACGTGCCGGTATCGCCACCGCCCGGAGTGAGCCCATCGTAGCGCGACGCTGCATTTGAATAGCCGAAATTGAAGAGCGATCCTTCGCCTTCGGTGATCTCGACCGCTTTGCCAACGGTCTGGCCCAGTACGCCAGCCATGGCGACGGCCTTCTCGCGGGCCGCTTTGACCGCGAGTTCCCGCGCGGTTTCGCGATGCGCCCGCATCTTCGAATCGCCGAGTTGCACGTCCTTCACCTCGCTGATGCCGGTGCCGAGCAGGTCCGAGTAGAACGCCTCGAAACGCTTGAGGTCGGTCAACCGCACCATGACGGTGCTCGAGACGAGATACCCGCGCACCGGTCCGCTGCGCCGCAGGTCATCGTCACCCTTCGCGTCGCGAGCGACCTCGTGAACGGCTTCCATGCGCAGATCGCGGGTCTGGATGTCCCGGTCGGACACGCCGTGGCCATGGACGAGGGCGATCAGGTCCCGGACGCTACGATCGTGCTGCTGTTTCGCGGCGGCGACCTCGCGGTCGAATTTCTCCACCCGCAACGTCAGGACAGCCTCGTCAGGCTCGACGTTCACTTCGCCGATGGCGGTGACGGTGACGACCGGGATCGAAGGGATTTCGCTCGCCAGCGCGGTGGTGGATGCGAAGAGGCAAGCCAGGATGATCGAAAAGCGGTTGAGGGACATGGCGACTTCCGGTACGGGCAATGCCCCGGATTCTGGCACGCCGCGATCGACCGCCGCCTCAGCCCTCGTCGATCCGCTGCGCCGGGTCGCCGATCTCCAGCCCGCGCAGCAGCACGCTGGCCTGGGTGCGGTTGCGGGCGCCGAGTTTCTCGAAGATCGCGCTGAGGTGCGCCTTCACCGTGCGTTCCTGGACGTCGAGGCGGTCGGCGATCTGCTTGTTGAGCAGGCCCTCGGCCACCAGCGCCAGTACCCGGAACTGCTGCGGGGTGAGGCTGGCGAGGCGGGCGGCGAGGTCGGCGTCGCCGGGCGCGGAGCGGGCGCGGGCGACCGCGGGCCGCAGTGCGGGCGGCAGCCACTCCTCGCAGGCCAGCACGGCGCGGATCGCGTCGCGCAGTTCCTCCAGACCGGCGCTCTTGGGGATGTAGCCGGCGGCGCCGTGGTCCAGCGCGCGGCGGATGATCTGCGGGTCCTCGTTCGCCGAGACCAGCGCGACCGCCACCGCCGGGAACTGCGCGCGGATCGCGGCGAGGCCGGCGAGCCCGTGGTTGCCGGGCATGTGCAGGTCGAGCAGCACCAGGTCGATGTCGGGCCGCGCTTCCAGCGTCGACAGCACTTCGTCCAGCGATGCCGCCTCGCAGGTGACCACGTCCTCCGCCGCCTCGGCCGCCGCGCCGCGCAGCGCGGCCCGGAACAGCGGATGGTCGTCGGCGATGAGCAACTGCGGCATGGGTCGACTACGGACGGGGGAAGCGGACGGCCAAGCCTAGCAGGGCGGACCGCGGGCCGCGGGACGGCCGACTGGTACCAAAGTACGATGCCCGGCCCGGCTTCGCCTGATAGGTTGTCCGCGATGAGTCCGATGTCCTTCCGAATCGCGCCGCGCGTGTTCGCGGCGCTTGCGCTCGTTCCGCTGCTGGCCGCCTGCGCCGGCACGCCGTCTTCGCGGGGAACGCCCGACCATGCCATCGCCGGAGCCCGCACGATGTTCAGCGCCGAACGCGACACCGTCCATCGCGACGGCGACGATCTGCTGACCGCGGGCCTCGGCCTCGCCGGCCTGCGCAGCCTCGCGCCGCCGGCGTTCGCCGATCCCGCCGCGCCGACGCCGGCGGAGCTGCGCCGGCGCGCGCTGTGGAGCAACTGGCGGGGGATCGCCGATCTCGCGCCCGGCGGCGGCTACGACGAGCTGTACGGCAGCACTGCGAACGTGCCGGGGCGCGAGTTCTCCGCGCTGGCGACCGTGCCCGGCGCGCACCAGCCGCATCGCGTGCTGGTGCAGGTGCCCGATGCCTTCGACCGCAAGCGTCGCTGCCTGCTGGTGGCGCCGTCGTCCGGCTCGCGCGGCGTGTACGGCGCGATCGCGGTCGCGGGCGCGTGGGGCCTGCCGAAGGGCTGCGCCGTGGCCTACACCGACAAGGGCACCGGGACCGATTACTTCGACCTCGACGCCGGCATCGGCGTGCGCGCCGACGGCACCGCAGGCCCGGTCGCCGAAGGCGGCCTCGCGTTCACGCCCGACGCGCCCGACGGCGCGCACGGCGTCGCGTTCAAGCACGCGCACTCGAAGGACAATCCGGAGGCCGACTGGGGCCGGCACGTGCGGCAGGCCGCCGAATTCGGCCTGCATGCGCTGGATCGCGCCTTCCCTGACGACGCACCGTTCACGTTCGCGAACACCCGGGTGGTCGCGGTCGGCATTTCCAACGGCGGCGGCGCCGTGTTGCGCGCGGCCGAGCTGGAGGGCGACTGGCTCGACGCCGTCGTCGCCGGCGAGCCGAGCGTCTACGCGGACGCCGACGGCGCGCGCGCGCTCTACGACTACACCACCGAGGCCGCGCTGCTGATGCCCTGTGCGCTGCTGACGATGGACGGACTGCCGCAGCCGCCGCTCCAGGCCCAGGCGAAGCCGCTGTGGACGCAGCAATGCGCCTCGCTTCGCGCCGCCGGGCTGATCGAGGGCGACGACACCGACGCGCAGGCGCGGGATGCGCATGCCCGGCTGCGCGCGGCCGGCTGGAGCGACGAAGCGCTGCGCTCCGGTGCGCTCAGCGTCGGCTTCGACCTCTGGCGTGCGGTCGCGGTGGCCACCGCCGCCGAGCGTGCGGCCTGGTGGAGCGACGCCAGCGGCATCCCGCCGGGCGCCGGCGTGGGCATCATCGACGAAGTGGCGAAGGTCGATCCCGGCCTCACCCGCCTGCGCTGCCTGCGCGCACTCTGGAGCGGGGCCTCGATCGACGCCGAGCGCGTCCGTCGCGGCATCGCCGAGACCCGCGCCGGCCTGCCGCGGGCCGGCCTGCCGGTAACCGTGATCCATGGCACCGACGACGGCCTGATTCCCATGGCCTTCACCAGCGCGCCCTACATCGCCGGGGCGAAGGCCGCCGGTCGCGACGTGCGCTTCTGGCAGGTGCGGCACGCGCAGCACTTCGATGCGTTCCTCGGGCTGCCGGATTACGGCGCGCGCTATGTACCGTTGCTGCCGTACGTGTACGCCGCGCTCGACCGGACGATGGCCGCGCTGGACGGGCAGGGCGCGATGCCCGCGGACACGACGTTCCAGACCGTGCCGCGCGCAGGCAAGCCGATGACGGCGGAGAACCTCGCGCTGCATTGAGGCCGGCGCATCGAAGCGCGCCTGCGCGGCTTGTGGTCCCGCGGCGCGGCTGGCACGCTGCCCGCATGCGAGGCGGGCGCACGGCGACACGCAATGGAAACCGAAGGCGATGGCGCGCCTCCGGCCTGCTCGCGCTGGCCTGTGCGACGGCCTGTTCTTCGCCCGCGTCGCCGCCGACGGCATCCGCGCGCGATGTGTCCACGCCGGCGAAGCCTGCCGTTCCGGCGCCGGATGCGCCGCCCCTGCCGTTCGCGGGACGCACCGATGTTGATGCCGACGCGTTGTTCGCCGCACTTGGCGACACGCTGCCCGCGCTCGCCGCCGCGCCCGCCGTGCGCGAGGACTGGCGCCGCCTGCGGCTGCGTCATGCCCTCCCCGAGGACGACGCGCTCTATGCCGATTTCGTGCGGGTGCGACAGGCGTTCGAGGCGACCCGGGCCGGCGGGCTGTGGGGGCTCGAATGGCGCATCACCGACCGGGAACCGCGTTCCGACGCCGTCTGGGCGCAGTGGGGGACGGCGAAGGCGACCGTCGACGCGCTGCCGCCGACGACCGCGACCGCCGAGTGCGACGAACTGTCCGCGCTGTTCGCAGTGGTCGCGCACGGGCTCGGGCTGTCGCGGCGTTCGCGGGTCGGCCTGCTGTGGCCGACGGCGAACCACACCGTCGCGGTCTGGGCCTTCGACGCGCCCGGCGGACGCGAGGTGCGCGTGGTGGTGCCGACCTCGCAGATCTTCCTCGACGACATGCAGAGCCTCGACACCGACGCCTTCGACCCGTGGGCGCAGAAGCGACTCTACGATTACACCCGTCGCGATGCCGCGCAGGCCCGCCTGCCGGCGTCGCTCGCGCGCCGGTTCGTGGCCGAGGTGCGGCGCAGCGGCGGCCTGTCGCGGGGCGAACTGCAGGCGCTGCGCAACCGACGCGAGTACGATCAACGCAGGGCCGCGTCCTCCGGCCAGGAGCACTGAAGGCATGATCCGCCGCCATTTCTCGATGCTGCGCGACTTCCACCTGGCCGACTGGCTGACCCTGGCGAACGCCTTCTGCGGGGTGAGCGCGGTGTTCTGCGCGCTGCGCTACATGCAGTCCGGGAGCAAGCACGACCTGCTGATCGGCGCGGCGCTGGTGCCGCTGGCGTTCGTGTTCGATGCGCTCGACGGCCGGGTTGCGCGCTGGCGCCAGTCCTCGTCCACGCTCGGGCGCGAACTGGACTCGCTGGCCGACGTGATCTCCTTCGGCGTCGCCCCGGCCGCGCTCGGGTTCGCCGCGGGCCTGCAGGGCTTCTGGGACTGGCTGGTGCTCGGCTATTTCGTCTGCTGCGGGGTCAGCCGGCTGGCGCGGTTCAACATCACCGCCGAGCAATTGGCGGGCGAAAGCGACAAGGTGAAGTATTTCGAAGGCACGCCGATCCCGACCAGCCTGGCGCTGGTGGTGATGCTGGTGGTCGCGGTCGATGCCGGCCGCATCGGCCACGATTTCTGGTTCGGCGCGTATCGCGTCGCCGGCGGGCTGTTCCATCCGCTGGTGCTGGCGTTCGCGCTGTCCGGCTCGCTGATGATCAGCAAGACCCTGCGCATCCCGAAGTGGTGAACGGGCCCCGACGCCCGGCGATGGCTGGCCTCCGGCGGCCATGATGCACTGCGGCAGGCGTTGCTATGATGGCCGCCTCTGACCGGGAGCGTAGCGATGCGGACTGCAGGCGGTGCGGGAGGAATGGGCGGTAGCGGCTTCGGCGGCATGCCCGACGTCGGTGCGCTGGCCCGGCAGTACTGGCAGGCCATGACCGACGCGATGCGCTCCGCGGGCGCACCCGCCGCGCCGCAGGATCCCTGGCGCGCCGCACTCGACGGCTGGAGCCGGCTCGCCGGTGGCCAGGCCCGCGGCGACGTCGGCGATCTGGTCGAACGCTTCTCCTCGCAGGCCCGGCACTGGTTCGGCGCGATGCAGGGCGTCGCCGAGCAGTTCGCCGGCCGCAGCGCCAGCGCCGGCGACATCGCCGCCGCGTGGAAGGACGCGCTGGGCGGCGGGCAGGGCTTCGCCGGGATGTTCGACGCCCTCGGCGGCCGCGGCCAGACCGGCTTCGAGGGCTGGTACGCGCAGGTCGCGCCGATGCTGTCCGGCATGCTGCCCGGCACGTTCTCCGGCATGCCGTTCGGGGCGATGCTCGGCGGCCTGCGCCAGGACGGCATGCAGTGGCTGCGGATGCCGGCGTTCGGTCCGGCGCGCGAGCACCAGGAGCGCTGGCAGGCGCTCGCCGCGGCGATGACGACCCTGCAGCAGAAGAACGACGACTACACCACGCTGATGCTGGAAGCCGGCCGCGACGCCTTCGAACGCTTCGAGCGCAAGCTGGCCGAACGCAGCGAACCGGGTCGCCAGCTGCAGTCGGCGCGCGCGCTGTTCGACCTGTGGATCGACGCCGCCGAGGAGGCCTACGCCGAGATCGCGCTGTCGCCGCGGTTCCGCCGCGTCTATGGCGACCTCGTCAACGCGCAGATGCAGGTCCGCGCCGGCGTGCAGGGCGAAGTCGAGCGCATCGGCGCGCTGTTCGGCATGCCGGGCCGCACCGAGGTCGATGCCGCCCACAAGCGCATCGCCGAACTCGAACGCCAGCTGCGCCGGATGTCCGCCGGCCGCGCCGGTGCGGAGCCGGTGCGGCGTCCTGCGCCGGCGGCGACGCCCGAACCCGAAACAACCGCGCCGGCGTCGCCGAAGCGCGCGTCCGTCCGCAAGCCGCGCGGGTCGAAGCGGTCCGCAGCCTCCGTGGCGCCCGCCGCCGTGCTGCCTGCGAAGAAGGCCGCCGCGACGAAGACGAAGCGGGCCGCGAAGCCCGCGGCGAAGGCAAAGACCGCCACCCGCGCCACCGCGAAACCGGCGAGCAAGCGCGCCGCCCGTCCGGCGATCGCCGCCATCCCGATGCCCGAACCGCTGAAGCCGCTGTCGGCGAAGGCCACGAAGAAGAAGGGGCGCTGAGATGTACGCCAACCCGTTCGATCTGACGCCCGAGAAGCTGGCCGACGAGGCGCTCACCCTGCAGCAGAAGCTCGGTGCGGGCCTGGCCACGCTGGGCGAGCTCGGCGACGTGCACTACGGCGCCACCGACAAGGAAGAAGTCTGGCGCGACGGCAAGGTCGTGCTGTACCGCTTCAAGGGTCCGCGCGCGCCGACCGCGAAGGTGCCGATCCTGATCTGCTACGCGCTGGTGAACCGGCCGTACATGGTCGACCTGCAGGACGACCGCTCGCTGGTGAAGAACCTGCTGGCGCTGGGCGAGGACGTGTACCTGATCGACTGGGGCTACACCGACCGCGCCGACCGCTTCCTGACACTCGAGGACTACATCGAGCGCTTCCTCGGCGGTGCGGTGGACCATCTGCGCGCCGCGCACCGGCTGGACGCGATCAACCTGCTCGGCATCTGCCAGGGCGGCGCGTTCTCGCTGAGCTACGCTGCGCTGCATCCGGGCAAGGTGAAGAACCTCATCACCATGGTGACGCCGGTCGATTTCCACACCGACGACAACATGCTGTCGAACTGGACCCGCGGCCTCGACATCGACCTGTTCGTCGACACGCTGGGCAACGTCCCGGCCGACCTGATGAACCTGTGCTACCTCACGCTCAAGCCGTGGCGGCTGTTCGTGCAGAAGTACGTGGGCATGGTCGACATCCTCGACGATCGCAAGGCGATGGAGGATTTCCTGCGCATGGAGCAGTGGATCTTCGACTCGCCTGACCAGGCCGGCGAGGCGTTCCGCCAGTTCATCAAGCAGTACTACCAGGGCAACGGCTTCGTCAACGGCGGGATCGAGATCGGCGACCGTCCGGTCGATCTCGGCTTCGTCGACATGCCGGTGCTCAACATCTACGCCGAGCAGGACCACCTTGTGCCGCCGTCGGCGTCGAAGCCGCTGGGCGGCCTGATCGGCAGCGACGACTACACCGAGGTGTCGTTCCGCGGCGGCCACATCGGCATCTACGTGTCGGGTCGCGCGCAGAAGGAAGTGCCGGGCGCGATCCACGACTGGCTGGCGAGGCGGGCGAAGTGACCGCATCCTTACTGCGCACGATCTGCGCGATCGCGTTGCTGGCCGCCGGCGTTGCGGCCGCTGCGCCGACGCCGCAGACGCAGCGCGAGATCGATTGGCTCATCGCCGGTCTGGGCGCGTCCGGCTGCCGCTTCGAACGCAACGGCAGCTGGTACGACGCGAAGAAGGCGCAGGCGCACCTGCAGCAGAAGTATGACTACCTGCGCAAGCGTGGCATGGCCGACACCGCCGAACTGTTCATCGAGCGCGCCGCCACCGAAAGCAGCATGAGCGGCAAGCCCTACCACGTGCAGTGCGCCGGCCGCGCGGTCGAGCCGTCTGCGCAATGGTTCAAACGGCGGCTGCATACGCTGCGCACGTCGACCATCGTGCATTGATCGAGGCCATCGGGAGACACCGCGCGTGAGCAAACCGCGTTCCCTGTTCCGCATCCGCGACGGCCGCGTCGTCGCTGGCGTGGTCGGCGGCATCGCCGCGCGCTTCGGCTGGAACCCGACGCTCACCCGCGTCGGCTACGTGCTGGTGTCGGCATTCTCGGCCGCGTTCCCGGGCATCCTCGTGTATCTCGTGCTGTGGCTGCTGATCCCGGAAGGCCCGGAGGCCTGAGCCTCGCCCGCGGCGCGGCGTTCGCATTCGGCGCTCTGTGGACGGCGCCGAACACGCTGCTCGGGCTGGTCGCGGGGCTCGCCGGCATGCTGCTGGGCGCGCGTCCCGCCTTCGCACGACGCGACCACGCCCTGATCTTCCATCGCTATCCGCTGGGGCCGAGCGGTGCGATGACCCTCGGCAACGTCATCCTCTGCACCGGCGAGTCGCTGGACGGCCAGTGCGACACGTACGCGCATCGCGCGGGCTGGTGCATGCAGCCGCGCACGCGGCTGGGCGACCACGAGCGCGCGCACGTGCTGCAGTACATGGCGCTGGGGCCGCTGTTCCTGCCGCTGTATTTCCTGCACGGCGGCGTCAGCGTGCGCAACCGCTTCGAACGCGCGGCCGACCGCTACGCCATCACCGGCCGCGGCTGGTGGCCGTGGCTGCAGGCGAATTCGGCGTCGGCGACGAAGGAAGCGTGGTCGCGGCCGCCGGCGTCGAGGCCGGAATGATGCGCGATCGCCGGACTCAGTAGTCCGGCCGCAGTCGCACCGTCTCCATCTCGCGCTTCAGGCTTCGGCGGAAGATCGCCGGCGCGAACCAGGTGTAGACGCAGAACGCCAGCCAGGCGTACGACAACCATGCGGCTGCATCGTCGTGCTGTTTCACGTGCAAGGTGACTCCGGCCACGCGATAGGCCAAGTACATGCCGACCAGCAGGGCGATGGCCCGGTGGCTGCTGCCGGCGGTCAGCCAGCTGTGGAAACGCCACCACAGGCCGAGCAGCCAGCTGCGCCGCGCCTTGATCGCGGCCAGCAGGGTCAGCGCGCCTTCGTCGCCGGGTTCGTTCTGCAGCGCCCACACGGCATGGCCGCGCGCGTCCTCGACATGGCCGGCGGCGAGGTCGCACTGGCCGAGCAGGGTGAGCGCGTCGACATGCTCGGGATCCCGTTGGAGCGCTCGCTCGGCGAAGTCGCGCGCTTCTTCGCGACGGCCTTCCAGGAACATCAGCCAGCCATACTGGGCGAGGATGCCCGGATCGTCCGGGTCGAGCGCGTGCGCCTTCCCGATCTCTTCCAGCGCACGCGCGTTGCGTCCCCAGTTGCGGTACAGCGTTGTCGCAATCCGGTAATTCTCCGGATGCTCCGGGGCGATGGCGCGTGCGGCGTCGAGATGCGCCTCGGCCGCGGGAAATTCGCGCCGCGCGATGGACACCGACGCCATCGCAAGGTGCGCCAGCACGCCGTCGGGTTCGAGCGCGAGCGCTTGCGCCGCTTCCAGTTTCGCCGCGTGCAGGCGGTGCCGCGAAACCAGGCACAGGGCCAGCGCCGCGTGGGCGTCGGCATCGTCGGGAGCCTCTCCCAGCAGCCGGGTCAGCACGTCGATCGCCTGGTCCACGTGGCCGCCGCGCATCAGGCGCAGGGCGTGGTCGAGCAGTCGCGCCAGGCGCAGATCGTCGGTCATCGCAGCGCTTCCTCGAGGAACCGCGGGATCTCCAGTGTGTCGATCACGTTGCGCGCCAGCAGGAACGTGGCGAACAGGCCGATCGCGCCGTTGCGGAGCGTGCCGCCGTAGTGGGTCAGCAGTTCCGCGCTCCGTGCCTGGTCGAGATAGAGCAGGTAGGCGAGGGTGATCTTGAGTGCCGGGAAGGCGAGCACCGCGTAGGGCACCGCCGCGCGGACCAGCCAGCCCTGCTCGTAGGCGCTCTGCAGGGCGAAGTGGACCACTATGCAGCCGACGACGCTGGCGGCGATGTACAGCCATTCGCGCGCGGCGCTCACGCTGCCCAGCGCGCGGCTGTTGAAGGCAAACCACAGCAGCCCCAGGCCGTTCCCGGCCAGCATGCAGGCCAGCAGTGGCCACATCGGGTCGACGGCGTACTTCACCAGACCGGTGGGCCGGGGTTCGTCCGGGATGCGGTAGCGCACGACGGCCACGGCTCAGCCCTGCTGGTCCAGGAACTTCAGCACGTCGTCGTACTGGCCGGCCTGGTTGGCGTAGCGCGCGTGGTTGCGGGCACTGGTCAGCCATTCGAGCGTGGTGGGGCGCGTCCGCGCCAGCGCTTCGCGCAGGTGATGCATGCCGATCTCGGTCTCGCGGCCGGACTCGATCGACTCTTCGATCGCTTCGTCGGCGGCGGTGTCCACCAGGTTGCGCAGGTCGGCGCCGGAGTGCCCGGAGGTGCGCTTCACCAGATCGCGCAGATCGACGTCGCCGGCGCGCGGACGGCCGTCCAGCAGCAGGCGGAAGATGGTTTCGCGAGCCGCCGCATCCGGCGGCGGCACGAACAGCACGCGATCGAAGCGGCCCGGGCGTCGGAACGCCGGGTCGACCGCCCATGGCACGTTCGTCGCACCCAGCACCAGCACGTGCTGGTTGTTCTGGGCGAAGCCGTCGAGCTCGGTCAGGAACTGGCTCACCAGCTTGGCGGTAGTCGCCTCGCGCGAGTGCTGGCGCTTGCCGCCGATGGCCTCCACTTCGTCGAAGAACACCACCGACGGCGCGGTGCGGCGCGCCATCTGGAAGATCTCGTGCAGCTTGCGCTCGGATTCGCCGATGTACATGTCCAGCACGTCGGTGATCGAGACGTTGTAGAACTTCGCGCCGCATTCGCCGGCGGTGGCACGCGCCAGCAGCGTCTTGCCGCAGCCGGGCGGGCCGTACATCAGGATGCCGCCGCCGGACTGGCGCTTGAATTTCTGGAACAGCGACGGCTTGAGGAACGGAGTGATGATCCGTCGCCTGATCTCGCGCTTGACCTCGTCCAGCCCGCCGACGTCGTCGAAGGCGATGCGCGGTGCCGCCGGTTCGAGCAGGCGCACCACGTCGTGCGCGGAAGTGTCGTCGTTGGCGATGCTCGGCACCGCCTCGCCGCTGCGTCCGTTGCGCGCGTCCGCGAGCGACACCACCTTGCCGCTGAGCTGCGAGAATAAGCCGGCGTCCTCGATCGCGGGATTCGCTGCGACCGCTGCATGGTAGGCCTCCAGCGCCTCGCTGCGCCGGCCCTCGGCGAACAGCAGCCGAGCCTTCGCCATCAGTGCTTCGCCGGAGTCTGCCGGTGCGAGCCGCAGCAGCGCCTCGTGCTCGCCGGCGGCGTCGAGGAGGCGCAGTGCGAGCCGTCTCCGCGCTTCGTCCTCCAGCGCTTCGGGGCCGCAGAGTTCCACGACCTGCAGCAGGGCCGTCGCGTCATCGCGCTCCAGACAGGCATCGAGCACGAGCGCACGCAGCGGCAGGTTGCCTGGCGTGGCCTGGAGCGCCGCGAGCAGCGCGACGAGTTGGGGATCCGTGGGCGCGGTGGTCATGCGGTCGTTCAGCGCCAGATCGACAGCCGATCCGCCTCCGGTACCAGCATCGCGTTGCCGGCCTTGCAGCCGAACGCGGTGCCGAAGGCCGGCGACTGCATCGCCGGGGCGTTCGCGCGCCACTGCCCCGGCGGGTAGGGCGATGTCGTCGCCATCGCGTTGGCGGCGGCGGGCGACATCTGCTGCGACCACAGCCGGGCCCAGCCGCGGAAGAAGGCCTGCTGGTCGGCGGGTTTGGCCTGCGGTTCGGCTTTCGCGTAGGCCGCCCAGGCCAGTTCGAGGCCGGACAGGTCGCCGATGTTGTTGGCGAGGGTGCGGGCACCGTCGACCTTCGCCGCCGGATTGCCCGGGTAGGCGAACTTGCCGTAGTAGGGCACCAGCAGCGTGCTGCGCGCCTGCCAGGCGGCTGCGGTATCGGCGCTCCACCAGTCGCGCAGGGCCTCGCTGGCGTCGACGAGGCGGCCATGGGGGTCGACGGCCGAAGTCAATTCGTGGCCGACCATCGCGCCGAACGCGCCGTACTGCC
>JBGAFR010000070.1:0-19015 GCA_044227145.1 Lysobacteraceae bacterium
CGCCGCACGCCGGTGCTGCGCTCGCACTCCCTGAACGCGATCGCCGGCTGCGACCTGCACTTCAAGTGCGAGAACTTCCAGCGGGTCGGCGCGTTCAAGTTCCGCGGCGCCTGCAACGCGATCTTCGCCCTGCCCGAGGCGACCGCGGCCCGCGGCATCGTCACCCAGAGCTCCGGCAACCACGGCGCCGCGGTGGCGCTGGCCAGCCGGCTGCGCGGCGTACCGGCCACGGTGGTCGTGCCCGAAGGCGCGCCGGCGGTGAAGCTGGCCGGCATCGCCGGCTTCGGCGCGCGCATCATCCGCTGCGCACCGACCATGGCCGCGCGCGAAGCCGCCGCGGCGCAGGTGCTGGCCGAGACCGGCGGCCACCTCGTCCATCCCTTCGACGACGCCGACGTCATCGCCGGCCAGGGCACGACCGCACTGGAACTGCTGCACGAAGTCGCCGACCTCGATGCGCTGCTGGCGCCGGTCGGCGGCGGCGGCCTGCTCTCGGGCTGCGCGCTGGCCGCGAAGTCGCTGCAGCCCGGCATCGAGGTGCTCGGCGCCGAACCCGCGGGCGCCGACGACGCCGCGGCGTCGCTCCGCGAAGGCCGCTGCATCACCGACCGCACCGCGCGCACCGTCTGCGACGGCCTGCGCGGGCATCTGGCGCCGCGCACGCTGGCGCTGCTGCAGCGCCACGCCGACGGCATTCTCGTCGTCGACGATGCCGACACGCTGGCCGCGATGCGGCTGCTGTGGGAGCGGCTGAAGATCGTGGTCGAACCCTCGTCGGCGATCGCCTTCGCCGCGGTGCTGCGCAATCCGGCGCGCTTCGCCGGTCGGCGCGTGGGCGTGGTGCTGACCGGCGGCAACGTCGATCTCGACACCCTGCCGTGGCAGGCGACGGCGTGACCGCGCCGCTGCCGCCGCTGATCCAGCGCGCATCCGGCGGCCGGCGACGCCGGCGCGGCCGCTGGCGCTGGCTGCGCCGGCTGATCCTGCTGGGACTGCTGTGGCTGGCCGGCGTGGCGGCCTACATCATGCTGGTCGGCGCCCGCGACGAGGCCGCCGGCGACGACGTGCGCGCCGACGCCATCGTGGTGCTCGGCGCCGCCGCCTACGACGCGCGGCCGTCGCCGGTGTTCGAGGAGCGGTTGCGCCACGGCATCGATCTCTACAAGCGCGGGCTGGCGCCGACGCTGATCTTCACCGGCGGCTTCGGCGGCACCGGCGCGCGCTTCGCGGAGTCGCAGGTCGGGCGTCGCTACGCCCTGCGCAACGGCGTGCAGGACAGCGCGATCCTGATCGAGACGGCCTCGCACAATACCCGCGAGAACCTCGGCCAGGCCGCGGCGCTGATGGCGCCGCGCAAGCTGACCCGCGCGATCGTGGTCAGCGACCCGTTGCACCTCTCGCGCGCCCTGCGCATCTGTCGCGACATCGGCATCCAGTGCCTGGGCTCGCCGACGCCGACCACCCGCTACCGCAGTTTCGCCACGCGCTGGCGGTTCCTGCTGGGCGAGGTCTATTTCTTCCACCGCGACGCGGTCGAGCGCCTGCTCGACCACGACGAGACCAGGAGTGCGCCATGATCATCGACGGCACCCGCGCGCACGATCGCGCGACCACGCTCGTGCTCGACTACTACGCCGCCTTCAATCGCGGCGATCGCGACGCGATGCTCGCGCTGCTGACCGACGACGTCGTCCACGACCTCAACCAGGGCGGGCGCGAGACCGGCCGCGAGGCCTTCGTCGCGTTCATGGCGCGCATGGATCGCTGCTACCGCGAGCAGTTGCGCGACATCGTGGTGATGGCCTCGCCCGACGGCAGCCGCGCCGCGGCCGAGTACGTGGTCCACGGCGAATACCTCGCCGACGACGAAGGCCTGCCGCCTGCGAACGGCCAGACCTACGTCCTGCCCGGCGGCGCGTTCTTCGACCTGCGCGACGGCAGGATCGCGCGGGTGACGAACTACTACAACCTGCAGGACTGGGTCGCGCAGGTGGAGTAAGGCCGGCCTGCAGGATCGGTCCTACAGGATCGGCGCCAGCCCCGCGCCGAACGCAGTGAAGATGCGGGTCAGCGGCCGGATCGCCGGCGCGACTTCGGGGAAATCGCCGACCGGGCGATAGCAGCGGCGGAATTCCGGATCGCGTGGCGACAGCGGCTCCGGGCATTCGGGCCCGGGCACGAATTCGTAGCTGGTGGCGTATCGCACCGGCCAGAAGTCGAACAGCGGCAGGTGCTCGGAGATCTTCGCCAGCGAGTACTCCAGCCCCGAGAAGATCGGCGGCTTGTCGCGACGGGCAATCGTCCAGGCGTTCTCGGGCCGCATGTCGCGCTCGATGCTCGCCGCCAGCGCGCGCGCGAACGCGGGATCCTCGATCACCACCAGCCCCTCGGTGTTGTAGTGGTCGCCGCGGGGGTCGAAATTGTGGCTGCCGATCACCGCCACGCGGTCGTCGATCACCAGCGACTTGGCGTGCAGGCCGAAGCGGGTGCCGCCGCGCAGCAGCGGCACGCGTTCGTTGCTGCCGCGCTTGGAATAGCGCAGCGCCGAGTACTCGCGCGCCAGAGGCGTGGGACGGTCGGGCGACCGGCTGCCGCTGCCGCCGACACCACTGCTGCCGCTCCCGCTCCCACTGCCGGCGACGGCCACGGCGCGGGAGGCCTCGTCCGCGCGCGGGCCGGGCAGCACCATCGGCGTGCCGTCCTCGTCCCAGGCGATCTCGACCGTGCCGGTCGCCTCCACGTCGATCGGCGCATCCTGCGGGAACGGCTTGAACTCGTGGATCTCGAACTTGAAATCGCGCAGGTAGCGGCGCTTGTACTTGTAGGACAGCGCGTATGGGATGAAGGCGTCGGTCGCGGCCAGGCTGTTGGTCGAGACCAGCACCTTCGGCGGCTTTTCGCGCCGCTGCAGGTCGAGGAACAGTGCCTGCGCCCGCTTCGACAGCACCAGGTAGGGCGTCTGCAGCAGCACGCGCTCGTCGGCGGAGGCGATCAGCGACCTCAGCAGTTTCGAGGAGGGCGACGGGGTGGCATCGCCGTCGCCATGCTTCTCCGGGGTGTCGCCGATGTAGCGGAGCGCGCGCACCGGCATCGCCGCATCGGCCAGGCGGCTGCGCACCAGCGCGGTGTCGTCGGCGTCGCGACCGATCGCCTCGACGCGCCTGGGCAACTCGGGCGACACGTGCGGCACCGCGGGCACGCCCTCGCGCAGCACATAGCGGCCGACGTCGCGCAGCCGGCTCAGCGGGGTGCTCAGCGGCGCGTTCCAGAAGGTCTCGAACTCGGCGGCCATGTCCGCCACCGCCGGCCCGGCGACGAGGATGTCGCGGTCGCGGAAGTTGTAGCGCGCGTCCCAGTCGTAGTAGTCGTTCTGGTAATTGCGGCCGCCGGTGATGCCGACCAGGTCGTCGACCACGATCAGCTTGGTGTGCATGCGCTGGTTGAGCCGGCGGAAGCAGCAGACCGTGGCCCAGGCGTACATCGGGTAGCCGAAGTGGGCGCGGCCGAGCACCGGGTTGTAGACCCGCATCTCGAAGTTGGCGTGGGCGCCGGCGAGCGCCGCGAATGTCTCCACCCGCTTGAGCGCGGCGAGCTGGTCGACCAGCAACCGCACCTTCACCCCGCGTCGCGCCGCGGCCAGCAGTTCATCGAGGATCAGGTGCCCGGCATCGTCCTCGTCGAAGATGTAGGTCTGCACGTCGATGCTGCGCCGGGCGCCGCGGATCAGGTCCAGCCGCGCGAGCAGCGCATCCTGGCCGTAGTCGAGGATCAGCGCGTAGTGCCGGGGCACGCCGGGTTGCGGCGCGTCGGGTTGCGGCGCGGGCGTGGCCGGCGTCGATGCCGCGCCCGACACGCCCTCCGCCGCGTGCGCTTCGGCCTGCGGCTGCGCCGACGCGGGCGCTTGCGCCTCCTGCCCGACGGCGGGCACGTCCGCGAGACCGGCCGCGCGCACGCCGAGCTCGCGCAGTGGCGAAGGCCGGGCGCAGGCGTCGTCGCGGGTGCACTCGACCTCGCTGCTGCGCGACGCCGAGATGACCGCCTCCACCCGCGCCTGATCGGCGGGCGACAGCGTCGAGCAGGCGCCCATCGCCAGCGCGCAGATCACGATCCCGCTGGCGCGCAGCCACCGCATCCCTGCCCTCACTCTTCGTCCTCGCGCAGGCGCAGGCGCAGGTCGAATCGCACGATGTCGGACACCGCCAGCACCCAGCGGTCGACGCCGTAGTCGGTGCGGCGGACGCTGCCGCCGGCGACGACGTCGCAGTCGTGCGCCGGGCGGTCGCAGGTCGCCGGCGCGACCGTGAAGGTCTCGCGGCGACGCACGTCGCGGATGGTCAGCTCGCCGCCCAGTCGCCCGCCCGCCGCCAGCAGCGACAGCGGATACGGGTCGGAGACGAACGTGACCTCGGGATAGCGGTCGGCCTGGAAGAACCCGTTGCCGCGGGTCATGCCGGTGTAGCTGGGGTGGCCGACGATCTCGATGTCGCGCGCCGACAGCGCCAGGCGCACGCGGTGGCGGCCGTCGCCGAGGGTCTCGATCTCGCCGGTGTAGGTCGGGAACCGGCCGCGCAGCACCTGGCCCCAGCGGGTCTTGAGGGTGAACCCGATCCGGGTGCTCGCCGGATCGATCTCCGCCGCCGCGCCATGCGCCGCCGCCAGCAGCGCGCAGACCGCGAAGGCGGCAGCGGACGCCTGCGTGGCCCTCACGGCCACCAGAACGCGGACAGTCGCGCCGCGCCGGGTTCGATCACGGCTTCGCCGGAGAACTCCAGCACCGCGATGCTGCCCGGCGGCATGCCGCGGTAGTCGCCGGACTGGCCGCTGTGCAGCAGCGCCGCCAGCCGCTCCAGCCCCGGGTTGTGGCCGACCAGCATCAGCCGGTCCATCTCGCGGTGTTCGTCGATCAGCTCGGCCAGGGCGCCCGGGGTCGCCTCGTAGATGCCGTCGGCCAGCCGCTGTTCGACGAAGCCGATGCCGCGCAGCACGGCCTCCAGCGTCTCGCGGGTGCGCCGCGCGGGCGAACACAGCACGCGATCGGGCACCAGCGCGTGTTCGGCGAGCCAGCGTCCGGCGGCATCGGCCTCGGCCAGGCCCTCCGCGGACAGCGCGCGGTCGGCATCGGCCTGACCGGGCGCGACGGGTTCGGCATGGGCATGACGCAGCAGGATGAGGGTTCTCATGGGCTCGCGGGCGCGCGTCGGCTCTGGCAGGACGGACCGGCAGCTTAACGCGAACCGGTCCCGCACCGCATGCGGACGTGTCCCGGCACGCACGCCCGTTCACGCGTTCATGCCACGGTTTCGGGCAATCGGCGCAGCGCGTCGCGGAAGAACAGCCGATCGGCCGGCGTCAGCTCGCGCAGGCGCCGGCGCAACCGCGCCACGGCGTCCGCGGCGCGTGCCGGATCGCCGTCGTGCGCCTCGTACCAGGCGACTTCCAGCAGCACGTTCGCGCGTTGCAGCGCATCGACCTGGACCCGGCCGGCGTCGACGTCGGCCTGCATGGTCGTGGCCAGTTCGCGCCACGACGGCCACTCGACGTGCAGGGTCATCGGCGCGATCAGCGCCCGGAACGCCTCCGGCGCCAGCACCGACCAGCGGCGGAAGAGGTCGAGCCGCGGATGCGTCGCCTCCGGCCCGCCGCGGCGGGCCATGCGCAGCAGGTAGATGGTGTTCCAGCAGCCACCGCCGACACCGTGGCGGCCGCTGAGCCATGCCGCCAGGCCAATCCAGCGCAGCGGTTCGCCGTCGTCGCCGGGGCCGCCTTCCCCGGTCGTGTCGAGGCCGCAGCGCTGGAACAGCCAGAGCGACCAGCCGAGGTTGCTGGCAGTGGACGCCGCCGCGTCGAACAGCTCGGCCTCGTTCGCCAGCGCCAGCGCGGCGCGGTAGTACTGCACCGCAGTGCGTGCGGCGGCTCTGCGCGCATCGCGTTCGGCCGATTCGTCCAGCGCCAGCGCGCGATGGATCAGCGCCTGCAGGTTGGCGTGCTCGCTGCGCACCCGCGGGTGGTACTGGAACAGCCCGGTCCAGCGCGGGTCTTCGGTGGCCTGGCGCAGGATCTGTTTCGCCGCCGGCGCGTCGCGGCCGGCGTAGGCGCACCAGGCGCGCACGATCGCCGCCATCGCGCCCAGCCAGGCGTGCTCGGGCGCCTGCTCGTCATGCCAGTGGCGATCGAGTTCGGTCAGCACCGCGCGCGCGGCATCGGCGTTGCCGGCGCGACGCCAGACCATCGCCTGCTGCAGCAGCGCCAGCGCCTGCAGCCACGGATCGTCGGTGAGCTGCTGGGCGCGCCGATAGCCAGCCAGCGCGCCGTGTTCGCGATCGAGGATCAGCCGCCCGTCGAGCATGTCGCGGCGCGCACCGGCCCAGGCGTGCCAGTACGCGGGCGACGCCCGGCTCGCGGTCTCCGGCGCCGACGCCGCCTGCGCGGCCGCGGTCGCACCCAGCCAGGCGCCGACCGCCTGCGCATCGGCGGGTTCGCCGTGCAGGCGCAGGCGCAGGCGCGCGGCCTCGCCGTCGGCCAGCCAGTACGGGCCGCGATTGCGCCCGGCCAGCGGCAGCAGGTCGGGCGCACGGGTGCGGTCCGTGCCCCAGCCCACGCGCAGGCCCCAGCGCGCGAAGTCGGTGTAGGCGCGGCTGACGATCATCCGCAGGTTGCGCGCGTTCGGGAACCGCTCGCGCACCTGCGCCTCGCGCACCCAGCCTTCGCCGGTCTGCGCCGCCAGCCACAGCCGCAGCAGCAGCCACAGCGACTGGTGCCGCGCCGGTTCGCCCTGCACGCACGCCGGCGTGCCCAGTTCGATCTCGATCTCGCGTGCGGCCGTCGCTCTCGCCGGCGCGCGCTTCCGTGGCGTCGTGGTCATGTCCACAGTCTGGCACGGGTGGTCCGTCGCGGTGACGGCGGTGACATCAGTGACGCGCCGCGCGTCGCGGCGGACGACGCGGTTTGCCGGGCTGCGCCAGCGCTTCCACGAACGCCGTCGCCAGCGGCGACATCGGCCGCTCGCGCAACTGCAGCAGGAACAGCGGACGCGCGCGCTCGGCGCCGGCATGGCGCAGGCAGGCGACCTCGCCCAGCCGCAGCAGGTCGCGCACCACGCACTCGGGCAGGATCGCGACCCCGAGCCCGGCCGCGACCGCGCGCGCGATCGCCTCGTTGCTGCCGAGTTCGACGGTGCGCGCCGGCGCGATGCCCAGCGACCGCAGCATCGTTTCGGCGGCCATGCGCGTGCCCGAACCGGGTTCGCGCACCAGCCAGGTCGCGGCGTCCAGCGCTGCCGTCGCAGGTGCACGGCCTCGCGCCGGCGCGACATCCGACGGCACCACGATCCGCAGCGGGTCGTCGCGCCAGACCGTCGACACGATGCGCGGATCCTCGACGACGCCTTCGACCAGCGCCAGGTCCACCGCGCAGTCGATCAGCGCGGCGGCGGCGGCGTCGGTGTTGGACACCACGACGCGCAGGTCGGCGTCGGGATGGCGCTTCGCCAGCGCCGCCAGCGGTGCGGGCAGCCAGTAGCCGGCGATGGTGGTGCTGGCGCCGAGGGTCAACCGGCCCCGCTGCCGCGAGCGCCGCGCGCGCACGTCGTCGAGCGCGGCGCGTTCGAGCGCGAAGATGCCGCGCGCGTGCTCGGCCAGCGCGATGCCGCTGTCGGTCAGCCGCGCACCCTTGGTGCCGCGCGGCCCGCGTTCGATCAGCGGCAGGTCCACCAGGCGCTCCAGTTCGCGCACCGCCTTCGACACCGCCGGCTGGCTGATGTGCAGCGCCTCCGCGGCACGCGAGAAGCTGCGGCGCTCGGCGACCTCGAAGAACACCCGCAGCAGGTGCAGATTCAGACGCATAACCTGGCCTTATCGTTTCCTGAATTCATTGTATTGGACGCATGATCCTCGCGGGCCGAGCATGTGCGCCTCGGCCGGCCCGTCCGGCGCCACGAGGCCTCCCGCCATGTCGTCGACGCTCCGCTCGCGCATCGCCAGCGGCCCGCACCTCCCCGGCGATCCCGCATGGTGGCGCGGGCTGGCGCTGACCGCCGCCGTGGCTGGCGTGGCCCTCGCCGTCTCCGTGCTGCCGTGGACGCAGCGCTGGGGCCTGGGTGCGCTGACCCTGGCGATCCTGCTCGGCATCGTCGTCGGCAACACCGTGCTGCCCACGATCGCCGATCGCGTCGCGTCCGGCGTCGACTTCTCGAAGGGCACGCTGCTGCGCGCCGGGATCGTGCTGTACGGCGTCCGCATCGCGTTCCAGCAGATCGCCGACGTGGGCTGGACCGGTGCCGCGATCGACGCGCTGATGGTCGCCACCGTCTTCCCGCTGGCGGTGGCGCTGGGTACACGGCTGCTGGGGCTGGACCGCCAGACGGCGATGCTGATCGGCGCCGGCAGCGCGATCTGCGGCGCAGCGGCGGTGATCGCCACCGAGCCGGTCGTGCGTGCACCGGCGCACAAGGTGTCGGTCGCGGTCGCCACGGTGGTGGTGTTCGGCACGCTCTCGATGTTCGCGTACCCGTGGCTGTACCCGCATCTCGGCTTGTCCGAGCATGCCTACGGCGTCTATGTCGGCTCGACCGTCCACGAGGTGGCGCAGGTCGTGGTGGCCGGTCGCGGCGTGAGCGACACCGCCGCCGCGACCGCGGTGATCGAGAAGATGATGCGGGTGATGCTGCTCGCGCCGTTCCTGCTGGTGCTCTCGGCGATGCTGCGCGGGAACCGCGCGTCGCCCGATCGCGCGCCGCGGCTCGCGATCCCGTGGTTCGCGGTCGCCTTCGTCGCGGTCAGCGGCGTGCATTCGCTGGGGATCCTGCCGGCGTGGTCGGTGGACGCGCTGGTGCGGCTGGACACCGCGCTGCTGACGCT
Organism: Lysobacteraceae bacterium; assembly: GCA_044227145.1. GTDB lineage: Bacteria > Pseudomonadota > Gammaproteobacteria > Xanthomonadales > Xanthomonadaceae > Lysobacter_I. The sequence continues at coordinate 8,856 of JBGAFR010000070.1, forward strand.
CGCGATGGCCGCGCTCGGCCTGCGCACGCACCTGGGCGCGGTGCGTCAGGCGGGCGCGAAGCCGCTGGCGCTGGCGGCGCTGCTGTTCGTCTACCTCGTCGTCGGCGGTTACGCGATCAATCGCGGCATCGCGTGGCTTTGCGGATGACGCTCCCGCGAATCATGCGAACCCCGTGACGCGGGTGACGCCCGCATCGCTCGGCGCATCGGCGATCGCGCAGCACACTGCAGGCCCACTTTCGCAGGAGCCGCCCCATGCCGATGCCCACCCGCTTCCTCTTCCGATTCGCCGCAGCGCTGCTCGTGTTCGCCGCGCAATGTTCTTTCGCAACGACACCGACGGCACCTTCCTCCGCCACCAGACCGACCGCGACGGACGCGCGCTTCGCCGCTTACGGTCACCCCGGCACGTTCCTGCTGCAGCGCGACGGCGAAGCGCCGCAGGTCGTGCACGGCGCTGCGCTCGCCGACGTGCCGCTGCGCCCGGCCTCGACGTTCAAGGTGCTTCTGGCGCTGGTCGCACTGGAGACCGGCGCGTTGAAGGGCGCCGACGAAGTCGTGCCGTGGGACGGTCATCGCTACCCGAATTTTCCGCAATGGCAGCAGGACATGGCCCTGCGCGAGGCGATGCAGGCCTCCAGCGAGGCATACTTCCGCACGGTCGCTGCGCGCATAGGTCGCGAACGACTCGCGGACTGGGTGCACAAGGTCGGTTACGGCAACGGTCGCATCGGCCAATCCGCGCCGGACGCCTGGCACGATGGCGTGCTGCGCATCACCGCACGCCAGCAACTCGCGTTCGTCGATCGCCTGCGTCGCGGCGACCTGCCGCTCTCGGCGAAGACGATTGCGGCGGTGAAGGCGGCGATGCGCGACGACGACATCGGCGGCATGCGCGTGTACGGCAAGACCGGCACCCACGTCGTCGCCGACCGCAGCGGCAACGCGTGGTGGATCGGCTGGGTGGAAGGGCCTCGTGGCAGCGCGAGCTTCGCGCTCGGCGCCACGCCGAAGACGCCGGACGATCGCGCGAAGCGGATCGCGCTGGGGAAGGCGCTGCTGGCGGATGCGGGGTTGCTGCCGAAGCCGTGAGCAGCGCAGACGTCCGGTAGAGCGGCCTTCAGGCCGCTGCTTTTTTTGCTTTCAACCGCAGGCAGGGCAGCGGCCTGAAGGCCGCTCTACCGCCGCCCAGCCTGCGACTCGCGCCGCGCTACGAGATACGGACGCTGTCGAAGCGTGCCCGCAGGGTCGCGATCTGGTCCGCATCCAGCCGCACGCCGTCCAGCCACATCCGCTTCAGCGCGGGCATTGCCAGCAGCAGCGACAGAAGCTTCGCGCCATCCAGTGGCGCATCGTCGTAGCCGCCTAACGAAAGGTATTCGAGCACGGGCAGCTCGCGCAGCAAGGCAAAGTCAGCTTCAGTCAGCGGTATCGCCCAAAGATCCAGACCGCGCAACTGCGGCATGCGCACGAGCTGCGCCAATCCTGACCGGGTGAGGCGCGTGTTGCCGAGATCCAGCCATTCCAATGTGGTGGATGTGCAGACGCGTGCCGCCATCCTGTCGTCGAAATCGGTGCATTCCAGATCGAGCGCCCTCAGGCGCGGCATCGCAAGCAGCGCATCCAACGCGCGCGGCGTCAGCTCGGCGCCTTGGGCACCCAGATTCTCCAACGATCGGCATTCGGCGATCCCGAGCAGGTCGCGCGCATGCAGGCTGTAGTTCATCCGGAGCGTGCGCAATGTGCTCGTGTCGCCGAACCCCGACAGCGCCCCCGGGCCACGCAGCGCGAGCACGTCCAGCGTATGCAGCCCCGGGATGCGCAGGACCTGCCGGATCGCGGCCCGCGTGGTGTCCGCCCGCAGCCAGATCCAGCGGGTCGACGGCAGGGCATGCAGGCGCTTCGCGCGGCGTGCGTTGAGCAGGCGACCTGCGACAATCGACAGCCGGTCGATCGATTCGAGGGCGCGGAAGGCCTGTATCGCCTCGGGGGCGAGTGCAGGTGTGAGCGTATGGAAGCCCTGCGCATCGGGCTGTGGCACCGCAAGGCTCATGCGCGTCACGCGTCGAACGGCTCGTCCAGATCGACCCTGCAGTACGGGCAGAACGCCATGGGCCTCGCCCAGAACCAGTGCCCGGTCAGCGCCGTCATCCCCAGATGCCCGATGTTGCCGTTGCAGCGTGGGCAGCGGACGCGTGCGACCGAGAAGGTCAACGCGATCATGCCGATCGCCACCGATGCCCAGCCCATGTACAGCCACATCGGATTCGGCGCTTCCTCGCCGATCCCGACCATGACCACGCCCGCGAATGTCGCGAGCCAGCCGGTGATGGAGAACAGGAACTTCCGACGCATGCTGCAGGCGATCTACCGCGGCGAGCAGCGCGGCGTGTACCTGCTGCTCGATTTCGCGCCCTACATGCGCTACGCCGGCACCCTGCGCCAGGTGCGCGACATCCTGCAGCGCCGCAACTGCCTGCCGCACGTGCTGGTACTGGTCGGCCACAAGATCGAACTGCCCGAGGATCTCGAGGCGTACGCGGTGCGCTATCGCCCGCACCTGCCCACCGGCGACGCGCTGCTGCGGATCGTCAAGGAAGAGGCCGTCGCCTACGCCCGCGAGCACGGCGGCAAGCGCGTGGAAGTGGACGCCGAGGCCGCTAAGCAGATCGTGCGCAACCTGCGCGGACTGTCCGAGACCGACGCCCGCCGCATCGCCCGCCACCTGATCTTCCGCGACGGCGTGCTTAACGCCGACGACCTGCCGGAGCTGGCGAAGCTCAAGTTCGAGCTGGTCAACCGCAGCGGTCACCTGCACTACGCCTTCGACCCGGTGAAGCTGGAGCAGGTGATCGGCGCGCGCCGCATCAAGCGCTGGATCGAGCTGCGCCGCGCCGCGTTCGTCGACGGCAACGTGCCGCCGGGGCTGGACCCGCCGCGCGGGCTGCTGCTGCTCGGCGTGCAGGGCTGCGGCAAGTCGATGATGGCCAAGGCCATCGCAGGCGGCTTCGGCGTGCCGCTGCTGCGCCTGGATTTCGGCGCGCTCTACAACAAGTACCACGGCGAGACCGAGAAGAACCTGCGCGAGGCGCTGGAGTCGGCGGAACAGCTGGCGCCGTGCGTGCTGTGGATCGACGAGATCGAGAAGGGCCTCGCCAGCACCGGCAGCGAGGACGGCGGCGTCTCGCGGCGCGTGCTCGGCACCTTCCTCACCTGGATGTCCGAGCGCAAGGCGCCGGTGTTCCTCGTCGCCACCGCCAACCAGGTGCAGGACCTGCCGGCCGAGCTGCTGCGCAAGGGCCGATTCGACGAGATCTTCTTCGTCGACCTGCCCTCGCCCGAGGCCCGCGCAGAACTCTTTGCGCTGCACCTGCAGCGTCGCGGCGCCGACCCGGCCGGCTTCGACCTGCCCGCGCTCGCCGCCGCGTCCGACGGCTTCTCCGGCGCGGAGATCGAACAGGCCGTCGTCGCCGCGCTGTACGCCGCGCACGCCGCGAACCAGCCGCTGGGCGACTTCCAGCTGCGCGCCGAACTCAAGAACACCCGCCCGCTGTCGGTGCTGATGGCCGAACAGGTCGCCGCCCTGCGCGAGTGGGCGGCGGCGCGGACGGTGGCGGCGGATTGAGGCGCGGCGAAGATGCAAAGCGACGCGCTCGCCCCGCTGTTCGTGCCCGCGCTGAGCACGCTGCTGATCCATGCCGAGGATGCGAAAGGCAGCCCGCTGGATGAAGTCGAAACCCTTGCGATCCGCGACCAGGCGTCGGTCATCATGGTGTCGCCGGAGGCCATCGCGGCGATGGCGGAAAAGCGCGGCTACCCGGACGTCGATCCGGAGAATTGCTGGTACGACTGGCAAATGCTGCGCCGTGAACTTGGCCGCAAGCCCGATCTCGACCCCGGCGCACGTGTCATGCTCGTCGGTGACCACGATCCCGCATTTCTCGACACGATCGCGCATGCGCAGCGGACACTGGGCAGGTTCCGGGATTTGCTGTCGAAGGACGACATGCGCGGCGCCACGGCGCTGGTCAAGACGCTGCTGCAGGATGCCGGTGCTCGCGCCTACCTCTGGCTCATCGTGATCTCGCACGACGCGGACGGGTTCATGGGCGAAATCTTCGAGCTGCCCGGCGGCTTCATGGACCACGCCCTCCACGACCGGGTGTGCGTGGCGAATGCCGACGTGATGGATTGGATGGCCAACGACGACGGCACCCTGCACGGCGGATTCTCGCTGCGGCTCGCGCGTTCGCGGCTCGCGCCTGCCGAACGGGATGCATTCGATCGGCACATCGGCGCAAGCGACTACGCCTGATCTTCACCGACACCGGACCGGAGCCTCACGGCCACTGCGGATGCCGATGGTGCTGCAGGCGCACGTACCGGCCGGACCGGGCCACCGGTCGGCCACATCGCGGCCGCATTTGCCGCCACGCGCGCCGCGGGTCTAGCATGCCGGCAGCGACGACGGGGAGACGCCGATGACCCGGCTCGAGTACCTGTTCCGGCAGTACGACACGCTCCTCGGCTGGTACCGGCAGTCGGAGGACAAGGCGCGTTTCCTGGTGACGCTGAACACGCTGGTGGTCGGCGCGATCAACGGCCTGGTCTTCGTCGGCGCCGACCACCTGCAGGCGGTGCGATCGTCCTATTCGACGGCACTGTGGCTGACGCTGGGCGCCTGCGGCGCGGCGCTGCTCGGGTCGTACATGTATGTGCTGCGCGCGATGTGGCCGCGGCACCATGCCGGCGAAGCTTCGATGACGCCCGACGAGCGACTGTGGTTCTTCGGCGACATCGCCGGCATGTCGCGCGAGACGCATCGCGAGGCGATGGCGGGCTGGAGCGAGGCGCGACTGGAGACGACCCTCGTCGCGCAGAACCACACTCTCTCGCGCAACGTCTGGATCAAGCACGAAGCGCTGAACATCGCGATCGCGCTGTCGATCCTGGCCTACGTACTGCTGTTCGCGCTGGGCTTCCTCTACGCGATCACCGTGGTGGGCGGCTCCTGAGACGGACGTCGGTTACGGCGCCGCCGTTTCCCAGTCCGCCGGCGGCGCGGGATCCACGTCGACCGCACGCAGGGCGTGGTCGACGAGGTCGACCTCGTCCCGCGCCGGGTCGGCGCGCAGTGCGTCGCGATATGCCGTCTGGTAACGGGCATCGCCGTGTTCGCCGATCATCTTCTGGCGCCAGAACAGCGGCCGCCAGGCCGCGTGCGCGGCGGCGCGGGAGGCGTCGTCGTCGGCGTTCAGGCGCAGCAGCAGGTTGCCGATCATCCGGGCGATCATCGCGTCGGAGGCGTCCTGCAGCGTGGTGCCGAGCCGGCGGCACTGTGCGCGTCGTTCGGGCACCGTGTCGCGGGCGGGCGGGCCGCAGGCCTCGATCAGGCTGCGGTACGACGGCAGCTCCACCGCGGTACCCAGTTCCAGGCCGTAGGCATCGAGCGCGCCGTCGCGCAGCGCGGGAACGGCGTCGCGCCATTCGGCCTTGGGCGGATGGCGGCGGACGGCGTCCATCGCCAGCGCCTGCACCGGATTCCAGTACACGGCATTGCGGGTGCGGGCGTCGAGCGCGGCGAAGATCGCGTCCATGGGCTCGCCGTCGCGGCGCGCCAGCAGCAGCGGCGCGAGGTTGTCGGGCTGGGCCTTCGCCCAGGCGGCGACGGCGTCGTGGCCGGGCAGGGCCGGCATCAGCGGCTGGCCCTGAGCGGAGGCGAGCAGCGACCACACCACGCCGTCGTCGCCGGCGGCGTCCCAGGCGCGGCGGTACCAGGCGGCCAGGGTGGCGTCGGGCGCGGCGGTGCCGGCGGCGGCCTGCAGCAGCGTCTCCGGGGTGAGCAGCGCGCCGCGGCGGACGAACAGGGCGAACGCGAGGTTGCGGGCGCCGCCGTCCTCGGCGAGGCGATCGGCCAGCCACAGCGCGTAGGCGCGCTCGGCCGTGTCGGAACGGCGTGCGCTGTCGATGCAGCCCGGTCGCATCGGCAGCGGGGTGTCGGCGCAGCCGGCGGCGAAGCGCTCCTCCAGGGTCGCCGCCGCCTGCGCGCGCGCCGGCGACGTCCATGCGCCCGCCAGCAGCCCCGCACCCGCGAGCGCCCAGGCCATCGCGCATCCCCGCATCCACCGCATGCCGCCGCTCCTGCCGTGCCCGGACGGCGCCCGGGATCCGGCGCGCAGCCTACCGCAGACGGATGTCGGTTTCGCGTCTCAGACCAGGCCGAGGCGTTCGAGTGGTGCACGGAACAGCCATTCGTCCAGCACGTCGATGCCGCAGGGCAGGTGCGACAGCCAATCCAGGAACGCCGGGATGGTGCGGCCATCCATCGGCAGACCGTGCTGGGGGACGATCAGGGCCGGGTCCAGCCCGCGCACCATGTCCGCCCACAGCCGCGCCACGTGTCGGGACGCCATGTAGCGCCGGTGGAACCCCTCCATCCGCGGCACGTGGGCGGCGAAGTCCTCGACCGCAGCGTACGGCGTGCCCGAGGGCACCAGCGAGCTGCCGATGTCGCCCGAGAACAGGATCCGGCTCACCGGATCCCAGAAGCTGAAATTACCGACCGAGTGCAGGAAGTGTGCCGGCAGCGCGTGCAGCCGGCAGCGGCCCAGCACCAGTTCGCCGCCTTCGTCCGGCAGCAGGAGGTAGCGATCCTCGCCCAGCTTGCCGGCCTGCACATGCGAGACGCTGTGCGGCACGAACCGCCCCCACAGCCGCGAGCACGCGATCCGCGCCGGCGTGTTCGCCAGCCAGCGGTCGGCGGCGCCGATGATGTCCGGATCCTGGTGCGAGGCGAGGATCAGCCGCACCTGCGGCAGTCGGACGTACACCGTGATCCCCAGCCACAGCGGCGTGTAGAGCAGATCGCCACCCGGATCGATCAGCGCCGCCTCGTCGTGATCGAGGACCAGGAACTGGTTGGCCTGGACACCCTCGTCGCCCGGGACGAGGTCGCTGAAGGCGATGCAGCGGTGCGTTTCGTTCTGGAACAAGGTCGTCGACATCGGATGCCTCGCATGCTCCGGGGCCCCACCCCATGTCGACGTTAGGCGCGCCCGCGCACCATGGACATGACCGCGATCAAGCAGGTCAATGATGCAATCGATTTCAGATAGAAGGCAGGCGCAGGCCATCCGGGGTGCCTCACTGCCGCCGCGGCCATGGTCCCCGCTCGCCACCGCGGCCGATTGGCGGCACCATGGCCGGGTCCTCCCCGCTGCCGCCGATGTCGATGACGCAGACCCCGAACGACGCCCCAGACGCCCCGTCCGGCCACGCCCACGATCTCCGCCACCTGCGGCATTCGCTGGCGCAGCGCTTCAGCCTGCTGGCGGACAAGGCCGACGACCCGGTCATCGAGCGCCGCATCCGCGAGGGCGTCGAGCTGCACGGCGCGACCCCGTGGATCCTGATGGCGGCGATCTTCATCGCCTCGATCGGCCTGAACGTCAATTCCACCGCGGTGATCATCGGCGCGATGCTGATCTCGCCGCTGATGGGGCCGATCATGGGCGTCGGCCTGGGCGTGGCGGTCTACGACTTCCCGCTGATCCGCAAGTCGTTCTGGAACCTCGCCATCGCCTCGGGCATCAGCCTGGCCGTCTCCACCCTCTACTTCGCGATCACCCCGCTGGCGGAGGCGCAGTCGGAGCTGCTGGCGCGCACCTCGCCGACCCTGTGGGACGTGCTGATCGCGGTGTTCGGCGGCTTCGCCGGCGTGATCGGCGCCACCCGCGAGGAAAAGTCGAACGTCATCCCGGGCGTGGCGATCGCCACCGCGCTGATGCCGCCGCTGTGCACCGCCGGCTACGGCCTGGCCACCGGGCAATGGGGCTATTTCGGCGGCGCGCTGTACCTGTACTCGATCAACTGCGTGTTCATCGCGCTGGCGACCATCCTCGGCCTGCGCCTGGTGCGGGTGCCGGTGCACGCGTTCGTCGATGCGCGCACCGAACGCCGGATGCGCACCTGGCTGCTGGTGGTGGCGCTGGCCACTGCGCTGCCCAGCACCTGGCTGGCCTACCGGCTGGTGCAGGACGAAGTCTTCAACTCGCGCGCACGCGCCTTCGTGCGCGACGAGTTCCGCTTCGACAGCGCGCACGTCGCCGACACCCGGGTCGACCCCAAGACCGGGTTGATCGAGGTGCTCGCCACCGGCGTCGACACGGCACCATGGCCGGCCCTCCCCGTCGCCGATGTCGATGACCGAGAATCCCCGAACGACGCCGCAGGACGCCCTATCCGGCCACGCCTACGATCTCCGCCACCTGCGGCATTCGCTGGCGCAGGCCAGCCTGCTGGCGGACAAGGCCGACGACCCGGTCATCGAGCGCCGCATCCGCGAGGGCACGTCGAGCTGCACGGCGCGACGCCGTGGATCCTGATGGCGGCGACTTCATCGCCCGATCGGCCTGAACGTCAATTCCACCGCGGTGATCATCGGCGCGATGCTGATCTCGCCGCTGATGGGGCCGATCATGGGCGTCGGCCTGGGCGCGGCGGTCTACGACTTCCCGCTGATCCGCAAGTCGTTCTGGAATCTCGCCATCGCCTCGGGCATCAGCCTGGCCGTCTCCACCCTGTACTTCGCGATCACCCTGCTGGCGGAGGCGCAGTCGGAGCTGCTGGCGCGCACCTCCCCACCCTGTGGGACGTGCTGATCGCGGTGTTCGGCGGCTTCGCCGGCGTGATCGGCGCCACCCGCGAGGAAAGTCGAACGTCATCCCGGGCGTGGCGATCGCCACCGCGCTGATGCCGCCGCTGTGCACCGCCGGCTACGGCCTGGCCACCGGGCAGTGGGGCCTGGCTCGGCGGCGCGCTGTACCTGTACTCGATCAACTGCGTGTTCATCGCGCTGGCGATTCTCGGCCTGCGCCTGGTGCGGGTGCCGGTGCGCGTTCGTCGACGCGCACCGAACGCCGGATGCGCACCTGGCTGCTGGTGGTGGCGCTGCTGTGCGGGCGAAGTCTTCAACCTGCGCATCGCTGTGCGCTGCCCAGCACGTGGTTGGCCGACACCCGGGTCGACCGCAAGACGCGCGCACGCGCCTTCGTGCGCGACGAGTTCCGCTTCGACAGCGCGCACGTCGCCGACACCCGGGTCGACCCCAAGACCGGGTTGATCGAGGTGTCGCTGATCGGCCTGCCGCTGGACGCGCCGACGCTCAAGCGCATCGAAGGCCGGCTGGCGACGGCGGGCCTCGGCGACGCGCGCATGCTGGTGCACCAGGCCGGGCAGAACGACAAGGTCGACGTCACCGCGCTGAAGTCCAGCCTGCTCAGCGACCTCTACAAGGACAGCCAGGAGGCGCTGCAGAAGAAAGACGCCGAGCTGGCCGACCTGCGCAGCCGCATGGCCGCGCGCGACGCACTGATGAACCAGTCCCAGGACATCGCCGCCGAACTGCGCGCGCAGCTGCCGCAGGTCGACTCGGTGACGCTGAGCCAGGGCTACCGGATCGTCGAGGGCGCCGAGAAGACGCCGGTGCTGCAGATGCTGGTCCACGCCTCGCGGCCCGTGCCCGACGCAGAGCGCGCGCGCATCGCGGACTGGTTCCGGGTGCGCAGCAAGTCGGACACCGCCGACGTGGTGTTCGACGCCCCGCAGCGCTGAACCGCCGCCTCAGCCCCCGCGCGTCGACAGGAAGCGTGGATTGCGCGGATGATCCGCGCAGCCTAGCCGGGCGACAGGCCCGCCCACAGCGGCAGGGTCAGCAGCGACAGCAGCAGGCCGTAGCCGACCATCGCCGCCGCCAGCCGCGGCGCGAGGCCGTGCGAGATCGCCAGCGCGCCGGCGGTGACCATCGACGGCATCGCCGATTCCAGTACCGTGGTCCGCGCCATCTCGCCGTGCAGGCCCAGCAGCCGCACCAGCGGCAACGCCAGCGCCGGCAGCAGTGCCAGCTTCAGCAACAGGCCGGCGGCGAGCGGCTTCAGTTCGTCGCGCGGCAGCGCCAGCTTCACCGACAGGCCGATGGTCAGCATCGCCAGCGGCAGCAGCGCGTCGGACAACCGCTGCAGCCCGCCCGCGACCCACGCCGGCGGTTCGGCCGGCATGATCGTGAAGCCGATGACCAGCGCCCAGATCGGCGGGAAACGCACGACCCGCGCCAGCATCTCGCGCGCAGTCGGCTTGCGGTCGCCGCCGTAGCGCGCGAGCAC
>JBGAFR010000071.1:0-18645 GCA_044227145.1 Lysobacteraceae bacterium
ACTGCGCAGAAAATCGAAAATCACACCGTACATCGGTTCTCCCTGACACCCTGTAGCGCGCCTTCGCACCTTCGAAGACCCGCGTTCGCCGCGTTCGTCACGATCGCGGCCATCTGCCGTCGCGCCCGGAATCCCCCTCCAACACGACGACTCCCTGCCCCCATCGCATTTAACACGCGTCGAGGCGCTACGCGCAACCGGGCGCAGTACCGCCGGCGAATGCCGCCGGCCATGCGCACCGCCATGCCCGGACGCGGCTGCGGATCGTGCCTGCACGGCGCCACGGGAAGCGTGCGCAGACGCACGAAACATGCAACCACCTGATCGGCGTGGCATTTCCCGCACCCCTGTCGAAAGTTTACCCGGCACCCTCTGGAAAACCGCAGGCGGAAGCGCATACTGCGCGCGCCGTTCCGGTCAGGCCTCCCAGACGCCACGTCCGCAGCATCTCCATCGCCGCACGCCATCCGCGCCCGAAGCGGCGCAGGCATGTCGAACGCCGGCCTCCGACGCAACCGACGAACGCGCCCCACTCCTCTTCAGGACACCCCTCATGTTTCCCCTCGTTTCTGGTCTTGGTCCGGTGGCCATCGCCGGCATCGTCTTGCTCTCGCTCGTGGCGCTCGCCGCCGCGCTCTACCTGCTCGGCGTCATCCGCTACATCCCCAACAACCGCATCGGCATCGTCGAAAAGCTGTGGAGCCCGAAGGGTTCCGTGAAGCACGGCCTGCTCGCGCTCGACGGCGAAGCGGGCTTCCAGCCCGACCTCCTGCGCGGCGGCTTCCACTTCTTCATGCCGCTGCAGTACCGCGTGCACACGCGTCCGATGATCGTCGTCACCCAGGGCAAGATCGGCTACGTGTTCGCGCGCGACGGCCACGACCTCCCCGCGGGGCAGACGCTGGCCGACAACGCGGCGGCCGCCGACTTCAGCGACGTCCGCGGCTTCCTGGCGGCGGGCGGGCAAAAGGGCCCGCAGCGCAAGATCCTGCGCGAAGGCACGCACATCATCAATCCGGCGCTGTTCGTGGTGATGACCGAGGAAGCCACCTACGGCCTGTCGCTCGACAAGGACGAACAGGCCTACTACGACAACATGCGCGGCGTGCTCGTCCAGCGCAGTGCGTTCGTGCCTGTCGTCATCAAGGAAATCCCCGGCACGCACGAATCCGACCAGCTCGCCATCATCACCGTGATGGACGGCCCCGGCCTGCCGCGCGACGAACTGCTCGCGCCCGACGTGGGCGACGGCCACAACTCGTTCCAGGAGCCGGAACTACATCAACCGCCTGTTCGCGACGGTGGAGTTCATCGGCAAGTCGATCATCCCGGTCGGCCACGTCGGCGTGGTCGTGTCCTACACCGGCGGCAAGGGCGAGGACATCACCGGCACCGACTACAGCCACGGCGAACTGGTCGAGAACGGCTGCCGCGGCGTGTGGCGCAATCCGCTGATGCCCGGCAAGTACGCGTTCAACACCTATGCCGGCAAGATCGAACTGGTGCCGACCACCAACTTCGTGCTGATGTGGAAGTCGGGCGAAAGCGGCTCGCGCTTCGACTCCAACCTGCGCGAGATCACGCTGATCACCAAGGACGCGTTCGAGCCCAACCTGCCGCTGTCGGTGGTGGTGCACATCGACTACCGCAAGGCGCCGCTGGTGATCCAGCGCTTCGGCAACGTCGCGCAGTTGGTGGAACAGACGCTGGACCCGATGGTGTCCTCGTACTTCAAGAACATCTCGCAGACCAAGACCTTCATCGAGCTGATACAGTCGCGCAGCGAGCTGCAGACGCAGGCCTCGGTGGACATGAAGGAACGCTTCCTCGCCTACTCGCTGGAATTCCAGGAAGTGCTGATCGGCACGCCCAAGCCGCAGCCGGGCGACACCCAGATCGAATACATCATGGCGCAGCTGCGCGATCGCCAGATCGCGCGCGAGCAGGTCGAGACCTTCGCCCAGAAGCAGATCGCGGCCGACAAGCAGCGAGAACTCAACGAAGCCGAGCAGCGCGCGTCGAAGCAGAAGGAACTGACCGCATCATTGGTGGACATCTCGATCAAGGAGAACATGGGCGCGGCGTCGGTGAAGGCCGCCGAGAAGCGTCGCCAGGAGATCGAGGCGCTGGCGCACGCCGAGAAGTTCAAGCAGGAAATGGAAGGCAGCGGCCGCGCGTCGGCGATCAAGGCGGTCGGTGAGGCCGAGGCCGCGGCGATCAAGGCCAAGTCGGAAGCGCTGGAAGGCGAAGGCGCGGACAAGCAGCTGATGCAGACGGTGATGCTGCGCCTGGCCGAAGCGCTGGAAACCTCGCGCGTGCCGTTGGTGCCGCAGATCCAGCTCGGTGGTGGTGCCGGCGAAGGCGGCAACGCGCTGGGCACGCTGCTGTCGCTGATGAGCTCGCTCAAGGCCGGCGAACTGGCGCGCATGCCGGTGCCCGTGCAGACCGCGATCGCACCGCCGACGACCGAGCCGGCGAGCTGAACCGCGATACGCCCTTGCCTGCGCCCGCACGCTTGCGACCGCGTGGGCACGGCATGACGGCCCGCCCGCCCTCGCCGGGCGGGTCACCCTGTCGGATACGACAGGGTGGCGGCACGCCCGGACCGACCACTCCGGCGATACAGTGTCGCAACGGCCATCGATCGCCATCGTCGACTCCGACAGATGCCCCACCGCTCGCGCGCCACGCCGCAGGTCACGCCCACCGACGGATCCCGTCTTCGCGATCCGTCCGCGTCGCACGTACTGCAACTTGCATCGACGATCTGCCTCACGCCGATGTCGCTCCTGCTGCGCCAGGACGCCCCGGGAAAGCCCACGCGCATGCTTGGGCACGGCCTCGACCCGACCAGGCAACGGCACCTCGCCAAGCGTTGCATCGCGGCGCTCGGCAGACGCGACGCGGTGTGGGTGGAGGACGCCGGCGAGGCGAAGGCAGCGGACTCGCCGGGCTTCCGCCACCTCGCCGCGGTCCGGTTGACCGGCAGCGACGGCAGGACTCACGGCATCCTTTGCGTGGCCGCGCCCGAACCGCGCCCGGAGGACCGCCAACGGCTGAAGGCGCTGCGCCTGCTCACCCACCACTGCGTCGCAGGCCTCGAATGCAGCGAATCGAAGGCACGGGCCGACGCGGCGCGTGGGGCTGAGGCGCGCATCGAAAACCTGTTGCTCGGGATGCTGGACGCGGCGATGGATGCCATGATCGTGGTCGACCGTTCAGGCACCATCACGCGGTTCAACGCCGCTGCCGAGCGCATGTTCGACGTCGCAGCCGACCGGGCCATGGGCCATGCACTGCTCGAGCTGATCGTACCCGAGGCACAACGCGGCCTGCGCCGCCTGGAACTGGAACGGTGGCTGCACTCGGAGCGGATGCCGCCCAGCGGACAGCGGTTCGACATGGAGGCGCTGCGCGCCGATGGCAGCGTATTCCCGGTCGAGCTGTCGATCGCGCGCAACAAGGGCGGCGGCGACGATGCGCTGGCGATCTGCCTGCGCGACGCCAGCGAGCAGAAGCGCGCGAACGCGCGCGCCGAGGCCGACCTGCGCGCGAAGACCGACTTCCTGTCGCGGCTGAGCCACGACATCCGCACGCCATTGAACGGCATCATCGGCCTGACCGACCTGACCATCGAGGCCGAGCATGACGAGGATCGCGACAACTACCTGCGGATGATGCGCGACAGCGCCTACGGCCTGCTGGAGACGGTCAACAGCATCCTGGACTACTCCAAGATCGATTCGTTCGGAGTCGAGCCGGTGATGCGCGGCTTCAGCCCGCAGGCCGCGTTGACCGAAACGCTGAAGACACTGTCGGTACGCGCCCGCGAGAAAGGGCTGGACTTCCGGGTGATCCACCGCATCCACGATCTCGGCCGGCTCATCGGCGACCCGGGCTTCCTGCGGCAGATCGCCTACAACCTGGTCTGCAACGCGATCCGGTTCACCGACAGCGGCCACGTGCGGGTCACGGTCAGGACCGAGGCCCGCGACGACGGCCGCGTGGCGTTCACGCTGGTCGTGGAGGACAGCGGGCCCGGCATCCCCGAAGAAGAGCACGAGCGCATCTTCGAGGCCTTCACCCAGGCCCACGACACCTCGCTGTCGCATCGCATCGGCACCGGCCTCGGCCTGGCGATCGCGCGACGGCTGGTCGAGGCCATGGGCGGACGCATCGAACTGGAGAGCGCCCCCGGCAAGGGCAGTCGGTTCAAGGTCCATCTGGTCTTCGACCAGGACGACCACGCCCGCGAGGAAAGTCCTGCCGCCGACACCACGACGGGCGAGCAGGCGCAGTTGCATGTGCTGGTGGTGGACGACAACGACACCAACCGGCTGGTGGCGGGTCGCCTGGTCGCACGCCACGGCTACCGGGTCACCGAGGCGGCCGCCGGCCCGGAGGCGATCGAGATCGCCGCCCGCGACCGCCCCGCGCTGGTGCTGATGGACCTGCGCCTGCCGGGCATGAACGGACTGGAGACGATGGCGGCGATCCGCGGCCTGCCCGGCTGCGCGCAGGTTCCGGCGATCGCGCTGACCGCGCACGCGCTGGTCGGCGACCGCGATCACTTCCTGATGATGGGCATGGAAGGCTACGTGGCCAAACCCTTCAGCGGCGAGGCGCTGCTGGCCGAGATGGACCGCGTGCTGGGCCTGGCGCGGGTGAGGCGAATCCGAACGCCGGACAGGCAGGCGGGATGGGGCCGCTTCTCGCGGCTGATCGACAGCCTCGACGGCAACCCGCGGCTGTTCGCGATCATCGCCCGCAAGGCGGCGCAGGAATTCCGCGCCGCGGCCGAGGAACTGCCGCAGCGTCTGGAGCAGCGCGACTGGCCCGCGCTGATCGAACAGGTGCATCGGCTCAAGGGCAGCTGGCCGCTGTACGCCGCGCCCGGCCACGCGATGCTGGCCGATCGCTGCATGGGTACCGTCTCGCGCCGCAACGCGGCCGGCTCGCGGGAACCGATCGCCGCCTTCAGCGTCGCTTTGAAGGACACGGCCCAGGAGCTGGAGCAATGGCTGGAACAACACCGGAGAGCGCAATGAACGCGGACGCGCGACCACGGGTGCTGCTGGTGGAGGACGACGACCTCCAGGGCACGATGCTGGAGCTGTACCTTCGCAACCACGGCATGGAAGTGGAACGGATCCTGCGCGGCGACCTCGCGCCGCAGCGCATCCTCGCCAGCCAGCCGGACGCGGTGATCCTCGACACGATGCTGCCGGGCAAGGACGGCTTCGACATCTGCCGCGAGGTCCGCCCCGGCTACCCGGGACCGATCCTGATGCTGACGGCACGTTCGGAAAACCTCGACCAGATCCTCGGCCTGGAGCTCGGCGCCGACAACTACCTGATCAAGCCGGTCGAACCGCGCCTGATCCTCGCCCACCTGCGCGCGGGCATGCGTCGGCCGCCGGCCGCCACCGCCGCCTCCCCGGACGAGTTGCGCTACGGACGCTTCACGATCAACCGCGCGACCCGCAGCGTGCATCTCGACGGCGCGGAAGTGGCGTTCAGCACCGCGGAGTTCGAACTGCTGTGGCTGCTGGCCGAGCATGCCGGCGCGATCCTCAGTCGCGACGAGATCAAGCGCGCGCTGCACGGCATCGACCACGACGGACTGGATCGTTCGATCGACATGCGCGTCTCCCGCCTGCGCCGCCGCCTCGGCGACGACGCCGAGCATCCCGTGCGGATCAAGACCGTGCGCGCCCGCGGCTACCTGTTCAGCCGCACCGACTGGAACTAACCGCCGCGCTCACGGTTCGAGCACGACGCGGATCACGTCGCCGTAGGTCTCCGCCGGCAGGTCGCGGTAATCGTCGCCGCGGATCGTCGCCGTCAGCGGCAGTTCGATCGGCACGCGGAAACCGGCGCCGACGCCGGAGAACGCCTCGACGTCGAGCGCATAAGGCAGGTAGGCACCGGCCCCGTGCATCCGCCTCTGACCGGTGGTCGCGTCGTAGCCCTGGCCGTTGTCGACGGTGAGGCGGTAGTCGACCCCGCGCGTGCACAGCAGGCGGATCGCGCCCCGGGCCTCGACGTCCACGGGGTGCGACGGATCGAGATCGCCGAAGCCGATGTCGTCCACCGAGGCGATCTTGCAGACGCCCAGCACGGTCGCGCTGACCCGGAGGGTGGCGGCATCGCCCGCCTGCGCCGCCGGAATCGCGAAGCAGGCCAGCACCAGGAACAGGACGAAGGTGGACAGGCGCGTCATGGCAGCACCGTCAGCACGACTTCGTCGTGGTAGTCGCCGATCCAGGCGTCCTGCAGCGGATCGATGCGCACGTATACCGGTACCGTCGCGCGGCCGTGCGCGGTCGTGCCCTGCACCGACCGGCTGCCGTCGTCGCCCCAGATCCGCGCCGCTGCAGCATCCTGGTAGAGGTTGTAATGCAGGGTCTCCGGGCGAAAAGCGTGGCGCATCGCGCGCGGCTCGATCGTGCCCGAGGTCGCGCTCTGACCGAGCGCGAGTTCGAACTGGAGTTCGCCCGCGTCGCAGCGCACCTCGATGTCGTAGCCCTGCACGACGGCGACCGGATCGGAAGGATCGTAGCCGCCGAGCGCCAGCCCGCTCGCCCACACCGCGCACGCGGCGGATGCGGATGGCGCGGCCATGCCCAGCGCGATGGCCGAGGCGATCAGCGCGGGCATCCGGGCGGGCCTGCCTCTACGGCCGCGGGACACAGGCCACCTCCCCCAGGTCGGTGAACGCGGGCGCCGCGGCGTCGATCCGCAGCGTGGCGCGGCAGTCGTGGGCGGCGTTGCGTACCTGCAATTCGAATTCGCCGGGCGCGAGGCCGTCGAGATAGAAATCGCCGTCCGGGCCGGTGCTGGTGCGTATCTCGCGACCCTCGACCACCGTCCGCAGCACCGCCGACGCCAGCGGCACGTCCTCAGCGCCCGCCAGCCGCAGGCGGCCGCCGGCGCTGACGATGCGCACCACGCGGAAGCGCGCGCCCACGCCGATGCGCGCGCGGGCCACCGCATCGATCGACATGGCGTCCAACTGCACCTCGAGCGGGATGTCGCGATCGTCCAGCCGAACCTGCTGGCGAACGTAGGGCCCGAGCCCGGTCAGCAGCAGCCGGCCCTGCGCGTCGGTGCGCCCGGCGAAGGTGTTGTTGCGATACACGCGCACGTCCGCCAGCCCGGGCGCTTCCACCAGCGCAAAGCCTTCGCGGATCGGCCGCGTCGCGCGCAGCGCGCCGCCGACCAGCGACAGCGCGCCGCCGAACTGCACACCGACCGCCGCACCGGTGCCTGCGGCACTGCGGCTCTGGCGGACCTGCGCGGACAACTCGCCGACGGCGAAATCGCGCCGGGCGGCACCTTCGAGTCGCTGCGCATCGCCTTCGCGTTCGAGCGTGCCGCGGAGGCCCCAGCCGCCGTCCGCGGGGATGCCGCGCTCCACGCCCAGCGCGAGGCGGTCGCGGCCCGACGCGCGACCGGCATCGACGCCGCCGCTCCAGCCATGGCCGAAATCCATCTGGAAGCGGATCTCCGCCTCGTTGCTGTCGCGACCGGCGGTACGGCTGCGCAGGAACCGTGCGCCGAACGCCACACGGTCGAACAGCCGCGCGCTGTAGCGCAGGCCGAGCCGGTCCGTCGCCGGTCCGCGTTCGCCCGATTCGCGGCCCAGCGACAGCGACAGCGCCTGCCGACGCGGCAGCCCCATCGACGCCGAGAACTGCGCGCCGCGCGTGGGCAACAGGTCCGCGATCGGCGACGACGCGCCGGGCCAGCGCCCGAACTCCGGGCTGCGCCGCCATGTCCCCAGCGACAGGTCGAGCCCGCCCGCGGTGAAGGCGTAGTCCAGCGACATCGCGGACCCGGCGACCGGCGCCTCGCCGCGCGCCTGCGAGGCGCTGCGCGCGAACAGGCCGTGCAACGTGCCGGCGTGGCCCAGCACCAGACTCGTTTCCGCCGACCATGCGCGGTAGCCTCGCGTGGCTTCGATGCCGATCCCCGCCGTCGCCGCATCGGTGAATCCGTACCGATGCCAACCGGTGAACACCGGGTCGCTGGCCGCGCGCGCGCCGGATCCGCCGCCTTGCGGCACCCCCAGGCTGTATTCGAATTCGTGAAGGCCGCGACGGAGTGGCGCTTCGCTGAAATAGTGCGGCAGCACGAGATCGCGACGCCCGCCGAAGGCATCGGACAGTTCGATCCGCACGTCGTGAAGGCCGGAGAAATACGACAGTTCGCGCAGGTCGTAGGCGCCCGGCGCGATCGACACCGTGCGCAGCAGCGCGCCATCGAGGTAGATGTTCGCCGTGGTCGGCCCGTCGACGGTGCCGGTCCACGCGAAGCTGGGCGGCGCGGAGAAGCCGGGCCGCAGATCGAAGCGCCGCGCCACGCGCACGCCGCCGAGCGCGCCGCTGCGACCGAACGGCAGCCGCGAAGGCGCCAGGTCGCCCAGCGACAGCCGGACCATCGCGTGCGGCCAGTCGCGTTCGGCGAACGTCCGCCAGCGGAAACGGGACACCGTGTCGCCGTCGGCGACGATGGCGTGTTCGCTGCGCAGCGACCAGCCGGCGGCGGCGACATTGAACGCGGCGTCGGCGGACAGCACGCGGCGGCTGCGATCGGCGCGCAGCCCGAGGTCGTAGTCCACCCACGCATGCGCCGGCAGCGCCGGGCCGGGCGGCACGTCGGCGCCGGACGACAGATCGATGACCTGCCGGCCGAGCAGTTCCGGGGCGAAGGTCAGCGACAGCCGCAATGCATCCGTGTCCAGCGCGATGGCGGCGGTCTTCGACGGCGACAGCCGTACGTAGTCGGTATCTTGCAGGCGGCCGTGCGGCAACGGGCCCGGGTCGATCCCGAGTGCCGCGAAATCGGACGCCGACAGCCACAGCGGACCGTCGGAAACGGAAACGTCGTCTGCGCCGATGAGTGCGACGATCTCGCCGCGACGCACACCGTTGACGAACAGTTCGAACATCACCGGGTCTCCTTCCGGCGTCGGCGCATCGTCGGCTGCCGTCGGCGAAGCGGCCTGCACCGGGTCGGTGTCGCTCGCCCGCGCAGGCGCGCCGATGCAGGTCGCCGCCAGCGTCAACGCCACCAGCGCCAACCGCAGCGGCGTTCCGCGCCGACGGTCAGCGCGCGCATGCCGCATCGAAATCGGTCGTCGCGCCGCCCGCGTCCAGCTTCAGCGGGATGCGGCCGCCGGTACAGGCGAGGTTCGCGACGGGGATGCGCAACTGCTTGCGCACGCCGGGGAATACGTAGCGCCCGGGGATGTTCTGGGCGACTTCGGTACCCTGGGCGGACACCACCCGCGACAGTCGCACGCGCGAGGCGCCGCGATTGTCGACGGTCACTTCCAACCCGTCGCCGAGCCTGGCCTGCTCCACCACCAGTCCGCTTTCGGCGCCTTCCGGGGTCAGGAACACCGGCACGCCGATGCTGACCAGCACCGACAGCTTCGTGCCCTTGCCCTGCGCGGGATCGTCCGGCGGCGGCAGCTCGTCGACGAACAGCCGGTACGCGTGTTCGGCGTCCTGGGCCACCGCGTTCACGCCCAGCCGCACGATCTTCTTGTCCCCCGGCTGGAGGTCCAGCCGCTTGGGGAAGAACATCAGGTCGTTGCTTTCCTCGTACACGTCGGCGCCCGAGGCGTCCTGGGTCCAGCGCATCGCGCGGACCCGCAGCGAGATCGGCGCCTTGTCCTCGTTGGTGACGGTGAGCACGCCGCTGCGGCGCTGTTGCGTGAGCTCGAAATCGAGCGGGCTGACGCCGTAGTTGCCCGCGCGGGCGAACGGGACGGACAGGATCGCCAGCAGGCCGGCGGCGAGCGCGGCCCGCGACAGACCGGATCGGTGCGAGAGGAACATGCGCGTACTCCATTGCATGGGCCGGAACACGCCGGCGATTCGACACGACGGACGGGGCGGGCCGCCTCGGCGACCCGCCCCGTGCGATCCCGTTACGGGGTCACCGTGAAGCGCAGGGTGTCGGCGTACGCATCCGCGGGCAGGTCGCGGTAGTCGTTGCCGGCGACGCTGGCGGCCAGCGCCACCGTGATCGGCGTGCTGAAGCCCTGGCCGGTGCCGGCGAAGGTGTCCTGCGCCAGCGTGTAGGTCAGGAACTCGTCGCTGGCGCCGGCCTTCATGCGGCGCTGGCCGGCGTCCTCGTTGCGGCCCATGTCGGCGCTGAGCGCGTAGTCGACGCCCTTGGTGCACTTCAGGACGACGGCACCGTCGCCGTCGACGTCGATCGCGTTCGCCGGATCGAGGCTGCCGAAATTGATGTCCTGGGTATCGATGATCTTGCAGTTGTTCAGCACCGCGGCGGTGACCTGCACGTCGGCGTTGTCGGCGGCGAACGCCTGGCCGATGGTGGCGCCGGCGGCGCCGAAGACGAAGAGCGAAGCGATGGCAATGCGACGGATGTTCATGACTGATTCCCCCTGTGGAATATGGTCGGTGTGGCCGGTGGAGCCTTTCTCCGCCGGCGCGATCGTTGACCGCAGGGACACTTTGCCAAGGGGGCGCCGATCTGTCTGTCGCGTCTGTGTCGGGATCGGGTAACGCTGTGTAACGGCGCGTGCGGGCACCGTCACGGGCCGGATTCAGGGGGAAATCGTGATCGGCGTCCCCACCGGCACGAGACGCCAGATCTCCTCGATCTCGGCGTTGGTGACCGCGATGCAACCGTCGGTCCAGTCGCGGGCGTAACCGGGCGGCGTGCCGCCGTGGATCATGATGTCGCCGCCGGGATCGAGGCCGCGCGCCTTCGCCCACGCGGCGTCGGCGGCGTTCGGGTACGACACCCGCAGCGACAGGTGGAACCGGCTGGCGCCGTTGCGGAAGGTGATGGTGTAGCGGCCTTCCGGCGTGCGCTCGTCGCCCTGTTGGCGCTTGCCTCCGACCGGCGCATCGCCCAGCACCACGCGATAACGGCGGACCACCTTGCCGCCGCGCAGCAGTTCCATTTTCCGTTCGGATTTGTCGACGCGGATCTCGTCGATCCGCTCGGACGCGGGCGCCATCGGCGGCGGCCACACGGCGGGTGCCGACGACGCGGACACCGTCGCGAACGAAAGCGCGGCGGCCAGTGCCGTGGGGACGAGGACCGGAGTCATGGATTTGCTCCCGCGGAAGAATGCGTGGCGGCCGCTTCCAGCCGCGCCAGTGCGCATTCGACGGCATCGGCATCGACCAGCGTGCCGAAGACCGCGCCGCGCGCGCCGCCCAGCCGGCTGCGACAGAACGCCCGCGCGAGCGGGCTGCCGGCACGCAACAGCGTCGCCGCCTGCAACGCCAGCGCCAGGCGCTCGACCTGCGCGCGCGCCGCGAACTGCGCGGCCTCCGGCGGCTGCGCGCCCCATGCCGCGAGGTCGCGTTCGAGCGCGGCGACGGCGGCGTCGAAGTCGGCCTGTCGCCCCGCTGCGCCCTGCAGTTCCGCACGCAGCGCATCGATCGCGCCGGGCTCGCGCTGCAGCGCGCGCAGCACGTCGAGGCACTGGATGTTGCCGCTGCCTTCCCAGATCGAATTCAGCGGCGCCTGCCGGTACAGCCGCGGCAGCAGCGACTCCTCGACGTAGCCCGCGCCGCCCAGGCATTCCTGCGCCTCGTTGACGAACGCCGGCGTGCGCTTGCAGATCCAGTATTTGCCGATCGCTGTGGCGACGCGCGCGAATGCGGCCGCGTGTGCGTCCGCGGGGGCGCGGTCGACCGCACCGGCGACGCGCAGTGCTAACGCGGTCGCGGCCTCGGATTCGATCGCGAGATCGGCCAGCACGTTGCGCATCAGCGGCTGCTCGACCAGTCGCCGGCCGAACGCGACCCGGTGCCGCACGTGATGCAGCGCCTGCAGCAGCGCCATGCGCATCTCCGCCGCCGAACCAAGCATGCAGTCGAGCCGGGTGAGCATCACCATCTCGATGATCACCGACACGCCGCGTCCCTCGTCTCCGATGCGGTACGCGCGGGCACCGTCGAATTCGACTTCGGAGGAAGCGTTCGACCAGTCGCCGAGCTTGTCCTTCAGCCGCATGACGCGGAACGCATTGCGATCGCCGTCGAGCAGCCGACGCGGCATCAGGAAGCAGCTCAGGCCCCCGGGCGCCTGCGCCAGCACCAGGAAGCCGTCGCTCATCGGCGCGGAGAAGAACCACTTGTGCCCGTTCAGTGCGTAGTCGCCGCCGGGCAGCGGCGTCGCGACGGTCTCGTTGCTGCGCACATCGCTGCCGCCCTGCTTCTCGGTCATGCCCATGCCGAGGGTGACGCCGGCCTTGTCCGCCATCGGCACGTCGCGGCGGTCGTATTGCGCGGAGGCCGCCTTGTCGGCCCAGTCGCGCAATGCCGGCTCGCGTCGTAGCGCCGGCACCGCGGCATGCGTCATCGTCAGCGGGCAGCTCGTGCCGGGTTCGACCTGGTGATGCAGGTAGCTCAACGCCGCACGCGCCACGTGCGCGCCGGCCTGCGGCAGCGACCACGCCTGCGGCGCCCACGACAGTCCGGCGACGCCGCCGGCGATCGCCGCGCTCATCAGCTCGTGGTAGGCCGGGTGGAATTCGACCGTGTCGATGCGGTGGCCGAAGCGGTCGTGGGTGCGCAGGCGAGGCCGGTCGCGGTGCGCGTCGAAGCCCAGCCGGTACAGCGCATCGCCGGCGAGGCGGCCGTAGTCGCCGAGGTGTGCGGCGAAGGCCGCATCGCCCTCGCGCGCGACCGCTTCGCGCAATGCGGCGTCGCCGGCCCACAGGTCGCAGGGGCCGAACTCGGGCGGCTGGTTGCGGACGGTGTGCGTCCCGGACATCGACGGGCCGGCATTCGGCTCGGTCATCGCGCGCTCCCTTCGCGGCGGTGGAAGCCCGACTTTAGCGCGACGGCGCGGCCTCGCGCAGCGCATCCACGAACGCGTCCGGCAGCGGCCAGACCCCGAACCAGCCGTTGCGGGTGCCGGTCAGCACGCGCAGCGACTGTCCGCGTCCGCCGGGAATCCGCGACAGCGGGTGGAAGACGCGATCGCGGAGCGCAGCGACGCGGTCGCGGTCGGACTGGAACAGCGGCGTCAGCCAGCGGCTCCAGAAGTGGTAGGCGCGCAGGTGCCTACGCCGCTGCCGTTCGTAGCGCGCCAGCGCTTCCGGCAGCGTCGGCGCTTCGCGCAGGGCATCGCGCAACGCCAACGCATCGACCAGCGCCATGTTCGCGCCCTGCCCCAGCTGCGGGCTCATCGCGTGCGCAGCGTCGCCGACCAGCACCGCGCGGCCGCGATGCCAGCGCCGCAGCACGGTGTCGCGATACCGCGCCTGCGCCAGCCCGTCCGGAACGGCGATGCCGGCCAGCGTCGGCAGCGCCTCGGGCCAGATCTCCGCCACGTCGGCGCGCCAGCGGTCGGGATCGCGCCCGGTTTCCGCCAATTCGACCGCGGGCAGGCTCCAGAAGAAGCTCAGCCGAGGCACCGGATCGTCCGGCCGCGTCCCCACCGGCAGCAGGCCGACCATGCGTCGCGCCAGGCGGTAGCGCTGCCGCAATTCGTCCGGCCAGCGCCAGCCTTCGGCGGGCACGAGGCACCACTGCGCGCCCCACGGGTACGGACGATCGAGCGCTACCTCGCCGATGCCGGCACGGAGCGCGGACGCCGCGCCATCGGCGATGGCGATCAGGTCGAAGCTGCCGTGTTCATCGCCGCGATCGTCGCGCAACGTGCCGCGTTCGTGATCGACGGCGACGATCGCACGACCGCAGTGCAACCGGCGCGACTCGGTCCATGCGGCATCGAGCAGGCGGAAGATCGTGCCGCGCTGTAGGCCCAGGCCGAAGATCGCCGGATGGAGTTCGCGGTAACGCATGTCCATCACCGGACGGCCGCCGACGGTCTCGCCGTACAGGCGATGCACCGGTGCGCCGTGCGCGAGGGCCTGCGGCAGCAGGTCCAGCGCCCACAGCGCGCCGAGGCCGGTCGGCTGGAGCAGGAAGCCCGCACCGACCGGGCCGGGTTCGGGCACGCGCTCGAACACCTCGACCGCATGGCCGTCGCGACCCAGCGCCACCGCCAGGGCCTGGCCGGCGGTCCCGCAGCCGACGATCGCGATGCGCAGCGTCGCCCTCATGCCCGCCCTCCACGCAAGAAAAAGGCCCCGCCGAAGCGGGGCCTGGAATCGGGATACGACACGCGACGCGACTCAGGCGACCGGGGTGACACCCGCGGCCTGGGCACCCTTCGGGCCCGTGGTCACTTCGTAGCTGACGCGCTGGCCTTCCTGCAGACTGCGGAAGCCCTTCGAATTGATTGCGGAGAAATGCACGAACACGTCGGCACTCCCATCTTCGGGAGCGATGAAGCCAAATCCCTTGGCGTCGTTGAACCACTTCACTGTTCCGTACGGCATATTCCTGATGACCTCGATTGGGATGCGGTGTCGTGCGGCCGGGAAACGGGCGCACAGGCGCGAGTATGCATGTCCCTGAACGGCGCGCAAGAGCTGCGCGCGTCTCAGCCGACGTTCGGTGCGTCCAGCATCGCGGCCAGCAGCGGACCCAGGCCGGCGCTCGCGGCTTCGACGTTCGCGAGCACGTCATCGAGCGTGATGACCTCGTCGCGCATGGGGCCCGCACCCGCCGCCCAGTTCGCGACGATCGCGAGGCAGGCGTAGTCGAGTCCGAATTCGCGGGCGAGCCCCGCTTCCGGCATGCCGGTCATGCCGACCAGGTCGCACCCGTCGCGTCGCATGCGCGCGATCTCCGCCTTCGTTTCCAGGCGCGGCCCCTGCGTCGCACCGTAGCAGCCGCCATCGACGACGGCGACGCCGGCACGCACGGCCGCCGCCAGCACGTCGGCACGCAGCGACGGCGTGTAGGGATCGCCGAAATCGACGTGCAGCACCTCGGTGCCGGGTTCCTCGCACAGTGTGGACACGCGACCCCAGGTGTAGTCGATCAGCTGCTCCGGGCAGGCCAGCACGCGCGGCCCGAAGCGTTCGGTGATGCCGCCGACGGTATTGAGCGCAAGCACGCGGGTCGCGCCGACGGCCTGCAGCGCAGCGAGATTGGCGCGGTAGTTGATGCGATGCGGCGGCACCGAATGACCCTCGCCATGGCGGGCGAGGAACGCCACGCGATGCCCCGCCAGCGTACCGACGCGCACCGGCCCCGACGGCGCGCCGTAGCGCGTCGGCGGCTGGTGGGTCTCGACGTCCTGCAACTCGGCGAGCCGATACAGGCCGGTGCCGCCGACGACGGCGAGGGCGATGTCCGTGTGCATGTCAATCCGCCAGTGCGTAGATCGCGGGCAGGTTGCGGCCCTGTTCGCGATAGTCCATGCCATAGCCGAACACGTAGCGGTCCGGCACTTCCAGACCGACGTAATCGGCCTCGATGCCTTCGACCCGGCGATCGTGCCGCTTCACCGCGAGCACGGCGACGCGCACGTCCTGCGCGCCCTGGTCCTCGCACCAGCGCTTCACCGCCAGCAGGGTGTGGCCCTCGTCGAGGATGTCGTCGGCGAGCAGCACGCGGCGGCCGCGCATCGACGTCGCCGGACGATGCAGCCACGCAAGCCCGGACCCCGAGGTCTGGCCGCGATAGCGGGTGGCGTGCAGATAGTCGAATTCGAGATCGAGCCCGCGTTCGCCGAGCGCGAACGCGAGCTGCGTCGCGAAGGGCATGCCGCCGTGCATGATCGTGACGAACAGCGGCGGCATCGCATCATCGGCATAGTCCGGCACGATCGCATCGGCCATCGTGGCGATCGCGGCGTCCAGCGCGGCGCGGTCGAACAGCACGTCGGCGGTGGGCAGCACTTCGGCGAGACGGGGCGCGCTCATGCGACCGCTCCCGGCCGCGCTTGCAGCCTGTCCTGCGCCTGGCCGTAGCGGACATCGGCGAGCAGGCCGTCCCAGCCGGGCGCACCGCGGCCGAGTAGGCCGGCCAGCGCCATCGTGTTCAAGGTGCGACCTTCGACCGCCGCCAGCGATTCCTCGACCAGCTCCGGGTGGCAGACCAGCACCACGTCGCACCCGGCGTCGAGGTGCGCGTCGATGCGCTGCTTGATGCCGCCGGCCGAGAACGCCGCGGCCATGCCGATATCATCGGAGAACACCACGCCACGGAAGCCCATCTCCTTTCGCAGGATCGTCTCGATCCAGTACGGCGAATAGCCCGCCGGCTCCGGCGCGACCTGCGGATAGGTCACGTGCGCCAGCATCACGGCATCGGCGCCGGCGTCGATGCCGGCCACGAACGGCACCAGGTCTTCGGCGCGGATCGCCTCGAACGGACGGTCGTCCACCGCGACGTCGAAATGCGTGTCCTCCCGCACCGAGCCGTGGCCGGGGAAGTGCTTGAGCGTCGCGGCCATGCCCGCGGCGTGCATGCCGCGGACGTAGGCGCGCGTGAAGGCCGCGACCACCTGCGGATCGTCGGAGAACGCGCGATCGCCGATGGCGAGGTTGCCGCGACCGAGATCGACCACTGGCGCGAAGCTCAGGTCGACGCCGCTGGCGCGCACTTCGCTCGCCATCAGCCAGGCGTGCTCCTCGGCCAGCGCCAGCGCACCGGCGGGATCGGCGGCGTATCGTCGACCGAAGCCTTCCAGCGGCGGCAGCGCGCTGTACCCGTCCTGGAAGCGCTGCACGCGGCCGCCCTCCTGGTCGACACAGATCAACTGCGGCCGCGGCGCCGCGGCGCGGATGGCCGCGGACAGCTCCGCCACCTGCGCGCGCGAGACGAAATTGCGCTTGAACAGGATCACGCCGGCGCAGGCCTCGTGCTGCAGCCAGTCGCGCTCCTGCGCGGTGAGTTCCGGACCGGCGACGCCGATTACGAGCATGTGGGGGACTCCAGATCGCGGCCTTCGCGTTCGTCCTCGCGCCATTGCGAGTACGGGCGCGCGGCCAGCGCGAGATTGTAGTAACGCAGGGTGTCGGTGACTTCGGCGCCCAGCCAGGGCGGATGCTCGAAGGGCGCGTCGGCGGCTTCCAGTTCGATCTCCGCCACCACGAGGCCCGCATTGTCGCCGAGGAATTCGTCGACTTCCCACAGCCGCCCGGCGTGGGTCACGAAATGCCGGCGCTTGTCGATCAGGCCGCCGACGCAGCGGGCCAGCAGCGCCCGCGCGTCCTCGACCGGAATGCGATAATCGTACTCCTCGCGGGTATGGCCGAGGTCGCGACTCTTGAGGTTCAGCCGCGCCTCGTCGCCTTCCAGCCGGACCCGCACCGACACCTGCTGGCGCCCGCTCTCCAGCGACGCCTGGTCGTTGAGATAGCCCTGGGCCATCGGCAGCGTGCGCTCTGCCAGCGCGCGCCAGCGATCGTCCGTCACCAGGAATTTGCGTTCGATCTCGAGGGGCACGGGAAGCCGTCTGCAGTCCGGGCGCGCCGGGGGCCGACATTGTAGGCGCAGCATCGCGCGCCGTCCCGATCGCCGGGTATCGCCGTGTTGCGCACCCGACCGCGGCGCGTGCTAGGATGAATGCGGTTGCCTGGTGATTAGCGAATTTTTAACAATTCTCGGCCGGCCGGGCGAAACTGACGAATGCCGATCGTCCAACCGCAAAAGGAACATCGCCATGCACAGCGAAACGCCGAAAGACCGCGCCGACGCGGATCACACCACCGGACACGATCGTCCGGACAGCCCGGGCTCCCTGGGGCGGGAACTGAGCGAAAACCTGCATCTGACCGAACGGGATGCACTCCATGGTGCGAGTGCCGACACCATGGATCCGGGAGCGATGCTGATGCCGCATGAGCGAAAGCTGTCGGCGGCGGACCAGCGCAGCATCCTCGCCATGCGCCGCCATTCGGACGACGGCGTCGATGACAGCGAAATCACCATGGAACTGCAGAGACGGGCAGAGCGTGCGCTGCGCATCAAATCATGGCAACTGGAACACGCCTCCGGCGGACACCACCCGGCGTCGAACCACTCTGATCGACATGAGTCGGCGGCGCATGCCGTCGCCGGTCTGGCGATGCTCAACCAGCTGGGCCACCCCCTCAACCCCGTTTACGACGCCGTGCACAAGGGCATCGGCGAACAGGACGCGTCGCGTCTTTCGCTGAATCCTTCGGAGCATGCCAATACCGCCGGCGCGCTCACCGCGCATCTGGCGCAGACGCCGGGATTCGATCGGACGAAATTCGATCCGGCCACCCTGTCGGTCGCACTGAGCGAAGGCAACGACCGCCTCTTCGCGATCCAGGGCCGCACGCCGGGTGCTCCGGATGCCGTCTACGCGAATGTCGCCGTCGACCAGGCCAGGCAACAGCCGCTGGAAGTCAGCAGCGCGCAGGCGATGATCGAGCCGCCGAAGCCGGCGCCGCAGCAGGTGCAGGCGCAGGAACAGCCGCAGCAGGATGCGCCGTCCATCGCGCCGCGCTCGCTGGGCTGATTCGCCGAAACGACTAGGACGCCCGCGTCGCGAGACGCGGGCGTTTTCGTGTCAGCGGCCGGGACCCCGCCGTCAGCGCGGCGGCAGGAACAGCGCGATCGATTCGACGTGGGCGGTATGCGGGAACATGTCCATCACCCCGGCAGCCTCGAGCGTCCAGCCGCGTTCGTTGACGAGGTAGCCGGCATCGCGCGCCAGCGAGCCCGGATGGCAGCTGACGTAGACGATCCGCTTCAGGCCGCCCAGCGGCAACTGCTTCAGGACGCCGTCGGCGCCGGAGCGCGGCGGATC
>JBGAFR010000072.1:0-17994 GCA_044227145.1 Lysobacteraceae bacterium
CCGGCCTGCGCGCGCCAGTGCGCGCGCTGCAGATGGCCGGAGAGCGTGCCGGCGCTGCCATCGGGCACCTGCACGGCCCCGGCCAGCGCGGCACCGTCGATCTGCACGGCAAGGCCGCTGTTCGCCGGCGCGATCTGCAGCCGGGTGTCGGGAAAGTCGCCGCCGAGCAGCAGCAGATGGTCGGCGCTCACGTCGGCCCGGCGCAGCGGCAGGCGACTGCTGCTCGAACCGCTTTCGGTGAGCGCGATCCAGCCGATGGCGTCGAGCGTGGGCGCACGTCCGCCGAGCACCAGCCCGGAGGCCGGCGGCGCCTCGGCGACGCGATCGCTGCCGAACGCCGCACGGATGCCGAGCTGGTCCGGGGTCTGCCGCACGCGCAGCGCGAGGCGCTGGCCGAAGGCGAGCGCGAGTTCGCCCTTGCCGACCGGCAGCGGCAGGTCTAGCGTCGTTGGCAGGGCGGCGCCGGTCGGCTTGTCCATCGGCGCCGGCAGGTCGAACGCGGTGCCGACCAGGTCCGAGCGCAGCTGCAGGCGAGTGATCGCGTTCGCACCCGCGCCGGCGGGGATCGCGATGCCCGCGGTCCAGCGCGAGCGCCCGCGCACGTGCGGGCGCAGCCAGGCGAGGTCGGGCACGCGCGCGAGCAGGTCGTCGCTGGTCATCGATGCTTCCAGCTCGGCCTCGAAGCCCTGCCTGCGATCGCGGACGTGGCCGGGCCCGGCGCGCAGCGAGAGTTTGCCGTCCTGGCGGTCGTACTGGGCGCGCAGCCCGTCGGCGGTGAACCCGTTCTCGTCGTAACGCGCCTTGCCGGTGACGCCGGAGAACGCGAGCTTCCATTCCGACTCGGCCAGTTTCGCGCCATGCAGCTCGACGCTGCCGTCGATCTTCGGCCGGTGCGGCAACGGGCCGTGCAGCGGCAGCGCCAGCGCGAACTCGGCGGCGGCCGGGCCGCCGGCGGACAGCGTGGACAGCACCTTGCCGTGTTCGCGTTTGAGCGGACTCTGACGCAGCAGCGACAGCAGGTGCGCCGCGTCGGCGTCGGCGCGCGCATGGATGTCCAGCATGCCGCTGCCGTAGTCGGGGATGCCGGCGTCGAACGCGCGGATCCCGACCTCGCCCAGCACCGCCTTGCCGTCCACCGAGAAGCCGTTGTCGACGAACGCGACCTCGGCGTCCATGTCGGAGGTGGCCGGCCACTCGTCCTGGAACTTCAGGCGCATGTCCTGCAGCGTGGCCCGCGCGTCGAACACGCCCTTCGGCGGCGCGCCGGCGATCGACTTGAACGGCCAGTCCTCCAGTTCGCCGGCGATCACCGCACGGCCGCCGCGCACGTGTCCGGCGATCAGCGCGGTGTCCAGCCAGCGCACCAGGGCGGGCGACATCGCGAACTTCGGCCAGAACCGCTTCGCCACCGGCGCCTGCGCGTCCTCGAGATCCGCGGCGATGCCGATCCACGGCCGGGTGCCGTCGCCCTGGAACCACAGGCCGCCGCGGAGGTCGGCGCCATAGCCGACGCCGTCGATGCGCAGCGCCGGCGTCTCCACCCGCCAGCCGCCGGCCTCGTCGCGCCAGGCCACGGCCTCGCCGCGCAGGCCGACGACGTGGGTCGGGCCGAAGCCTGTCGGCCAGTCGAAGCGCAGTTTCGAGGCCGGGTCGAACACGAACGCGAACCCGTCGCCATCGCCGCGCAGCGTGCCGGCGAGGTCGGCGATGCCCGGCGTATTGCCGACGGGCGCGAAACCGAGGCCCTGCACCCGCGCGGTCGCGTGCATCGCGCCATCGCGCTCGCCCGCGATCCGCACCGTTTCCAGCACCGCGCCCGGATGCGCCGCCTGCAGCCAGCGCCGCAGCTTCGGCGACAGGCGATCGCTGAGCGCAGCCACCGCGAACAGCGGGCCGGCGTCGACGCGTTCGGCACGCAGACCGTAATGGCGGCCACCTGCGATCGCCAGCCCGTCCAGCACCTGCGGCCGGCTGCCGGCGTCGGCATGCACCTGGAGGCGCGACGCATCGAGGCGCCAGTCGCCGTCGCGGACGCGCCAGCGTGCGACCGTCTTCAGCTGCGCGAACTCGGCCACCGGGCGGGTGCCGGCGGGGTCATCTGGGAAGGCCGCCCCGCGCAGCCGCAGGCGGCGCAGGTCGCCGTCCACGACGATCGCGGACACCGACCGATGCCGCACCGTCGCCCACAGCTCGGCGCGCCCGGTGCCGCCGACCACGTCAACGCCACCGATCTTCAGCAGCGCCGCCCAGTCCGCCAGGCGCAGGTCGCGGCCGGTCGCGTAGAGCCGGCCATCGCCCTGCACGCGGTCGAAATCCAGCACGAAGTCGACCGGCGCGGCGTCGGCACGCATGCGCGCCCGCAGGCCGCTGCGCACGCGCGGGCCGTTCACCTGCAGGCGGACGTCGACGTGCGGCACGGTGGTCTCGATGCCCAGCGACGGCGCGGAGATGCCGAGCTTCGCGTCGATGACCTGCAGTTCGCCCAGGCCCTCCAGCGAACCCAGCGGATCGCCGCCCTGGGTCTGCCCGGGCAGGCCGCGAACCCGCCAGCTGCCGTCGTCCGCGCGTTCGAGCGTCAGCGCCAAATGGCGCACGCGCAGCTCGGTGAACGAGCGCCCGGGCAGCAGGCCGGCATATTGCGAAACCAGGATTTCGGCGGCGCCGACCGAGACCGCGCCCGGGCCGTCGCCCACCCGCAACCCGTCGAGCCGCAGCAGCGGCCCGCGCCGGGTCCATTCGGTGTCGAGGCGGTCGAACCGCACCGGACGGCCGGCGCGCGCGCTCAGCCATTCGGCGATCCGGTCCGGATGCCGCTCGGCCAGCGGCAGCAACTGGCTCAGGATGGCCGCACCCAGCGCCATCAGCACCAGCGAGACCGCGGTCAGGTACCACAGTCCGCGACGCGCCAGGCGCAGGCGGCGACGCATCGACACCGGCATCAGGCGGCCGCCCGGCCGGCCGGCCACGCCTCAGAGCAGCACGACATCGAACTGCTCCTGGGTGTACTGCTCGTCCGCCTGGAAGCGGATGGTCTTGCCGAGGAATTCCTCCAGTTCGGCGACCGCGGGCGACTCCTCGTCGGTGATCCGCGCCACCACCTTCGGCGACGCGATGACCAGCAGCCGCGCCGCCTCGAACTGGCGCACCGCACGGGTGATCTCGCGGAAGATCTCGTAGGTCACGGTCTCGGCGGTCTTCAGCGTGCCGCGACCGCCGCATTCGTGGCAGGCCTCGCTGATCTGCCGCTGCAGGCTCTCGACCGTGCGCTTGCGGGTCATCTCGACCAGGCCCAGCGGCGAGAAGTCGTAGACCGTGGTCTTGGCATGGTCGCGGGCCAGCGATTTCTCCAGCGTGCGAAGCACCTGCCGGCGATGTTCCGGATCGATCATGTCGATGAAGTCGATGATGATGATCCCGCCGAGGTTGCGCAGCCGCAGCTGACGCGCCACCGCCTGCGCCGCTTCGAGGTTCGTGCGGTAGACGGTTTCCTCGAGGTTGCGCTGGCCGAGGAACGACCCGGTGTTCACGTCGATCGTGGTCATCGCCTCGGTCTGGTCGATGACCAGGTAGCCGCCCGACTTCAGCGGCACTTCCTTGTCCAGCGCGCGCTGGATCTCGTCCTCCACGCCGTAGAGGTCGAACACCGGGCGCTGCCCGGCGTAGTGCTCGATCTTCTCGGCGAGGCCCGGCATGAACTGCGCGGCGAAGGTGCGCAGCTTCTCGCAGGTCTCGCGCGAATCGACCTTCACCTTCTCCACGTCGCGGCGCATCAGGTCGCGCACCGCGCGCATCGGCAGGCTCAGATCCTCGTACACGCAGCGGCCGATGCCGACGGTGCCGACGTTGCGTTCGATCAGCGCCCAGGCGCGGGCGAGGTAGGCGATGTCCTCGGCCAGCGCTTCCTCGGGCTGGCCCTCGGCGTTGGTGCGGACGATGTAGCCGCAGGCGACGTGCGCGTTCTGCGCCGCCACGAGCGTCTTGAGGCGCTGGCGCTCGGCCTCGTCCTCGATGCGCGAGGACACGCCGATCACCTTCGAGTGCGGCAGCAACACGAGGTATCGCGACGGGATGCTGATCTGGGTGGTCAGCCGCGCGCCCTTGCTGCCGATCGGGTCCTTGACCACCTGGACCACGATCTCCTGGCCCTCGCGCAGCAGTTCGGTGATCGGCGGCACGACCTGCGCCATCGACACGGGCGCCTGCGCGACGCTCGGCGCGGCCACCGCGACCGCATCGCCGTCGCCGTCCATCGCGCTCTCCAGCGCCGTTTCCAGCACCGCATCGACCGGCGCCTGGCTGCCGTTGCGGACGATGTCGTTGGCGTGCAGGAAGGCCGCGCGATCCAGCCCGATCTCGACGAAGGCCGCCTGCATGCCGGGCATCACCCGCTGCACCCGGCCCTTGTAGATGTTGCCGACCACGCCGCGACGCCAGCCGCGCTCGATGTGCAGTTCCTGGAGCATGCCGTTCTCGACCACCGCGACGCGGGTCTCGCGCGGGGTGACGTTGATCAGGATCTCCTCGCTCATGCCGCGGCCTCCGCGGCGATGCGCACGGGCAGCGCGCCGATCTCGCGCAGCAGGCCGGCGGTCTCGTGCAGCGGCAGGCCCATCACGCCGGAGTAGCTGCCCGAGAGGTGGGCGATGAACGCCTGGGCGCGGCCCTGGATGCCGTAGGCGCCGGCCTTGCCGGCCCATTCGCCGGTGTCGAGGTACTCCGCGATGTCGTCGTCCGACAGTTCGGCGAAACGCACGTCCGAGACGTTCACCGCCTGCAGCTCGCGGCCGGCGTCGACCACGGAGACCGCCGACACCACGCGGTGCGTGCGCCCGGACAGGCTGCGCAGCATCTCCGCCGCGTCCGCAGCGTCCGCGGGCTTGCCGTAGATGCGGCCGTCGAGGACGACCTCGGTGTCGGCACCGAGCACCACCGCGCCCGACTGTCCGACCACCTGCAGCAGACCGGCACCGGCCTTCTCGCGCGCCACCCGGCGGACGTAGTCGTCGGGGGCTTCGCCCGGCGCGGGCGTCTCCGGCAGGTCGAGGTCGAGCACGCCGAAGTCGATGCCGAGGAGGGCCAGCAGTTCGCGGCGACGGGGGGATTTCGAGGCAAGATGCAACATCCGGCTAGGATACCTTGCGGACCGCATTCGCCCGACCACCCCCTCGGCGAACCCCGACCGGGCTCACAGAGCGTTCACCCGGCGCCCCGGACCATCCCCCGCATCGCCACGACAAGGAGCCCCGCATGTCGCCCCGCCCCGTTTCCCCGCTGCCCCGCCTCGCCGCCGCCCTCGCCTTCCTCTTCCTGCCGGGTCTCGCCATGACCGCTTCCGCCCAGTCGTCCCCGCCCGCCGAGCGCGGCACCCTGCTGTCGGTCACCGCCGAGGCCCATGCCAGCCGCGTGCCCGACATCGCCGCGCTCTCCGCGGGCGTCGTCACCCAGTCGGCCGATGCCAACGCGGCGATGCGCGCCAACTCGGCGCAGATGGACAAGGTCATGGCCGCCATTCGCGCCGCCGGCATCGCCGAGCGCGACGTCCAGACCGCCGGCATCAGCCTCTCCCCGCAGTATCGCTACGCCGAGAACCAGCCGCCGACGATCACCGGCTACCAGGCCAGCAACACGGTGAACGTGAAGGTCCGCGACCTCGAGAAGCTCGGCAAGGTGCTCGACGCGTTGGTCGCCAACGGCGCCAACCAGATCAACGGCCCCAGCTTCGAGATCGACCAGCCCGACCCGGTCCAGGACGAGGCCCGCCGCAACGCGCTGAAGAAGGCGCAGGAGCGTGCCGCCATGTACGCCACGGCGCTGGGCAAGCGGGTCAAGCGCATCGTCAGCATCAACGAGGGCGGCGGCATGGGCGTGCCCGGCCCCATGCCGATGATGAAGATGGCCGCGATGGACGCCGGTTCTCCGCCGGTGTCGCCCGGCGAGACCTCGCTGTCGGCCACACTGGAAGTGGTGTTCGAACTCGGCGACTGACCGGCCTGCGCCACGCCCGACCCCACGACACCCGCCTTCCGGCGGGTGTCGTGTTTCGGGGAGGCGAATTTCAGGGAGGCGAAAAAAAGTTTCGCGGGTCCAACCCCGCAACCGGCGCTGCGCCGTTCGTACCGTCGAACCCAACCGACGGAGGTGCCCCATGATCCTCGCCGCTTCCCGGCCTCACGCCAGAACCCGTGATTTCTCCCATGCGCTGGCCGCGGTCCAGCCCGCCCGCATCGCCGGCCTGGCCGGCGCGATCGCGCTGAACATCGCCGCGCTGATGCTGTTGCTGGTCCCGGTGTCGGCGCCAGTGGCGATCGCACCCCCGGAGAACACCACGGTCGTCTCGCTCGATCCGCCGAAGCCGCCCCCGCCTCCGCCGCCGCCGATCCAGGAAGTCACGCCGCCGAGGCCGCACACCCAGACCGCACCGCCGGTGGTACGCCAGCAACCGACCGTGGAGCCGCCACCGCCGTTGGTGTTCGAGACGACCTCGAACGTCGGCCTGCCGCCGCCGACCAACACCGGCACCGAGATCGCGAAGATCGACCCGCCGCCGCCCACCGGCCCACTGACCACCGAAAGCCTGCAGTACGCGCTCGCGCCGCCGCCGACCTATCCGCGCGAAGCACTGATGGCCGGCGCCGAAGGCACGGTGGTGCTGAAGGTGCTGGTTGACGTGGACGGCACGCCGCTGGAAGTGGAGATCCAGCGCAGCAGCGGCAATCGCCGGCTGGACGACGCGGCGAAGCGCCAGGTGCTGCGGAAGTGGAAGTTCCGGCCCGCGATGCGCGATGGTCGCGCGATCCAGGTCTACGGCCTGGTACCGGTGAACTTCTCGCTCGAACGCGGCTGAGGCGCTCGGGACGCTTCCCGGGAACGCGAACGGACCGCCGCCGGTCGTCGACGATGCGAACGGCGGCTTTTTTTCGTGGCCGATGCGCCGCTGCGTTCTGCGTGCGGGTGCAATCGCGGCGGGATCGAGCTGCGACACTGCGCGCCTCCCATGCACAGGACTTTCCGATGACGTCCCTGTTCGACCCGTTGCAGGCCGGCGACCTGTCGCTGCCGAATCGCATCCTGATGGCACCGCTGACCCGCTGTCGCGCCGAAGACGACCATGTGCCCGGGCCGCTGATGGCCGAGTACTACGCCCAGCGCGCCAGTGCCGGCCTGATCATCGCCGAGGCGACGATGGCGATGGCCGGCAACTCCGCGTTCTGGCACGAGCCGGGCATCTACGGCGCGCCGCAGGTCGCCGGCTGGAAGCGCGTGACCGATGCCGTGCACGCCGCCGGCGGCCGGATCGTGCTGCAACTCTGGCACGGTGGACGCGCCTGCCACCCCGACCTCAACGACGACGCGCAGCCGGTGGCGCCGAGCGCGCTGCGGATCGAGAACGACCAGGTGCATACGCCCAAGGGCAAAGTCGATTACGTCGTGCCGCGCGCGCTGGACGACACCGAGTTGCCTGGCATCGTCGCCGGTTTCGCCGCCGCGGCGCGCAACGCGCAGGCCGCCGGGTTCGACGGCGTCGAGGTCCACGGCGCCAACGGCTACCTGCTCGACGAATTCCTGCGCGACGGCAGCAACCGCCGCAGCGGCCCCTACGGCGGGCCGCTCGAGCACCGCGCGCGGCTGCTGCTGGAAGTGCTGGAGGCGGTCTGCGGCGTCTGGGGCAGCCGTCGCGTCGGTCTGAGGGTGTCGCCGCTCAACGGCTACAACCACATGCGCGACAGCGACCCGGTCGGGCTGATCCGCTGGCTGGGCCAGCGCCTCAATGACTACGACCTCGCCTACTGGCACGTCATGCGCGGCGATTTCCTCGGCCAGCAGCAGGGCGACGTGATGACGCCGGCGCGCGAAGCCTACGACGGCGTGCTGATCGGCAACATGGGCTACACCGCCGAGGAAGCCGACGCGGCGATCGCCGGCGGCAAGGTCGATGCGGTCGCGTTCGGCGCGGCGTTCATCGCCAACCCCGACCTGCCGGAGCGCATCCGCGACGGCGCGCCGCTGGCGGCGCCGGACAGCGCGACGTTCTACACGCCCGGCCCGAAGGGCTACACCGACTATCCGCGCTACGCGGGCTGAGGCTCGCGTCCGGGCGTAGCGCAGGCCGCACGCACGTGGCCCGCGCGACGCTCCGCGCCCGACGCCTCAGTTGCTGATCCGGCGCACGTCCGACAGGCACCACGAGAGGCTGCCGCTGGTCTTGTAGGTCCAGTTGTAGCGGCGCGGCGGATTGGTGCGGTACGCGGTGAGGCCGAGTTCCGGCGCGGTGGGTCGGGTCCAGTCGTTCACTTCGTAGTCGTAGGTGCGGTACAGGTCGTTCGCCGCCTGCTTGAGCGTATCGTCGCGCTGGTTGGTCAGCCGGCTGAAGTAGTAGGCCCAGCCCAGCGCGCCGGCGACTTCCAGCGTGTGCTCCGGGCCGACGCCATCGGCGGCGTAGGTCGACCCGTCGACCAGGGTCACGTAGTCGACGAGGCCGAGGTTCTCCGGCTTGTCGGTGTAGTACTGGCGCTGCGCCGGCGCATACGACTTGCCGCCGTATTTCAGCGCGGTACCGGTGCGGCGGATGAAGTTCGCGACGTCGGCGCGGTCGGTCAGCACGTAGGCGCGGACCATCGCATCGACCATGAAAGGCGTTTGCCAGAAGCTCACGACGAGCTGGTCCTGCGGGCCGTTGCCTTCCTGGCTGCCGTACTTCCACAGCCCACCGTCGATGCGGTTCGCCGGCAGCGCGCCGCCGGCGCCGTTCTGGTGCCAGACCAGGTTGTCGAGCAGGGTCTGCACGCGTTCGCGATAGGTCTTCGTCGCACCGGTCTTGTACGGCACGTCGCCGTAGAGTTCGTAACCGACGATCATCGCCATCAGCTTGAACGCCATGTGGCGCTCGGTGTAGCTGCTGGTCGGCGACCAGCGGTCGGGTTCGTCGTTGGCGTCCTGCTGCGCCTTCGCCGCGAGCTTCGCGCCGTCCTTCGCCAGGTCGTCGCCGGTGATCCAGTAGGTGTAGGCCAGGCCTTCGCCGTAGCTGTACATCGCGCCGTTGGCGCCGATGTAGGCGCCGGGGTTCGGGTTCTTGAGCTTGAACGCGCCGACCGCGCTGTCCGGGGTCGTGCCCTGCGGATAGAGGTTCACGCGATAGAACTCGGCCGCGCGCACCGACTCGCGCAGCGCCTTGAAGAAGCCGCTGCGGAAATACAGGCCGTAGAACGCGGACACGCGGTCGTACAGCCACGGCTCGCCCTCGGCGCCCTTGTACGGGATCTGGTTGGCGGCGGTGACCCGCGGGTCGTCCTCGCCGATGTGCGAATAGAAGAAGTTCTTGGCCGCGTACATCTGCTCGGTGTACTGCGGGTAGTGCTCGGTGGCGTCCATGGTCGCGGGGTCGTCGCGGGTGGCGGCAATCTCCGGCGCGAACGGCTGCATCGGCCCGATCCGCAGCACGCCGCGGCTCAGCGTCGCCGCCGGCAGCACTGCGTAGACCTTCGGCTCGGACACGCCGTCGCCGGCGACGAAACTGCCGCTGGTCACCGGCTGCCAGCCGTTGCGGGGGTTCTCCAGCGCGGCCACGTCGGCGGTGCGGGCGCGATAGCCCCACTCGACGCGGATCGCCTCGGACGCCGGATACGGTGCGGCGAAGCGGTAGTGCAGCTGGATGCGGGCGACGCGGACGGACTTGCCGTCGATCGTGGTGTCGCTCACGTGCCGCCACGGCGTGAGCTGTTCGACGTGGGCGGGGATCTCGATGCCCTTCGCATCGAGCACGCGCACCGTCGACAGGCCGGCGACGTCGATCGAACCGCGCGGGAACGGCACGCCGAAGGTCACCAACTGCGAGGTGCCCGCGGCCACGCCCTCGACCGGATGCAGGCGGACGTCGAGGTTGCCGTAGCGCTCGGCGGCCGGCAGCAGAGGGCGGATCGCGGTGGGGCTCGCCGCGGCGGCGGCGGGCGCGACCGGTGCGGCGGCAGCCGCGGCCGGCGGGGTCTGCGACCGGATCGTCGCGACGCCGCGCGTTGCGGGCGCCGGGCGACCGACTGTCGCGTTTTCGCCGATGCGGATCTGGATGCGATCGACATCGCAGCCGGCGAGCAGGAGCAGGAGGGAAACGACGACGGACGGAATCGGGAAGGAACGCATGGCTTCACCTGCGGACAGCGCGGGGGGACGCGCCGCCGGCGACATCGCCGAACGGGGGAAAGTCGTCCGCGGCCGTCGGCGGGCGGCACGCGGAGGCGCCACCGCAGCGGCACGAGGGCGACCTTAGACGCGACCGGCGGCGAGAACCGTGACGCAGTTCGTCAATGAATGGCCGGAATGCGGGTTTCGCGGGCTCGCGCACGCTCGCGACGTGACCCGCGAACGCGTGCGATGCGTGCGGACGCGCAGGCTCAAGCGCGGTGGTACGGGTGGTTCGCCAGCAGCGCCGCGGCGCGGTAGAGCTGTTCGGCCAGGACCAGCCGTACCAGCATGTGCGGCAGCGTGAGCGGACCCAGCGACCACTGCTCGTCGGCGCGCGAAATCACGTCCGGCGCATGCCCTTCCGGGCCGCCGACCAGGAATGCCAGGTCGCGGCCGCCGGCACGCCAGTGCTCCAGCCGCTGTGCCAGCTGTTCCGACGAATGCTGCCGGCCGCGGCCGTCCAGTGCGATCACGTGCGCGGATTTCGGCAGCGCCGCGAGCACGCGGGCGCCTTCGTCCGCAGTCGCCCGCACCGGATCCCGGCCCTTGCCGCGCAGGCCCGGTTCGATCTCGACCAGGTCCAGCGGCAGCCAGTGGGACAGGCGCTTGCGGTATTCGGCGAAGCCTTCCGCCACCCACGACGGCGCGCGTTCGCCGACGGCGATGAGGCGGGCCTTCATCGCGCGCCGGTCAACCGTGGATCGGTTCGACGATCACCGCGGTGCCATAGCACAGCACTTCGGTCAGCCCGGGCATGACCTCGGTGGCGTCGTAACGCATGCCGATGATCGCGTTCGCGCGCAGTTGGCGGGCGTGGGCGACCATGTCGCGGTAGGTGTCCGCGCGGGCCTGCTCGCAAAGCTCGGTGTAGATGGTGATGTTGCCGCCGAACAGGGTCTGCAGGCCGCCGATGAAATTGCCGACCACCGACCGCGAGCGCACGACGATGCCGCGGACGATGCCGAGGTTCTCGACGACGCGGTAGCCGGGCAGCTCGAAGGCGGTGGTGACCATCGCGTCGCCGAGCCCGGCGGGCGGCATGCGCCGCGGGGCGGGCATCGGCGGCGGCAGGCCGCCGGTACCGGTGTTGTAGGGGTCGCTCATCGGGCGTCTCCTGGATTGCGCTCGCGGGATCGGCAGCGGACCTCAGTCCGCGTCGGCGGATTCCGGCGGCTGGTCGCCGACGGTCCACAGCCGCTCCAGCGCGTAGAACTCGCGCACCCGCGGCAGCATGACATGGAGGACGACGTCGCCGAGGTCGACCAGCACCCACTCGGCCTCGCGCTCGCCTTCCACGCCCAGCGGCAGGACGTCGAGCTCCTTGACCTTCTTCAC
The DNA here is from genome assembly GCA_044227145.1 of Lysobacteraceae bacterium. Taxonomy (GTDB): domain Bacteria; phylum Pseudomonadota; class Gammaproteobacteria; order Xanthomonadales; family Xanthomonadaceae; genus Lysobacter_I. The sequence continues at coordinate 11,512 of JBGAFR010000072.1, forward strand.
CGCCTCGTCCGCGATCGACTTGACGTGGCGGGTCGAGGTGCCCGAGGCGATCAGCATGAAATCGCAGACGCTGGTCTTGCCGCGGACGTCGATCTCGACGACATCCTTGGCCTTGAGGTCCTCGATCGCGGCCCGGACCTGGCGGAGCAGGACATCGGCGGCCGGCGGCGGGGTGGGCAGCACGGTCTTGATCACGTGCGCGTTGCTGGAACTGGACAAGAGCGGTCCTCGCGTGGAATGGCCGGATTATACCCGCGGCGCCGACGGCGGCCGGACCGTCACCGGGGTCGCGCCGTACAGGCCGTGCGCGACGATGTAGCGGCCCACCGCGGGCGGGACGAGGTGGTGCCAGGTCTCGCCGTCGGCGATCCGGCGGCGGATGTCGGTAGCCGATTCCGGTTGCAGCGGGTGCTGCAGGCGCAGCACCCGCCCGCCCGGACTGCGGCGCAGGTCCTCGGGGTCGCGGGTCCAGCGTCCGGCGATCAGGCGTGCAGCCTCCGGCGGAAGGTGTTCGTCGAGCGCGCTGCCCGGGCGCTCGGCGACGATCCAGTGCGCGCCGGCGACCAGCGCCTGCGGTTCGCGCCAGGTCGGCAGGCCGTGCAGGCTGTCGGCGCCGACGACGAAGGCCAGCGGCGCGGCCTCGCCGAACTCGGCGCGCAGCTCGCGCAGGGTGTCGATGGTCCAGCTCGGGGTGGTGCGGACCAGTTCGCGCCGGTCGACGCGCAGGCCGCCCTGCCCTTCGACCGCGAGATCCAGCATCGCCGCACGCTGCTCGGCGGTGGCACCGGGGGCGGCCCGGTGCGGCGGGTCGGCGGCGGGCAGCAGCCGGACCATCGTCGCCAGCGCATCCCGCGCGGCGCGGGCGATCGCCAGATGGCCGTTGTGCACCGGGTCGAAGGTGCCGCCGTAGAAAACGCGCAGCAGCATCCTTCAGCCCGTCGCGCGGCCGGTCAGCAGGCGCGCGCCGCGGGACTCGGCGACAGCCACCAGCAGGCGTTCCAGCGCCAGCCAGGCATCCGCCGGCTCCTCGCCCGGGCGCGGACGGCCCTTGGCGATGCGGTCGACGCGGCCGGCCTCGATCACGAACCGCTCCCAGCGCGCGGCGTCGTGCCGCTGCAGCGCCCGGCGATAGACCGCCTGCTTGGCGTCCCACACCCGCTGCGCCTTGAACTCGGCGGCGAGGTTGCCGCCGCGGGCCTGCGCTCGCGCCAGCGCCGCGGCGCGCTGCAGCTCCATCACCAGCATGCCCATGAGCGCCGGCACCGCCTCGCCCTCGGCGCGCAGGCCGTGCAGCATCCGCACCACCAGCGCCGGCTGGCCGTTGAGCGCGGCGTCGACCAGTCGGAACACGTCGAAGCGTGCGGCGTCGGCGACACAGGCCTCCATCCGCGCCAGGTCGATCGCGGTGCCGTCGCCCAGCAACGCCAGCTTGTCGATCTCCTGCGCCGCGGCCAGCAGGTTGCCCTCGACCCGCTCGACCAGCCGCTCGACGGCATCGCGGTCGGCGCGCAGGCCGCGCGCGCGCAGGCGGCGCTCGACCCAGTCCGGCAGCTCGTGCGGCTTCAGCGTCCAGGCGATGGCGTGGTGGCCCGCCTTCGCGACGGCCTCGCTCCACTTGCCGCCGTGCTGGCGGCTCCAGTCCTCGCCGGTGATCAGCAGGACGACGTCGTCGGGCGGACGCGCACAGAAATCGAGCAGCGCCTGGGCGCCGTCCTTGCCCGGCTTGGCCGAGGGCAGGCGCAGGTCGATCAGGCGCCGGCTCGCGAACAGGCTCATCGCGCCCAGGCTGCTCGTCAGCCGGTCCCAGTCGAAATCGCGGCCGTCGGCGTCGAGCACCTCGCGCTCGGCGATGCCTTCGTCGCGGGCGCGGGCGCGGACCGCGTCGGCGGCTTCCAGCACGCGCAGCGGCTCGGGGCCGGCGATCAGATAGACCGGACGCAGCGGCTCGTTGTCGAGCTGGGCGATCAGGCGTTCGGGGGTGAGTTCCATCGGAGGCGGCGGACGCGCCGCGCTCAGGGCGCCCCGGCCGGGGCACCGCGCAGCGCGGCGTCGATGCGGCGCAGGATCGCGGCCGTCATGTCCTTGCGCATTTCGTCGACCAGCAGCTCGCGCTCGCTGTTGCGGCCGATCGAGTCGGCCGGCGGCGCGATGTAGTCGCGGGACAGCTCCACCGCCTGCTGCGGCACGATCGCGCTGCCGTCGGCACGCCGCAGGCGGAACACCACGGCGTAGCGCAGGCTGAATTCCTGGGCGCGGCCGGAGGTGTCGATCGCGATCGGCAGGTCGTTCCACTTCTCCGACATGACTTCCAGCCGGGTCGCGCCCTCGGCATCGGCCGCTGCCGCGGTCGCGCCTGCGCGCTCCATCGACCGGGCCAGCGAGTCCGCCAGCGGGCTGTACGGGTCGCGCGCGGTCACCGCGAGCGGGCCGAGGTCGGCGGGCAGCACCAGCGCGTTGCGCAGGTGGAAGCCGCAGCCGGAAAGAAGCAGCAGGAGGCCGCAGACGAGAACGCGGGCGAACGGGCGGAAGACGGTCTTCATGGCGGCAGTCTGAAGGAGGAGCGGGGGTGAATCAATGACGCGCGCGCCGCGGGCATCATGCCTTCTGGTGCTGGACATGCTTCCGGTACGGCGTCCGTCCGAGCCGGACCACGAAAGACAATGCTCCACCGGCCAGCACCGGGAACGGAAGCCACAACAGGCACACGCCGAGCCAGTACGCGCCGGGATCGCAGTCCCGCACGGCCCGGATGAGGGAACCGCCGCGAAGCGTGCCCAGATCGACGAATCCGCTGGCGAGCGGCGTCAGCACGGACAGGATCGGCCACAGGGCCATGAGACCCATCATCCAGGCGCCGGTCCTGACTCGCTCGCGTGGCGAAGGCCTTGCGTGCATCAGCATCCAGCGTACGAGCACCCAGACAATCGGCGCGTTCACGATCAAGCAGCAGACCAGGAACAGCGGCAGCCCGAGGTCGGACCATGCGGCCGACCCCCGCTCCCTCGCTTCCATGGCCTGGCACATCCACGGCACGAGGTGGGAATGCGCGCCCGGGGCCTGACCTTCAGGTGTCACCGGGGCCTCACCCCGCCACGATGTTCACGATCTTGCCGGGCACGACGATCACTTTGCGCACGGCCATGCCTTCCATGAACTTCCTGACGTTCGGCTCGGCCAGGGCCAGGGCCTCGATCTCGTCCTTCGCCGCCTGCACGCCGACCTCGATGGTGCCGCGCAGCTTGCCGTTGACCTGCACCGCCAGCGTCACCGCGTCGCGCACCAGCGCGGCCGGATCGGCCTGCGGGAACGGCACGTCCTCCAGCAGCGCCTCGGCGTTGCCCAGCACCTGCCACAGGTGGTGGCAGACGTGCGGCGTGACCGGGTTCAGCAGCAGCACCATGGTCTGCAGGGTCTCGTGGCGCACGGCACGGCCCTGATCGCTCATGTCGTCGAACTTCGAGACATGATTCAGCAGCTCCATCAGCGCGGCGATAGCGGTGTTGAAGCTGTAGCGGCGGCCGTAGTCGTCGCCGACCTTCTGGATCGCCTCGTGCAGCTGCCGGCGCAGGGTCTTCTGCGCGGCATTCAGCGTGGCGGCGTCGACATCGGGATGATCCGGCTGCGACGCATGCGTGGTCACTTCGCGCCAGAACCGGCGCAGGAAGCGCGACATGCCTTCGACGCCAGCCTCGTTCCACTCCAGCGACTGTTCCGGCGGTGCGGCGAACATCGAGAACAGGCGCACGGTGTCGGCACCGTACTTGTCGACCATCGCCTGCGGGTCGACGCCGTTGTTCTTCGACTTCGACATCTTCTCGACCGCGCCGATGCGCACAGGCGCGCCGTCGGCCTTCGACTTCGCGCCGACGATGCGGCCCTTGTCGTCGCGTTCGATCTCGACGTCGGCCGGGTTGATCCAGTCCTTCGAGCCGTCGGCGTTGTCGCGATAGAAGGTCTCCGCGATCACCATGCCCTGGCACAGCAGGTTGGCGGCGGGTTCGTCGCTGTCGACCAGTCCTTCGTCGCGCAGCAGCTTGTGGTAGAAGCGGAAGTACAGCAGGTGCAGGATCGCGTGCTCGATGCCGCCGATGTACTGGTCGACCGGCGTCCAGTACTTCGCGCGGCCGTCGACCATGTCGGCCGCGCCGGGCGAGGTATAGCGCGCGTAGTACCAGCTCGACTCCATGAAGGTGTCGAAGGTGTCGGTCTCGCGCTCGGCCGGGCCGCCGCACTGCGGGCAAGTGGTCTTGCGCCACGCGGGGTCGGACTTGATCGGCGACAGCACCGCGCCGGACGCGAACGCGTCCTGCACGTCCTCGGGCAGCACCACCGGCAGTTGGTCCTCGGGTACCGGCACCGCGTCGCAGGTCGGGCAGTAGATCACCGGGATCGGGCAGCCCCAGTAGCGCTGGCGGCTCACGCCCCAGTCGCGCAGGCGGAAGTTGACCTTGCGCTCGCCGCGGCCCTCGGCCTCGAACGTCGCGGCCAGGTGGTCGAACGCCTCGCGATAGCCCTTGCCATCCAGGCCTTCGCCGGAGTTGATGCACATCGCGGCGGGGTTGGTCTTGTCGCCGTACCACGGCTTCCAGCACGCGGTGTCGTACTGCATCTCTTCCGGCAGCAGGTGCGGCGGGATCGGGCCCCGCAGGCCGATGACCTGCTGGATCGGCAGGCCATATTTCGTCGCGAACTCGAAGTCGCGCTCGTCGTGGCCGGGCACCGCCATCACCGCGCCGGTGCCGTAGCCCATCAGCACGAAGTTGGCGACCCAGACCGGCACCTGCTCGCCGCTGATCGGGTGGATCGCGAACAGGCCGGTGGCCATGCCGCGCTTTTCCTGCGTCTCCAGCTCGGCCTCGGACACACCGCCCTGGCGCAGTTCGGCGATGAACGCGGCCAGCTCGGGATTCGTCTCCGCCGCGCGCAGCGCCAGCGGATGCTCGGCGGCGACGCTGACGAAGGTCACGCCCATCAGCGTGTCGGGGCGCGTGGTGAACACACGCAGCCTGTCGTCGCTGCCGGCGACGTCGAACGCGAATTCCAGGCCTTCGCTGCGACCGATCCAGTTGCGCTGCATCGTCTTGACCGAATCCGGCCAGCCGTCCAGCGTGTCCAGCCCGTCCAGCAGTTCCTGGGCGTAGGCGGTGATCTTCAGGAACCACTGCGGGATCTCGCGCTTCTCGACCAGCGCGCCGGAGCGCCAGCCGCGGCCGTCGATCACCTGCTCGTTCGCCAGCACGGTCTGGTCGACCGGGTCCCAGTTCACCACCGAGTTCTTGCGGTACACCAGGCCCTTCTTCATCAGCCGGGTGAACATGCGCTGCTCGTGGACGTAGTAGTCCGGGCGGCAGGTGGCGAACTCGCGCGACCAGTCGATCGCGTAGCCCAACGCCTGCAGCTGCGCGCGCATGTGGTCGATGTTGGCGTAGGTCCACTTCGCCGGCGCGGTCTTGTGCTTGAGCGCAGCGTTCTCGGCCGGCAGGCCGAACGCGTCCCAGCCCATCGGCTGCAGCACGTTGTGGCCGGTCATCCGCCGGAAGCGGCTGATCACGTCGCCGATGGTGTAGTTCCGCACGTGGCCCATGTGCAGCGCCCCCGAGGGGTACGGCAGCATCGACAGGCAGTAGTACTTGGGCTTGGCGGAGGCTTCGTCGACCTCGAAGGCACGGGTGCCCCGCCAGAACGACTGGGCGGCGGATTCGACGGAACGGGGGGTGTAGGCGGCGGCCTCGGACGAAGCGGAGGCGCCCGGCTGGGCATCGACGGACACGGGCGGGAAGGCGGCGGAGGAAGCCCGCTACCTTACTCCATACCCCCCCCCGCTGCCGAGGGCCGGCCGGCGGGTGATCTCCAGGTGGCACTGCCCCGCCCCGTGGTGCATGCACTGGGTCTCGCGGACCTCGATGTCCTCGCCGTACTTCTTCGCCAGGCCGCGGACGATGCCCTTGGCCACGAAGCACAGGCGGCGTTCGGAGTAATACGTCAGCAGCATCCGGTCCTCGTCCTGGCGGTAGGTCCGCAGTTCGGGCGGGTTGCGCCTGGGATTGTGCTTGTGGATGGCGTCGTGGATCTTGTAGCTCGCGTTTTCGAGCACTTCGAACGTGCGCCACTCCGGCTTGACGAACATCTCGTAGTACGTCACCAGCGACGGCCCGACGAAATCGCCGAAATCCTCAAGCACCGCGGGCAGCGGCGCGTTGAGCATGCGCGCCGCGGTGGTCGCGAGCTTGACCATTTCCTCGTCCGGGTACTGCGCGACGGGGAAGTAGACCTTGTAGCCGATGCCGGCTTCCTTCAGCAGCGCATCCCAGGTGGCGCGACCACCATGGCGCTCGATCACGTAACTGCGCAGAAAATCGAAAATCACACCGTACATCGGTTCTCCCTGACACCCTGTAGCGCGCCTTCGCACCTTCGAAGACCCGCGTTCGCCGCGTTCGTCACGATCGCGGCCATCTGCCGTCGCGCCCGGAATCCCCCTCC
>JBGAFR010000073.1:0-17472 GCA_044227145.1 Lysobacteraceae bacterium
CACGTTCACCCGCACCGATTTCTCGTGGGCGATCCCGGGCAACGCCTTCCAGCCCGCGACACCGCCGGCCGAAGCGAAGAAGTGATGCGTTCGACCGCATGAACGCGACGGCCCGGCAGCGATGCCGGGCCGTTTTCGTTCATCCCGCGTGCCGGGCGCGATTCCGCGGCACCGCGGGGGCTCGCCCGGATGGGCAGGACAGCTGCCGCGGCGACGCAGCCGGGCCGAGCCAAGGATCTTCGCGCGATCTCGACGAACAATGCGTCGACGCGCGCCGAAGCGCAGCGTCAGGGTGTCGCTTTTTCCGCCAGATCCAGCACCAGCAGCAGATCGATGCGGGTATCGAACCGCGCCACGGCGGTCCCGGAACGATCACGACGATGAACGCGCCGCCGCGCGCCCCGAGCGTGAACGGTCACGGGTTGTTCTTGCCGCGTTCGAGGACCAGCAGCGGATCGATGCGGGTATCGAACCGCGCCACGACGGTCCCGGAACGATCGCGACGATGAACGCGCCGCCGCGCGCGCCGAGCGTGAACGGTCATGGGTTGTTCTTGTCGCGCTCCAGCACCAGCAGCGGATCGATGCGGGTGTCGAACCAGTTCATGCCCCAGTGCAGGTGCGGCCCGGTCGCGCGCCCGGTCGCGCCGACGGCCGCGAACGCCTGGCCCTGCTCGACCCGGTCGCCGACCTTCACGTCGATGCGCGAGAGGTGCAGGAAATTCGAGCTGACGCCGGCGCCGTGGTCGATCACCACCGTGCCGCCGGTGAGGTACAGGCCCGGGTCGGCGAACGTCACGATCCCGCCCGCAGGCGCCTTCACCGGCGTGCCCTGCGCGGCGGCGATGTCCATGCCGGAATGCGGCGATTTCGGCGTGCCGTTGTAGACGCGCTGGTTGCCGAACCGGCCGCTGATGCGGCCCTGCACCGGCCAGGCGAACGCCTGTGCGAAATCCTCGCGGGCGTCGTCGCGCGTGCGTACGGCGGCGACCCGCGCCTGTTCGCGCTCGATGCGCGCGGCGATGTCCGGCGGCGGATTCACCGTCTTCGGCGGGACGCCGTCGATCTGTTCGATCGGCCAGTCGCGCGGGGTGACCGCGACGACGGATTCGCTCGCGCCGCCGCCCGGCAGCGAGACACGCACCCGCAGCGGGCCGGTCGCGTCGCGGCCGATGCCGAAGGCGAACACGCCGTCCGGCGCGACGCGCAGCTTGCGGCCGGCGTACTCCACGACGGCGTCGGGCCGGGTGCGACCGATCACCAGCGAACCCTGCGGCACCGAAGCCGGCATCTCGATCGAAACGGCCTGCGCCGGCATCGGCATCGTTTTCGGCGCCGCGGGCGCGGGTGTGGCGGGGCGGGGCGACGCGCCGGCGCAGGCGGCGAGCGCGAGTGCGAACGCAGGGACGAGACGCATGCGGCTCATCGATCGAATGCCAGGCGCAGGCCGCGCGGCGCGCCCACGAGGCGTTGCCCGTCCCAGGCGAGATGGCCGTTGACCCAGGTCGAGGCGATGCGCGAACGGAAGGTGGTGCCCTCGAACGGCGACCAGCCGCACTTCGACAGCACCCGTTCGCGTTCGACCGTGAACGGCACGTCCTCGACCAGCACCAGGTCGGCGGCGTAGCCCTCGCGCAGGAACCCGCGCTCCTTCACGTCGAACAGCTGCGCCGGCGCGTGCGCGAACTTCTGCACGACCTGCGCGGCGGTGAACGCGCCCTCGTGCACGCATTCGAGCGCAGCGACGAGCGCGAACTGCACCAGCGGCAGTCCGGCGGGCGCGCGCAGGTAGGGCTGCTGCTTTTCCTCCAGCGTGTGCGGCGCGTGGTCGGTGGCGAGCACGTCGATGATGTCGTCAGCCAGCGCCGCGGTCAGCGCGATGCGATCGGTGGCGTCCTTGATCGCCGGATTGCACTTGATGAAGTTGCCGCGGGTCGCGTAGTCGGCGCGGTCGAAGCGCAGGAAGTGGATGCAGGTCTCGGCGGTGATGCGCTTGCGACTGCCGTCGGCGCGGATCAGCGGGCCGCGTTCGAACAGCGCCAGCTCGTCGGCGGTCGAGATGTGCAGCACGTGCAGGCGCGTGTCGTGGCGGCGCGCGAGCTGCATCGCCAGCCGGGTCGACTTGATGCAGGCCTCGCGCGAGCGGATGTCGGGGTGGCATTCGACCGGGATGTCGTCGCCGTAGCGCGCGCGATACTCGGCGAGCAGCGCGTCGATCATCGGCGTGTCTTCGCAGTGCGTGATGATCGGCGTCGGCGCGTCGCGGAACACCGCGTCGAGGACCTCCGGGTCGTCCACCAGCATGTTGCCGGTGGAGGCGCCCATGAAGATCTTGATGCCCGGCGCCGCCTTCGGGTCCAGCGCGCGGATCGCCTCCAGGTTCGAGGTGCTGGTACCGAGGTAGAAGCCGTAGTTGCCCCAGGCGCGGCCGGCGGCGCCGGCGTACTTGGCCTCCAGCGCCGCGCTGTCCAGGGTCGGCGGGCTGGTGTTGGGCATGTCCATGAAGCTGGTGATGCCGCCGGCGACCGCGGCCGCCGACTCGGTGGCCTGGTCGCCCTTGTGGGTGAGCCCGGGTTCGCGGAAGTGGACCTGGTCGTCGATCATGCCGGGCATCAGCCGGCGGCCGGCGGCATCGATCACGGTCTCGCCGGCACGTGCGACGAGGCCGGCACCGATGGCCTCGATCCGGCCGTCGGCGATCCGCAGGTCGCCGTCGACCTCGCGACCTTCGTTGACCAGGCGGGCGTTGACGATGAGGGTGGCGGGGGAAGCGGTCATGTCGGCGTCCGTGGGGGAACGGGGCGATTCGGGACGGGCGGAACGGGGTCGTGGCCGCCCGGGCACAGCGGATGGCAGCGCGACAGCCGACGGACGGTCAGCCAGCTGCCCTTCAGGGCGCCGAACCGGCCGATCGCCTCCATCGAATACTCCGAACAGGTGGGCACGAACCGGCAGCGTTGTCCCAGCAGCGGGCTCACCCAGCGTTTGTAGAAGCGGAGCGCGGCGATCAGCAGACGGTCGATCAAGGAGGTCCGGTCCGGCGGGGGATTGCGGCCCGCAACTTCGCGGGAATGCGAGGTTGCCGCTGCCGTCTTTGCAGGGTATAACAGCCCGCTTTCCCGCCTCAAGGGAAGAAACGAGGATTCCGCGACGTGGCAGTGAAAAAACCCGCGAAGAAGGCCGCGAAGGCCGTGAAGCAGCCCGCGAAGAAGGCCGCGAAGCCGGCAGCCAAACCGGCCGCCAAGGCGCCCGCGAAGAAAGCCGCGAAGCCGGCCCAGAAACCCGCGCCGAAGCCGGCCGCGAAACCGGCTGCCGCCAAGACCAAGCCCGCTGCGAAGAAGGTCGCGAAGCCCGCGGCCAAGCCCACGGCGAAACCGGCCAAGCCCGCGCCGAAGCCGGCCGCGAAGGCCGTCTCGAAGCCTGCCGTGAAGTCCGCGGCGAAGCCGGTGGCCAAGCCCGCCGCGAAGCCGGCTGCCGCCACTGCCAAGGCCAAGGCGCCGCCCGCGAAGGCCTCCGCATCGAAACCGGTGAAATCGGCGCCTGCGGGCACCGGCAAGCCGGCCGCGCCGCCCACCCCGACGCCCACCCCGGCGCCGCCGCCCATCCCGAAGCCGCCGAGCCCGCCGCCGAAGCCGCCCAAGCCCCCGGTGCCGGGCCCGTTGCCGAACCCCAACGATCCGCCGAAGAAGGCCGCCGTCGCTGCGCCCCGGCCTGCCGCCGGCAAGGTCGCGGTGGCCGTGGCCTCGCGTCCCGCTGCCCCCGCGCCCCGGACCCAGGCCAAGGTCGTGGCGTACAAGGTCGACGAAGCCACCGGTCGCCCGATCCTGCCCGCCGGCTACAAGCCCGCGGCGGACGAGGAGTACATGAGCCCGCTGCAGCTGGAGTACTTCCGCCAGCGGCTGCTGCATTGGCGCGCCGAGCTGATCGAGGAGTCGAAGCAGACCATCGAGAACCTCAAGGACGAAGTGCGCGACGTCGGCGACGACGCCGAGCGCGCCACCCGCGAGACCGAGAACTCGCTCGAGCTGCGCACCCGCGACCGCTACCGCAAGCTGATCGGCAAGATCGACAGCACGCTCAAGCGCGTGGACTCCGGCGAATACGGTTACAGCGTCGATTCGGGCGAAGAGATCGGCCTGCACCGGCTGGAAGCCCGCCTCACCGCCGAGCGCACCATCGACGAGCAGGAGCGCTGGGAGCACCTGCAGAAGCAGCAGGGTGATTGAGCCCGCGACGCGTCGACGAAAAAGCCCCGCTCCGGCGGGGCTTTTTCATGCCGTCATCTTGCGTGTCCGGCGACGGTCAGCGCGATGGCGTGTCGGGCACGGGCACCGGCGCGGTGCCGCCCAGCGCGAACGACGCCGCCAGCGTCGTCTCCGAACTGCCGCCGACGAACACCGTGAACGTCCCCGGTTCGGCGATGCGCCGCAGGTCGGGCCCGTAAAAGGCCAGGTCGTCGAGGGTCAGATCGAAGGCGATGTCGCGACGTTCGCCGGGACGCAGGTGGACGCGCCGGAAGCCGCGCAACTCGCGCACCGGGCGGGTGACGCTGGCGACGTCGTCGCGCAGGTACAGCTGCACCACCTCGTCGCCCTCGCGTGCGCCGGTGTTCGTCACCGTCACCTCGACCCGCTGCGTCTCGCCGGCGGCGAGCACGGGCTTCGCGACGCGCACGTCGCCGTAGCGGAACGTCGTGTAGCTCAGCCCGTGGCCGAACGGATACAGCGGCGTCCACGGCGCGTCGATGTACTTCGAGGTGTAGTGGTCGGCGGCGCTGGGCGGGCGGCCGGTGTTCTTGTGCGCGTAGTGGGTCGGCACCTGGCCGACGTTGCGCGGGAAGGTGATCGGCAGCCGCGCCGACGGATTGACGTCGCCGAACAGCACGTCGGCGATGGCGTGGCCGCCTTCCACGCCCGGGAACCAGGCTTCCACGATCGCGTCCGCGTCGCGCTGCAGCGGCTCGATCGCCAGCGGGCGGCCGTTGAACAGCACCGCGACGACCGGTTTGCCGGTGGCGCGCATCGCGGCCACCAGTTGCGGCTGCACGCCGGGCAGGTCCAGCGAGGTGCGGCTGTTGGCTTCGGCGCTCATGTCCTCGCTTTCGCCGACGAACAGCAGCACGGCGTCGGCCTGCGCCGCGATGCGCGCGGCCTCGGCGAAGCCGGAGGTGTCGTCGCCGCGGATGTCGCTGCCGCGCGCGTACAGCACCTGCGTGCGCGACGAGACCGCGGCGCGGATGCCGGCCAGCGGCGTGATCGCATCCTCGGCGCGGCCTTCCGCAGCCCAGTTGCCCAGCATGTCGCGGCCGTCGTCGGCCAGCGGGCCGATCACCGCCAGCGTGCCGATGTCCTTCGCCAGCGGCAGCACGCCGCCGTCGTTCTTCAGCAGCACCAGCGTCTCGCGCGCGATCTCGCGCGCCGCGCGGCGGTGCCCGGGCGTGAGCGTGCGTGCGCGCTCGCGGGCCGCGTCGCAGTAGCGGTAGGGATCGTCGAACAGGCCCAGCCGATACTTCGCGCGCAGCACGCGGCGCACCGCGGCGTCGACGGTCGCCTCCGGCACGCGCCCGGCGCGGACCTCGGCCGGCAGCGCGCGGCGGTAGAGGTCGCTGACCATGTCCACATCGACGCCCGCGGTCAGGCCCAGCCGGCCGGCGGCCGCGCCGTCGGCGGCGACGCCGTGGCGCATCAGTTCCATCACCCCGGTGTAGTCGCTGACGACCACGCCGTCGAAGCCCCACTCGCGGCGCAGCACGCCATTGATGAGCGGTCCGTTGGCGTGCATCGGCACACCGGAGAGTTCGTTGAACGAGGCCATCACCGCGCCGGCGCCGGCGTCCACCGCGGCCCGGAACGGCGGCAGGTAGACCTCGCGCAGCGTGCGTTCGGAGACGTCGACGGTGTTGTAGTCGCGGCCGGCCTCGGCGGCGCCGTAGGCCACGAAATGCTTGGCGGTGGCCAGCACGGTGTCGTCGGCGGCCAGGTCGCGGCCCTGGAAGCCGCGCACCCGCGCCGCGGCGAAGGCCGCGCCCAGGAACGGGTCCTCGCCCGCGCCCTCGACCACCCGGCCCCAGCGCGCGTCGCGGCCGATGTCCACCATCGGCGCGAACGTCCAGTGCACGCCGTGCGCCGCGGCCTCGGTGGCGGCGATCCGCGCGCTGCGTTCGGCCGCGGCCGGGTCGAAGCTCGCGGCCTCGCCCAGCGGCACCGGGAAGATCGTGCGGAAGCCGTGGATCACGTCGTAGGCGAACAGCATCGGGATGTGCAGCCGCGAGCCCTCCACCGTGATCCGCTGCAGGCGGCAGGTGTGCGCCACGCCCTGCATACCGAGGATCGACCCGACCTCGCCGCGCCGGATCGCGTCCAGCCCGGCGGCCTCGGCTTCCGGGCCGGTGCGGTTGTCCGGACCGGGCGGCTGGTTGAGCTGGCCCAGCTTTTCCTCCAGCGTCATCCGGGCGAGCAGGGCGTCGATGAAGGCGTCCTCGCCGGCGGCGGGCGTCGCGGCGCGCGCGGTTCCGGTGAGGGTCGTGCCGGCGACGGCGGCCGCCAGCAGCGTCAGGCGGGCGAAGCGGAGGGCCGCCGACGCTGGCGGCCTGCGGGCATCGGAAGGCGACATGCGGACGGCTCCGGAGCGGCGGAGTGGTCGAATGTAAACGGTTACATCGGGTGTGTCACCCGATCCGGCCGCCGGTCTGCGGACCGGTCGCCACGGGGGTCAGTGCAGTTCCCGCAGGTCCAGCCGCCGCAGTTTCGGCGCGCGCCAGGCGGTGATGCCGACCACGCCGAGGGTGACGCAGCCGCCGATGACGACTGCGTGGATCAGGCCGAACATGCGCGCCATCAGGCCGTCGTAGAACGCGCCCAGCTCGTTCGACGAACTGATGAAGATGCTGTTGATCGACGACACCCGGCCGCGCATGTGGTCGGGCGTGACCAGTTGCAGGATGGTCGAGCGCATCACCACCGAGATGCCGTCGCAGACGCCGTAGGCGAGCAGCACGACGAACGACAGCAGCAGGTGGCGCGACAGCGCGAAGGCGATCGTGCACAGGCCGAATCCGGCCACCGCCAGCAGCAGGGTGCGGCCGGCGTTGCGTTCCAGCGGATGCCGCGACAGCCACAGCGCGATGCAGACCGACCCCAGGGCGGGTGCCGCGCGCAGGAAGCCCAGCGCGTCCGGGCCAGCGTGCAGCACATCCTTGATGAAGGCGGGCAACATCGACACCGCGCCGCCGAGCAGTACCGAGAACATGTCCAGCGCCATCGCGCCGAGCATCACCTGCTGCGAGAACACGAAGCGCAGCCCCTCGTGGATGCTGGCGAAGATCGGGCTGCGGGTCTGCGCCAGCGGCGGTTCGTCCACGCGCAGCGCGAACAGCGCGCCCGCGGCGGCGAGCGCGACGCCGATGCCCGTGGCGTAGGCCGTGCCCTTGCCGGCCACGCCGATCAGCACGCCGCCGATCGCGGGCCCCAGCACCAGCGCCGCCTGGAAGACCACGGCGCCGATGCTGGCGCCGCGCGTGAACTGGTCGCGCGGCAGCGCGCGGGCGAACAGGGTGTTGTAGACCGGCCCGAGGAAGGAGCGGACCGCGCCGGTGAAGATGATCGAGGCGTAGATCATCCACACCTGCGCGTGCTTCACCGAGGCGTGCCCGAACAGCCAGTCCTGCGAGATCGCCAGCAGCAGCGCCGGCGTGATCGCCAGCCCCAGGCAGGCGATGATGCCGAGCCGCCGCTTCGGCAGGTGGTCGACCAGATAGCCGGCGAACGGCGCCACCGCGAAGAAGGGCACGACTTCGGCCAGTCCGACGAGGCCGAGCTTCCACGGGTCGCGGGTCAGTTCGTACACGTGCCAGCCCACCGTCACCGCCACGATCTGGTAGGACAGGATCGTGAACAGGCGGTAGGCCATCAGCGCCGCGAAGGCGCGGCTGCGCAGCGGCGAGGCCGGTGCGAGCGTGCCGGGACTGGCCTCGGTCATCGCGGCCGGCTCAGGTCGCGGCGTCGCGGGCGGCCTGCGCGCGGGCCCGGATGAAGGCCAGCAGTGCGGCGAGGCCGTTGTTGCGGGTCGGCGAGAGGTGCTTCGCCAGGCCGATGTCGGCGATGTAGCGGGTCTCGGTGGCGAGGATCTCCTCGGCGCTGCGGCCGGAATACACGCGCAGGGCGAGGTAGACCAGCCCGGAGACGATCGCCGAGTCGCTGGCGGCGGTGAAATCGAGCCGCGAGGCGTCGCCGTCGGCGACGATCCACACCATCGACTGGCAGCCGTGGAGGCGATGCTCCTCGGTCTTCAGGGCGTCGTCCATCGGCGGCAGCTTGCGGCCGAGGTCGATCAGGTACTGGTAGCGCTCGGACCAGTCGGCGAAGAACGCGAATTCGTCGCGGATGGCGTCCTGGGCGGCGGTGGCGGTGGGTTCGAGGGGGAAGGTGGTCATCGCGGACTATTGTAGGAGCGGCGGAAGCCGCGACGGATGTCGTCCGTGCGTCCAGAGCGTTCCGTCCGCTGCGCGGCCGGGTTCATTTCTTTTGCTGGCCCAAAAGAAACGAACCAAAGAAAAGGGCCTTCCCCGACGAAGCGAACCCGCTAGCGGATCCGCGGCCGGGATTTTCCGACTCGCCATCCATGGCTCGGTCGGAAAACGACGCGCCTCCTGCGCGTCGCCCTCCGGGTCTGGACAAGTTGTCGGCGAGTGATTTCAGGCCCGCTTCCAGCGTACGCCCTGCGGGGTGTCTTCGAGGAGGATGCCTTCGTCGGCCAGTTGCTTGCGGATGGCGTCGGCGCGGGCGAAATCGCGGGCCTGCTTGGCGGCGTTGCGCTCGTCGACCAGCGCCTGGATGCGCGCGTCGTCGTCGCCGGAGGCGCCGCGGGCGAACCAGGCCTCGGGTGTCTGCTGCAGCAGGCCAAGCGCGAGGCCGGCGCCGAGCAGTTCGGATTTCAGGCGTGCGCGCTCTGCCGTCTCTGTCGCCTTCCGGGCTTCGCCGGCGATGCGTGCGACCTCCGCCAGCGCCTGCGGCGTGTTGAGGTCGTCGTCGAGGGCGGCTTCGATGCTGTCGGGAGTCACTGGCGTGGCGTCCACGTCGGCGAGGTCGCGCAGCGTGCCGTACAGCCGGTCCAGCGTCCTGATCGACTGCTCGACCAGCGCATCCGACCACTCCAGCGGCTGGCGGTAATGCGCCGACAGCAGCGCATAGCGCAGGGCTTCGGGCGGATACCGGCGCACCAGTTCATGGACGCGCTGGATGTTGCCGACCGACTTGGCCATCTTGCCGCCGTCGAAGTTCAGCATGCCGTTGTGCATCCACCAGCGCGCGAAGGTCTTGTGCGCGCCGTCCGCGCACTTGTGCGTGCACTCGCTCTGCGCGACCTCGTTCTCGTGGTGCGGGAACATCAGGTCGTTGCCGCCGGCGTGGATGTCGATGGTCTCGCCGAGGTGGGCCTCGGCCATGGCCGAGCATTCGATGTGCCAGCCGGGGCGGCCGCGGCCCCAGGGCGAGTCCCAGCCCGGGAGGTCGTCGGTGGACGGCTTCCACAGCACGAAGTCGCCGGCGTTGCGCTTGTACGGCGCGACCTCGACGCGGGCGCCGGCCAGCATTTCCTCGGGATCGCGGCGCGAGAGCTTGCCGTACTCGGCGAAGGTGTCCACCGCGAACAGCACGTGGCCTTCGGCGGCGTAGGCATGGCCCTGGTCGATCAGGCGCTGGATCATCGCGATCATCTGCGGGATGTGCGCGGTGGCGGCCGGCTCGATGTTCGGCGCGAAGTCCCCGGAGACGCCCAGCGCGGCCATGTCCTCGCGGTAGGCGGCCGCGTACTTGTCGGTGATGGCGGCGATCGGCACGCCCAGTTCCTTCGCCGCGGCGTTGATCTTGTCGTCGACGTCGGTGATGTTGCGGGCATAGCGCAGCTTGCCGTAGCGGCGGCGGAGCAGGGCGGCCAGCACACCGAACACCACCGGGCCGCGGGCATTGCCGATGTGGACGTAGTTGTAGACCGTCGGGCCGCACAGGTAGAGCGTCGGGCCCGCGGCCGGGTCGAGGGGCGCGAAGGCCTCGACCTTGCGGGTCAGGCTGTTGTGGAGCTGCAGGGGCATCGTCGATCCGTCGCGGGGGCGTCGACCGATTCTAGCCGTCCCGCTCCCGCCACGACAGCCGACATTCAGCCAGCGCCTCCGGGTCGCGCCTACACTCGCCAGTCCGATGCGCTTCCTCCCCGTGCCCCTGCTGCTCTGCCTCCTGCCGTGTCTGTCCGCCGTCGCGAGGGCGCAGGATGCAGGCGTCACCCCGAACATGCGCGTCGAATACGCCCAGGTCCTGCACGTCGAGCCCGTGCACCAGACGCTGCACGCCAAGGCCACCGAAGAGGATTGCGAGCATCCGGCGGAGGCGTCCGGCCTGACCCCGAGCAAGCGCAACTGCCGCACGGTCCGCGTGGACCGCGAGTTCCAGCGGGTCGTGGGCTACGACGTGGACTACATCCATCGCGGGGTGCGGTACCGGTCGCGGTTGCCGGTCGATCCCGGCAAGCGCCTGCGGATCAGGATCATCGTCGTCCCCGACATGCCCCCGGCCGAGAAACGCTGACCGCTTGCGCCCGTGCGCCCCGCATGCGAGCATTCGCGCCCTATGTGCAGCGCCCAGCCCCTGTCGACGACCAGTGCCCGGATGGCCTCCGGCATGACCTCGCGCGCGCGCCGACCGGAACCCCACATTCACGCTGGGTAATCCGGAACGTCGTCCCTACGCAACGACACAAGTTTCCAGGAAAGGCCCGGCTCCCCGCCGGGCCTTTTCGTTTTTCCACGCGCCATTCCCCACATCCCTCTCCCGAGACCCGCCATGAAGCATTTCCTGAACACCCAGGACTGGAGCCGCGACGAACTGGACGCCGTGCTCACGCAGGCCGCGCTGTTCAAGCGCAACCGCCTGGGCGACCAGCTCAGGGGCAAGTCGATCGCGCTGGTGTTCTTCAACCCGTCGATGCGCACCCGCACCAGCTTCGAGCTGGGCGCGTTCCACCTCGGCGGCCATGCCGTGGTGCTGGCCCCGGGCAAGGACGCGTGGCCGATCGAGTTCGACCTCGGCACGGTGATGGACGGCGACACCGAGGAGCACATCGCCGAAGTCGCGAAGGTGCTCAGCCGCTACGTCGACCTGATCGGCGTGCGCGCCTTCCCGAAGTTCGTCGACTGGTCGATCGACCGCGAGGACCGCGTGCTGAAGTCGTTCGCGAAGTACGCGACGGTGCCCGTGATCAACATGGAGACGATCACCCATCCCTGCCAGGAGCTGGCGCATGCGCTGGCGCTGCAGGAACACTTCGGTACCCATGACCTTCGCGGCAAGAAGTACGTCCTGACCTGGACCTACCATCCGAAGCCGTTGAACACCGCGGTCGCCAACTCCGCACTGACCATCGCCACCCGCCTGGGCATGGACGTGACCCTGCTGTGCCCCACGCCGGAGTACGTGCTCGACGAGCGCTACATGGGCTGGGCCGAGCAGAACGTCGCCGAGAGCGGCGGCTCGCTCACCGTCAGCCACGACATCGACAGCGCCTACGCCGGCGCCGACGTGGTCTACGCCAAGAGCTGGGGCGCGCTGCCGTATTTCGGCAACTGGGCGCCCGAGAAACCCATCCGCGACCAGTTCAAGCACTTCATCGTCGACGAACGCAAGATGGCACTGACCAACGACGCGGTGTTCTCGCACTGCCTGCCGCTGCGCCGCAACGTGAAGGCGACCGACGCGGTGATGGACGCGCCGTACTGCATCGCCGTGGACGAAGCCGAGAACCGCCTGCACGTGCAGAAGGCGGTGATGGCCGCGCTCGCGCACCAATGACCCTCTCCCACGAATCGCCCCTTCCCATGAACGCATCCCACGACATCGTCCTCGCCTTCTCCGGCGGCCTCGACACCAGCTTCTGCGTGCCCTACCTCAAGGAGCGCGGCTGGAACGTCCACACCGTGTTCGCCGACACCGGCGGCGTCGATGCCGACGAACGCGCCTACATCGAGGCGCGCGCGCAGGAACTCGGCGTCGCCTCGCACGTCACCGTCGATGGTGGTCCCGCGCTGTGGGACGGCTTCGTCAAGCCGTTCGTGCGCGCCGGCGAGGCCTACCAGGGCCAGTACCCGCTGCTGGTATCGGACCGCTACCTCATCGTCGACGCCAGCCTCGCGCGGGCGCGTGAGTTGGGCACGAACGCGATCGCGCACGGCTGCACCGGCATGGGCAACGACCAGGTGCGTTTCGATCTCGCGGTGAAGGCCAGCGGCGATTTCCGCATCGTCGCGCCGATCCGCGAAATCCAGAAGGAGCACACCCAGACCCGCGCCTACGAGCAGAAGTACCTCGAAGAGCGTGGCTTCGGCGTGCGTGCCAAGCAGAAGGCCTACACCATCAACGAGAACCTGCTGGGCGTGACGTTGTCCGGCGGCGAAATCGACACGTGGGAAGCCCCGGGCGATGGCGCGCGCGGCTGGTGCGCGCCGCGCCGCAACTGGCCGGACGAAGTGCTGCACGTGACCGTACGCTTCGTCGAGGGCGAGGCGGTGGCGATCGACGGCAACGCGATGTCCGGCGCGCAGTTGCTGGCGCGGCTCAACACCATGTTCGCGCCCTACGGCGTGGGCCGTGGCCTTTACACCGGCGACACCACGATCGGCCTGAAGGGCCGCATCGTGTACGAAGCGCCGGGCCTGGTCGCGCTGCTCGCCGCACATCGCGCGCTGGAGGAAGCGGTGCTGACCAAGCAGCAGAACCGCTACAAGCCGGATGTCGCGCGCAAGTGGGTGGAACTGGTGTACGAAGGTTTCTGGCACGATCCGCTGAAGACCGACCTCGAAGCCTTCCTCGCCTCGTCGCAGCGCAAGGTCAACGGTGATGTGGTGCTGGAGACCCGCGGCGGCCGCGTCGATGCGGTGGCCGTGCGTTCGCCGCACATCCTCAACGCCAAGGGCGCGACCTATGCGCAGTCGGCGGACTGGGGCGTGGAGGAAGCCGAGGGCTTCATCAAGCTGTTCGGCATGAGCAGCACGCTCTGGGCCGAAGTCAACGGCGCGCAATGAACGCGACGATCGACATGCGCGACGAGATCCTCACCCACCTCGCGGCCCTGGTCGCGTTCGACACCCGCAATCCGCCGCGTGCGATCGTGCCGGCGGGCGGCATCTTCGGCTACCTGCGCGCGCAGTTGCCCGGCTTCGCCTGCACCGTCACCGATCACGGCGACGGCGCGGTGTCGCTGCTGGCGGTGCGCGGCAAGCCGACGCGGGTGTTCAACGTGCACCTCGACACCGTGCCGTCGTCCGAAGCGTGGACCGCGGATCCGCTGCGGCTGCGCGTGACCGAGGACCGCGCGATCGGCCTCGGCGCCTGCGACATCAAGGGCGCTGCCGCGGGCCTGATCGTCGCCGCGCAGCGCACCAGCGGTGATGCGGCGTTCCTGTTCACGACCGACGAAGAGGCCAACGACGCGCGCTGCATCGCCGGCTTCCTCGCATCGGAGCACGGCTTCCGCGAAGCGATCGTCGCCGAACCAACGCGCTGCGAGGCGGTGCTCGCGCATCGCGGCATCAGTTCGGTGCTGCTGAAGTTCCGCGGCGCCGCCGGCCATGCCTCCGGCGCCAACGCGATGCACAGCAACGCGCTGCACCACGCGATGCGCTGGGGCGCGAAGGCGCTGGACATCGTCGAAGGCGAGGCGCATCGCCGCTTCGGCGGCCTCACCGGCCTGCGCTTCAACATCGGCAAGGTCGAGGGCGGCATCAAGGCGAATGTCATTGCGCCCAGCGCTGAAGTCCGCTTCGGATTCCGGCCGCTGCCGTCGCACGGCATCGACGATCTGCATGCGCGCTTCGGTGCCTGCGCCGCGCCGGGCACGCTCGAGCGCTACCAGGAAACCTTCCGCGGGCCGTCGCTGCCCGCGGGCGACGTGGCCGATGCGGAGAATCGCCGGCTCGCCGCGCGCGACCTCGCCGACGAACTCGGCCTGCCGATCGGCAACGCCGTCGATTTCTGGACCGAGGCCTCGCTGTTCTCGGCCGCCGGCATGACCGCGATCGTCTACGGCCCCGGCGACATCGCCCAGGCCCACACCGCCGACGAATGGGTCGCGCTCGAAGATCTCGAGCGCTACACCGCGTCGATCGTCCGCATCCTTTCCGGTAGCCAAGCGGCATGAACCTGTTGCCCGAATCCGGGGTCCACGACCCCCAGACCCGGCAGACCATCGTGCGTCTGCTCTCCAGCATGGCCGGCGCCAAGGAAATCTCGCAGTACCTCAAGCGCTTCTCGCAGCTGGATGCCGCGCGCTTCGCGGTGGTCAAGGTCGGTGGCGCGGTGCTGCGCGACGACCTCGACGCGCTGACGTCGTCGCTGGCCTTCCTGCAGGACGTGGGGCTGACGCCGATCGTGATCCACGGCGCCGGTCCGCAGCTCGACGAGACGCTGTCGGCCGCGGGCATCGAGAAGCACACCGTCAACGGCCTGCGCGTGACCTCGCCCGAAGCATTGGCGATCGTGCGCAAGGTCTTCCACGTGCAGAACCTCAAGCTGGTCGAGGCCTTGCAGGCGCGCGACGCGCGCGCGACGTCGATCGTCAGCGGCGTGTTCGAGGCCGATTACCTCGACCGCGACACCTACGGCCTCGTCGGCGAGGTGAAGCGCGTCGATCTCGCGCCGATCCACGCCAGCCTGCAGGCCGGTTCGATCCCGGTGATCGCCAGCCTCGGCGAGACCGCCGGCGGGCAGATCCTCAACGTCAACGCCGACTTCGCCGCGAACGAGCTGGTGCAGAAGCTGCAGCCGTACAAGATCGTGTTCCTCACCGGCACCGGCGGCCTGCTCGACGGCGACGGCAACGTCATCGATTCGATCAACCTCTCGACCGAGTACGACACGCTGATGGCGCAGCCGTGGATCAACGGCGGCATGCGCGTGAAGATCGAGCAGATCAAGTCGTTGCTGGATGCGCTGCCGCTGTCGTCGTCGGTGTCGATCACGCGCCCGGACGAACTGGCGAAGGAACTGTTCACGCACAAGGGCTCCGGCACGCTGGTGCGCCGCGGCGAGCGGGTGCTCGAAGCGCGTTCGTGGGACGAGCTCGACACCGAGCGCCTGCGTTCGCTGATCGAGTCCGCGTTCGGTCGCACGCTGGTCGCCGACTATTTCGAGCGCACGACGCTGCATCGCGCCTGGGTCAGCGAGAACTACCGCGCCGCGGTCGTGCTGACGCTGGAGAATGGCGTGCCCTACCTCGACAAGTTCGCGGTGCTGGACGACGCGCAGGGCGAAGGCCTCGGTCGCGCGGTGTGGCAGCTGATGCGCGAAGCGGAGCCGCGGCTGTTCTGGCGTTCGCGCCACGGCAACCAGGTCAACGCCTTCTACGACGCCGAAGCCGACGGCAGCGTCCGGCAGCCGCGCTGGCGCGCCTACTGGTACGGCCTCGGCGATCCCGAAGGCGAGGCGATGACGACGATCCGCGCCTGTCTCGCGCATTGCCGCGAGCGGCCCGCGACGCTGGTGGATCGCGCATGACCGCCACTTGGTTCGCGCCGATGCTGGGCGGCCGCCACGTGCGGCTGGCACCGCTGTGCGCGGACCACGCCGATGCGCTGCGCGCCGCCGCCGCCGACGGCGCGCTGTGGACGCTGCGCTTCACCAGCGTGCCCGGCCCCGAGGCCGGCGAGGCCGAGGCCTACATCGCGGCGGCGCTGGCACAGCGCGATGCGGGACATGCGCTACCGTTCGCGGTGTTCGATGCCGCCGGCGATCTCGTCGGCAGCACGCGCTACTACGACATCGACTGCGGCGTGCCGCGGCTGAAGATCGGCTACACCTGGTACGCGGCGCGCGTGCAGCGCACCGCGCTCAACAGCGAAGCGAAGCTGCTGCTGCTCAGCCATGCCTTCGACACGCTGGGCTGCGAATCGGTGACGTTCGAGACCAGTCACGAGAACCTGCGCTCGCAGGCGGCGATCCTGCGCCTCGGTGCGCAGCGCGACGGCATCCTGCGCGCGCACATGCGCCATCGCGACGGCACGCTGCGCGACACCCACGTCTTTTCGATCCTGCGCGCGGAGTGGCCAACGGTCGCCGCCAACCTGCGCGCGAAACTGGAAGTCTCTTCGCATGTCCAGCCCCATGACTGACGCCGCGCCGATCCGGATCGGCATCGTCGGCGCCCGCGGCCACGTCGGTGCCGAGCTGATCCGCCTGATCGCCGCGCATCCGCGCTTCGCCCTGCACTTCGTCAGCTCGCGCGAGCGCGCCGGCGAGCGCGTGGCCGACCACCATGACGGCGTCGGCGGCGACCTGCGCTACACCGCGCCGTCGCACGAGGATCTGCCGACGCTCGGGGCCGACGCCGTGGTGCTGGCGCTGCCCAACGGCAAGGCCGCGGATTGCGTGGCGGCGTTCGATGCGGCCGGCATCGGCCCGGTCATCGTGGATCTGTCCGCCGACTACCGCTTCGACGACACGTGGTACTACGGCCTGCCCGAACTCACCCGCGGTGCGTATCGCGGCCAGCGCCGGATCAGCAATCCCGGCTGCTACGCGACCGCGATGCAACTGGCGGTCGCGCCGATGCGAGGCCTGCTCGCCGGCCCGGTGCAGTGCTTCGGCGTGTCCGGCTATTCCGGCGCCGGCACCACGCCGTCGGACAAGAACGATCCGGTGAAACTGCGCGACAACCTGATGCCGTACGCGCTGACCGGTCACGTGCACGAGCGCGAGGTCACGCGGCATCTCGGCCATCCGGTCGAGTTCATCCCGCACGTCGCGCCGCATTTCCGCGGCCTGACCATCACCGCGAACCTGCCGCTGCGCGAAGCGACGACCCGCGATGCTGTCCTCGCGCGCTACCGTGACGCGTACGCGGGCGAGCCGCTGGTGCGCGTGCGCGACGACGCGCCGTGGGTGAGCGGGATCGCCGGAAAGCATCACGTCGACCTCGGCGGGTTCGCCTTATCGGAAGATGCTCGTCGTCTCGTCGTCGTCGCCACCGAGGACAACCTGCTGAAGGGCGCGGCCACGCAGGCGCTGCAGAATCTCAACCTCGCGTTCGGGCTCGACGAGTTCGCCGGCATTCCCATCGACGACTGACCGAGGTTCCCGATGTCCGATCTGCTCTGGCAAAACCGGGGCGTGGTCGACGACCGCATCCAGCGCTTCCTTGCCGGCGAGGATGTGATCCTCGATCGCGAGTTCTTCCTGTTCGACATCGAGGCCAGCCGCGCGCATGCGCACGGGCTGCTGCGCATCGGCATCCTCGCCGCCGATGAGCTCGCGGGCATCGACATCGAGCTGACGAATCTCGCCGAGGATTTCCGCAACGGCGACTTCGTGCTCGACGAGCGCTTCGAGGACGGCCATTCGGCGATCGAGGCGCGCCTGATCGATCGCCTCGGCGATGCCGGCCGCAAGATCCACACCGGTCGCAGCCGCAACGACCAGGTGCTGGTCGCGACGCG
>JBGAFR010000074.1:0-17151 GCA_044227145.1 Lysobacteraceae bacterium
TGCAGCGTCCACGCGTCGGCGATGCGGTATTCGCCGCGCAGGTCGAGCGTGGCGAAGCCGCCGAGGCGACGGGTGTTGGCGACGTCGTCCCAGCGCTTGCCCTCGGCGACGCCGGTCAGGCCGAGCCGGAAGGCGCCGAAGGCGCGATCGAGGTCGAGGCGCGCGGTCTCGCGGGCGCGGCGCGGCAGGTCGTTGCCGCGGTTCGGGCCGACCGCCAGGTTCTCGGTGTCGAGCCAGCTCGCGCTGCCGGCCAGCGTCCAGTCCCACAGCGTCGCGTCGGCGCGCAGTTCGGCGCCGCGCAGGCGGGCCTCGTCGAGATTGTTCGGCAGGCCGAGCGAGGCGTCGTAGGCGATCAGGTCCTTCACCCGCGTCTCGAATGCGTCCAGGTGCAGGCCGACGCGCTCGCCGCGCCAGGCGAGGCCGGCTTCCGCGGTGCGCGAGGATTCCGGGCGCAGCGCCGGATTGCCGAAGTACGGGTAATACAGCTCGTTGAAGGTCGGCGCCTTGAATGCGGTGCCGTAGCCCGCGGTCACCCGCCAGCCGTCGCCGAAACCCAGGCCCCACGCGGCGTTGCCGGTGGTCTTGCCGCCGAACTGGTCGTTGTCGTCGTGTCGCAGCGCGAATTGCACGTCCTGCGTGCCGAACCGACCCTGGTACTGCGCGAACGCGGCGCGGTCGGCGCGGCGCTTGTCGTCGTAGGGCGTGTCGCTGCTCACGCGGTCACGCAGCCAGTCGGCACCGACGGTGATCGTCTGGCCTTCGGCCGGCACGAAGTCGGCCTGCACCGAAGCCGTGTCGCGCCGGCTGGAGAAGAAGCCCGCCGGCGCATCGCCGAGGAAGTTGTCGGAGCTGTCCTTGTTGCTGCCCGCGGCGACGGTAAGCGTGAACGCGTCGGTCGGCTTCCACTGGAACTGGGTGCCGATCGCCTGCTGCACGATGTCGGAATTGTCGACGAAGCTGCCGTCGTACTCGTTGTGGCCGCTGACGTGCAGCGCATGCGCCTGCAGCGTGGCGTTGTCGCCGATGTTCACGCCGCCGCGCAGCGACACCGCGCGGTTCTCGTAGCCGTCCCGGTCGGTCTGGCCGTTCGCGAAGCAACCGGCGTAGACGAAATTGACGTCGTCGGAGATGCCGCGGCAGGCGTCGATGCCGTCGGTCGTCACGAGCCCGGCGTCGAAGCCGAACCAGCCGCGGTCGTTGCCACCGCCGAAGCCGATCCCGCCCTCGCGGCGGCCGTGGCTGCCGGCGCCGGCATGGAAGCGGAACGTCGCCGGATCGCGATCGCGACGGGTGAAGATCTGGATCACACCGCCGATGGCGTCGGAGCCATACAGGCTGGAGCGCGGGCCGCGCACGATCTCGATGCGGTCGATCAGTGCGATCGGCAGGTCCTGGAACGAGGCCAGGCCCGAGGTCGCCGAGCCGATGCGCACGCCGTCGACCAGCACCAGCACGTGGTCGGATTCGGCGCCGCGCACGAACAGCGTGCTGAGCTTGCCTTCGCCGCCCTGGTTGCTGACGGCGATGCCGGCGCGCCCACGCAGCAGCTCGCCGAGCGACGCGGCCTGGCTGCGGCGGATGGCATCGGCGTCGATGACTTCGACCGGCGCCAGCGAGGCGTCCACGGTGACCGCGGTGCGGGTGGCGGTGACGACGACGGCATCGAGATCGTCGGCAGTGTCGCGATCACCCCCATCGGCGGCGAAGGCGGAAAGCGTGGACAGGGAAAACAGCGCGGCGGGGATCGCCAGCGCCAGCGGAAGACGGCGGAATTGCATTCGGGACTCCATCGCGCGCACCCGCGCGGTGAGAAGGGCAGGAGTCGCGACGGAAGGACAGGGAAGCGAGACGGACCGCAGGCGCGGCGACGACATCGCCGCGACGCCCTCCGCATCGCAACCGTATGGACTTCGTGGCCGGTCTCCGGGCTTGCGCGTGGAGGGCAGGGCCTCCGATCGTCGCGCCTTCCCGTGGACAGCGTGTCCACAGTGGCGGATGCGACGATTTCACGCGCTTACCGTTGCGGGGGCAGCGCCGGAATCGCCTCGGTATCCCGAGGCCCACCGGCTTCCCGTTTCAATCCTCGGACGAACGTCTCCGGATCACCGCGAAGCGCGCGCAGTGTACCCCATGCGCCGCCGGCGGGTGGTTCACTCGCCGCTGTCGGGCTCGTCGAACAGGCGGAAGGCCGGCGCGGCGGCCTCTTCGCGGGTCGCGTGGGTGGTGGTCACCGGTGCGGCGGCGGGCCGGCCGCGCGGGGGCGGCAACTGCGCGATGGCGGCATCGGCCGCGACCAGCAGCTCGCTGCGCCGCTCGGCCGGCACGTCCTGCCAGTGGCAGTCGGTCAGCGCGCCTTCCAGCGCGTACAGCAGGTTGAGGCTGGGCTTGAAGCCCGCGCGCTTGACGCGCATGAAGGCCTCCAGCGCGCCGATCGCACGCAGGTCCTCTTCCGTGCGCAGGCCGACCTGGCGCAGCCAGGCAGCGCTCTTGGGACCGATGTTGCGGAGTTTGATGGAAGTCGTCATGCGTGATCGCGGTCCGGAAGTCGTGTGGTCGCGGCCAAACCGTCTGCGCGCAGGCTGCGCACGAACAGCGCCGCGATCGTTTCGAGCCCTGCCTGATCTTCAACGTCGAATCGTTCCGGAACCGGACTGTCGAGGTCGAACACGCCGAGCAGCGCGCCCTCGTGCACCAGCGGCACCACCAGCTCCGAACGCGACGCGGCATCGCAGGCGATGTGCCCCGGGAAGGCGTGCACGTCGGCGATGCGCTGGGTCGTGCGGGTGCGCGCGGCGGCGCCGCAGACGCCCTTGTCCAGCGGGATGCGCACGCAGGCGGGCAGTCCCTGGAATGGGCCGACCACCAGTTCGGTGCCGTCGAAGAAATAGAACCCGACCCAGTTCAACCGCGGCAGCGCGTGATACACGAGCGCCGAAAGATTGGCTGCGTTGGCGATGCGATCGTGCTCGCCGGCGAGCAGCGCCTCGGCCTGCGCGGCGAGTTGGGCGTACTGGTCCGGCTTGCTGCCGGTGAGCGGAATGGCGGCGAAACTCATGCCCGCAGTGTAACAGCGGCGTCGTGCGGCCTTACCATGCGCGTCCCCATACGAGCGTTCCGCAACGTCACGATGACCGCGTCCGCCGCCGCCCGCAGCCTCTACGTCACCGGCACCGACACGGGCGTCGGCAAGACCGTCGCCAGCGTCGCGCTCGTGCGCGCCTGGCGCGCGCGCGGGTTGCGCACGATCGGCATGAAGCCGTTCGCCAGCGGCTGCGAGCGCACGCCCGAAGGCTGGCGCAACGCCGATGCCCTGCGCCTGCAGGCCACGAGCGATCCGTGCCCGGCCTATGCCGACGTCAATCCCTGGGCGCTGCCCGCCGCCACGGCGCCGGAATTCGCAGCGCGTGAGGCCGGCGTGGATCTCGCCATCGGGCCGGTCCTCGCGGCCCATGCCCGGCTCGCCGCGCAGGCCGATGTCGTGGTGGTCGAAGGCGTCGGCGGCTGGGCCGCCCCGATCGACGACGGCCTGGCCCAGGCCGATCTGGTGCGTGCCTTGTCGCTGCCGGTGGTGCTGGTCGTCGGGCTGCGCCTGGGCTGCCTCAACCACGCCGCGCTGACCGCACGCGCGATCGCCGCCGACGGCGGCACGCTGGCGGGGTGGATCGTTTCAGAAATCGAACCGGACCTGCCATACCGCGACGACAACCTCGCCTGGCTCGGACGCCATGTGCCGGCGCCGTGCTGGGGCGTGTTGCCGTTCCGGGCGAATGCGGAAGACACGGACCTCTCGCGCTTCCTTTCGCCGTTGTAGACGACACGGACGCTCGGTCGATACTTCCGGCACGGGCCGGGAACGGGCGTCCGGTTACACTGGACCGCCGTCGCGATTTCCGTGAGGTCGCCATGCGTCTTCGACGTGTTCTTGCCGCAATGACCATGGCCTGCGCGCTGGCGCTGGCGGCCTGCGGCGACAAGCCGCCCGAAGGTCAGGGTGGCGAAGGCGGTCCACCCGGCGGCGAGATGCAGTTGCCGGTCGAGGCGGTGACGGTGACGCCGCAGCCGCTGGCGTCCGGGCTGCAGACGGTCGGCAGCCTGCGTGCGGACGAAACCGTCTCGGTGCGCGCGGAAGTGCCGGCGCGCATCACCCGCATCCATTTCGAGGAGGGCGGCCACGTCGCCGAGGGGCAGGTGCTCTTCACCCTCGATGCCAGTCTGCCCGAGGCCGCGCTGAAGGAAGCGCAGGCCAATCTCGAGAACAGCCGTCGCGCCGCCGCGCGCAGCAAGGAGCTGCTCGCCGGCAAGCTGGTCGCGCAGGCGGACTACGACAAGGCGCGCGCCGCGCTCGGTGTCGACGAAGCGCGAGTGAATTCGGCACGGGCCACGCTGGAGAAGTACACGATCCGCGCGCCGTTCTCGGGCCAGGTCGGCTTGCGCGACGTCAGCGTGGGGGCGTTCGTCACCGCAGGCCAGGAACTCATCACGCTGGTGCGGATCGATCCGATCGAGGTCGACTTCAGCGTGCCCGAGCGCGCGCTGACCCAGCTCTCGCGCGGGCAATCCATCCGCATCGAGGTCGATGCCTTCCCCGGCGATCGCTTCGGCGGTCGGGTGCTCGCGATCGATCCCAGCATCGATGCCGGTACCCGCAGCGTGAAGCTGCGCGCACAGATCGGCAATCCCGACGGACGCCTGCGTCCCGGCCAGTTCGCGCGGCTGCAGTTGGAGTCCTCCGGCGACGCGCAGGCGCTGCTGGTGCCCGAACAGGCGCTGATGCAGGACGGCGACACCCGCTTCCTCTACACCGTCGTCGACGGCAAGGCGAAGAAGACCGTGGTCAAGACCGGTGCCCGCGTGCCCGGCAAGGTCGAGATCGTCGAAGGGCTGCAGCCGGGCGCGGTGGTGATCACTGCCGGCCAGGCCAAGCCGATGATGCACGACGGCCTGGGCGTGATGGTGCTGCCGCCGGACGGCGCGGCGCCGAAACCCGGCGCGGGCGCGTCGCCCGAGGCCGCGAAACCCGACACCGCGAAGCCCGAGGCCTCCAAACCCGAGACCTCCAAACCCGGGGCCGCGCCCGCGCCGGCCGCGAAGCAGGGCGGCTGAGCCATGACGCTCTCCGATCTGTCGATCCGCCGTCCCGTCTTCGCGACGGTGATCAACCTCGTTGTGCTGCTGGTCGGCCTGATCGCCTACCAGCGCCTGCCGGTGCGGCTGATCCCGAAGGTCGACGAGCCGGTGGTCACGGTGAACACGACCTACCCCGGCGCCAGCGCGCAGGTGATCGAATCGCAGATCACCCAGCCGATCGAGGACGCGCTGTCGGGCGTGGAAGGCATCCAGTACATCCAGTCGGTCAGCCGCGAACAGTCCAGCCAGGTTACGATCCGCTTCCGGCTCGATCGCGACCCCGACGGCGCCGCGTCGGACGTGCGCGACCGCGTCGGCCAGGCCCGCGATTTCCTGCCCGAGGAGGCGCGCGAGCCGATCGTGCAGAAGCAGGAAGCCGATGCGCAGCCGATCATCTACCTCGCGTTCTCCTCGCCGCGGCATTCGCAGGTGGAGCTGGCCGACCTCGCCGACCGCCTGGTGAAGGATCGCGTGCAGACGATCCCCGGCGTGGCCCAGGCACAGGTGTTCAGCCCGACCTATGCGATGCGCGTGTGGCTGCAGCCGCAGCGCCTCGCCGGCTTCGACCTCACGGCCGCCGATGTCGAGAACGCGCTGCGCGCGCAGAACGTCGAGATCCCGGCCGGCCGCGTCGAAGGCAGCATGCGCGAGTTTACGGTGCTGTCCGAGACCGACCTGAAGACGCCGGAGGAATTCGGCGCGATCGTGCTGCGCGACGACGGCGTGAACCGGATCCGCCTGCGCGACGTCGCCAAGGTCGAGCTCGGCGCGCAGGAAACCCGCTTCGCCGCGCGCTACAACGGCCAGGACGCGGTGCCGCTGGGCATCGTCAAGCAGGCCGTCGCCAACCCGCTGGAGATATCCAAGGCGCTGAAGGCGATGATCCCGCAGATCCAGCGGACGCTGCCGGAGGGCGTGAAGGTCGACATCGCCTACGACTCCACCATCTTCATCGAGAAATCCATCGACGAGGTCTACAAGACCGTCGGCGAGGCGATCGTGCTGGTGGTGCTGGTGATCTTCCTGTTCCTGCGCAGCGCCCGCGCCACGCTCATCCCGCTGGTGACGATCCCGGTGTCGCTGGTCGGCGCGTTCGCGCTGATGTACGCCTTCGGCTTCACCATCAACACGCTGACCCTGTTGGCGATGGTGCTGGCGATCGGCCTGGTGGTCGACGACGCGATCGTCATGCTGGAGAACATCTACCGCCACGTCGAGGAAGGCATGTCGCCGTTCGAGGCGGCGCTGAAGGGCAGCAAGGAAATTGGTTTTGCCATCGTCGCGATGACGCTGACGCTGGCGGCCGTGTACCTGCCGCTGGCGTTCTCGACCGGCCGCACCGGCAAGCTGTTCGTGGAGTTCGCGTTGACCCTGGCCGGCGCGGTGCTGGTGTCCGGCTTCACCGCGCTGACGCTGTCGCCGATGATGTCGTCCAAGCTGCTGCGTCACCAGGACAAGCCCGGGCGTTTCTACCTCGCCGGCGAGCGCGTGCTGGCGGCGATCGACCGCGGCTATCGCGGACTGTTGCAGCGTGTGCTGGCCTGGCGCTGGGTCGCGGTCGGTGCGGCGGTCGCGGTGTTCGCCGCCGCCGGCGCGCTGTGGCTGTCGCTGCCGCGCGAACTGGCGCCGCAGGAGGACCAGGGCTTCATCATCGGCTTCGGCATCGCGCCGGAAGGCTCGACCGTCGGTTACACCGACAAGTACGCCAAGCAGATGGAAGCGCAGTTCCGGCAGTTGCCCGACCTGCAGCGGCAATTCCAGATCGTGGGCTTCCCGTCGATCACCACCACGATCGGCTTCGTCATGCTCAAGGACTGGGATCAGCGCAAGGTCTCGACCCAGGAAGTGCAGGGCCAGCTGTTCCCGCAGTTCATGGGCATCCCCGGGGTCATGGCCTTCCCGACGCTGCCGCCGCCGCTGGGCCAGGAGGGCTTCGGCCAGCCGGTGAGCTTCGTCGTGCAGAGCACCGGCACCTGGGACGAGCTCGGCGGCACCATGCAGAAGCTCATGGCGAAGATGCGCGAGAACCCCAACCTCACCAACCCCGACAGCGACCTCAAGCTCGACAAGCCGCAGCTGAAGATCGAGGTCGATCGCGACAAGGTCGCGGCGGTGGGCAGCGACGTCGCCACCGTCGGGCACACGCTGGAGACGATGCTGGGCGGGCGCAACGTCACCCGCTTCAAGCGCGGC
This sequence comes from Lysobacteraceae bacterium, assembly GCA_044227145.1. Taxonomy (GTDB): domain Bacteria; phylum Pseudomonadota; class Gammaproteobacteria; order Xanthomonadales; family Xanthomonadaceae; genus Lysobacter_I. The sequence goes on from JBGAFR010000074.1 coordinate 7,321, forward strand.
TCGGAACAGTACGACGTGATCGTGCAGGTCGAGGACGCCGACCGGCGCACGCCGGGCGACCTCGACAACATCTTCGTGCGCGCCGGCGACGGCGGCATGGTGCAGTTGTCGAACCTCGTCGACGTCAACGAGACGGTCGCCGCCAAGGAACTGAACCACTTCAACAAGCTGCGCTCCGCGACGATCAGCGCCGGCCTCGCACCGGGCTATTCGATGGGCGAGGCGCTGACCTGGATGGAAACGGCGCTCAAGGAAGTCGCACCGGAAGCCCAGTACGACCTGTCCGGCCAGAGCCGCGAGTTCCGCGAATCCGCCGGCGACTTCGGCCTGATCTTCGGCCTCGCCATCGCCTTCATCTTCCTGGTGCTGGCGGCGCAGTTCGAGAGCTGGGTCGACCCGCTGGTGATCCTGCTGGCGGTGCCGCTGGCGATGTTCGGCGCGTTCCTCGCGCTGAAGCTCACCGGCGGCAGCTGGAACATCTACTCTCAGATCGGCGTGGTCACGCTGGTCGGCCTGATCGCCAAGCACGGCATCCTGATCGTCGAGTTCTCCAACCAGCTGCAGGAGACCGGCAAGACCAAGCTGCAGGCGGTGGTCGACGCCGCCGCGCTGCGCCTGCGCCCGATCCTGATGACCACCGGCGCGATGGTGCTCGGCGCGCTGCCGCTGGCGCTGGCGAGCGGCGCCGGCGCCGAAGCCCGCAACCAGATCGGCTGGGTGATCGTCGGTGGCATGGCGATCGGCACCGTGTTCACGCTGTTCGTGGTGCCTGTGGTCTACCTGCTGATCGGCCGCGACCACCATCGTCGACAGGCCGAAGCGCAGGCCGTGCCTGCCCACCCCGCCGCCAGCTGAGGTCGCAGCGCGGCGGAGCCGGCTTCGGGCAAGAAAAAACCCGGTCGCACATGGCGACCGGGTCGAAAGAGAGAGACAGCGGGCGCCGGGGAGGGGACGGCGCCCTTGATGCGATGGATCGACGGCGATGGTCAGCCGTATTGGATCAACGGGCCTTGCGGGCCGAAGCGGCCTTGACCACCTTCTCGGCGTCGGCCTGCACGGTGGCGGCGACGGTCTCGAACTGCGACTTGGCGATCTGGGCGATGGCTTCGTTGGTCTTCAGCGTGCGGCCGAAGGCTTCCTGGCCGGCGCCGATGCTGCGCTCGACGGTCTCGCGGGCGACCTGGGCGCCCTTCGGCCAGACGGCCTTCAGGCCGTCGAAGTCACGGACATCGGCCAGCTCGCCCCAGAAGGCGAAGGTGGCGTTCATGTTTTCTTCGATGGCGGCGAGCTGCAGGCCGAAGACGGCTTCGGTGTTCTCGAGGGTCAGACGGCCGACCTGCGCGGTGGTGTCCGCGAACTGGCGGGCCGACTTGGCGAACTGATCGTTGAACTGCGGATACATGACGGACTCCTGGGCGGGGTGCCGGCAGGGCTGCCGGTTTGTGCGGTGCAACATAAGATCGGTTTTGCTGCATTGCAACATGACGCCGACGAACGGTGCCTTTCCTGTTCAGGATTCCACAAAAAATCAGCGACTTGCGAGCGATGTTCGCCGGGTTTCGGCCGCTCTCAGCCGCGATGGCGGCAGCCGGAGGTGCAGGTTTCGTGGACCACGACCTCGCTCAGCAGGGGCAGCTCGGGCTTGAGCCGGTCCCAGATCCACACCGCCAGCCGCTCGCTGGTGGGGTTGTCCAGGCCCTCGATCTCGTTGAGATAGTGGTGGTCCAGCCGCTCGTACAGCGGCTTGAACGCGGCCTTGATGTCGGCGAAGTCCATCACCCAGCCGGTCTGCGGGTCGATCTCGCCCGAGACGTGGATCTCCACCCGGAACGAATGGCCGTGCAGCCGCGCGCACTTGTGCCCGGGCGGGACGTGGGGGAGCCGGTGGGCGGCCTCGAGGGTGAAGACCTTGAAGATGTCCATGGCGGACTCCGTGCGGGGCCGGGCTTGCGTGGCAAGAAACGAAAAACCCGCCAGCCGGCGGGTCGTCGGTCGCGCCCGTGGGCGGACGGAAATATCAGGTAACGGCGGTGCGATGGTGGCTATGGGTGGACTCGAACCACCGACCCCAGCATTATGAGTGCTGTGCTCTAACCGGCTGAGCTACATAGCCACGGGGCCGAACATTGTCCGTGCCATGCGGACGGCCGTCAACCATTCCAAAGTGCGGATGACGGCGGAGACGGGTCCTCGGATAATCGGACTCCCCTTTCGCGACCCGAGCCCGGCGGCGGCACGCTGCCCGCCTCGCGCCCGCGCGACCCCACGTCCGGACCCGCCATGAACCACGCCTACCGCAAGCCGCTGCCCGGCACCGCCCTCGACTATTTCGACGCCCGGGGGGCCGTCGAGGCCATGAGGCCCGGCGCCTGGGCCGGGCTGCCGTACACCTCGCGCGTGCTCGCCGAGAATCTCGTGCGCCGCGCCGAGCCCGCACGCCTCGACGCCTTCCTGTCGCAGCTCATCGAGCGCAAGCGCGACATCGACTTCCCGTGGTTCCCGGCGCGCGTGGTCTGCCACGACATCCTCGGCCAGACCGCGCTGGTCGACCTCGCCGGCTTGCGCGACGCCATCGCCGACCAGGGCGGCGATCCGGCGCAGGTGAATCCGGTCGTTCCCGTCCAGCTCATCGTCGACCACTCGCTCGCCGTCGAGTGCGGCGGCTACGACCCGGATGCGTTCGCGAAGAACCGCGCGATCGAGGATCGCCGCAACGAGGACCGGTTCCACTTCATCGACTGGACGAAGCGCGCGTTCCGCAACGTCGACGTGATCCCGCCGGGCAACGGGATCATGCACCAGATCAACCTGGAGCGGATGTCGCCGGTCATCGGTACGCAGGACGGCGTGGCCTATCCCGACACCTGCGTCGGCACCGACAGCCACACGCCGCACGTCGACGCGCTGGGCGTGATCGCGATCGGTGTCGGTGGCCTCGAAGCCGAGAACGTGATGCTGGGCCGCGCCTCGTGGATGCGCCTGCCCGACATCATCGGCGTCGAACTCACCGGCAGGCCGCAGCCGGGCATCACCGCGACCGACATCGTGCTCGCGCTCACCGAATTCCTGCGCAAGCAGAAGGTCGTCGGTGCGTATCTCGAATTCCGCGGCGAAGGCGCCGCGGCGCTGACCCTCGGCGACCGCGCGACGATCTCCAACATGGCGCCGGAATACGGCGCGACCGCGGCGATGTTCTTCATCGACGGCAACACTCTCGACTACCTGCGCCTCACAGGCCGCAGCGACGAACAGGTCGCGCTGGTCGAGACCTATGCGAAGACACTCGGCCTGTGGGCCGATGATCTGGTGAGTGCGCAGTACGAGCGCACGCTGACGTTCGACCTGTCGACGGTCGTGCGCAACATGGCCGGCCCGTCGAACCCGCATGCGCGCGTCGCTGTCAGCGATCTCGCGGCGAAGGGCATCGCCGATGCGTCCAAACTCGAAGCGGGCAAGGCGCAGGAAGCCGAAGGCCTGATGCCCGACGGCGCGGTGATCATCGCCGCGATCACCAGCTGCACCAACACCTCGAATCCGCGCAACGTCATCGCCGCCGGCCTGCTCGCGCGCAACGCGCGTCGCGCCGGGCTCGCGCGCAAGCCATGGGTGAAGAGCTCGCTGGCGCCCGGCTCGAAGGCGGTCGCGCTGTACCTCGACGAAGCGGGTCTGGCCGACGACCTCGAAGCGTTGGGTTTCGGCATCGTCGCCTTCGCCTGCACCACCTGCAACGGCATGAGCGGCGCGCTCGATCCGAAGATCCAGCAGGAAATCATCGATCGCGACCTGTACGCGACCGCGGTGCTCAGCGGCAACCGCAACTTCGACGGACGCATCCATCCGTACGCGAAGCAGGCGTTCCTCGCCTCGCCGCCGCTGGTGGTGGCCTACGCCATCGCCGGCACCATCCGCTTCGACATCGAGAAGGATGCGCTGGGCCATGATGCCGCCGGCAACCCGATCACGCTGAAGGACCTCTGGCCCACCGACGTCGAGATCGATGCCATCGTGAAGTCCGCAGTGAAGCCCGAACAGTTCCGCAAGGTCTACGAGCTGATGTTCAACGTGCGCGTCGAACACGGCGAACCGGTGAAGCCGCTGTACGGCTGGCGTCCGATAAGCACCTACATTCGCCGTCCGCCGTACTGGGAGGGCGCGCTCGCGAAACCGCGCACGCTGCAGGGCCTGCGTCCGCTGGCGGTGCTCGGCGACAACATCACCACCGATCATCTGTCGCCGTCGAACGCGATCCTCGCCAGCAGCGCTGCGGGCGAATACCTCGCAAAGATGGGCCTGCCGGAAGAGGACTTCAATTCGTACGCGACCCATCGCGGCGACCATCTCACCGCGCAGCGCGCAACGTTCGCCAATCCGACGCTGCTCAACGAAATGGTGCGAAACCCAGACGGCAGCGTGAAGAAGGGTTCGCTGGCGCGCGTCGAACCCGAAGGCCAGGTCATGCGCATGTGGGAAGCGATCGAGACCTACATGGACCGCGGCCAGCCGCTGATCATCGTCGCCGGCGCCGACTACGGCCAGGGCAGCTCGCGTGACTGGGCGGCGAAGGGCGTGCGCCTCGCGGGTGTGGAAGCGATCGTCGCCGAAGGCTTCGAACGCATCCACCGCACCAACCTGATCGGCATGGGCGTGCTGCCGCTGGAGTTCAAGCCGGGCACGACGCGGCTGACCCTCGGCCTCGACGGCACCGAAACCTACGACGTCACCGGCGCCCGCACGCCGCGTGCCACGCTGACGCTCGTCGTGCATCGTCGCAACGGCGAACGCGTCGAAGTCCCGGTCACCTGCCGCCTCGACACCGCCGAGGAAGTGTCGATCTACGAAGCCGGCGGCGTTCTGCAGCGGTTCGCGCAGGATTTCCTTGAAGCGAACAAGGGCGCCTGACCATGAGCCATCATCCCCAGCGACATGTTCCCCAACTCAAGATCGCCGCCATCTACATGCGCGGCGGCACGTCGAAGGGCGTGTTCTTCCGGCTCGACGATCTGCCGGAAGCGGCGCGTGCGCCCGGGCCGGTGCGCGATGCGCTGCTGATGCGCGTCATCGGCAGCCCGGACCCGTACGCGAAACACACCGACGGCATGGGCGGGGCGACGTCGAGCACCAGCAAGTGCGTGATCATCTCGCGCAGCACACAGCCGGATCACGATGTCGACTATCTCTACGGCCAGGTGTCGATCGACACCGCGTTCGTCGACTGGAGCGGCAACTGCGGCAACCTGTCGACGGCGGTGGGGCCGTTCGCGATCGCCAACGGCTACATCGACCCGGCGCGGCTGCCGAAGGACGGCACGTTTCCGGTGCGGATCTGGCAGGCGAACATCGGCAAGACCATCGTTTGCCACGTGCCGATCGTCGATGGCGAGGTGCAGGAAACCGGCGATTTCGAGCTGGACGGCGTGACCTTCCCGGCGGCGGAGATCGTGCTGGAGTTCCTCGATCCGGCGGACGAGGGCGAAGGCGAGGGTGGCGGGGCGATGTTCCCGACTGGTCATCTCGTGGACGACCTCGATGTCCCCGGTGTCGGCACATTCAAGGCGACGATGATCAACGCCGGCATCCCGACCGTGTTCGTGCGCGCGGCCGACATCGGCTACACCGGCGCCGAACTGCAGGGCGACATCAACGGCGATGCGAAGGCGCTGGCGATGTTCGAGGCGATCCGCGCGCACGGTGCGGTGCGCATGGGCCTGATCGCGGACGTCGCCGACGCCGCGAAGCGCCAGCACTCGCCCAAAGTGGCGTTCGTGGCGCCGGCGGCGGACTACGCGTCGTCGAGCGGCAAGCGCGTCGCGGCCGGCGACATCGACCTGCTGGTGCGCGCGATGTCGATGGGCAAGCTGCATCACGCGATGATGGGCACGGCCTCGGTCGCGATCGCCACCGCGGCGGCCGTGCCGGGCACGCTGGTCAGCGATGCCGCCGGCGGCGGTGCACGCACGTCGGTGTGCTTCGGGCATCCGTCGGGCACGCTCCGCGTCGGCGCCGAGGCGCTGCAGGTTGACGGCCGGTGGACCGTGAGCAAGGCGGTGATGAGCCGCAGTGCGCGGGTGCTGATGGAAGGCGCGGTCCGGGTGCCCGCGGATGCACTGAGCGGCTGATTCGCCGGGCTCTGCGGCCCGCCTGAATCGATCGCCCCGGATCGGACGTTCGGGCGGGTTGTCCCGTCACGTCCACCGTGGCACAGTCGGGGACAGCGGCCCTCGGGCCAACCGGAATGCAGGAGTCCGCATCGTGATCGATCCGGACGGTTATCGACCGAACGTCGCCATCGTCCTGATGCACCCGGATGGCCGGGTGTTCTGGGCGCGTCGTGTCCGCCGCGACGGCTGGCAGTTCCCGCAGGGCGGGATGAACAGCGACGAGACGCCCACCGAGGCGATGTACCGCGAACTGCGCGAGGAGACCGGCTTGCTGCCGGAGCACGTCGACGTGATCGGCAGCACGCCGGGCTGGCTGCGCTACCGGCTGCCGCCGCGGGCGGTGCGGCACAACGAGCGGCTGGTGTGCATCGGCCAGAAGCAGGTGTGGTTCCTGCTGCGTTTCACCGGCGAGGAGAGCGACCTGAAGCTCGACCTCACCGAGTCCCCCGAGTTCGACCACTGGCGCTGGGTCGATTTCTGGTATCCGCTGGAACACGTGGTCAACTTCAAGCGTTCGGTCTACGCCAACGCGCTGCGGCACCTGGCGCCATTCGCGCGGCAGGTGGCCGGTGTCCAGGCGATCCCGCCGCAGACGATCGAAACCCGGCGCTGGTCGCTCACTCGCGCGCGCCGGCGCGGGCCGGCGACGAGCCGCGACGGGCAGGGGTCCGGTCCGGAGCGGGGCTGACGGGCGTTCCGCCGGCTGAACGGAACGTCGTTCGATCGGCCATCATTCTAATTGACAATCATTCTCATTCGTGGCGGAATGGCGGCGTCCCCAATGCCGGTTTCCGCCATGTACGTCTGCCTCTGCAACGGCATCACCGAACGCGACATCCGTCTGGCCGCGACCGCTGGCTGCCGGTCGATGGCCGAACTGACCATGCGCACCGGCTGCGGCGCGGGCTGTGGCAGCTGCATCGAGACGGCGAGCCGGCTGCTGGACGAGATGGCCGCGCAGGGCGAGGTCGCGCGGGCCGCGTGAGCATGCCGCGCGAACCCGGCATGTGAACCCTGCGCGATTGGCACGCGCGCCGCGGGCCCGATGCGATTAGAGTGCCCGAGTCCCGCGAACAGGAGCGAGCCGTGAAAGGCGACCCGAAGACCCTCGAGTTCCTCAACAAGGCGCTCTACAACGAGCTGACCGCGATCAACCAGTATTTCCTGCACGCGAAGATGCTGAAGAACTGGGGGCTGAAGGAACTGGCCGAGCACGAGTACCACGAGTCGATCGACGAGATGAAGCATGCCGACAAGCTGTCGGAGCGCATCCTGTTCCTCGACGGCCTGCCCAACTTCCAGGCGCTGGGCAAGCTGCGCATCGGCGAGAATCCGAAGGAGGTCCTGGCCTGCGACCTCGCGCTGGAAATGGAGGCGGTGCCGCTGCTGCGCGAGGCGATCGCCCACTGCGAAGCGATCGGCGACTACGTCAGCCGCCAGCTGTTCGCCGACATCCTCGATTCCGAGGAAGAGCACATCGACTGGATCGAGACCCAGCTCGCGCTGATCGCGCGCGTCGGCGAGCAGAACTACCTGTCGATGAAGATCGACGGCTGACCCCGGGCGGCGGCGTCAGTTCGCGCCGCCGTCGTTGAGCATCTTCAGGTCCTGCAGCCGGCGGATGATGCGCTCGGAGGTCTTGTCGTACTCGCCGTCCAGCAGCCATTTCGCGGCGTCGCGCTTGCCCGACTGGTGCAGGGCGACCACGCTGGAGGCCTGCTGGTGGAACATTTTGTGCACCGCGCGCAGCTCTGAGAACATCGCGTACTGACCGAGCTGCTTCTGGCCGTCGGAGTGGATCCACTTGCCGAGGTCGCAGCGGTCGTCGTGGCAGATCACCTCGGGCCGCAGGTCCTCGGTTGAATTGCCGTCGAGGTAGACGATCAGGCGGTCCTTCCAGTTCCGATGCGCGCCGATCGCCACATCGATGTCGAGCGAGGTCAGCGCCTTGTTGACGTCCTGCTTCGCCTTGTCCTGCTCCGCTTTCGAACCGAATGACTTGAAGAAGTCGAGGAATCCCACGTTGCCTCCGGGCTGTCTGGATGGTGGTGGGAGGGGAATGCAAGAAGCATGCCCGGCCAATCCGGCAGCGCTTTCCGTCAGGCACGGCTTCGACGGAACGAACGGGAGCATCGGCCAAGGATTGACGCCGCCGATGGAACCACGGCGTCATAATGTGACGAACGACAAGACCGGCGGCGGCGATCCCCGCCGCCATGCGTCAACCGGCCTGGGAGGCGCTCCTGGCCATGCTGGCCCGCAGCGCCTGGCGGGCACGGGCGAATTCGTTGGCGATCAGCGCCACCGCCACGGCCGGCCGCTCCAGTGTCTGGGTCCGCGCGCCGAGTTCGACCTTCTTGGCGGCGTTCGACAGCGCCATGGCGCCTAGGTTGGCGCTGGAGGACTTCAGGGTGTGCGCGGCGTTGCGCAGCATGTCGAGGTCCTGCCCGGCCGCCGCGGTCTCCAGCGCGGAGATCAGGCGCGGGCTATCGTCCAGGAACACTTCGATCAGCCGGTCGACCTCGTTGCCCAGGATGCTCCGCAGTTCGTCCAGCACGCTTTCGTCCACGACGGGGGGCTGCGGCTCTGCCGGGGGCGGAGGGGAAGGCGGTGCAGGCGTTGGCGTAGGCGCCGCCGGTCGGGCCGTCGTCGGCGGTGGCAGGAAGGGATTGGGGTTCAGCACAGGTCGATTGGCGGCGGCTTCGAGCGTAGCGTTGGGTGACATGGGCGCGACCGGCGGGGCCGCGAAGGCGGGGGCGGGCGCCGGTGCGGGGACAGGGGGCGAGGTCACGGCCGGTGGCGGCGGGGCCACCGGTGCGGTCGCGACCGGGGCGGCTGCCGGCGGGGCAGCGGGTGGCGTGTCCGCGACCGGCGGTGCGGCGGCCGCGGCCTGCTGGGCCGAGATCTGCTGCCAGTGGAACAGGCAGCGCTCCAGCTCGCCGCGGGTGACCGGCTTGGCGAGGTAGTCGTCCATGCCCGCATCGAGGCACTTCTGCCGGTCGCCGGCCATGGCATTGGCGGTCATCGCCACGATCGGCAGGCGCCGGCCGCCGGTGGCCGCCTCGTGTTCGCGCCAGCGACGGGTGGCGGTGTAGCCGTCCATCACCGGCATCTGGCAGTCCATCAGCACCATGTCGTAGCGCGAGGCGGACATCCGCAGCAGTGCGGCCTCCCCGTTGGTGGCGCTGTCGCAGTGGGTGCCGAGCACGCCGAGCAGGCGCTGGCCGACCATCAGGTTGACCGGGTTGTCCTCGACCAGCAGCACGCGCATCGGGCGGGCCGAGGGCATCGGCTCCTCCTGCGCCCGTACCGGTGCGGCGGGCGCCGCGGCCAGCGTCGGCATCCCCGTCTCGGCGTGGGTGGGCATGCCGGGAACCGGCTGCGACGGCTCGATCTCGAGCGGCGCGCCGCTGTCGACGTACATCGGCATCGGCGCGGGGGCATCGCCCTCGTCGTCGCGACGGCCGAGCAGCGCCGCGCGCAGGTCCGCGTCGGGCGACAGCCGCGGCAGCACGCTCGCACTCTGCAGCAGCTCTTCCGGCACCGGCTCGTCGCCCTGCAGGCAGATGAGGCGCACCTGGCCGTAGGTGTTCTGGCGATCGAGATTGCGCTGCAGCGCCACGGCGGTGCTGCGCACGCTGCTGAGGTCGGCCAGCACGGTGGTGTAGGCCCA
>JBGAFR010000075.1:0-16983 GCA_044227145.1 Lysobacteraceae bacterium
CCAGCGCCTGCACGGCGCGGGTGATGGCGCGGACGCAGTGGCCGCAGGTCATGCCGTCGACGGTGAATTTCATGGCGGACTCCGGAGGGCCATGGGAGGTCGACGATCAGTCTCGGGCTTCCCCCTGCGGGAAGGTCAAGTCGGCCCGGCCATTGCCCGTCGGCTTGACCTTGCCCCGCGGGGAAGGTCGATCCTGTGACCCTCCACATCACGGGTCTGCCATGCCCACGCCGTCCGCCGCATTGCCGTCTGCCGCCGATCGCCTGCGCTTCCCGGTGGTCGGGATGACCTGTGCCTCCTGCGCCGGTCGCGTGGAACGTGCGCTGGGCGCGGTGCCGGGCGTGGCGAGCGCGGCCGTCAATCTCGCCTCCGACACCGCTGACGTGCGCGGCGCGGGTCTCGACGCCGCCGCGCTGGCCGCGGCGGTCGAGGCGGCCGGCTACGCGGCCGGGGCGACCGATGTCGCGCTCGACATCACCGGCATGACCTGCGCGTCCTGCGTCGGCCGGGTCGAGCGTGCGTTGCGGGCGGTGCCGGGCGTGACCGCCGCCAGCGTCAATCTCGCCACCGAACGCGCCAGCGTCACCGTGCTGGCCGATCCGGCCGATGCCGGCGCGACCGCCGCCTTCGCCGCGCGGCTGATCGCCGCGGTCGAGGCCGCCGGCTACACGGCGCGGCCGCATGCCGACGGCACACCCGTCGCCGAGGCCACCCCGGGCCTGCGTCGCGAGACCCGGCACCTGCTGATCGCCATCGCCCTGTCGCTGCCGCTGGTCGCGCCGATGCTGGGGATGCCGTTCGGCATCCACTCGATGCTGCCCGGCTGGGCGCAGTGGGCGCTGGCGACGCCGGTGCAGGTCTGGCTGGGCGCCCGGTTCTATCGTGCCGGCTGGCGCGCGCTGAGGGCCGGCACCGGCAACATGGACCTGCTGGTGGCCCTGGGCACCAGCGCCGCGTACGGACTGAGCGTCTGGCATCTGCTGCAGCCGGCGCCGCACCACGGTGCGCGGCCGCTGTATTTCGAGGCGTCGGCGACGGTCGTCGCGCTGGTGCTGCTCGGCAAGTGGCTGGAAGCCCGTGCGCGCCGGCGCGCCGGCGAGGCCATCCGCGCCCTGCAGGCGCTGCGTCCCGCCCGTGCCCGAGTGCGTCGCGATGGTGTCGAGCGCGAACTGCCGCTCGCCGATGTCGTGGTCGACGACATCGTCGCCGTACGCCCCGGCGAGCGCTTCCCGGTCGATGGCGACGTGATCGAGGGGCGTACGCATGCCGACGAAGCGCTGGTCACCGGCGAGTCGCAGCCGGTGACCAAGCAGCCCGGCGATCGCGTGATCGGCGGCGCGATCAACGGCGAGGGCGCGGTGACGCTGCGCACCGTGGCCGTCGGCGCGGAAAGCGCGCTGGCGCGGATCGTGCGGCTGGTCGAAGACGCCCAGGTCGCAAAGCCGCCGATCCAGCGCCTCGTCGACCGGGTGAGTGCGGTGTTCGTGCCGGTGGTGGTCGCGCTCGCGCTGCTGACGCTGCTCGGCTGGGGCATGGCGACCGGCGACTGGAGCCGCGCGACGCTCAACGCGGTCGCGGTGCTGGTGATCGCCTGCCCCTGCGCGGTGGGACTGGCGACGCCGGCGGCGGTGATGGCCGGCACCGGCATCGCCGCGCGCGCCGGCATCGTGGTGCGCGACGCGGAGGCGCTGGAGCGCGCCCGCGCGGTGCGGATCGTGATCTTCGACAAGACCGGCACGCTGACCGAAGGCCGGCCGACGCTCGATGCGGTCGTCGCCGTCGATGGCGACGATGCAGGTCTGCGCGCACAGGCCGCGGCGCTGCAGGCCGGCAGCGAGCATCCACTGGCGCGGGCGGTGCTCGCCGCGCACGGCGACGCTCCGCGACCGACGGCCAGCGAGGTGCAGGCGGTGTCCGGACGCGGCCTGCGCGGCACGATCGCCGATCGCATCTGGCTGCTCGGCAGCGCGCGGCTGCTGGAGGAGACCGGCATCGACACCGCTGCGCTTGTCGCGCGGGCTGAAGCGCTCGCGGCCGAAGGCTGCACGGTGTCGTGGCTGGCGGTGGTCGATGAGGCGGGCGGCGGCGAGGCACGCGGCCTGCTCGCGTTCCGCGACCGCCCGCGCGCCGGTGCCGCGGAGGCGATCGCGCGCCTGCACGCGCGCGGGCTGCGCACGGCGCTGGTCTCCGGCGACAACGCCGGCGCCGCGGCCGCGGTCGCCGCCGCGGTCGGCATCGACGACGTGCGGGCCGGCGTGCTGCCGGCGGGCAAGGTCGAGGCGGTGCGCGCATTCGCGGCCGAGGCCCCCGTGGCGATGGTCGGCGACGGCATCAACGACGCCCCGGCGCTGGCCGCGGCGGACGTCGGCATCGCGATGGGCGGTGGCACCGATGTCGCGCTGCAGGCCGCGGGCATCGCGCTGCTGCGGCCCGACCTGCGGCTCGTCGAGGCGGCGCTCGACATCTCGTCGCGCACGGTGCGCAAGATCCGCCAGAATCTGTTCTGGGCGTTCGCCTACAACGTCGTCGGCCTTCCGCTCGCCGCCGCCGGGCTGCTCGATCCGGTGTTCGCCGGCGCGGCCATGGCCTTCTCGTCGGTGAGCGTGGTGTCGAACGCCCTGCTGCTGCGGCGCTGGTCGCCGCACATGGCCGATTGATCCGGGAGCCGCAGATGCCGACCCCTCATCCACATGCCCCGAAGACCTGTCCGTCGAACGCGGGCGCGACCGACCCGGTGCGCATCGGCGAGGCGGCGCGGCTGACCGGCGTGAGCGCACGCCGCATCCGTCGCTACGAGGCCGAAGGACTGTTGCCCGCCGCGGGCCGTACCGACGCCGGCTACCGGCTCTACGCCGATGCCGATCTGCAGCGGCTGCGCTTCATCGATCGCGCGCGGGCGCTGGGATTCCCGACGAAACAGGTCGCGACGCTGCTCGACCTGTGGGACGACCGCACGCGCGCCAGCGCCGAGGTCAAGGCGCTGGCGCAGGCGCATGCGGAGGAGTTGGGGGCGAGGATCGCGGAGATGCAGGCGATGCGGCGCACGCTGGAGGCGCTGGCCGCGCGCTGCCACGGCGACGACCGGCCGGACTGCCCGATCCTCGACGATCTGGCGTCGGGCTGCGGCGGCGACTGAGGCGTCGGCTCAGTCCCGCGACAGATGCGCCAGCGCTGCGGTCGCGGCCTCGCGGTCGTTGTCGTCGAACGGCACGATGTCCACGGCTTCGATGGTGTCCCGGTCGAGGCAACGCAGGTTCACGCTCCAGCCGTCGGGATGGCTGCGCGGCACGTAGAAGCCCTTCACGCCGCAGTGGCGGCAGAACAGATGGCGCGCGGTCCCGGTGTTGAAGCGGTATTCGGTGAGATCGTCCTCGCCGGCGACGAGGCGGAAGCGCGACGCCGGCACGATCAGGTGCAGGAAGCCGGTCATCCGGCACATCGAGCAGTTGCAGTCGAGCGCCTGCAGCACGGCGGGCGCGTCGACCTCGAAGCGCACGCGACCGCAGTGGCAGCCACCGCGATGCGTACGCAGCGCCGGCGATGCGTCGGTCATCCGTGGCCCTTGCCCTTGCCGTGGCCCTTGCCGCTGTTGCCGGGACCGTGGTCGTTCCCCGACTTGCCCTTGCCGTGGTCGTTGTCGTGGTGCGGACCGCCCTTGCCGCGCCCCGGGAAATCGCGCTGCAGCTGGGCGTCGAGTTCGATCGGCCGGCCCCAGCGGTCGTAGCTCGGGACCATGCCGCGCTTGAGCTGGTGGAACTGCGCCGAACCCGGCTTGATACCCAGGCGCCTGGCGATGTTGCCCCAGCCCTGGCCGTGGTCGCGCTCGTACATCTCGACGACGTAGCGGCATGGGCGGCCGACCAGCTGCGCCAGCGCGCAGGCGAAGTAGATGTCGCCCGGCGCCCAGCGGCGGCCCAGCAGATCGACCACCAGGTCGCGCGGCGCGGCGTGGTAGCGGACCATCTCGTCGACGAACGGGTCGCGATAGCGGCTGCCGTAGCGGTTCATGTCGCCCAGCCACACGTCGACCCAGGTGTCGCCGCTGCGCGGATTCCAGCCGAAGGTGAAGGTCTGCGCGGATGTGGTGCCGGCGGCGAGGCCGGCAGTCAGCAGGGCGGTGGCGAGCAGTCGGCGCATGGCGGACTCCGTCGAAGGGCGCGTCGAAGCGGGAACCGGATGATCGGCCGTGGCGACGGCGGCGTCCAGCGACGCGGATCCGGAAACGAAGACGCCGCGGAGGTCCGCGGCGCCGGTGGGAACGAAGAAAAGGTCAGTCGCGATAACGGCCGTGACGATCGTGGTCATCGTCGCGATGGCCGTAACGACCGTCGTACCGATCGCCGTAGCGACGGTCATGGCGCGGATCGTAGTACTCGACGCGGCAGCGGCCTCGGTTGTCGCAGATGCGGCGCGAATAGCGGCCGTCGCGGTCGCGGTGGTAGCCGTAGGCGTTGCCGTAGGGCGGGCCGTACCGGTTGTCGTATTGCGGCGCGTGGCGGTAGTAGACGGGGCGTCCGCGGTAGTCGCGTTCGACGATGAGGCGGTCGTCGTACCCGTAGTTGCCGTAGCGGTAGTAGGGCTGGCCGTTGCGGAAGACGACGTCGCCGAGATCGACGACCAGCCGGATCGACGGGCCGGCAGCCTGGGCCGGGGCGGGGAGCGCGGCGCCCGCTGCGAGCGTGGCGGCGAGGGCGGCGGGGGCGAGCCAGCGGGCGAGGGACGACATGGCGGAATCTCCGATCGACCGCGACGTTGCGGTCGGGGTCGACGATGCGGCCGTCGCGGTGAATGCCGTTTTAACCTTTCCGGTCCCGCGCCGGCCGTGTTCAGCTTTCTGCCAGCGAGCGCACGGCGTCGGCCAGCCCGGCCGGGCCGTCCACGGTCCGCAGGCGCTCGGTGGCGGCCGGCGGGGTGGCTTCGGCCTCGTGGGCCCAGGTCACGTGGTAGGGCATGTGCACGCCGCAGCCGCCGAGTTCGAGCACCGGCACGATGTCCGAACGCAGCGAATTGCCGATCATCGCGAACTGTTCCGGCGCCAGCGCGAATTCCTCGAACAGCCGGGCGTAGGTCGCGGTGTCCTTCTCGCTGACGATCTCGATCCGGCGGAACAGGTCGGACAGCCCCGACTCGCGGACCTTGGCTTCCTGGTGGAACAGGTCGCCCTTGGTGATCAGCACCACCGGCCGGTCGCGCGCGATCGCCTCGACCGCCTCGCGGATGCCCGGCAGCAGTTCCACCGGATGCTGCAGCACCGCCTTGCCGCGCCGTAGCCGAACAGGGCGAGGTTCTGCTTCTCGACCGCGTACAGCCGGTCGTGGACGTCGTCGAGATCGACGTAGCCGCCGACGATGCGCTCGAACTGCGCCTGCGCGTCGCGGTAGTAGTCCTCGCTGCGCCAGAGGGTGTCGTCGGCGTCGAAGCCGATCAGTCGGAGGTCGCGGGCCATGCGCGCAGTATGCCGCGGAACAGGGTCAGGATTTCTTGCCGGGCGTCGCCGCGGGCGTCGGCACCGGCACGGGGACGGCGTCGGCCGGGCGCAGCGGCGGCGGCGACAGGGCGGCCCGGTAGGCGAAGTACAGCGCCTGGACCTTTTCGACGTACGCCTGCGTCTCGGCGTAGGGCGGCGGACCGCCGTAGCGCGCCACCGCGCCGGGGCCGGCGTTGTAGGCCGCCAGCGCGAGCGTCGGGTCGTTGCGGTAGCGCTTGAGCAGCGCCTTGAAGTGGCGCGCGCCGGCGTCGATCGACTGCGCCGGCGAGAACGGATCGGTGACGCGCAATTCCGCCGCGACATCCGGCATCAGTTGCATCACGCCCTGCGCGCCCTTGGGCGAAACCGCCTTCTCGTCGAAGCCGCTCTCGGCGTGCGCGATCGCGCGCAGCCAGGCGTCCTCGACGCCGGTCTTCTTCGCCACCGCGCGGAACACGCGCGCATGGCGGTCGAGCTGCGGCTTGCCGACCGTGCCCAGGCCTTCGTGCGCCGGTTCGCCCGGCGGCGTGGCGACGGTGAATTTCAGGTACACCCGCGACCCGGGCAGGTTGCGGGTGCCGTAGACCAGCTTGCCGTCCTGCTCGCGCTCGTAAAGCGTGCCGCTGAACACGCCCATCTCGCCCCAGAGGTTGGGCGTCTGCACGGCGTCGTCGGGGATGTCCTTCGCCTCGCACTGCGAGCCGGGCTCCGGCGCGGTGGACAGGCTGACCGTGCGCTCGCGCACGCAGCGATAGATCGTGCGCGCCTCGGCCGGCGCTCCGGCGAGCGCCAGCACGACCGCGGGCGCGACGATGAGCGCGATCCGGCGGAAGGTCATGCCATCCCGGCGGCCGGCCTCAGCGCCGGCGCGCCACCTCTTCCTGCGCCCAGGTGCGGTCGGTGCCGACGCGGCGCATGCGATGGCGCCCTTCCTCGTCGTGCACGGCGCCGTACTTCGAACGATCGGTGGTTTCCAGCAGTTCGACCACGCCGGTCTCGCGCCGGAACAGCAGCGTGCCGGTCTCTTCCAGCACCAGGTCGCGCGGGCGTCCTTCGCCGAGGGCCTCGGCGCCGAGTTCCTTCGCCAGCGACCACAGCGCGGCCGGGTTGCCGTCGCCGTCGAGCCGATGGGTCCAGCGGATGCGCGCCAGCGACGGATCCTCGCGGTCGATCTCCAGCGTGTACTCGCGCAGGCCCGGCAGCGGATGGCCCTCGATCGGCGAGAGGATCGGTGCGCGGTCGGTGTAGCGGCGGCCGGCGACGAGCGTCTTGCCGACGAAGGCCGACAGCAGGCGCTGCTGCATCGCCGCGCCGGACTCGACGCTGTCGCGGCTGACGATCGTGTCCATGTTCGCCTGCAGGTCCTTGCGTGCCGCGTCGATGGCGACATCGCGGTCGTACTTGCCGACCTTGTCGTCGCCGCCGAACGAGTGCTCGAGGTTGGCGAGGAAGGCGGGCAGCATTGCGGCGCGGACGCGCTCGGTGAGGGCGTCGAGGTCGCGCACGCGGCGATAGCGTCCATCGCGGTCGAGTTCGATCGTGACCGGCACCTCGTCGAGGCTGGCGAGCACCGGCGCGAGCAGGTCGGCCATGACCCGGTCGCCGTCGACCGCTTCGACCCGGCTGTCGCGGGTGGTCCAGGCCAGCGCGATGCCGTCGCGGCCGGCCGCGTCGACCCGGATCTCGGTGCGGTCGGTGACGCGGCGTGTCGAGGGGCCGCCCTCGCCGACCGCATCGCGCTGCAGCGCCTCGTCCTCGTAGACCACGGTCTGGTCGGCGGCCCACGGCGACGGCACGCGGACCCGCTCCGCGGCGGAGGCGACGGCCGCGTGCGCGAACAGGAGGACCGGCAGCAGCAGGCGCGCGGCGGTGGACAGGCGGGACGAAAGCGTCATGCGGGAAGGCTCCGGTGGGTCCTGTGAAGGGATCAGGCGTCGCGCCCCAGCAGCGCCTGCATGCGGCGCAGGCGCGGGGCGGTCATCGGCACGGTCAGCATGGTGCTGGCGACGGCCATCAGCAACAGCGCGGTGAAGGTGGCGCTGGTGATGATCGCCTTGTCCAGCAGCACGTTCGCGAAAATGATCATGATCAGCGCCTTGGTCTGCAGCAGCCAGCCGATGACCGTGGCCTCGCCGGGCTTCCAGCCGAGGATCCGGCCGGCGACATGAACCCCGGCCAGCTTCCCGATCGCCTGCGCGGCCAGCAGCGCTGCGGCGGCGGCGATCACCGCGCCGCCGCCCATGCTCCAGCCGGTGCGCAGGCCGGTGCTCAGGAAGAACACCGGCATGATCACCAGCAGCACGTTGTGGCGCAGGGTGTCCAGGCGGTCGCGGTCGAACCAGTGGTGGTCCATGACCACGCCGGCGAGGAACGCGCCCACCATGAAGTGCAGGCCCGACCAGTCGGCGCCGAACGCGCAGGCCGCCAGCCACACCAGCGCCACGTACCAGCGGTCGCGCTCGGGCAGCCGCGCCATCAGCTTGCGGAAGCCCACGCAGGCCAGCGCGTAGATCGCGATGAACGCGCCCTGCCGGCCGATCCGCTCCCAGTCCATCAGCACCAGCGCCAGCACGCCCCAGATCGCCACGTCGTCGAGGCTGGCGTAGCGCAGGATGCGTTGGCCGATCGGCCTGCGCAGGATCTCCAGCTTCTCCATCAGCAGGATCAGGATCGGCAGCGCGGTGACCGCGCAGGACATGCCCACGCCCAGCACGAACTGCCAGGTATGGCCCTGCTCGCCCAGCCAGCCCGGGAAACCGAGCATGCCCGCCGCGACCAGGCTGCCCACCAGCAGCGGCGTGCCCAGCGCGAGGCCGGCGGTGATCGCGCTCTCGCGCCGGTGTTTCCAGGCCTCGCCCAGGTCCAGCTCGATGCCGGCCAGCCACACGAACACCATCACCGCCCACCACGCGACGCCGTTGAGCGACTGGATCACGTCCTTGGTGAACACGAAGGCGTAGTAATCGGGGAAGGCGGCGCCCAGCACGCCGGGGCCCAGCAGGATGCCGGTGATGATCTGCACCACCACCAGCGGTGCGAAATAGTCCGTACGACCGAGGCGCCAGATCAGGTACGGCACCGAGAAGATGATCGTCATCGCGATCAGGAACAGCTCGGTGGTGGTGATGGCGTGGGGCATGGGCAGGCGGGCGGTGGCGGGCAGGCGGGAAGCGTCGGGGGTCCGCCGGGGAATTGCAACGGCGGCGGGGGCCGCCTGCGCCCGTCGAGGAGGGTGCATTCGTTTGCGGCTGGAACCCCCTGCGGCCGAACCGTCCTGACCGGATTGGTCGTCGCCCGGGCCTCTCGTCCATCAGTGGCAGTCACCACGAACCCTTGCGGATTTCGCCCGACCCTCTCCGGATGTCATCCCGAACCGAAGGTGAGGGATCTGCATGTTTCGGTAGAGGGTCCCCAACGGGCATCACTTTTTTGACGCGCGTCAACAGACCCGATCGGGGCGATCACTGCAGCATGGTCTCCATGCCGACCTCGGCTTTCACTTGAGCGACAGAACAATTCCTACCTGTCGAACACGTGATCAAACCCGCCTGTTCCCACCACCTCCCCGGAACCCGCGCCATGTCCCATCCCGACAACCCATTCGGGCCGTTCAAGAACGACAAGCAGCGGCTGGAAGCCGTCCGGTTGTACGAACGCCGCCGCCTTTTGCTCGGTCTGTCGATGTACGCGACCGCCACAGTGATCGGCTTGCTCACCGATCATCCCACAACCGTCGCGACCTCACTCGGAGCCCTCTTCAAGGCGTTCTCGCAGTGAATCTCCGGCGAAGTCAGAACTGGTCGGACAGGTCGTGCCTCACGAGGCCCCGTGCTACCCTCTCGCCGTCGATCCCCCGAAAGAGGCGCAAGCCATTGATTTTCCGTAGCTTGCTGCGCATGGGCGTGGTCGCGGCCGTGGTGTCGCTGGCCGCCTGCGCCACCCCGTCCCCGCCGCCCCCGCCGGTCGTGGCGCCGCCGGCCGAGCCTGCGCCCGTCCCGTCGCCTGCGCCGCGCCTGCTGCCCGAAGTGCCGGCGGCGCAGGAGCTCGCCGCGTTCGTCGACTACACCGCGACGACCTACGGCATCGAGCCGCAGCGCATCCGCGACGCGCTGGCGCAGGCCGAGTACAAGCAGAGCATCATCGACGCCATCACCCGCCCGGCCGAGGCGGTGAAGCCGTGGCGCGACTACCGGCAGATATTCCTCACCCAGGCGCGGATCGACGGCGGGGTCGCGTTCTACCGCGACAACCGCGCCGCGCTCGACCGCGTGTCCGCCGAAACCGGCGTGCCGGCCGAGTACATCGTCGCGATCATCGGCGTGGAGACGTTCTACGGCCGCAACACCGGCAGTTACCGGGTGCTGGACGCGCTGTACACGCTGGCGTTCGATCATCCCAAGCGCGCGCCGTTCTTCGCCGGCGAGCTCGCCCAGCTGTTCGCGCTGGCGAAGGAAGAACCGCAGCTCGACCTGCTCACGCTCAAGGGCAGCTACGCCGGGGCGATGGGCATGGGCCAGTTCATGCCCTCCAGCTACCGGCTGTGGGCGAAGGACGGCGACCGCGATGGCCGCCGCGACCTGCTGACCCATCGCCCGGACGTGTTCGCCTCGATCGCCAACTACTTCGTGGTGCATGGCTGGCAGGCCGACGGCCCGGTGGTGGCGCGCGCCACGCTCGACGCCGGGCGCGAAGCGCGGCTACCGGCCGATGGCCGGCGAACCGCGGCCGAGCGACCCCGTCACCCAGGGCGCGACCGTGGTCGGCCTGGACGGTGATGCCGGCCGCGAATACTGGATCGGCTACCGCAACTACTTCGTGATCACCCGCTACAACCGTTCGCCGATGTACGCGCTGGCCGTGCACCAGCTGGCGCAGGCGATCCGCGCCGGTGCGGCGGGTGGCGCCGCGACGGGCGAGGGCGCGACGCCATGATCCGCGTCGCGACGGCGGTGCTGCTGGCGACGGCGCTGGCGGGCTGCGGTTCCGCGCCGAAGAAGGCCCCGCCACCGCAGGCCGAACGCGTGCCGCCGCCGGCGCAGCCCGACGGTCCGAAGCGTTCGCCCTACGCCCCGGCCCAGGAAGACCCGTCCAAGCGCGGCGATTACGTCGCCGGCGGGCTGTACGCGCCCGGCGTGGCCGACAGCGCGCCGGATGCGATCCCGGACGTCGACGCCATCCCCGAGCCCCAAGTGAAGGCCGAGCCGCCGTCGCGGATCGGCAACCGCGACTACACCGTGCTCGGCAAGCGCTACGAGGTGCTCGGCCGGGCGGACGGCTACGTCGAAGAAGGACTGGCTTCGTTCTACGGGAAGAAATTCCACGGCCGCAAGACCTCGAACCACGAGGTCTACGACATGTACGCCTTCAGCGCCGCGCACCGCTCGCTGCCGCTGCCGAGCTACGTGCGCGTGACCAACCTCGCCAACGGCAAATCGGTGGTGGTGCGGGTGAACGACCGCGGCCCGTTCCATTCGGCGCGGATCATCGATCTCAGCTACGCCGCCGCCGCCAAGCTCGACTTCATCCGGCAGGGCACCGCCCGGGTGGAAGTGCGCGCGCTGACGCCGGACGATCCCGACGGACGCCGCGAAGTGGCGGTCGCCGATGCGGCGAAGCCCGCGACACCGTCGGCGCATGCCCGGCCGGATCCCGCGCTGCCGGCGGACGAATTCGAACGCTGGATGCGCGAGAACGGGATTCGCGTCGCCACCGGCGTCCCCGCCAGTCCGGGCGCCGTCGCACCGGCCGGGACACCGGTCGCCACCGCGCCGCTCCCGGCCTCGGCTCCGGCCGACGGCGTGCTGCTGCAACTGGCGGCTTACGGCACCCGCGAGAACGCCGAACGCGCCCGCGACCGCCTCGCCGCCGCCGGGCTCGGGCCTGCGCGGATCGACGAGGCCTCGGTCGAGGGACGGCCGGTGTGGCGACTGCGGCTGGGGCCGGTGCCTGCCGACCAGGTCTCCGACCTGTCGCGTCGCGCTGCCGACCTGGGTTTCGCACCGGCGCGCATGGTCCGTGACTGAGTGCGCGACTGAGCGCGCATCCGGCCGGCGGATGAATGCTCGGTCTCCGAGCGCTTCCTGCGTGACGCGATTCCTCGGCATCGCGCGCGGCATCGGTCAGAATGCCGGGTTCGAACCACACGCGCGGCACGGCCGCGAAACACCGGAGTACACGATTCGATGAAGACGTTGGGCGGTTGGCGGCAGCGGTACGGGACGGGCTGGATGCGGGGGCTGGCGCTGGCCGGCGCCGTGTTCGCGACGGGTCTGGGAGCGGCCCCGACACCTGCACCGGCCCCCGCGGCGCAACCGGCGCCACCGCCGCTGCAGATCCCCGACGCGCCGAAGCCGCCGCACGCCACCGCCTGGCTGGTGATGGACGACGCCACCGGCAAGGTGCTCGCCGGCGAACACTACGACGACCAGCTCGAACCCGCCAGCATCACCAAGGTGATGACCTCCTATGTCGTCGGCGCCGAGCTGAAGGCCGGCCGCATCAAGGCCGACGACAAGGTGGTGATGAGCGAAAACGCCTGGCGCATGGGCGGCGCCGGTACCGACGGCAGCTTCAGCGGCTTCGAGGTGAACAAGTCCGCGCCGCTGGTCGACATGGAACTGGGCATGGCGGTGCAGTCCGGCAACGACGCCGCGATCGCCCTGGCCGAGCACATCGCCGGCAGCGAAGCGGCGTTCGCGACGCTGATGAACGAGTACGCCGCGCGCATCGGCATGAAGCACTCGCACTTCGCCAACGCCACCGGCCTGTCGGCGAAGGACCACTATTCCACCGCGCACGACCTGGCCCTGCTCGGCCGCGCGCTGATCCACGATTTCCCACAGCAGTACGCGTACAACAAGGTCCGCGAGTACACCGTCGGGCCGATCACCCAGCGCAACCGCAACCTGCTGCTGTGGCGCGACGAATCGGTCGACGGCATCAAGACCGGCCACCACTCCGCCGCCGGCTACTGCCTGATGGCCTCGGCCAAGCGCGGCGACCAGCGCCTGATCACGGTGGTGATGCACGCCAACAGCGAGGAAGAGCGCGCGGTCGATTCGCTGGCACTGCTCAACTGGGGCTTCCGCTTCTACGAAACCCACCGTCTGTACGACAAGGACGCGGTGATCGCGACCCACAGGATATGGAAGGGCACCGCGGACGAGATCAAGCTCGGCGTCGCGCAGCCGCTGCTGGTCAGCGTGCCGCGCGGCCGCTACGGCGACCTCAAGCCGACGATGGACGTGCCCAAGACCCTGGTGGCGCCGATCAAGGGCGGCCAGGCCATCGGCACCGTGAAGGTGACGATGGACGGCAAGGTCGTCGCCGAGGCGCCGCTGGTGGCGATCGACGGCGTGGCCGAGGCCGGGTTCTTCAAGCGCCTGTGGCACGAGTTCCTGATGTGGTGGGATTCGGTCTGAGCATGCCGCTCTGATCGGGCCTGCCCGAATGCAGGTGGCGGCATGCGCCGCCACCGGGGAGGCAGCGGATGGATTTCAGCGAGTTCGTCGCGGTGGTCGCGGCGCCGAAGGAGCCCGAGCTCAAGGACTTCGAGCGCATCACCGTGTTCGCCAACACCGCCGAGAAGGAATGGCTGTGGACGGCGATGGGTCATGCCGGCATCCATCCGGTCTATCGCGCGCTGCTGGCGCAGGCACTGCAGCGCAGGATCGTCGAGGAACACGAACTCGAACAGGTCCGCCGCAAGAAACTCGAAGAAGAGGCGCGGCTCGACGCGATCAAGGACAAGGACGCGCCCCCGCCGGCCCGCCGCCGCTCGCGCTGACCCTCCTCGCTGCCGAAGGCGCTTCGCCATGACCCACCGCAGCCGCCTTGCCGGCTTCATCATCGACTGCAGGACCGACGATCTCGATGCCGCCGCGCGCTTCTGGAGCGACGCGCTGGGCTGGCCGATCGGCACGCTGCCGCCGGAGGAGTCGGAGACCTACGTCAAGCTCGACGACGCGCCCGGCGGCCTGCACGTCGAAGTGCAGAAGGTGGCGCACGACTCGCGCGTGCACCTGGACATCGAGACCGACGACATCGAGGCCGAGGTCGCGCGCCTCGAAGCCCTCGGCGCGAAGCGCGTCTCGGCCGTCCACACCTGGGTGGTGATGGAAGCGCCGACCGGCCAGCGCTTCTGCGTGGTGCGGATGAAGGATCCGGAGACCGGCGCCGCGCCGAACGTCTGGTGACGCCGGGCGCGGCCGCCCGCGCTCAACACAGCGAGAACGCGACGAGCTCGCCGTCCGCCAGCGACAGGTGCAGTACGCGCCCGTCGGCATCGCACAGCAGCAGGTGCTCGTCGGATTCGCGCACGACCGGCATTGCCGCTGCCGCCCAGCGCACCTCGGCGGCGACACTGCCGCTGTGCAGTCGGCACAGCGTGAAGCGGATCCCGTCGCCGTCGCGCACGCCCAGCAGCACGCCCGATTCGACGCTGCGGAACAGCAGCCCTTCGAACGATTCCGACGTGGTGCCGGCCGCGGGCTGGTCGATCGAGGCCGCATGCCCGTGCGCACGCCACGCCACGTGGACGCGATCCGTACCCGGGACGATGCGCTCCGGCTGCAACACCTGCGCCGGCACGCGCAGCGACAGCGGCATGCCCTCGGCCAGCTTGGCCGTCTCGCGATGCCGCAGCCGGCGCGAGGGCATCTCGTACATCCAGCATTCCGCACCGCGTGGCGTGTCGAACAGATACAGCTCCTGCGTCCGGCCGAACCGCGCGGCGAGCAGCGGGCCGGGCAGGTCGCCGACGTGCCAGAGTACGTCGCGCAGCGATTTCGTCGTGTCGATCACCAGGATGCGGCCGTCGGCGAACACGCTCCAGGCGACGCCGTCGAAGGTCGCGGCGTGGGTATCGATGCGCATCGCACCGAGATCGGTCTCGATGCGGCGCACGAGGTCGAGGCGGGTGATCCGCGAGACCGATTCGCGCTGCGCCACCGCCAGCGCGATCCCGCCGCCGTCGGCGACGACGACCCGGGTCGCCGGTGCGGTGAACCGCTGGCGGATGCGTCCGCGACGATCGCAGACCACCACGCCCGCGTCGCCGAGGGCGAGCAGATAGCGGCCGTCCCCGAGCACGCCGACGTCCAGCACCGGCATCAGCCCCGCCGATGGCGGGGCGCAGGCCAGCGGCTGCGCGCGCTGCCAGACCGGAACCCGTGCCGGCGTCTTGACGCCACCGGGAAGGGCGGGCACATCGGCCTTGAGGAACGGGTCGTCGGCCAGCGCCAGCAGTCGATCGAAATCCTTCTTGCCGAGCCGGTGGCGACCGTCGACCGCATCGGCTGCCAGCGGCGGCAGTAACGCGGCCGCCATTCGTGCCAGCGTCGGGTTGCGCGTATTCGCGGCGAGCAGCGCCTCGACCAGGGCGCGGCGCGCGGCGGCATCGCGCTCGGGATCCGGCGGGTCGCCGGCCGCGACGGAGACGCCGTCGATCAGTGCTTCGATCCTCGGGCCCTGCGCCTCCAGCGTGTCTTCCAGCAGTTCGGCGCGCCGCACCAGCGCGCGCACCGACAGCAGGTCGTCGCCGCGTTCGGCGATCTGCAGCCAGGCCGCGGCCAGATGCCGCGCGTGTGCCACCGGCCAGATCGCGTCGACCGCGCCCAGCCAGTCGCCGCGATCGGCCAGGTCTTCCGCCCAGACCACGCGCAGCTTCATCGCCACGCCCGGGTGCGAACGCTCCAGCGCGGGAACGACCGCGGCGAACGCGCGGTCGCGGCGCGCCACCATCAGCGCCCGCTCCCAGTCGTCGGCGAGCAGCAGCAGGCGCACGATCGTCGCGGACGGCAGGTCCCAGCCCAGCGCCAGATCGGCGGCCTGGGCCGCCCGGCCGTATCGCTCGAGATAGTCGACGCACTCCTGGCGGGCATTGAGCAGTTCGCCGAGCACGAACGCGGCCTCGTCGATCCGGCCTTGCCGGTCGAGGCGTTCGAACGCCTGTCGGTACAGCTTGCGCAGGTGCGTTTCGGCGTCATCGCCGAAATGCAGACTCACGTGACCGCCGCCGCGCTGTCCCAACTGCAGGCGATCGCGCCGGCCCGGCGTGCCGAACGATTGCCCGAGCGCTTCGCGGAGATCGCCGTCCAGCGGGAGCGCGTTGCGCAGCGCCTCGTCCAGATCGCCGTCGTCGAACATCGCCATCAGCCGGCGCAGGTATGCCGCCTGTCGCCAGCCGAGCAGCGACGAGACCTTCGTGGCGAGGGCGAGCCGGGTAAGCGCCGTGCGCCAGGCCGAGGGCTTCACCGGGGCGCGCCGCGAGGCGAGGTCTCTGCCGGTGGATGCCGCGCCCGTGCCGTCGGTGCCGCCAGTGCCGACGCCCGCCAGCCAGCCCAGCAGGCCGGGCAGCCAGCCGGATCCGGTGGCCGCAGGGCCGCCCTTGCCGGACGTCGGGCGTCGGCGTTCGCGCTCCACAATTGCCTGGAGGAACTTCGCGCGCTCCGTGCTCGGGGCCGGTGCCTTGTCGCCGAGCGCCTCGCGCAGGCTGCGGCCTTTCAGTCGCGCGATGTCCGGCAACACCGGCGGCGGCGTGCAGTCGAAGGTGTCGTGCAGCGGGTAGTCGTCCAGCGCCAGCCAGGGCGCAAGGTCGAGCACCTGCGCGTCCGCCGTGCGCAACGCGCGCACATGCGCGCCCCGCACCAGCAGCAGGTCCGCATCCGCAGCCTCGCTGCGCTCCTGCGCTGTCAGCGGCGCGCCGGCGAGCACGCCCGGCGTGATCTCGCACAGCGCTTCGCCTGCCAGCCCGGCGCAATCGGCAGGTACCGCCGACGCGTAGCGCAACAGATCGCCGTCGGGAAAGCGCAGCGCCCGGGCGCCGGGGCGCCAGAGATCGAGCAGTCGCGCCACGCGGGTCGCCGGCGACAGACGCGCCGCCTCCAGCCACAGCCCGGAGACGGGCTGCACGCCGGCCCAGACCGGCTGTCGCACGGTCGCCATAGCCAAGGATTCGGGCGCGGTCATCGCATGCCCTGCCCGCTGTCGGGCACGCGGGCGTCGTCGTTGCCGTCGGGATGCAGCACCACCAGCGTGCGCCGTTCGGTGACCAGCGCGATCAGCGTGCCGTCGACGCTGGTGCTGACCGTGGTAATCGGCGCCTCGCTGGCGTAGAGCACTTCGACGCTGGAGGCGCCGATCGCGCACAGCCGGCGTTTGTCCGGCGACACCGCGACCAGCGCGGCGGTCCAGGAACCGGGCATCAGGCACAGCCCGTGCACTTTCCAGCCTTCGCCGACGCGGATGGTGTCGCTGCGGATCTCCGGCGCACGGGTCCCGTGACGCGTGGGCACCGCGGCCGACCAGACCTGCCAGGTGCCGTTCCCGGCGGATGTCGGATGCGCGGCCACGGCGCGGGCGTCGCTGCCGTCGAAAGTGCCGAAGGCGAGCAGGCCACGCGCGGTCGCGCCCGAGGGCGACGCTTCCGGGCACGCCGCCAGCACCGTGCCGACGGACTTGCCGCGTTCCAGCAGGTAAAGGCTGGCGCGCAGGCCGTGATGGCGCAGGTAGAGCAG
>JBGAFR010000076.1:0-16676 GCA_044227145.1 Lysobacteraceae bacterium
ATCGTGCCGTGGTAGTCGAGATGATCGCGGGTGAGATTGGTGAACACGGCGACCGCGAAGCGCACGCCGTCGACGCGCCCCTGGTCGAGCGCGTGCGAACTGACTTCCATCGCTACCGCATCCGCACCGGCATCGCGCAGTCCGGCGAGCAGCGCGTGGGTCTGCAGCACCAGCGGCGTGGTGAAGCCGGTGGGTTCGACGCGGCCGTACAGGCCGGCGCCGAGAGTGCCGATGGTGCCGGCGGTGCGGCCCTGCAGCGTCCATGCCTGCGCGATCAACTGCACGGTCGAGGTCTTGCCGTTGGTGCCGGTGACGCCGACGACGGTCATTGCCTGCGACGGCGCCTCGTGGAAGCGGTCGGCGAGCGCGCCCAGCCGCGCGCGCAGCGACGGCACGGCCAGTACCGGGATGCCGGCGACGTCCGCGGCGGCGGCGAACGCATCCGGCATCGGCGGTTCGAACAGCACGACCGCGGCGCCGGCCCGTTCGGCCTGGGCGATGAAATTGAGCCCGTGCGCGCCGAAGCCCTCGATCGCGACGAACGCATCGCCCGGCCCCACGGTGCGGCTGTCCTGCACCAGCCCCGAAATTTCGAGGCCCGCGGGAATCGCCGGCACGTCCGGCAGCAGCGTCGCCAGCGGCATGCGGTTCATCGCGCGCCTCCCGCCGATGGCAGCGCATCGAGCGCCGGCGGCATCGCCACGGCGGCGGACACCGGTCGCGGCGCCACTGCAGGCGGTGCGACCACAGGCGGCACCGGCGCGGCGGCGGGCCGGCTCGCGGCGCGCGTGCGTTTCGCGTCCGCGGAGGCTTGCGCAGCCAGCCAGGTATCGATGTCGTCCGGCGGCACGTCCATCAGCCGCAGCGCCCCTTCCATCACGTTGCGGAACACCGGCGCGGAGACGAGGCCACCGGTGTAGCCGATCGTCGGCTCGGGGTCCTTGAGCACGACGACCATCGCGAAGCGCGGGCGATCGACCGGCACCAGCCCCGCGAAGAACGCGTTGTAGCGCCGCGAGTAGCCGCCGTTCATCGAGATCCACGCGGTACCGGTCTTGCCGGCGACGTGGTAGCCGAGGATCGCCGCCTGAGTGGCGGTACCGCCCGGCTCGGTGACGGTCTGCATCATGCGCAGCACTTCGGACGCGATCTTCGGATCGAGGATCTGTTCGCTCTCGCCGGTCTGGCCCTTGACGAAGGTCGGCACCACCGAACGCCCGCCGTTGCCGATCGCGGCATAGGCGCGCGCGATCTGCAGCGGAGTCACGCTCACGCCGTAGCCGTAGGACATCGTCTGCTTGGTGGTGCCGCTCCAGCTGTCCGGCTTCGGCAGGTTGCCCGGGCTTTCGCCGGGAAAACCGCTGCCCGGGACGTGGCCGTAGCCGAAGCGGCTGTAGAAGTCGTACATCTGCTCCTTGGTCAGGCGCATCGCGATCTTCGCGGAGCCCACGTTCGAGCTCTTGCGGATGATGCCGGTGACGTCGAGCACGCCGTGGTTGGACGTGTCGGTCGTCTTCCAGCGGCCGTTCGGGATCCAGCCCGGATTCGTGTCGAACACGGTGTTCGGCGTGATCACCCCGGCTTCCAGCGCCGCGGCCACGGTCAGCGGCTTCATCGTCGAACCCGGCTCGATCACGTCGGTCACCGCGCGGTTGCGGTGCGCGTCGCGCGGCGCGGCGCCGATCGCGTTCGGGTTGAACGACGGCAGGTTGGCCATCGCCAGCACTTCGCCCGTGGCCACGTCCAGCACCACCGCCGAGCCGCTGACCGCATGGGTGTCGGCGAGCGCCTGCTTCAGCTCGCGGTAGGCGAGGAACTGGATGCGGCGGTCGATGGTGAGGGTGAGGTTCTGGCCCGGTTCGGCCGGGCGCAGGAGATCGACTTCTTCCACCGTGCGGCCGTGCAGGTCGCGGATCACGCGCTTGAGCCCCGGGTGACCGGACAGCGTGCGGTCGAAGGCGTACTCCAGCCCTTCCTGGCCGTGGTCGTCGATGCCGGTGAAGCCGAGCACGTGCGCGATCGCCTCGCCCTGCGGGTAGAAGCGGCGGTACTCGCGCTGGGAATACACCCCGGGGATGCCGAGAGCGAGGATCCGGCGCGCTTCCGCCGGGCCGATGCGGCGCTTGAGGTAGACGAAATCCTTGTTCTTGCGCTGGATGAGGCGGTCGTTGAGG
The DNA here is from genome assembly GCA_044227145.1 of Lysobacteraceae bacterium. Lineage (GTDB taxonomy): Bacteria > Pseudomonadota > Gammaproteobacteria > Xanthomonadales > Xanthomonadaceae > Lysobacter_I. The sequence goes on from JBGAFR010000076.1 coordinate 2,175, forward strand.
GCCTCGGCATCGATCCCGAGCGCGGCCGCCAGCGCCGGCAGCCGGCCCTGTGCCTTGAGCGCTTCCTGCGGCACGGCCCAGATCGATTCCACGGGCGTGGACACCGCCAGCGGCTCGCCGTTGCGGTCGGTGATCATGCCGCGCGAGGTCGCGATCGGCACCTTGCGCATGAAGCGCTCGTCGCCCTGCTTGCGATAGAACTCGTTGCTGATCAGCTGCAGGTAGGCCGCGCGGCCGACCAGCGCCAGCGCGCACACGCCGAGCGCGCCGCCGACCAGCAGCAGCCGCCCGCGCAGGTCGAAGCGGGCGCGGGCGCGCGGCGCCGTGCCGCGGCGGTCGCCGCGACGCTGCAGGCCGTCGCGCAGGCGTGCGCGCAAGGCGTCGATCCAGGCCATGGGGGCGCGTGCGGTCATGGGCGCAGCACCACCGTTTCCGCCGGCTCCGGCGTGCGCATGCCCAGGCGTTCGCGCGCGACCTTGTCGATGCGGTTGCTTTCCGCCCAGGTCGCCTGCTCCAGCTGCAGCCGGCTGAACTCGATGTCGAGCGCGTCGCGGGCCTTTTCCAGCCGGGTCAGGTCGAAGAACAGCTGGCGGTGGCGATGGCGCGCATCGACCACACCGATCGCGGTCAGCACGTTCGCCAGCGCCAGCACCGCGAGGACGACGCGCACGTTCATGCGGCGTCCCCCAGCTTTTCGGCCACGCGCAGCACCGCGCTGCGGGCGCGCGGATTGGCGGCGGTCTCGGCCTCGTCGGCCTTCAGCGCGTCGCCGACGATGCGCAGGGTCGGGGTGAACGCGACCTCCACCGGCATGCGGCGGTTGGCCGGCGGCGCCTTGGCGAGGCGGGCGATGAACCGCTTGACGATGCGGTCTTCCAGCGAGTGGAAGCTGATCACGGCGAGGCGGCCACCGGGCTTCAGCGCGGCGACGGCGGCGTCGAGGCCGCGCTCGAGGTCTTCCAGTTCGCGGTTCACGAAGATGCGGATCGCCTGGAAGCTGCGCGTGGCCGGGTGGATCTTCTGCGCGCCGCGCGGCACGACCGAGGCGATGAGGTCGGCCAGCTGCGCGGTGCGCAGCAGGGGCGTGTCGACACGGCGGGCGACGATCGCGCGGGCGATGCGCCGGCTCTGCTTCTCCTCGCCGAAGGTCCACAGCACATCGGCGATCTCGCGCTCGTCGGCGCGCGCCAGCCATTCGGCGGCGCTTTCGCCCGATTCGGGGTCCATGCGCATGTCCAGCGGACCGTCCTTGCCGAAGCTGAAGCCGCGTTCGGCGACGTCCAGTTGCGGCGAGGACACGCCGAGGTCGAGCAGCACGCCGTCGAGGCCGTCGCGGACGCGATCCCACTCGCCGAGCGCGGCGAAGCTGCCGCGCCGGATGGCGACGCGCGGGTCCGCGCCGAACGTGTGTTCGGCGACGCGGATCGCTTCGGGATCCTTGTCCATCAGCAACAGCCGGCCTCCGTCACCCAGACGCTCGAGCACCCCGCGGGCATGACCGCCACGCCCGAAGGTGCCATCCAGATACGTTCCTTCCTCCCGAACCCGCAGCCCGTCCATGACCTGCACGAACATCACCGGGAGGTGGGCGGGCGCCACGCCCGCGCCACCCGCGGTCACAGCTGCAGATCGAGCATCGCCTCGCCCAGGTCCGCATCGCTCAGCGTCATGCGGATCTGGGCGTGGTGCGCCTGCTCGCTCCACAGTTCGAACTTGTCGCCCATGCCCAGCAGCACGGCGCGCTTGTCGATGCCGACGGCGCTGCGGTGGCTGGCGGGGATGCCGATGCGGCCGTTGCCGTCGGGCTCGACGAAGGTGGCAGCGCCGACCAGCTTCAGCTGTAGGGTGCGGCTGACGCTCTTGGTGCGCGGCAAGGCGTTGACCTGGTCGCGGACGTTTTCCCAGACCGGACGGGGGTAGAGGTACAGCGAGCCGGACTCGAAGGGGTTGTAGGTGATGACCAGCCGGCCGTCGCAGGCCTGCGCGATGACGTCCCGATAGGCGGTGGGAATCGCCAGCCGGCCCTTGTCGTCGATCGTGATGGCGGTCTCACCTTGGAACACAACGCTCGGCCCGGTCGTGCCCGTCTCAAGCGGGCTTGGTCAACACGGAAAACCACGATTCACCCGGTTTTCCCACAGGCCGCCACATTAGGAGTGGCACACAGGGTTGTCAACAACTTTCTGCGACGGAATTCACTAAGCGCGTCAAGGACTTGCGCCAATGTTCAGAGAACAGTTCAAGGTTTATCCACAAGCCCCTGTTTCGTCTCAAATTTTGAGACTCTGGGTGCTCGATCGAGGTTCTCGAAGCAGACCGAGAGACGGTGCGGCGCACCATTTCGGTGCAGGCCCACCGGCCGGGGGCGTCGTCGGCATGGAAAGCCCCCCATCGGCACCCGAACACCAAGGCCGCGCCGCGGGACGACGGCCCGGCGCCCCAGACAGGGCCGCACGCCCCCACCGCGGACAACCGACACGGATGCCCTCAGCCCCCTGAGTCAGGGGGCGGCGCGCGCGCAGCGCGAGCGGGGGTCTGGAAGTAAACGGCGGGGCCCACGCTTCGCTTTTCGAAGCGTGGGGGCTTTTTCCGTGCATGGCACGGAAAAAGCGGCAGAGCCGGCCGATAAGCCGGGTTCTGTCGTGGACAGTCATTCCTCTAGGCGCATCGTCACCGATACGCTCGAGCAGCCTACCCGGAGACGTCGCGGGCCACGACATCGTCTCCCTATTTGGCCTTGCTCCCGGTGGGGTTTGCCGTGCCGGTCCGTTGCCGGACTCGCGGTGCGCTCTTACCGCACCATTTCACCCTTGCCGTCCCGCTCGCGCGGTCTTGGGCGGTATCTTTCTGTTGCACTTTCCGTCGGCTCGCGCCGCCCAGGCGTTACCTGGCACCGTGCCCTGCGGAGCCCGGACTTTCCTCGGCGCCCCCGAAGGGACGACGCGACTGTCTGGCCGGCTCTGCCGGGACGGATTGTCGCACGGGCGTCCCGGCGGCGCATGCCGGGACGACGATCCGGGCACGCGGCGAAACACCGCAGGCCGCCTCGTGATGGGCCTCGCATGCCCCCTCGCACATGCCAACGGACTGGCCGAGCGCGACGCGGGCCCGAACATCAAGGCGGATCACGCAGGCTTGCCGTCCCTGCGCTACTCTCGCGCGACAAGCCTGTCCGGAGCGAGGCAACGGCATGAGTGCAGGCTGCGGCGCCATCCCGAAAGGCATCGTCGTGCATCGCCGGTCATGGGGCGTGCTCTGCGGGCTGCTGTTCGCGCTTTCTGGCGCCGCGCTTTCCGGGATCGCCGGCGCCGCGGCGCCGCAGGCCTCCCCGCCACCGCCCTCCGCGCCCGACCAGCGGCATCCGCTGGAGATCAAGGCGCTGACCGCACCGCACGAGGTCCTGCGCGAACTGCCCGCCGCCCGTGCGGCACTCGCGAAGGGCGACCATGTCGGCGCCGCGCGTCTGGCCCTGGCGCAGGCCAATGCCTGCCGGGTGATCGCCGACTGGCACTGCCAGCGGATGGCCGGCTCCACGGCGATGGACCATGCCGACCGGACGAACAGCGTCTACCTGCAGGTCCGAGCGCGCATCGCGCTGGGTCGCGCACTGTCGCGGCTGGGCGACTTCGCCAGCGCCTCGAAACTGATCACAGAAGCCCGGCAGCGGCTGGGGCCGACCGGCGACGACGCGCTGCAGGCGGACGTCCTGCTGGCCTATTCGTCGCTCAGCGCGCGCCTGGGCAAGCTCGACGAGTCCTACCGCTACGCGAGCGAGGGCCTGGCGCATGCGCCCGCCGCCACCGAGCCGGAAATGCGCATCCGCCTGTTGCGCAACATGGCGCAGGCGGCCTCCGGGACCGGCCATGCGCGCGAAGCGCAGGCGCTGCTGGGCGAGGCCGAGCCGCTGCTTTCGGCGCTGGAGGACCCCAAGCTGAGTGCCGAAATCCTGCTCGAACAGGCGAACGCCGCGAAGGCGCTGGGCGACGCCGACACGGTCGAGGACCGCGGCCAGCGGATCGGCGCGATCGGCGACGAACTCAGGAACACCCAACTGCGCGGCCTCAGCCTCGAGACCATCGGCCACGCGCAGCGGATGCGCGGGCGGCGCGAGGCCGCGTACGACGCCTACGCGCAGGCGCGCGACGCGTTCGCCGCGCTGCACCTGTATCGCGACGAACTGCGCGCGGTTCGCCAGATCGTCGACCTGCAGCTGGCCGGGGTACACGCCGCACAACTGCCGCAGTCGGTATCGCGACTGACCACGCTCAACGACGAAGTGGCGCGCATCGAGCGGGACTCGTCCGCGGCCGACTTCGAGGAGCGGCTGCGCTATGCGCAGAGCGAGGCGGCGCTGGCGACGGCCCGGGCCGCCGAAGAGAACGCGCAACTGCGGGCCGAGGTCGTCGAGAACCGGTTCCGCTACACCCTGATCGCCGGCGTGCTGGCGGTGTGCACGCTGGCCGTGGCGATCGCGCTGTACGCGCAGCAGCGAAGGCACGCGGCCGCACTGCGCGATCGCGGGCGCGAACTGGAGCACGCCGTCGCCACCGATTTCCTGACCTCGGTCCACAGCCGTCGCCACCTGACCGAAGCCGGTCACGCCGCGGTCGCGGGCGCGCGCGGCGCCGATCACGCCCTCGCGGTGGCGGTGGTCGACGTCGACCACTTCAAACGCATCAACGACCGCTTCGGACATGCGGTCGGCGACGACGTCCTGAAGGCGGTCGCCGCGGCGATGCGCGCGGTCTGCCGCGACAGCGACCTGCTCGGCCGCTACGGCGGCGAGGAGTTCGCGGTGCTGCTGCGCGGCATCCCGCCCGCGCATGCGTTCGCCGCCGCCGAACGTCTGCGCGAGGCCGTCGCCCGGGTGGCGCTGCGGGTGGGCGACGAGACGATCGCGCCCACCGCCTCGGTCGGCATCGCCTGCCTGCGCCCGGACGACACCGACTTCGACCAGGTCCTGGTGCGCGCCGATCGCGCGCTGTACCAGGCGAAGGCCGAGGGCCGGAACCGCGTGGTGATGGCCGGCGCGGACGAAGTCCCCGCACCGCCGGGTTGATCCCGCGCAAGTCGGCAACGCCGCCGCCCTGCCAGAGTGCGCTCCTCACACACGGAGACCGCACATGTCCGGGAAATCGTTCGTCCGCATCACCGGCGACGTGTCCAGGGCCCTCGCCGCGATGCGCAGCGAGGTGCCGGACACGATGAAAGGCTTCAGCGCGATGGCCCAGGCCGCGCTGAAGGACGGCGCCATCGATGCCGTCCACAAGGAACTCATCGCGCTGGCGATCGGCGTGTCCTCGCGCTGCGACGCCTGCATCGGCTTCCACGTCAAGGCGCTGATCCGCCTCGGCGCGACCCGCGAGCAGCTGATGGAAACGCTGGCGGTCTGCACCTACATGGGCGGCGGCCCGACGCTGATGTATGCCGCCGAAGCCGTGCGGGCGTACGACGAATTCATGGCCGAACAGGCCTGAGCGCCTCGCCCTCAGCCCCCGTACAGCGCCTTCCGCGACGCCCCGGTGAGTTCGGCGGCGAGCTTCGCCGCCGTCGACGGCGGCAGGTGCTCCGCGAGCTTCGCGTAGACGCGCCGGCCTTCGGCCACCTTCGTCGCTTCCTCGTCGGCGACGCCCTGCACCAGCAGCACGAACTCGCCCTTGCGCTGGTCGGCGTCGGCGGCGACGCGGGCGTGCAGATCGGCCAGCGTGCCGTCGAGGACGGTCTCGAAGAGTTTGGTCAGCTCGCGGGCGACGGCAGCGGGGCGATCGGCGCCGAACGCGACGACGGCGTCGGCGAGGGTCTCCTCGATCCGGTGCGAAGCCTCGTAGAAGATCAGCGTGCGGGGCTCGCCGGCCAGCCGGGACAGGCGCTCGCGGCGGGCGCCGGCCTTGGCGGGCAGGAAGCCCTCGAAGGCGAACCGGTCGCTGGGCAGGCCGGCGACGCTCAACGCGGCGATCAGCGCGCTCGGGCCGGGCACCGGGCTGACCTTCACGCCGGCGGCGCGAGCGGCGGCGACCAGCCGGAAGCCCGGGTCGCTGACCAGCGGCGTGCCGGCGTCGGACACCAGCGCCAGCGATTCTCCGGCCAGCAGGCGGGCGACCAGACGTTCCGCGACGCCGGCCTCGTTGTGCTCGTGCAGCGCGACGAGGGACTGCTCGACGCCGTGGTAGGCCAGCAGTTGCCGGGTGTGGCGGGTGTCCTCGGCGCAGATCGCGGCGACGCCCCTGAGCGTCGACAGCGCCCGCGGCGAGAGGTCGGCGAGGTTGCCGATCGGCGTGGCGACCACGTGCAGGATGCCGGCGGCGGCGGGGGAAGACATCGGGTTCGGCTCGCTCGGCTTCGTCGTGGGCGGGTAGAATCCTAACGATTCCGCCACGGGGTTGCGCCGATGTCGATGAAGAGGAAGGGACTGGTCTGGCTGTGCGCCGGGCTGATGGGGCTGGGCCTCACCGCCTGCGTGCCCCCGCAGACCAGGGCCGACAAACCCGGGACCTACCGCGTCAACCCGGCGATCGTGCAGGCCTCCGCGCTGGCGCGGAACCATGCGTCGATGGGCGGCCAGGCCCGCGCCGACGCCGCGCGCGAGATCGAACGCCTGCTCTCCGGCCTGGACAACGCGACCCTCGCGACCGAGGCCTCGCGCATGGCCGAGGGCGACCCGCTCTACAACTTCGCCGGGCGCGAGCTGATCCGCCGCGGGCAGCCGTTGCCGCGGCCGTTCGACCGCGAAGGCGGCTGGCGTTTCGACGCCGCCGACCGTCCGCCGGCCGACCGCGACGGCTATCGCCCGCCGCGCAAGCTCGCGGTGCTGCTGCCGCTCACCGGCGACATGGCCGCCGCCTCGGTCCCGGTGCGCGACGGGCTGCTGGCCGGCTACTACGGCGAGCACCGCCAGCGCCCGGAAGTCGGGTTCTACGACACCGGCAGCACCCCCGGCGGCGCGGTCGCCGCGTATCGCAAGGCCGTCGAGGACGGCGCCGACTTCGTGCTGGGCCCGCTCGGTCGCGACCAGGTGGCCGGGCTGTTCAAGGAAGCCGACCTCAAGGTGCCGATGCTGGCGCTGAACCGCGGCCCCGAGGCCCCGCCCAGCGGCAACGCCAGCTTCGCGCTGGCGCCGGAGGACGACGGCATCGCCGCCGCCGAATATCTGCTGTCGCGCAATGTGCGCCGGGTGCTGGTGCTGGTCGGCAGCGACGACGGCCTGCGCCGCAGCGCCGCCGCCTTCCGCGAGCAGTGGAACAGCCGCGGCGGCACCGTCGTCGAAACCCTGACCATCGCCGACAAACCCGCCGACGGCACCGCGGCGCTGCAGGCCGCCGCGCAGAAGGACGGCGGCGTCGACGCGGTGTTCCTCGCGCTCAAGGGCACTCAGGCGCGCGCGGTGGCGCCGCAGCTGACGCTCGCCGGCTTCGGCGACAAGCCGCGGGTGGCGACGTCCCAACTGCTCTCGGGCACCGGAAAATCGGACCAGGACCGCGCGCTGGACGGCATCGTGTTCCCCGGCGAGACGTGGACCGTGCAGGGCCTGCCTGGCCTGCCGCCGGCGGACAGCACCGGCGCGGCCCTCAATTCCGCACGCGGCCCGGCAGCGAAGCTGTTCGCCTTCGGCTACGACGCCTGGCTGCTCACCGCCTACCTGGACGCCATCGCCCACCACGCCGACCGCGCGGTGCCCGGTGCCACCGGCCAGCTGCGCCTGGACGGTTTCGGCAACGTGGTGCGCGTGCCGGCCTGGTCGAGCTTCGCCGGCGGCGAGATCGTGGCGCTGGGCCAGCGTGGCGGCTGATCCGGCGAAAGACTCGACCCGCGCGCAGGGCGCGCGCATCGAAGCGCTGGCCGCTGCCTTCCTGCGCGAACGCGGGCTCGCGCCGGTCGCCGCCAATGCCAACGCCCGCGGCGGCGAACTCGATCTGGTGATGCGCGACGGCGACATCGTCGTCTTCATCGAAGTGCGCTACCGCCGCGACGCCCGTTTCGGCGGCGGCGCGGCGTCGGTGGACGCGCGCAAGTGCCGGCGGATCGTGCTCGCCGCCGAGCAGTTCCTCGCCGCACACCGCGAATTCGCCCGCGCGCCCTGCCGGTTCGACGTGATCGACGCCAGCGGCGATGCCGCGGCGCCGGCCTTCGACTGGCTGCGCGACGCGTTCCGCGCCGACGACGTCTGACCGCACCGTGCCGACGATCTTCACCCATGCCATCGTGCCGCTCGCGGCCGGGCTCGCGCTCGGGCGCAAGGCATTGCCGCCGCGATTGGTCGCCGCCAGCGTCGTCGCGGCCATGGCGCCCGACTTCGACACCGTGGCGTTCCGGCTCGGCATCGCCTACGCGGACCAGTTCGGGCATCGCGGGGCCACGCATTCCATCGTCTTCGCGCTCGCGCTGGGCCTGCTCGCGGCAGCCTGCGCGCCGTGGCTGCGCAGCGGTCGATGGCGCGCGTTCGTCTTCGTCGCGCTGTGCACGCTCTCGCATCCGCTGCTGGATGCGCTGACCAACGGCGGCCTCGGCGTCGCCCTGCTGTGGCCTTGGTCGCACGCGCGGTTCTTCGCACCGTGGCGACCGATCGCGGTGTCGCCGATCGGCGCGGGGTTCTTCAGCGCGCGCGGCCTGACCGTGCTGTGGTCGGAACTGAAGTGGGCGGTGGTCCCGCTCACGCTCGCGGCGCTGCAGTGGGCGGAGATCCGGAAGCACCTCGCCGTGCGGCGAGCCTGGCGGCAGCAGCCGTAGCGGCACGCTGCGCGCATCGAAGCGATCGAGGCGGCATACTCGCCTCGTCTCACCCAGGAAATCGGACATGGGCGCGTCTTCGATCATGCACTGGCTCATCCTGCTGGCCGTCCTGCTGTTCGTGCCGGCGGTGGTGGCGATCGTGATCCTCGTGACGCGGCAGCGCCGTCCGCCGCCGCCACCGCCACCGCCCGTCGGGCGACGCATGCCCCCGCCCCTGCCCGCGCCCCCGGACGAAACGCCGCCCCGCTGATGGCGCACGGCCGTTCGCGATCACGCGATAATCCGGGCATGCCGCTCGACGCCGACCTCCTCCGCGCCCTCGCCGACCTCCTCAGCGACGGGCTACGCACGGACCCCGGCGAGCGGCTGACCTACGGCTACGACAACTCGCGGCGGCAGGCGATGCCGGACGCGGTGGCGCTGCCGACGACGGTCGACCAGGTCGTCGCACTCGTACGCGTCTGCCGCGCGCAGCGCGTGCCGGTGATCGCGCGCGGACGCGGCACCAACACCACCGGTGCGTCGGTGCCGGTCGAAGGCGGCGTGGTGGTGTCGTTCGAGCGCATGGCCCGCATCGTCGACATCCGGCCGGGCGACCGCTGCGCCATCGTCGAACCCGGCGTGCTCAACGGCGATCTGCAGCGCGCACTGAAGCCGCACGGGCTGTTCTGGCCGCCGGATCCGACCAGCGCCGATTTCTCCACCGTCGGCGGCAATCTCGCCTGCAACGCCGGTGGCCCGCGCGCGGTGAAGTACGGCGCCAGCCGCGACAACGTGCTGGCGCTGACCGCCGTCACCGGCGCCGGCGAGCTGATCCGCTGCGGCAGCGCCACGACCAAGGGCGCGACCGGCTACGACCTGCAGCGGCTGCTGGTCGGCAGCGAGGGCACGCTGGCGCTGATCGTCGAGGCCACGCTCAAACTGGCGCCGCTGCCGGCGGCGCGTGCGGCGTTGCGCGCGACCTATCGCGATGTCGAGGCCGCCGCGGCCGCGGTGGCGCGGCTGATGGCGCAGCCGGCGACGCCGTCGATGCTGGAATTCATGGACGATCGCGCGCTCGAACTCGCCCGCGCGCACCAGCGCACGCACGCGGGCACGACCGATCTGCAGGACGACGCCGGCGCGCTGCTGATGATCGAGGCCGACGGCGATGCGGCGACGCTCCCGGCGGCACTGGAGGCACTGCGGGCCGCCGCCGTGGGCGACGGTTGCCTCGGCGTCGATCTCGCGCCGGACGAGGCCGCGCGCGAACGCCTGTGGGCCGCGCGCAAGGCGCTGTCGCCGGCGCTGCGCGCGCTGGCGCCGGGCAAGATCAACGAGGACGTGGTGGTGCCGGTGTCGCGCATCCCCGCGCTGGTCGCTGGCGTACGCGCGCTCGCGCGCACGCATGCGCTGCCGATCGTCTGCTTCGGCCATGCCGGCAACGGCAACCTGCACGTCAACCTGATGTACGACCCGGCGGACGCCTCGCAATCGGCGCGCGCGCAGGCCGCGATGGCAGAAGTGTTCACGCTGACGCTCTCGCTCGGCGGCACGCTGTCCGGCGAACACGGCATCGGCCTGGCCAAACGCGACTTCATGCCGCAGGCCGTGGATGCGCCGACGCTGGCGCTGATGCGCGCGATCAAGGCGACGTTCGACCCCGACGGCATCCTCAACCCGGGCAAGCTGCTGCCGCCGTGAGCCGGCCCCTCGCACCGCTGCTGCGCGAGATCCGCGCCTGCACCCTGTGCGAGGCGCATCTGCCGCTCGGTCCGCGGCCGGTAGTGCGGGCCAGCGCGACCGCGCGCCTGCTGATCGTCGGCCAGGCGCCGGGCACGAAGGTGCACGCCACCGGCATTCCGTGGAACGACGCCAGCGGCAAGCGTCTGCGCGAATGGCTCGGGATGACGCCCGAGCAGTTCTACGACGAGGCGGCCATCGCGATCGTGCCGATGGGCTTCTGCTATCCCGGCAAACAGGGCAGCGGCGATGCGCCACCGCGCCCGGAATGCCGCGCGACCTGGCACCCGCGGCTGCTGCCGCAGCTGAAAAGCGTCCGGCTGACGCTGCTCTTCGGCCAGTACGCCCATGCGTATTTCCTCGGCGACCGGCGCAAGGCCACGCTCACCGAGACCGTACGCGCGTGGCGCGAATACGCGCCGGCGCATCTGCCGATGCCGCATCCCAGCCCGCGCAACATCGGCTGGTTCAAGGCGAATCCGTGGTTCGAGGCCGAAGTGGTGCCGACGCTGCGCGAGCGGGTGCGCGAAGCGCTCGCATAGCGTCGTTCGCACGCGCATGCCGGAAGGAAAAGCCGGCGGTCCTCCCGACGATGCCGTTCGTCCGCCCGGCGGCGCTTCGTGCCGAGATCGCCGCGGACGCACGTCAACGCCTGCGATCGGCATGCGTTACCGCCCCGACAAACGGCCAAACGCCGATCCGGTCTGCGCGCATGCCGGCCACCGTTGCGGCAACACGGACGGGGCGAATCCGCCCTGAAGATCAACACCAGGACGAGGAAATGCCATGACCTTCCACCCGCGACTGCCGTACTTCCTTGCCGGCTTCGGAACGTTCGCCGCCTTGTGGTTGAGCCTGAACGTGACGGCCGCGCGGGTCGGTCAAACGTTCCCGGGACGGAGCGAAACGCGGGTCGAAGTTCAAGCGCGATCGATCCCGGCGGAAAAGTCGAGGATCACGTCGCAACCGCTGCCGGCGGAATTGATCAATGTGGCCAGCCCCATCGATGCAGCCGCCACCGCGGAGACGCGTCGCCTGCATGTGCATCTGGCGATGCTCGCTTATCGCGAAGGATTCGCCTTCGGCATGCAGGGCGATCATCACGGCGGGGTCGGCTGGGACGACAAGCCGGACGGAAACGGCATCGTCCCCGATTCGGATCTCTTCAAAATCGCCGGCGTCGATGCGGGCGTCAGCGGCTACAACGTCAACTGGCTGTTCGATGCCGCAAACAACGCCGATCCGAAGGGCATCCAGATGCTGGGTGAGGAAATACGCGCCGCCCACGCCCGCGGCGAGATCATCACCATCCACTGGCCGATGACGAATCCGGAAACCGGCACGGACGATCGCAATTGCCCGGACTGCAGCCATCTGATCGACACCGTCCTGTCGCCGAATCTGCAGGGCGAGCAGGGACGCCACTACCTGACATGGAAGCGCTGGATGGATGTCTTCGCGGACTTCCTGGCGAACGAAGCCTGGTTCTACCAGAACGGCGTCCGCACGCCGATTCCCGTCCTGTTCCGCCCGTGGCACGAGATGAATCAGGGCGAGGACGGACGCGGCCGCTGGTACCAGGTGGCGAACAATTCTCCCGAGGAATACAACGCGCTGTGGCAGCAGACCGTCACCTACCTGCGCGATCAGCGCGGCATCCATCAGGTGTTGTACGTCTATGCGCCGAGCCTCAACGCCCTCGCCTGCGACGGTTGCGATCCGAATCGCGCCTATCTCGAGAACTATCCCGGCGACGCATGGGTCGACGTCATGGCCGGCGACGGCTATTTCGCGGGTATCGACGACGAAACGCGGCTGATGAACGTCGCCAACGGGATCCGGATCATCGCGGAAACCGCGACCGCACACCGCAAGATTCCCGCTCTGTCTGAAACCGGATTCAAGGACGGCCTGCAGCACAACCTCGACCAGGATTTCTGGTACGCACAATGGTTGACCAGCATGCGCGGCCTCTCTGGTCCGTCGCTCAACCGGATGGCGTACGTGATGACCTGGAGCAATTCGGGCAGCCTGACGAAACCCGGCTTCTTCGTGCCGTACCTCCCCGGCAGCGCGGAAGCGCAGGATTTCCGCACGTTCCGCGACGACCGGGCGACCCTGTTCGCCAACGAGCTTCTCGCGCTCTTCGACGGGCCGCCGTGACCCGATGACGCGTCAGCGGCCGGGCCATCGGCCCGGCCCGCTCGGTTAGCCCGCTCGGTTAGCCCGCTCGGTTAGCCCGCTCGGTTAGCCCGCTCGGTTAGCCCGCTCGGTTAGCCCGCTCGGTTAGCCCGCTCGGTTAGCTCGCTCGATCAGCCCGCTTGATCAGCTTGTTCAACCAGTCGCATCCGCGCGGAGAGCGGCGCCATCGAAATGATCGTAGCCGCGAGCCGGCGGCGACCATTCGGCACCCGCGGCATCGCGGACGACGATGTGCCCCGCGTCCGCGGCGACGATCCGCCCGATCCGCGTCGCGGCGACATCGCAGGCGTCCATCGCGGCCTGCACGGCGAGGCGCGCGGCCTTCGGCGCGGTGAAACACAGTTCGTAGTCGTCGCCGCCGGCCGCCTGCAGCGCGCGCAGCGTGTCGCCATCGAACGCGGCACGCAGCGCATCGGACGCCGGCAACGCGTCCACGTCCACGCGGGCGCCGACGCGGCTGGCGCGACAGACGTGCGCGAGATCGGCGAGCAGGCCGTCGGAGACGTCGATGCAGGCATGCGCGATGCCCACCAGCGCGCGCCCGACCGCGACGCGCGGCGTCGGCCGGTCGAGGCGTGCGCGCAGCGGCGGATCGATCGCGGCGCCGGCCTGCCACTGCCGCAGTGCGGCGGCGGCATCGCCGAGCGTGCCCGTGACCCACACGTCATCGCCGACGCGCGCATCGCCGCGACGCAACGCGCCACGCGGTTCGACGAAGCCGTGCACCGTCACGCACACCGACAGCGGCCCACGCGTGGTGTCGCCGCCGACGAGCGCGACGTCGTGCCGTGCGGCGAGGTCGAGGAAGCCATCGAGGAAGCCATCGACCCACGCCGCATCGGAGTCCGGCAGCGACAGCGACAGCGTGCACCACGCCGGCGTCGCGGCCATCGCCGCGAGGTCGGAGAGATTCACCGCCAGCGCCTTCCAGCCGATGTCGGCCGGCGCGGTGTCGCCCGGGAAATGCACGCCGGCGTTGAGCGTGTCCATCGCGACGACGAGGTCGCGGCCGGGCGGCAGGCGCAGGATCGCCGCGTCGTCGCCGATGCCGAGCACCACATCGTGGCGAGACGCGGCGCGGGCGCGGATGCGGGCGATGAGGTCGAATTCGGTCATCGCCTTCAATCCACGCACATGCCCGCGACGACGACGCCCTGCGCGACGAAGTCATGGCAACCGAAAAGCGACGCGGTGTCCGCCTGGCAGGTACCGGCCACGCGATCGCCGACCTTGGCCTCCTGCGACGCGACGCACGCCCCGAGGCACTCCGAGGCGTCAAGGCAGGTCTTCCCCGCATCCGCGAACGGCTTGACGCAGTCCGGCGTCCCGAACATGCCGACGCCTTGCACGTGTCCGCCTTCACGTTCGCACTTGGGCACGTCGATCGCATGGAGGGCGCGGGCGCGTCCACGCTCGACGCTCCGCTCCAGCGCGCGCTGCTGCAGCCCCGTGCATCCCGCCATCAGCGCCAACCCCGCCGACAGCAGCGGGATGGATGCGCGGGAAAGGCGCGAACGCACGGCCGGATCAGCTGCGCGCCGCTTTCACCTCGACGCCACGCAGGTCCGCGGCGAGGCGATCCAGCACGCCGTTGACGTAGGTGTGGCCGTGCTCGGAGCCGAAGCGCTTCACCGACTCCAGCGCCTCGTTGATGACGACGCGGTACGGCACGTCCTGGCGGTGCGCGAATTCGTAGGCGGCGATGCGCAGTGCGGCGCGTTCGATCGGGTCGACCTCGTCGATCCCGCGGTCGAGGTGCGGCGCGAGCGCGGCGTTGAGCGTCTCGCGGTGCGTTTCGACGCCGTGGACGAGGTCCTCGAAGTACGCCAGGTCGGCGATCTCGCGGGCCTG
>JBGAFR010000077.1:0-16466 GCA_044227145.1 Lysobacteraceae bacterium
CCGCTGCGGCTGTGGCGACAGTCGCGCGTCGTCGGCGCGCCGCAGGACGTGCGCGTGTTCCCGAACTTCGCGCCGCTCGCCGGATTCGCGCTGTTCAGCGCCGAACAGGCGTCGCGGCTGGTGGGCGCGCACATCAAGCGCCGTCGCGGCGAAGGCACCGACTTCCACCAGATGCGCGAATACCGCGTCGGCGACTCGATGCGCCAGATCGACTGGAAGGCGACGGCGCGCGCGCGGAAGCTCATTTCGCGCGAGTACCAGGACGAGAAGAACCAGCAGCTCCTGATGGTCGTCGACACCGGCCGGCGCATGCTCGCGCACGAGGGCGGGCTGTCGCACTTCGATCGCGCCCTGGACGCGACCCTCGTCGTGTCCTACATCGCGCTCAAGCGCGGCGACGCCGTCGGCCTGTTCACCGCCGGCGGCGAGCAACGCTGGGTGCAGCCGCAGCGCGGCATGGGCGCGATCGACACCCTGCTGCGCGCCAGCTACGACCTGCAGCCGGTGCCGGTCGCCACCGACTATCTCGCCGCCGCCACCGAACTGGCGCTGCGCCAGCGCCGCCGCGCGCTGGTGATGCTGGTGACCAACCTGCGCGACGAGGACATCGAGGACGTGCTCGGCGCGGTGCGCCTGCTGCAGAAACGCCACCTCGTGGTCGTCGCCAGCCTGCGCGAACGCGACCTCGACGAGGCCCTCGACCAGCCCATCGCCGGCGTGCGCAGCGCCGTTCGCGCCGCCGCCGCCGCCCGCTACATCGCCCAGCGCGCCGCCGCCCACGACCTGCTGCGCAACCATCGGGTGAGCGTGCTCGACGTGACCTGCGAACAGCTGCCCGCTGCGCTGGTCGAGCAGTACCTGACGATCAAGCGCAGCGGATTGCTGTAACGCGCTTCGATCACGACCGGGTCGCCGCGGACGCGCTCCGCCGCAGGCGTACCGGCCGCGCCGACAGGGTTTCGACGAGCGTGATGACCGCGATGCGATCGAAGTCGTCGAGCGCGCGGAACGCCTCCATCAGCCGCTCCTCGTCGTCGTCCCGCGCGAAGTAGCGGACATCGACGGCAGGCGGCGCGTCGCTGCGCGCATCGGACGCCGGATGCCGACCGGACGTCCGTGGCCCCTGCCCGGTCGCCAGCCATTCGAAGTTGCATGCGAGCGCGGCGGCGATGCCCGCGAAACTCGCGGTCGACGGCATCGAACCCGTCGCGCTTTCCCACTGCGCGACCGCGCTCCTGCTCAGGCCCAGCCGGGCCGCCAGTGCCGTCTGCGTCAGCCTTGCGGCCTGACGTGCGCTGCGGATTCGGAGGGCGATCTGTTTCTGGGCGGATCGATTGGGCATGTGTCATTCCTTCTGACGTGTCGACAATGGATAACGATCTCTTGTCCGTTATCACTGACAACACCGTCCGAACCTCCTCCCTCGGCCGACCCCCGGTCCCTGCGTCAGTCCCGCTATCGTCGTTCACGAAACCGCCCCGACGCCAGTTGGTTATGTTGGGTCCGTGGTCGGCACGGCGGCATGGCGATCGATCGGCACCGATGCGATCCGTCCCTCGGAACACACGCCGCAGCGTCGACCGGATCATCGACGGCAACGCCGGGCCGGAGGCTTCGGGCGGGCCGCGCGACCAGGGACATCGACAGGGAAGGACGATGCTGAAGGACGCCATCACCGACCGCTTTTCGCAGGACCCGCTGCGCTTCCTCGACGAACACTTCCACGTCGACGGCGACCTCGTCCGCACCGGCATGCGCGAGTACGCGCTGGGCGATCCGCTGGCCGCGCGCGATGTCCTGCGCAATGAGGACGGCCGCTACCGCGAACACTCGGACTTCTTCCACACCCGCCACGGCGGCTTCGGGCCGCGCGCGGTGCAGATGAAGATCCGTCGCGATGCGCGCGTGCTCGTGCGCGATCGCCTGCAGCAGGCCGATCGCGAAACGCTGCGCGCGCTGGTCGATGCCCGCGTCGCCGCAACCAGCGCGTGGCCGGACACGGGCAACCGGCTGACCTATGCGCTGCTGTCCACCCTGCTGCTGGAGCCGGAGGCGCCGCCCGCGCTGCGCGGGCTGATCGAGCGGATCATCGAACGCGCGGTGCTCGCCGGCGCGCGCGCGCGGCAGCCGCGCTGGCGACGGATGCTGCTCCAGTTCCAGACGACGTACGGATTGTCGAAGGCGATCGAGCAGCGGCAGCGCGAAGCCCGCCGCGAGCCGCGCGACCTGCTCGACGTCGTGGCGTTGGCGCTCGAACCCGGGCAGCGGATCGACGAACTGGGCGAGGTCTATCTCTCGTTCCTGTTCGCGATCGCGGGCTCGATGGGGTTCGTGCTCGCCTGGTCGCTGTATCTGTCGGGGACGCACCCGCATCGGGACGCGCCGCCGGAGTGGATCGTGCGCGAGGCGCTGCGCCTGTGGCCGGTGGCCTGGCAACTGGGCCGGCATGCGGCGAAGCCGCACGCGGTCGCGGGCGTGGACATGGCCCCGGACGACGAAGTGGTGGTGTGCCCGTACCTGGTGCACCGGCATCCGGACTACTGGGCGGACGCCGATGCGTTCCGGCCCGAACGCTGGGCGGAACCGGACGCCTGGCGCAACCCGGCGTTCATCCCGTTCGGCCATGGCCCGCACCGCTGCGTCGCGGCCGACCTGTCGATCCAGCTCGTGAGCGCGCTGTACGCCGCCATCGCCGAAGGCCATGCGCTCGTCGTCGAACCGCATGCGACCCGGCCGACGATCGCCGCGGCGATGGCGCCGCCGCCATTTCGCTTATCCCGGCAACCGCAGGCTCCTGCGGCGTCCTGCGACCGATGATCTTCGGCGGCCACGTCACGGCCGCCTGCAAGGACACCGGGAGCGTGCGATGCCCATCGCGCCTTCCCGATGCCGATGCGGAGCGATCCGCGAATTCAACCTCAAGGAGAGATGACATGAAGAAGACGATCTGCGCGATGAAGGCGGCCCTCGGCGTCCGCGGCCTCGGCGGCTGCCTCACCTGGCGCTGGGTGTACTACCACAACATCTGACGCGCCATGCCGGACAACGGCCCGCGTCGTCGTCCGGCGATCCCGCCCGGGGGCGCGGCGATCCCGTCGTCCGCATCCCGCGGCGCCCATGCGGTGCGCACCGCGACTTCGTTACACCCCTTCACACCCCTCAAGGAGATCGACATGAAGAAGACCCTCTGCGCGATGAAGGCCGCCCTCGGCGTCCGCGGCATCAGTGGCGGCATCCTGTGGCGCTGGGTGCACTACCACACCATCTGATTCGATCCATGCCGGACGCGCGCCTGCGGCGTCGTCCGGCGACCCCGTCCCGGGTGCGGCGATCCCGTCGTCCGCATCCCGCGGCGCCCATGCGGTGCGAACCGCGACTTCGTTACACCCCTTCACACCACTCAAGGAGATCGACATGAAGAAGACCCTTTGCGCGATGAAGGCCGCCCTCGGCGTCCGTGGCATCGGTGGCTGCAGCGGCTGGCGCTGGTACCTCTACCACAGCATCTGATCCACGCATGCCGGACGACGGCCCGCGTCGTCGTCCGGCAACTCCGTCCAGGGTGCGGCGACCCCGTCGTCCGCATCCCGTGGCGCGCGCGGTGCGAACCGCGATTTCGACACACCAATCCACACATCAGTCAAGGAAATCGACATGAAGAAGACCATCTGCGCGATGAAGGCCGCTTTCGGCGTCCGCGGCGTCGCCGACCGCTGCGGCATGTGGCGCTGGGTGCTGTACCACAACATCTGATCCACCCGCGCCGGGGGAGGATGCGCACCTCCCCCGGCGCGTTTCGATCGGCTGCGCGGGAGAACCAGCGATGTCGGATACGGCGGTGAAGGAAAGCGCGTCGGTGCAGACGCTGCGTCGGCTGCGGACGGAACAGGGCGCGGTGTACTGGGACCGGACGCGTCCGGACATGCTCACCGTGCTCGATCCGCAGATCACGCAGACACTGGAAGCGATGAACTTCGCCGACCTGACGATGCTCGACGATGTCGCCGACGTGATCCGCGGCCGAAAGAGCGCGCCGTTCGACTGGCATCGGCTGCGTGCCGCCTGGCAGGGCCAGATGCGCCAGCTGATGGACGCCGACGGGCTGCGTCGCCTGGGCCGCGACATGACCCGCATCGTCGATGCCGACGTCGGCCGTCCGCTCGATCTGCTGTGGCTGTCCGAACGCGTGTCCATCGATCCGCTGGTCACCGCGATCGTCGCCGGCCTGGGCCCGGTCTCGCGGCGCATCGTGGTCGCGGAAGTGCTGTCGAAGGTCGCCTGGGTCCTCGGCGATGTCGATCACGACCGCGTGATCCCGATGCTGCACAAGCCGAAGATGATCCTGCTGCAGCTGCTCGCGGGCATCGTCGTGCGCCGCGAGCTGAAGGGCCGCGCGACCGGCCGCAGGCCGCGGCAGCCAGACCTGGCCGATCCCGTCGTCGACCTCATGCCCACGCTGGGGCTGGGACGTGCGGTCGATGCCGTCACCGCGCTGCTGACCGCGATCACCGGCTCGCCCGGCGCCGCCGCTGGCTGCCTGCTGTTCGAACTCCAGCGCCAGCACGCATGGCGCGCACGGCTGGAGGCGGAACTGTCGAACCTGTCGCTCGATGCGCTGTGCGAAGGCCCGACCCGGCAGGCGCCGGTGACCGCGCGTTTCGTCAAGGAAGTGCTGCGGATCTGGAGCTCGCCGCCGGTGGTGACGCGTCCGGTGCGCACCGATCTGTCGCTGGACGACATCAAGCTGTGCCCCGGGCAGCAATACACGATCAGCGCGTACATGCTGCACCACGACGATCGCGACTGGCACGACCCCGAACGTTTCGACCCCGATCGCTGGCTGAGCGAAAGCCGCAGCCAGTGCCCGCACGGAAGCTACGTGCCGTTCGGGTGGGCGCCGAAGAACTGCGTCGGCGCCAACCTGGGCATGGCCCAGCTGATGATCCTCGCCCACCTGTTCTGCACCCGCTTCCGGATCGACCAGCCGCATCCCGAGCGCGCGTCGATGGCGGTGGCGTCGCTGGTGCGGCCGAAGGATTTCGATGGCACCGTGCATCTGCGCGATGCCGCTGCCGCGGAGGCGCCATGAAGGACCTGACCCAGGGCCGCATCGAGCCGCATCTGCTGCGCATGGGTGGCGCCATTCTGGTGAGCATGCTCGCCGGCAACCTGTTCGCGCTCGCCAACCTCTACTGGCTGGGCCGCCTCGGGCCCGAAGCGCAGGCCGCGGTCACCCTCGCCGGTTTCCCGGTGATGCTGCTGCTCACGCTGATGCCGGTGCTCAGCGTGGGCTCGGGCATCCTGATCGCGCAGTCGGTCGGTGCGAAGGATCGCGACCGCGCCGACCGCATCTTCAACGAGGCGTTCGGCGCGGCGCTGCTGTTCATGCTGGCGTTCGGCACGTTCGCCTGGATCGAGCGCGACGCCTTCGGCCGCCTGCTCACCGCCGATCCGCGCGCGGCGGAGATGATCTCGACCTACTTCCGCTGGTTCATCCCGTCGATCGTCGTCCAGTTGCCGCTGTACATCATCGCCGGTGCACTGGAGTTCACCGGCAACGTCCGCGTCGGCACGATCGCCCAGACCGCGACCGTCGCCCTCAATGCGGTGCTCTCGCCGGTCCTCATGTTCGGCTGGCTGGGGCTGCCGGCGCTCGGCGTGGCGGGAACGGGGCTCGCCGCGTTCCTCGCCTGCGGGACGGTGATGCTCGGCCTCCTCGCCTATTTCCTGCGTCGCAGCGCCTACCTGACGCTGCGGCCGGCGATCTGGTTCTCGAAGCCGCGCGAACTGTGGGGCGCGCTGAAGATCGGCCTGCCCACCGGCATCGAGAGCGGCGTGCTCGCGCTGTACCTGCTCGCGATCGCGCTGATCCTGCGCCCCTTCGGCGCCGCCGACCAGGCCGCGTTCGGCGTCGGCCAGCGCATCTTCCAGGCGGCGCTGCTGCCGCTGATGGCGCTGAGCAGCGCGACCTGCGTGATCGTCGGCCAGAGCCACGGCGCCGGCCTGCCCGACCGCGTCCGCGACACCCTGCGGTGCGGCCTGCGCGTGGCGATGGTCGTCGCGCCGCTGCTGTTGCTGGCGCTGGAACTGGGCGCGCCGTGGATCCTCGCCGCGTTCACCGACGATGCCGAGGTCCGCGTTGCCGGCACGCAGTTGCTGCGCATCGTCGCGATCACGGTGCTGCCATCGGCGGCGGCCTACGTGATCTTCGCGGTGCTGTCCGGACAGGGCAACACGCGCGCCAGCCTGTTCACGCAGCTGGTCTACGCCGGGCTGGTGGTGGCCGCGGCGCTGCTGCTGTCGCGGTTGCCCGGCTTCCGCCCGGCCTGGCTGTGGATCGCGATGAGCGCCGCGGGCTTCGTGCAGGCGGGGATGGCGGCATTCTTCCTGCGCCGGCACGCCGCGCGTCGCGACGACACGACACCGGCGACGGCGGCACCGGCAACCGCTGCGCCGGTCGAACTCGGCGCCGCCTCCTGACGGCGGCCGGACACGCGCGCATGCACGCCCTCGCTTCCGCCGCCACGGAGACCGTCGCACGCACCGACGCACCGGCCTTCGTCCGCGAGGTGGGCGGCATCGCCGAATACCGGTTCGCGAACGGCCTGCGCCTGCTCCACCTGCCGATGCCGTCGATGCCGGTCGCACTGGCGATGGTCACCTGCGAAGTCGGCAGCCGGCACGAGCCGGCCGGGCTCAAGGGCGCGAGCCACATGATCGAGCACATGATGTTCAAGGGCAGCGCGCGCTTCCATCGCGGCATCGGCACCTCGATCCACGAGCTGCTGCACCCGCTCGGCGCCGAGACCAACGCGACCACGTGGCTGGACCGCACGCACTACTTCGACCTGGTGCCGAGCGAGCACCTCGATCTCGCGCTGGAGATCGAGGCCGACCGCCTGCAGGCGCTACGGATGGATGCCGACGACCTGGAGGCCGAGCGCGGCGTCGTGCTCAACGAACACGACCTGTACGCCGGCGACCCGATGGAACGCCTGCACCAGGCGGTGTGGAAGACGGCGTACGGCGATCACCCGTACGGCCATCCGGTGCTGGGCACGCGCGACGACATCCTCGGGCTCGAACGCGACGCGCTGTTCGCCTACTGGCGTCGTCACTACCGGCCCGGCAACGCGACGCTGACCCTGATCGGCGACGTCGCGCGCGACCGCGCGCTGGCGCTCGCAGCGCGGCACTTCGGCACGCTGCGCGACGATCCTTCGCCCGCCGCGGACGACGCGCCCCTGCCGTCGCCGCAGACAGGCGAGCGGCGCGTCGTGGTCCGCCAGCCCTCGCCACCGGAGGCGGTGATGCTGGCGTGGCGCGGCCCCGAAGGCCGCAGCGCGGACGCGGACGCGCTGGACCTGTTGGGGCTGGTCCTCCTCGGCGGCAAGGGCGCGCGCCTGTATCGCCCGCTGATCGCCGGCGGCCTCGCCGTCGCGGGCTGGCACCATGCCTGGCGCCTGCGCCAGCCGGGGCTGTTCCAGCTGCAGGCGCAACCCGCGGCACCCGGCGACCATGCGCGCGTGGAGCGCCTGCTGCGCGAGGCCGTCGCCGCCGTGGTGCGCGACGGCGTCGGCGCGGACGAACTCGCCCGCGCCAAGGGTTTCCTGCGCGGCCAGCTGGCGATCCAGCGCGACGGCCCGGTGGCCATCGCCCTCCAGCTCAACGAGGCGATCGCCGCCGGCGACTGGACGCGGTATCCCACGCAGGCCGAACGGATCGCAGCGCTCACGGCCGAAGACCTGCAGCGCGCCGCCGCGCGCCATCTGGTCGACGCGCGGCTCACCGTCGGCCATCTCGTGCAGGATGCGTGCGCGGCGGAGGACGCCTGATGGCCGTCGCCGCCGACCGCCTTCCGCGCGCCCTTCCGACCGTCGAAGTCGCGCTGCCGACGGGCACGGTGCACGGCCTGCATGCCGATACGCCGGGCGCATTCGCGCTGACCGGCTCGTTCCGGATCGCGCCGGCGCCCGAAGGCGACGATGCGCTGCTGCTGCATCTGGTCGCGGCGCTGGCGAGCTGCGGCACGCGCCATCGCGACGAATTCGCGATCGCCGACGCATTGGAGCGCCGCGGCGCCACGCTGTCGCTGTCGGCCGAACCGGAGCGGATCGCCTTCGCCGCGCGCGGCTGCAGCGACGACTTCGACACGATCGTGGGCCTGCTCGCCGAATGCTTGCGCGAACCCGCGTTCGACGAGGCCGCGTTCGATGCCGAGCGCGGGCGCCTGATCGCCGAACTGCAGGCCGCGGACGGCGATCCGGCGACGCGGGCGGACGATGCGCTCTCGCGACTGCTGTACGCGCCGACCCACCCGCGCCACCAGCCCGACGCCGATGCGCTGATCGCGCGGTTGGAACGCTGCACGGCCGAGGCGCTGCGTCGCTGCCATCGCGACCACTTCGGCGCGACCGCCCTGCGGATCGTCGTCGTCGGCGACCTCGATCTCGACGCCGCGACGACGACGCTGGAACGCCGGTTCGGCGACTGGCCCGCGCGCCCGCTGCCGGCGTGCCCGGACAGTCCGTTGCCGGTGGCCGCTCCGACGCCGGCGCGCATCGCGCTCCCCGACAGCGCGTATTTCCACGCCGCGCTCGGACGGCGCCTGTCGCTGCGCTGCGACCACCCGGACCATCCCGCGCTGTGGCTGGCGAACCAGCTGCTCGGCGGCGGATTCGGCTCGCGGCTGGTGGCGTCGGTCCGCGAAACGCGCGGCCTGACCTATTCGATCCGCTCGCAGCTGGCGAAGCCGCATCCGGCGCTCGACGGCCACTGGCAGATCGATCTCGCGCTCGGCGCCGACACGCTCGACGCCGGGCTGGCCGCGACCCGCGACACGCTGGCGCGCTTCGTCGACGAGGGCGCATCCGCGCGCGAACTCGACACGCGGCGCGCGCAGGCCATCGGCGCGTTCAGGATCGGCCTCGCCACCCTGCACGGCCTGAGCGAGACGCTGCTGTTCGGCATCGAGCGCGGCTGGGGCGCGGCGCACCTGCAGACGTTCCCCGAACGCCTGCGCGGCGTGGAGCTCGGGACGCTGAACCGCGTGCTGCGCACCCACTTCGTCCCCGACGACGTGCGCACCGCGATCGCCGGACCATTCGACTGACCCGTGGACTGACCCAGCGACGAACCGTCCACCCATTCGTCCCGCGGATTTGCCCCTGGTCCCGCGACATGGCCATACTCCCGAGGCCCTGCGCACAGGCGCTCCGGAGACGACATGGACACTTCCGAGTTGATGAACATCGAACAGGCCCGGCGGCTGCTGGCGCGGGTCGGCGTGGAAGTCCCGCGCGACATGCCGCCGCAGACGGTGTTCGGCAGCCTCGACGTGCTGCTGCAGGGCGTGCCGCCGCAGGTGGTGGCCGCCGCGGTGACCCAGGGCGCGGAAACCGCCTACGGCGCGCAGGCCGGTGTCACCGTGCCGCCCTACATGCCGGCGAACTACAGCTTCAACGTCGGCGTGCAGGGCCGCGTGGCCCTGTCCGACGTGCAGACCGGGCCGGGGCTGGAGCAGAGCCAGACCTTCCGCGCCTCGCTGCAGTTGCAGCAGGACGACCGCCTCGCGGTCGAGCGGACGATGCTGCAGAAGCTCTACCGCCTGCCCGATTCGAGCCTGCTGCCGGAAGGCGTGCGCGATGCGCTGCAGAGCGGGCCGTTCCAGGAGGCGCGGGACCGCATCGAACGCAATCCGGCGCTGCGCACCATCGCGCGCGGGCTGCCGTTCTCGTTGGAACACGTCGAATCCGAAGGCACGCGCCTGACCTACGAGGCGACGGTGCCGCCCGAGCAGGGCCGCCGGATCGCCGCGGGCGACACCAGCGCCCTGCCCAACCCGCTGGATCCGCTGTCGATGCCTTCCGGCAGTTCGGTGCTGATCCGCGGCCAGGACTTCCAGGCCAGCAGCACCGAGGCCGGCTACAAGCTGCTGATGGCCGGCGCCAGCGATGGCCGGCTGGAGGGCGCGGGATTCTCGGTGCGTCGGCTGGAAGGCTCGATGGTCGAGATCGCCACCGGGCCCATCGACACCGTCGAGAACTCCCTGTACGCGGGTATCGGCCGGCGCAGCCTGGCGACGGTGCGCGCCGGCGTCGAGAACAGCCTGGAGGAGCGCCGCCTCTCGGTGGCGCAGCTGGACCTCGCCACGCCGGAAGGCCAGGCGGCCTACCGCCAGTTCCTCGAAGGCGGCCGCGTGCCGGACACGCCCGGCCCGGGCATCCCGCAGGCCGGGCACCGCACCGAACTGTCGATCGAACAGGCGCAGCGGCTGGGGTTGTACGTGGGCTCGGCATCGCTGGCGTTCGACAACACCACCCAGCAGCAGGTCACGGTCAGCGACCTCGGCGGCCGCGAGGAAGTGCGCTTCCAGTACAGCCGCGAGGGCCAGGTCGCGACCGAATCGCGCTTCCCGATGGGCACCGACGGACGGCCGGATTTCAGCCAGGGCCAGTACCGCATGACGCTGCCGGATGTCGGCCCGAACGAGGCCGGCGCGCTGCGCGGCGCGTTCGGGGGCACGCCCGGCCCGCGCGGGCTCGACGACCGCCAGGCCGTGGATCTCGCGATGGATTCGGCGCAGCTGCTGCAGCTGCGCGAGCGTGCCCGTGACTACCTGGCCGCGCGGCCGGGCGGCGCGGAGACGCTGGCCGACCTCGATGCCGGACGCAGCACCGGCAGCTCGCTGATGGAGCGCATGGCCGGCGCGCGCACCGCGCACGAGGTGTTCGGCGCGATGCAGACCGATCCCGGGCACGTGGTGTCCGAACTGCAGCGCCTGAGCGTGGGCATGCCGCGCGAACGCGGGCCGCTGCCCGGCGGGCTGACCATCGAGACACCCGAAGCCATGCGCGGACAGCTGGCCGGCATGGGCGCGGACGATCGCGAACGGCTGATGGACCGGTTCTACCGCGCCGGGCAGCCGCCCGACACCGCGACGCCGGCGACGCGCGATGCCGCCGCGGCGACACCGACGCTGACGGCACCCGCCTCGGCGCCTGCCGCTGCGGGCCTGCTGCTCACCGATCCCGCACATCCCGACCACGCGATGTTCAGCACGCTGCGCGAGCGCATGCCGCCCGGCGCCTCCGACGACCAGGTCGCCGTCGCCACCGCGCGGGCACGGCAGGAAGGCATCACCCCCGACCGGCTGGAGCGGGTCGCGGCCGATCCGAACGACCAGAACCGGGTCTGGCTGATGGGCAGCGTGCCGGGCTTCCGCACGATGGTCGACCTCTCGCAGCCGGTGCCGCCGATCGAGCGCACCAGCGCCGACCTGCTGGCCGCCCGCGAGCAGACGCCCGAACCGGCACCCGCGGCGCGCACGCAGGAACGCCCGGCGATGGTGCAGTGAGCGATCGCGGCATGCGGCCGCATCGCTGTCGGAATCAACCGCGAGCGGCCTGCGCCGCGATCAGGCGCGCCAGGAAGTCGAAATAGCCGTCGATGTAGACGCTCAGGGTGTGGCGCAGGATCACCAGACGGTCGCGTTCGGGATCGGCTTCGTCCAGCGCATCCGCGGGCAGGCCCAGCGCGTCGAGCACGCGCGCGGTGTCGGTGGCGCCCATGGTCTCGCGGCGCAGCGTGGTGATCGAACCGAAGTGCTCGCCGAGCTGCAGCGGCTTGGTCGGATCGGCGCTAAGCGCGCGATGCAGGCTGCGGACGAAGGGGTTCATCGTCGCGATGTCGCGGTTGCCGTGCGGGTTGATCGCAAGGCAGACGAGGTTGCTGTCGGGCGCGAACGGCACCGTCGCCTGCGCCAGCGGCGCGATGCGCGCGATGAAGCGATCGGCAGCGGCGAGGAACGCCTCGGTGTTGCGGATGCTCTGCGCCGGCAGCCGGCCGAAACGCGCTTGGTCGAGCGGCATCACGCGATGGGTCACGTACACCGCCGCGGCCATCGCACCGGGCTTCGAGCCTTCTGGAATGTAGCGGCCCAGCTGGCGATGGCGCTGGAAGTAGTCGCCGTCGGCGGCCTGGTCGAACACGTAGTCCGCGCCTTCCGACAGCAGCCCGATCGCGCGCTGGTCGCGGCACAGGAACGCGCCGGCGCCGTACGGCAGGTAGCCGAGCTTGTGCGGATCGATGGTGATCGAGT
This sequence comes from Lysobacteraceae bacterium, assembly GCA_044227145.1. GTDB lineage: Bacteria > Pseudomonadota > Gammaproteobacteria > Xanthomonadales > Xanthomonadaceae > Lysobacter_I. The sequence continues at coordinate 12,101 of JBGAFR010000077.1, forward strand.
CCATGCACGGCATCGCGCCCACCGCCGCATGCACCGCGGGGCTCGGGAACGCCGCGAACTCGGTGCCCACCGCGTCCACGCCCCGCAAGCCGCCTTCGGCATCGCGGAATAGCGTCGCGAGATAGCCGCCCCACGCCGCGTCGAGATGCAGCGCCATGCCGAGGCCGTCGCGATGCAGGCGATCGCGCAGGCCGGCGAGGCCGTCGAGCGGATCGATGGTGCCGAACTCGGTGCTGCCGAGCACGCCGACGGTCATCAGCACCGGCTGGCGCGCACGGCGGCAGGCGTCGAGCTGCTCCGCGAGCGCGTCGAGATCCAGCCGCATCGCCTTGCCGGGGATCAGCCGCAGCTGCGCACGACCGATCCCGAGCAGCTTCGCGCCCTTGCTCCACGAGTAGTGCGCGGTGGCCGGCGCGAACACCAGCGGCGTCGACAGCGTCGGATGCCGCGCGAGGAATTCCGCAAGGCCCAGCGTCTCCAGCCGCGCGTCCTCGACCCGGCGTGACCAGCGCGCGCGTTCGTCGCCGGGCATCGTCGCCAGCATGTCGCACCAGCGCGCGTACAGCGCAGTCGATTCCGCCGGCAGCAGATTGAACGCGGCCCAGTCGTCGTCGGGAAGATCATCGAGCGGCGCACCGGCCGCGCGCAGCGCCACCGGGAACGCCTTCAGCGCCAGCGCCAGGCGCAGGCCCTGCACGTTCGCCAGCGTGCCGCCGGAGGTGAGATGGCCGAACGCGCAGTCGGCGCGTGCGGGATCGGCGACGTAGCCGACCATCGCCGCCAGTTGCAGGCCGGCCTTCAGTTCGAGATCGATAGTGACCGGCGCGGCGTCGGCGCTGACGTTGTTCGGGTTGTACGGCAGCGCCAGCATCTGCGCGACGAGGCCGGGCAGCAGCAGGTCGCTGACCATGTGGCCGATGTAGCGCGGGCTGTGGAACGGCACGCTGCGCTTGAGCGCCGCGGACAGCTGGTGCAGTTCGCGCCGCAGCCGCGATTCGAAGTCGACGTAGTCCGCACGCCGGTTGGCGCCGGTGGGAATCGCCGGCGCGTCCTCGGGATGCAGGTTGCGGCGCCAGTAGACGTGGTCGCGCAGGAAGCCGACGACCAACGATTCCAGCAGGTCGTCGTTCTCGGCATACGGGCCGAGGAAGCACGGATACAGCGCGGGATCGGCACTCATGCCGCCGCGCCGCAGAGGCTGTCGAGCGCCAGCGTGGTCATGCGCGCGAGCCCGCGTTCGCGTTCGTCCGCGGGCATGTGCCGGCCTTCTTCCAGATGGTCGCTGACGGTAAGCAGCGACAGCGCGGCGATGCCTTCGCGCATCGCCAGCCCGTACAGCCCGGCCGATTCCATGTCGATGCCGAGGATGCGGTGCCGGCGCATCCGCGCGACGAGGTCCGCATCGCCGTCGTAGAAGCAGTCGGTGCTGAAGACGTGGGCCACACGGACCGCGATCGACTGCCGGTCGGCGGTGTCGACGACCGCGCGCAGCATCGCGAAGTCGGCGCAGGCGGCAAGGTCGTGGTCGCCGAACTGCAGGCGGTTGAAGCGCGAGTCGGTGCTGGCGCCCTGCGCGATCAGCAGATCGCCCAGCGCGACGTCACCGACGCCGCCGCAGGTGCCGAGGCGCACGATCCGGCGCACGCCGTACACCCGCGCCAGCTCGGTGGCGTAGATCGCCGACGACGGAATGCCCATGCCGCTGCCCATCACCGACACCGGCCGCCCGCGCCACGTGCCGGTGTAGCCGAGCATGTTGCGGCGGGTGTTGAACTCGACCGGCGCATCGAGGAATTCGCGGGCGATGTGCCGCGCGCGCAGCGGGTCGCCGGGGAAGAGGACGGTGTCGGCGATGGCGCCGGGCTCGGCGTCGAGATGCGGCGTGCTCATGCGGCAGGCGTCCGGGTCGGCGCGCCGTCCTGCGGCGCGCGGTCGGTGAGGAAGCAGCGGCCCGCCGCCAGCGGCGGCAGGCCGAGATGGGTGGCGAGGCCCTGGCCGAGGTCGGCGAACGACTCGCGCCGGCCCAGCGCGCGTGGCGCCAGCCCGGGGCCGTACGCGAGCAGCGGCACGGTCTCGCGGGTGTGGTCGCTGCCCGGCCAGGTCGGGTCGCAGCCATGGTCCGCGCTGAGCACCAGCAGGTCGCCCGGGCGCAGCGCGGCCAGCAACGTCGGCAGGCGCGCGTCGAAGGCTTCGAGCGCGGCGCCGTAGCCCAGCGCATCGCGGCGATGGCCGTAGACGCTGTCGAAGTCGACGAAGTTGACCGCGACCAGCGCGCCGTCACGCGCGCCGGCGAGCGCGGCCAGCGTCGTGTCGAACAGCGCGTCATGGCCGCTGGCCGGCCGCACCGACGCCACGCCGCGGTGGGCGAAGATGTCGCCGATCTTGCCGACCGCGATCACGTCGCCGCCGGCGGCGTCCACCGCATCGAACAGCGTCGGTGCCGGCGGCGGCAGCGCGTAGTCGCGGCGATGGCCGGTGCGGGTGAAGCCGGTCTCCGGCGTGCCGATGAAGGGCCGCGCGATCACCCGGCCGATGTCGTACGGCGCCAGCAGCAGGCGCGCGAGTTCGCACAGCGCGTGTAGCCGCTGCAGGCCGAAGCTGTCCTCGTGCGCGGCGATCTGCAGCACCGAGTCGGCCGAGGTGTAGACGATCGGTTTGCCGCTGGCGATGTGCTCGGCGCCGAGCCGGGCGATGATCTCGGTGCCCGAGGCGTGGCAGTCGCCGAGCACGCCGGGCAGGTCGCCCTGTTCGATCAAGGCGCGCAGCAGTTCGGGCGGGAACGTGTGCTCGCGCGCCGGGAACAGGCCGAACGGGCGATCGAGCACCACGCCCATGCTTTCCCAGTGGCCGGACGGCGTGTCCTTGCCGCAGGCGCGCTCGACCGCGTAGCCCCAGCAGGCCTCCGGCATCGGCAGATCGATGAATCCGGCCGCGCTGCGTCCGCGGGCCTGCGCGTGCGCCTGCGGCAGCCCCAGGCGCGTCAGCGCGGGCAGGCGCAGCGGCCCGCGCGGGGCCTCGGCGCAGGCGGCGGCGATGTGGCCGAAGGTGTCGGCCCCGGCGTCGCCATAGGCCGCGGCGTCCGGCGCGGCGCCCAGACCGAGGGAATCGAGCACGACCCAGAGCGCGCGCGGCATGACGGCGTCGCTCCGATCAGGCGTCGGGTGCCGCGGCGAGCGCGGCGGCGATGTCGGCGAACAGCCCGCTGGCGCCGATGCGGAAGCGCTCCGGCGTGACCCAGTCGACGCCCAGCCGCTCCTCGGCAAGCGCGACGTAGGCCTGTGCCGCGGCCAGCGTGCGGATGCCACCGGCGGCCTTGAAGCCGCACAGCCCGCGGCCAGCCGCGATCTCGTCGAGCATGATCGCCGCAGCGTCGAGCGTGGCGTTGACCGCGACCTTGCCGGTCGAGGTCTTCAGGAAATCCACGCCCGCGGTCAGGCCGATGCGGCAGGCGGCGCGGATGCGCGCCGGCGACGCGAGTTCGCCGGTCTCCAGGATCAGCTTGAGCGTCGTGCGCGTGCCACAGATCTCGCGGCAGGCGTCGACGCCCCGTCGCGCGGCATCGGTGCGGCCTTCCATCAACGCGCGGTACGGCAACACCATGTCGATCTCGTCGGCGCCGGCGGCGATCGCGCGGCGGGTCTCGCGGACGATGCGCGCGGCATCGTCGCTGCCGTCGGGGAAGTTCACCACCGTCGCGACCTTGACGCCGGTGCCGGCCATCGCCTCGCGCACCGCCAGCACGTATTCCGGATACACGCACAGCGCCGCCGGCAGGCCGGCGGGCAGGCGCGCGGAGGCGCACAGCGTGCGGATCGCGGCGGGCGTGTCGTCCTCGCCGAGGCTGGTCAGGTCGAGCAGCGGCAGGAGGCGCGCGGCGAGGTCGGCGGGCGGAACGATGGACACGGCGGCGGATCCCTGCGCAGGAACGAGGGCGACAGCCTAGTCAGCCCGGCGGCGCCCCGACTTGATCATGCGCAAGACAGGCGTCGTGCGGCCCCTGCCTGCCGCCCCTCAGCCCGCGACCATCACCCGCCAGCCGTCGACGGTCTCGACCCAGTCGATCTCCACCGGCAGGAACTTCTCGATCAGCCGCGCGTTGCTCGACAGGTGGTCGCTGATCGCCGCGGTCGTGAACGTGCCGCCGCCGGCCAGCGCCATCGGCAGCAGCAACTGGTCGGACAGGTGCTCGCCGACGCAGCCGCGGCCGTCGAGATAGGTCCTCACCTCGGACGCCAGACGTTCCGCGACCGACTCCGCCGACCGCCCGCGCTCGCCGTGGCCGGTGAACACCTCGACGTGATGCGCATGACGCACGTGCACCAGCAGCGCGTTGCCGGGGCCGATCGACGGCCGCACCTGGCGCTGG
>JBGAFR010000078.1:0-16609 GCA_044227145.1 Lysobacteraceae bacterium
GGCAGCCTCAGCATCGACGGCATCCGCCACATGCGCCAGCGCCTGGAAGACGTGGTCCGCGAGTTCGACACGCTGCTCGCCCGCGACGCGACGCTGCCGGCGAAGGAACGCATCGGCGTCAGCTTCGTCCTCGCCCAGAAGCCGTGGCTGCTGCAACTGTTCCAGGGCTACCGCCGCGCCCTCGACGCCGCGCCGCGGTAGGGCGGGTCTCGACCCGCCGTTGCGGCACATCCGCCGTCGCGAACGATGATCGAAGCCCGTAGGGTGGTGGTGAGCGCAGCGAACCCCGCCATTGCGACGTTTCTGTGGGCGCGGCGTCGGGTAGGAGTAATAGGTGTCGGGGCGGTGATGCGCTTGCCGTGGCTCGCGGTGGGGTTCCCTGCGCTCACCGCCACCCGACGGGTCACTCCAGCCTGCAGGTTAAGTACTTAGGCAACAGCTCTTGGGCTGAATCGCAGCCCTTGCGCATGGTGTGCAATAAGTGATACGTTGAAGATGCAGATGGTACCCAATGATCCAACTCTACTTCGGTAGTGCGGTCGGCGGGTACCTTTTTTTATTGTCATTTGTGTATTGATTATGTGCCCCGGTTCCTTTTAGGTACTCGCCGAATACCAGATGCTCAATCTGCTGTTTTGCGGCCCTAGATAACTTGCTGCTGTAGGGCGGGCGTGGGTGTGTTGATTCATGCTTGGGATCAAGAGTGTCCACAAGCGCTTGCGCAACAACTCCGTACACGAGAAGTTGTTGGCGCGTGGCTTTTATTTTTGTCTTTCCGAGGATCTCGAATAGCGGCTTGCACCAAGTTGTCGCTGAGGAGTCCTCGACGATCTTTTTTCCGAACTCAACGAGGCCGATTGTTCTTTGTCTGCCGTCGTATGATGGTTCCGTGGTCAATTCGCCAATGGCGTTCTGGTGCGTTCTATTGACTAGACGCACTTGAGGTGATCCGAGGCAGGCGATGAATTTTTGGAGCTTAGCTCCCCGCTCATCCGATGCAAGGGATACGCCAAGACTTTCCTCTGCAAGAATATTGATGCGTCCCCAGAATCTTGCATAGAGGTAGGCTAGGCCGATTAGATCTGGATCCAGTGGTGTCAGCTTTGCTGACTCATGTTGCTCTGGACTAATCGAAAAGTCTCGATCGGCTAGGGACGAAGTTTTCCCGACGATCGCATCTGCTGCCTTCAAGAGTGGGTCTAAGTGCGCATCAACAAGCGCTTTTGCAGACTTCCGCTGACCAAAGTGGTACTTGGCCCAATCAACGGGATAATCAATAAGTTTGGCTACTATCCCGCCAGATACAGCGGCTACGAAGAATGCTAACCAAGTTTCATTCACGTCTCAAGCTCCATGTGGCGGCTGAACCATTTTCTGTTCCCTAACGTCAGAGTTTTGCAGAAGACCGTCTTTGATTTTTTAGGGAGGTAATGTTTCATCCGGAAATATCGGATGCGTTTCACTTGCCAAGGCTGCGACGCTATTGCTTGGTTTTAAATCGCTCTAACTCAGTATTTTGCAAACCCCTCCACCGGCTCCACCACCGAATACCGCTCCTTCAACAGCTTCCCTTCCAGCGGCGGGAACTCCACCGGCTCCAGCTTCGTCTCGGTATCCGGCAGGCGATCGAGCAGGTCGCGGATCAGGGTGAGGCGGCCGCGTTTCTGCTCGTTGAAGTCGACCAGCGTCCACGGCGCCTGTTTGGTGTGCGTCGCCTTGAGCATGGCCTCACGGGCCTTGGTGTATTCGCCGTACTTGGTGCGGGCCTCGAGGTCGATCGGCGAGAGCTTCCAGCCCTTGAGCGGGTCCTCGCGGCGTTCGGCGAAGCGTTTTTCCTGCTCGGCCTGGTCGCAGCACAGCCAGTACTTGAACAGCAGGATGCCGTCGTCGATCAGCATCTGTTCGAACACCGGGGTCTGCTTCAGGAAGGCCTTGATCTGCCTGTCGTCGGCGAAGCCCATGACCTTCTCGACGCCGGCGCGGTTGTACCAGCTGCGGTCGAACAGCACGATCTCGCCGGCGGCGGGCAGGTGTTCGACGTAACGCTGGAAGTACCACTGCGTGCGTTCGCGGTCGTTCGGCTTGGGCAGCGCGACCACGCGGCATTGGCGCGGGTTGATGTGCTCGTGGATCGCGCCGATCACGCCGCCCTTGCCGGCGGTGTCGCGGCCTTCGATCAGCACCAGGATGCGCTGGCCGGTGTGCATGGCCCAGCGCGCCATCTGCGCGAGTTCGCGCTGCAGTGGTTCGAGCAGGGCTTCGTAGTCCTTGCGCTTGAGTTTGTCGGGTTTGCTCATGGCGGCCGTCTCGGTGTGGTCGGTTGTCACCTCTCCCCTTGCGGGAGAGGTCGCCGCGCGATGCGCGGCGGGAGTGGGGCAAGGCGTTGCAGCGGCGGATGCGGGTGATGGCGTGCGGCCCCTTCTCCCCAACCCCTCTCCCGCGAGGGGAGAGGGGCTGAAGCAAGGAGCTTCGGCGAGGGGCGAGGACGCCATGGGGTGCGCTGCCGCGTCGGGACAGGCAGGTCCCTCCGCCCGCTTGCGCGGGTGTCGGGATGACAGCGGGTGGCGGGCGTGTGCCACGCGCGCGGGTGCATCAGGCGCGGCGGGTGCGCTTCGCGGGGGCGCGCTTGCGTGCGGGACGCGCGGGGGCGTCGTCCGCGTCGCTGTCGCCGGCGCCGGCGCCGGCGGCCATGCTCTTCGCGACTTCCAGCAGCGCGCCCTGCTGCCGGGTGTTGAGCGCGCGGTAGGCGGCGAGCAGGCTGTGTTCGCCCTTGGTGCGGGTGGGGTCGAAGGTGCTGGCGAGTTCGGCCAGCAGCGCGCCGGTGGGCACGCCGAAGGTACGGGCGAGGGCGTCGATCTGGTCGCGCCCGGGCATCTTCTCGTCCTTCAGCCAGGCGCTGACGGTGTTGACGCCGGCGCGCGGGATCGCGGTCGCGAGATCGGTGACGCTCAGGCCGGTGGCCTTGGTCAGCAGGCGCAGGGTGTTGCCGATGGACATGGAGGTCACTCCTTGAGGCGGGGCCGCAGCGTGGCGAGGTTGCACGGCCTGGTGCGGGCGTCGAGCTGGGCGCGGACGATCTTCTCCCAGGCGGTGCGGCAGGCGGAGGTGGAGCCGGGCAGGGCGAACAGGAAGGTGGCGTTGGCGAGGCCGGCGAAGGCGCGCGATTGCAGCGTGCTGGTGCCGATTTCCTCGAAGCTCAGCGCGCGGAACAGTTCGCCGAAGCCCGGCATCTGCTTGTCGAGCAGCGGCAGCAGCGCTTCGGGCGTGGAGTCGCGGCCGGTGAAGCCGGTGCCGCCGGTGACGAGGATGCCGTCGACGGCGGCGTCGGCGATCCACTGCGAGACGAGGGCGCGGAGCTTGTAGCGATCGTCGGGCAACAGGGCGCGGGCGTGGAGGCGGTGGCCTTCGGCGGCCAGGGCGTCGGCGAGGTAGGCGCCGGAACTGTCGTCGGCGAGGGTGCGGGTGTCCGAAACGGTCAGCACGCACAGCGAAAGCGGGATGAAGTCGGGCGCTGCGGTCATGGCCGGCAGGGTAGCGCACCCGTGCGCGGCCGGCGACGCCCCCGAGCGGCCTCAGCGCAGCGGCAGGTGGAAGCGCTGCGTGCCGTCGTAGTCGCGCCAGCCCTGGCCGCGATACAGCGCCTGCGCGCCGTGGTTGTCGTGCGCGGTCTCGAGTTCGAGCCGGATCGCGCCCTCGCGCTGGCCGAACTCGGCCGCGGCCGACAGCAGCGCCAGCGCGACCCCGCGACGGCGGGCGTGCTCGGCCACGTAGAGGTCGTTGAGCACGTAGAGCTTGGCCGCGCGCACCGACGAGAACATCGGGTAGAGCTGCACGAAGCCCAGCGGCGATGCGTGGGCGATGCCGTCGGGGCGGGCCAGGAACACGGTGGATTCGCCGCGGCTCAGGCGTGCGTGCAGGAACTGCCGCGCGGTCTCGGGGTCGCGCGGCTGGCCGTAGAAGACGCGGTAGTCGGAGAACAGCGGGACCAGGTCGCCCAGGTCGTCGAGGCCGGCGCGGCGGACCGCGACGACCTCGCGTGCGTGCGCGCTGCGCGCGAGGCTCACGGCGCCTCGCTCAGCTCCACCAGGTAGGTGGTCGTGCCGCCCGCGATGTCGATGCGCCAGCCCTTGTTGTACTCGCTGGTGTCGACGCTGTTCCAGTTGCGCAGGGTGATCGTGGCGTTGGCCGGCTCCAGCACCCGCACCTTGAGCTTGCCGGCGGTGACGGTGGTGCCGCTGACCGTCGGCTGCACCGGCGTCTGCACCTGGAAGATCGCGGTGGTGCCGCTGCCCAGCGTGAAGTTGTCGCGCACGGTGAGCTTGCGGTTCGAGAAGTCGAGCGCGCGGGTCCAGCTCTTCACGTACGTGGTGCCGGCGTAGGCGGGCGTGAGGTTGGAGCTGACCGTCAGCGCGCCGGCGGCGCCGGGGGTGACGGACATCGTCGAGGTGGTGCCGTAGCACTGGTGCACGACCTTGTCGTTGGCCGGGCTGCCGCACTGCGAGGCGCTGGTGTTGCTGCGCTCGAAGCGCAGGGTGTTGTGCACCTCGCTGCCCTGCTGGATGCCGCTGTGGGTCCAGATGTTCTCGGTCACCGCGAGCCAGTCGTTCGCGAACAGGGTGAACGCGCCCTGGTCCTGGTGGGCGTGGCTTTCCATGTACGGGCCGGCGACGTAGGACATCCACATCGCGGTCTTGTCCCAGCCGGTGCGCGCGAACAGGTGGCCGGTGCCGCTGCCGAGGTAATACAGCTCGCTCGGCGGGGTGCCGCCGGTGCCGGCGGGCAGCAGGTCGTAGCGGAAGTTCGCGCCCTGGCCCATCTGCTGGACGCTGATGTTGTTGAGCCACCAGCTGGCGATGCGCTGCGCGGCCGGGTCCTGGGTGAGGTGGCGCGCTTCCAGCACCAGGCGGCGGTGGTAGTCGTAGATGTCGGGCACCGAACTGCGCGACTGGTCGCCCAGCGGTGCGAAGCGGTCCAGCGTCGGCACGGTGGCGTGCACCCACCAGCGGATGGTGTTGCTCTCGTGCGGGTTGGCGTTGGCGAGGTCGATGCCGGTGGCGTCGCGCCAGGTGCGGTAGATCTCGAACAGCCGCATCTGGGCGGTGCCGTAGCCGGTGCCTTCCTGGCTGCCGCCGGTGGCGAGCGCGCGGTAGTAGGCCTCCAGCTTCGGCAGCTTGTCGCTCTGCAGCAGGCTCATCCAGGTCGGATTGCGCGAGGCCAGCGCCCAGTTCATGGTCGCTTCGAGGAAGCTGTAGTGGTAGTTGTTGCCCGGGTTGCTCACCGACCAGCCGCTCCACGGTGCCGAGCGCGTTCCCCACTTGGCGTTCTGGTAGTTCCAGACGTTCCACACCGCCTGTTCGGCGTAGGCCGACCAGCGCGTGCGCTGGCTGGCGGTGAGGAAGGCCGAACAGGTGTCGTAGGTGATCGCGAGGTCGCCAATCATCGGCCCGACGTCGAGGTACGAGTCGTAGGCGACCTCGGGGTTCTGGTTGGCGGCGATCGCGGTCTCGGCCTTGGACACCTGCTGCTCGACCATGCCCACGGCGTGCGTGCAGTACTTGCCGGCGCGGGTGATGCGGTACATCAGCGCGGAATCGCGGGCCTGGTAGGCGTAGCCGGGGCTGCCGGCGACGGCGGCGTCGACCCAGCCCTTGAAGCGGTTGTACGGCGTGCGCGTGGTGTCGACGAAGGTCAGGTTCATCGGCACTTCCGCGACCTGCGCGGAATTCATGTTGCCCTGCAGTCGGGGATTGCGGCGGACGGCCGTGCGGCCGATGCGCGGCTGCGCGGCGGCCGTGGGCCGGCGAACGGTGTCGGCCTCGACACTGCGACGGACCAGGTAGGCCTGCAGCGGTGCGGCGGCGGCGAATCCGGCGGCGGCGATGGCCGCGACGATCGCGAGGGTGCGCAGGGGAAGCGGGCGACGGGGAGAGGCGGGGGCACTCGGGTGGGGCAGCATGGCGTTCACTCGGTCTCGCGTCCTGGCGATCGGGTCTGCAGTCCGCGCCCCCTGGTGCGCCCCCGTCCGGGTCGGGGCGCAGCGCGGTCGGTCGCGACGAGGCGACCTGCGGGCAGTGTGTGGGGCCGCGGGGCCACGAACTGTGACGCGGCATGCACTCGGTCGGGGTGATCGCTTGAACTGTGAATGCGGTCGCGGTTGAACTTGCGCGATTCAGTTCGGGAGTCGTTCGAACTCCACGACGTAAGTGCCGGTCTTGCCGTCGCCCGCGGCGCCGCCGTCGATGTCCAGGCGCCAGCCGCCGCGGAATTCCTCGGGATCGACGGTCCGCCAGTCCAGGGCGGACAGGCGCGCGCCCTTCGGGGCCAGCACCGTCACCCGCAACCCGCCGGCCACGGCGACGTTGCCGTCGATCTCGGGCTCGACCGGGACCTGCACCTGGAACACCGCCCGGGTCCCCGGCGTGGTCTCGTAGCGGTCCTCGACGCGCAGTCGCCGCCCGCCGAAGTCGAGGCGGCGGGTCCAGCGCCGCACCGGCGCGTCGTCGCCGTAGGCCGCGGTGAGGTCGGCCTCGACCTGCAGCGCGCCGTCGGGGCCGGGCACGACGGTCATGGTCGAGGTCGTGCCCGGGCACTGGTGGACCACGCGATCCTCGCTCGGCCCCTGGCACTGCCGGCCGAGCGGCGTATCGCGCTCGAAGCGCAGGACGTTGTGGGTCCCGGTGTCCTGCTGCAGGCCGCTGTGGGTCCACAGGTTCTCGGGCGCGGTCAGCCAGTCGCCGCCGAACAGGGTGAAACCGCCCTGTTCCTGGTGCGCATGGCTCTCGTCGTAGGGCCCGGCGACGAACGCCAGCCACAGCGCGTCGCGCGTCCAGTCGGTGCGCGCGAACAGTTGGCCGACGCCGGTCGCGTGGTGCGACAGGCCAGGGAACCGCGCGTTCGGTGCGGGCGCATCGGCCGGCCCGGCGGGCAGCAGGTCGTACTGCGTGTTGAAGCCGCTGCGCATGCGGTCGACGGTGATCGCATGCAGCCACCAACTCGCCAGCGCCTGTGCCGTGGGGTCATCGGTCAGCGCGCGCGCTTCCAGCACGAGGCGGCGGTGGTAGTCGTACAGCTCCGGTACCGACACCCGCGACTGGTCGCCGATCGGTGCGAACCGGTCGAGCGTCGGCACCGTCGCCTGGGTCCAGTAGAAGATGTCGTCGCGCGCCAGCGTCTTCGCGATGTTCTCGCCGGTGGCGTCGCGCCACAGTCGCGCGAACGCCAGCAGGCGCATGTGCGCGGCGCCGTAGCCGGTGCCTTCGCGGCTGCCGCCGCCGGGCAGGCTGGCGAGATAAGCGATCAGCGGCGGCAGCTTCTCGTCGTCGAGGAAATGCATCCAGTCCGCGCTGCCCGAGGCCAACGCCCAGTACAGCGTCGCCTCCAGGAAACTGTAGTGGTAGTTGTTGCCCGGGTTGTCGGTGGCCCAGCCGGTCCACGGATGCGGGCGCGCGCCCCAGTGCGCACGCAGCGGATGCCAGACGTTCCAGACCGCCTGTTCGGCATAGACCGACCAGCGCGCGCGCATGGCGTCGTCGATCCGCGCGCGGCAGCTGTCGAGCGTCAGCGACAGCGCGGCGATGCGCGGGCCGACCTCGAGATACGAATCGCCGGCGATCTCCGGCGCATCTCCCGCAGCGATCGCGGCCTCGGCAGCGGCGACCTCGGCGTCGGTCATGCGGATGGCGAGCGTGCAGTACGCCGGCTGCGGGTCCAGCCGGTCGAGCAGCGCCGCGTCGTACGCGGAGAACCCGTAGTCCGGCGTGCCCATGACCGCGAGATCGACCCAGCGCTGGAAGCGCGCGAACGCCGGCGCGTCGCGGTCGACGTAGGACAGGTCCAGCGGGATGCCCGGACGCAGCGGCGGCAGCGGCGGACGCGCGGCCGCATCGGCGCGTCCGTCGCGCGCGCAGGCGCCCGCGCTCAGCAGGCCCGCGGCGCAGGCGAGCGCGACGCACAGGCCGGCGCACGTGCTGGCGAGGGCGCGCGCGAGTCGCCGCATGCGAGGTCAGCGATTGCGGTAGGCGAGGGTGACGCCGACCGTGTCCTGGTCCGCGTCCTGGCCGGCCACGGTGCTGCGCCGCTGCCAGCGTTCGAACTGCACCTGCACGCTCCAGTGCCGACTGCGCTGCAGCCGCGCCCACAGCCGCAGCCGCCGGGTGTCGTCGATCCGGTCGAGCTGGCGGTAGTCGCTGCGATCCAGGCCGGCGTTCGCGCCCAGCGTCAGCGTCGGTCGTGCCCGCCAGGCGAGGTCGAGCACCCCGCCGCGGCCGTCGCGATCGAACTGGTCGTCGCCTTCGTAGCGGATGCGATTGGCGTGCGGCACGAACGCGATCTGCCAGCGCTCGGTATGGCGGACGTACTCGGCTTCCAGCCGGCGTTCGAGGTACGGCGTCGCGTCGACCACGATGTCGCCGGTGGGTACGGTGTCGGGCAGGCCGGTGTCGGCGCTCACCGCCGCGAGGCGGTCGCTGGCGATGTCGGAGAACTGGCTGCTCAGCCGCAGCCGCAGGCGCTGGCGGTCGTCCGGGCGCCAGCCGAACGTGGCGCGCAGCAGCGGGTCGCTGCGGCCGTCGGCGCCGCCGGTTTGCGGGCGCAGGTCGTGCAGCCGCGACACGCCGGCGTCCACGACGAGGTCGAAGCGGCTTTGCATGCGCGTCCAGCGCGTGAACAGCTGCGTGCGCCGGTAATCCTGCGCAGCGGCGTCGTCGCGGAAATCGACGCGCTGCGTCTCGAGGTGGAAGGCGAGGCGGCTGGTCGGGCTCAGTCGGCGTTCGGCGCGCAGCGCGAGATCGAGGCGGTCGGCGTTGAACACGTCGGTGACTTCGGCGCGGCTGCGCACCCAGCGCGCGCCGAGATCGCCTTGCCAGCCGTCACCGCGGCCGAACTGCAGCGTCGGCCCGGCCGAGGTCACGTGCACGCGCTGGCGATTGCCCGGCGCGTCCGGCGCCAGCGTGTCGACCGGCTGCGACGACAGGTCGTCGGTCACGTCGAAGCGCAGCCGCTCCGGGATCGCGCGCCAGGTCAGGCGGCCGTTGGCGTTGCCGTCGACGCGATCGTCGAACCGGTGGTCGCCGTAGCGGTGCTGCTCGAAGCGGCCGTCGAGCTGCAGCTGCAGCGCGGGCCCGTCGTGGCGCGCATCGAAGGCGAGCCCCGGGCGCAGCACGGTCAGCGCGAGCGGGTCGTGCTCGCTCAGCAGCAGGTTGTCGTTGCGCTCGACGGTGACGTCGGCGACGTAGTCGATGCGCAGCGCCAGCGCCGTGCCCGGGCGCAGCGCACAGAGCGCCAGCGCGAGGCAGGCGGCGGCAGGGGCAGGGCGGCGCATCGCGGTCGCCGGCTCAGGGCCGCCGGTTGAACACCACGCCGGCGATCTTCTCCGGCGGGAAGCTGGCGACGGCCTTGTCGATCGCGTCGCTGGGCACCTGGCCTTCGCCGACCACCAGCACGACGAGGTCGGCGAGGTCGGAGAGGATGCGTGCATCGGGCGACCCCTGCACCGGCGAACCGTCGAGCAGGATCTGCCGGTTCGGCTGGGTCGCGCGCAGGGCATCGAGCGCGGCGCGCATGCGCAGCGAGCTGTAGCTCTCCCCCGGCGTTTCGCGGATGCGGCCGCTGGGGATCAGCTGCAGCCGCGGCACGCCCGTGGGATAGACCACGTCCTCCAGCGGCAGCGCGGGGTTTTCGAGGAAGTCGATCAGCCCGCCGCGCTCGCCGCCGACGTTCAGCGCCTCGTGCTGTGCGGGATGGGTGGCGTCGCAGTCGATCAGCAGCGCCTGCCGCGTTTCGTCGAACGCGAAGGCCGCGGCAAGGTTGCGGGCGACGTAACTGCCGCCGCAGCCGGGGCGCACCGGTGCCACGAGGGTCACGAAGCTGCCGCCTTCGGCGTAGCTGCGGCCGGCCATCGACAGCAGCCGCGTGCGTAGTTCGCGGAAGGCATCGGCATGGCGGCGCCCGGATTCCTGGCGGTGGATCAGCCCACGCTCTTCCAACTGCAGCGTCGTCATCATCACGCCGCGGGCCGGCGCCCTGGCAGGCAGGCTGCGGTCGTCGCGCGGAGGGCCGTCGCCGTCGTTCATGCATGCACCTGTCGGATGAAATACGCCAGTCCGTAGGCGATGAACACGGCCATGACCAGGCTCGCGGCGAGCGCCGTGCGCGCGAATTCGCGCCGGCGGTCGCGGCGGGTGCGGTTCGGCGGCACGACGGTGAGCACCGGGTAGTTGCCCTGGCGTTCGATCTGGCCGGGCGCACGCACGCGCGGGTCGAACTTCACCAGCAGGAACAGCAGCCCCAGCGGCACCACGATGCCGGCACCGAGTCCGCCCAGCGCGATGTGCAGCGGGCGCAGTCCGCTCGGCCGCACCGGCATCTGCGCCGGGTCCTGGATGCGCATGGTCAGGCCGCGGCGCTCGCGATCCAGCTCCATCGACACCCGCGCGTTCTCGCGCCGGCGCAGCAGGTCCTGGTAGATGTCGCGGTTCACCTCGTAGTCGCGGGTCAGTTCGGCCAGCGTGCTTTCCGAAGCGGCGATGCGGCGACTGCGTCCCAGTTCCTCGTCCAGCAGCGTCTGCGAGGCGCCCATCCGGGAATTCGCAGCGGCGATGTCGCTGCGCACCTGCGCCAGCTGCTGGCGGAGCTGCTGGTACATCGGGTTGGCCCGCACCGCGGCGTCGTCCTGCGCGCCGGGCTGGCTGCCGCGACGCTGCTCGGCCTCCATCGCCGCCTGCACGTCGGCCATCTGGTGGCGCACGCGGACCACGTCCGGGTGCTTGTCGGTGTAGCGCAGCAGCAGGTCGTCGAGCTGGTTCTGCAGCTCGATCAGCTGCGTGCGGTAGAGCGTTTCGCGGGTCTGCACCGCGGTCACCGCCGATTCGCCAGACAGCTGCCCGGCGAGCGTCTGCTCGCGCGAGTGCAGCTCCATCGTGGTCATCCGGTTCTGCTCGACCTGGGTACGCAGCGCGGTGATCCGCGCATTGACGTCGGCGATGCTGCCGGGTTGCGCGTCGGCGTTGTCCGAGCGGTAGGTCTGCAGGTTGGACTCGGCCTCGGTCAGCTTCCGGTGGTAGTCGTTGACCTGCTTGTCGATGAACTCGTAAGCCTCGCGGCTCTCGCGCTCCTTGCTGGCCAGGCTTTCCTCGATCAGCAGGTCGGCCATCGCCGCGGCGACCTTGTAGGCCCGCTCCGGGTCGCTGTCGAAATAGGTGATCTGCACCAGGTTCTCGCGCGCGCTCACGATCCGCGTGCGGTCGCGCAGCTGTTCCATCAGCCGGTCCTGCTGCACCGCCGACGGTTTGTCGTCCAGCCAGCCGCCCACCGCCAGCAGCCGGCTCATCACCTTGCGCCCGAACACCACCTGCCGCGCCAGCCCGGCGCGGTCGACGGCACGCGTGGACACCGCGCGGTTCTCGAGCAGCGGCTGGATGATGTCGCTTTCCTGCGCCAGCACCGAGGTGGTGACGATGTACTTGCGCGGCAGCAGGAACAGCCCGGCCAGCAGCGCCACCACCGCGATCGCGGCGAAGATCGACGCGATCACCAGCTGGTAGCGGCGCGCTTCGCGCAGCATCGCCGGCAGCAGTTCGCCGGGCGTCAGCGCGCCGGGCTGCACGCCGTTGCGCGCGGCCGCCGAGCGCCGCACGGGAAGCGAGGGCGTGCCCATCAGAACGTCCGCTCCGGCACCGTGATGACGTCGCCCGGGGCGACCGGGTAGTTGGTGCCGAGGTCGCCGCGTTCGAGGATGGCGTCCAGCTTCACCGCGTAGCCCTGCGTGGTGTCCGCGTCCTTGCGATGCAGGACGGTGCGGTCGCCCGAGGCGAACTCGTTGGGGCCGCCGGCGGCCAGCACCGCGTCGAGCACGGTCATGCCGGGGCGGAACGGGATCGACACCGGCTGGCGCACGGCGCCGGTCACGCGCACCCGAGACAGGTATTCGTGGCTGCGCAATTCGGTGAGGATCACCGCGACCTGGGGGTCGCGGACATACGCCGCGAGGCGGTCCTGGAGGTCCTTCGCCACTTCCGGCGGGGTGAGGCCGCCGGCGCGCACGTCGCCGATCAGCGGTACCGAGATCATGCCGTCGGGGCGGACCGGCACCGTGACCCCGAGCTCCGGATTGCGCCACACCGCCACCTGGACCAGATCGTCCACGCCGATGCGGTAGGCCTCCACGGCGGCTTTGTGTGCCGAATCCGTCGGCGGTGCGCCCTTCGAAGCGACGCCCGTGGATGCGCAACCGGCGAGCGCGGCACAGGCGAACGACAGGATGAGGCACAGGGTCCAGAGGCGACGGATCTTGAGCATGCGTTTCCCCCCGGCAAGTCGCTGCATTGTAACGAGATGCGGAAAAATTTGAGGACAGTCACAAAACGGGGTGGACGCCCGTCCCATCGCCGGAGCTGGAAGCAGATTCCATGCCATCCGGCGGGTCTGCTCCGGGTTGACGCAGTATGCAAACGTGGACATTATTTAATGAATTACTTAATCATTGAATCCCATGGATCGCGTCTTCGAAGCCCTCTCGTCCACGCCGCGCCGCCGGATCCTCGCCTACCTCAATGCCGGCGAGCTGACCGCCGGCGAGATCGCGGCCCGCTTCGATTTCAGCAAGCCGGCGCTGTCCGCGCACCTGCGGGTGCTGGAGGAAGCCGGTCTGATCGAACGCGACAAGCGCGGCCAGTACGTCTATTTCCGTCTGGTCCCCGACCGCCTCGCCAACACCGTCTTCGCCTGGGTGTCCGAGCTGTGCCCGCAGGGCCGGCCGCTCAAGCGCGAAGGCGAGGCGCTCGCGAAGGCCCGATCGACATCGGATGCCGACCCGGAACCGGAGCCAGACGCATGAACCCCACCGCCCGCCGCACCACCACCTTCCCGAGCGTGCGTCTGCTCTCATCGTCCGGCGGCCTGCCGGTGGAGGTCGTGCTGATCGCGCAGATCGGCGTCGGCGCCGGCAGTCCGCTGATCGCCGCCACGGCGGCCTTGCAGCGCGGCCACGCAGAATACGTCGATGCCCTGGACGAACCGTCCGCGCGCATCGGCGCCAGCGATTTCGCCCGTGGCGATGCGACCGCGCTCTACAGCTTCGTCGTCGGCGCGCAGGGCCATCCCTTCCATCGCCATGCCGGGCATCGCGCGTTCACCGCGATCTCCGGCAGCGGCGGCACCCTGCTGCGGTTCTCCACTGCCGCGGACCCGCAGCTCGAACGCGACCCGCAGGCGTTCGTCGAGGCCCTGCGCCATGTCGAGATCCCGCCGGACTGCCTGTTCACCGTGCGCTTCGGCGGCGGCACCTGGCACCAGTTCCTGCCGCTGGATGCCGATGCCGGCCATCCCGCGCTGTTCGCGCTGTCGTGCCACACCGACGAACTGGGCGGCGATCTCGACCCCGACCTGCGCCGGCGCGTGCTCGCCGGCGACGCCGACATCCCCAGCCTGACCGAGTCCCTGCCTGCGCCGGTCGCCGCGCTGCTGGCGACGCTCGACACCGATCGCGTGCCGGTCGTCCGGCTCGCGCTGTACGAACAGCGGCGCTCGCTGCAGGGGCGCTTCTGCGCGCTGGCGCGCGGGTGGTCCGGGCGCGTGCGTGCGGCGCTGGCGCGTGCGCGTCGCCCCGCGGGCTTTTTCGATGTCGCCGGTGGGCGGCATGTCGTTGCCACCGGCGCGCCGGCGTCCGACTCCCTGCTGCGCACGCAGTTCGCCGACGGTTTCGATCACGAGGACGGCTTCGTGCTCGACCTCCCCGCCGCCGAAACGCCGGCGCTCGACGCCGGCGCGCTGCTCGCGCGGCTGCTCGACGGGTTCGTGGAGAACGCGCCCGGTGGCGTCGCGCGGCTGATGCGGCTGCGCAACGTGCTGGTGAAACCGTTCGGCCTGCGCACGTCGCCGCTGGGCTGTCCGGTGTCGTCGCTGCTCGGCGACGCACCGCAGCGCTTCGCCGGACGCCACCCCGTGCTGGCGCAGCGCATCGATGCCGACGGCCGGCGCGCGGAGGTCATCCTCGGCGCGGACGACAAGCACCTGCGGTTCCGCTCCTGCGTCGGCGTCGAACGCCTGCCGAACGGCGACGTCCGCTGCTCGCTCGCGACCCGCGTGCGCCACCGCAACGGCTTCGGCGCGATCTACATGCGACTGATCGACCGCACCCATCGCGCCTACGTCGCGCCGACAATGCTGCGGATGGCGGTGGCGGAGGTGGTGGGGATGTCGGAAGCCGGGTCCATCAGCGGAATCCGGGTCCTGGTCGGCACATGAAAACGTCGCCGTGCCAGGCGTGATGCAGATGCCCGGATACGGTCCGGCAGGTGATGGGGGTTTCATCCGGGACGCTTCGCCCGGGAGGTCTTGATGCGCAAGATGATGGCTTACCTGTGTTCCTCGCTCGCGGCAGCGATCTTCGTTGCGGTCGTCGTCGCCACCGCCATCTGTCTGATCATGGGTGGCTTCAGTGGGTCGGCGTTATTGGTGTTCCCCCTGTTTTCCGCGGGTTCGTTTTTCGTTGCGCTTGTTTACGCGCTGGTGTTCGGGATCCCCTATGCCGTCCTGTTGAGGCGGCTCGAACGGTTCCGGCTCGCGCCGATGATGATCGGCGGGTTCCTTGCCGCCTGCGTGCCCGACATCGTGTTCCGGGTTTGGCTTTTCGCCATACGTGGCGAAGACGTGCTGCGATTCGCTAGGTCGCTGGGGGAGGGCGACGGCTGGGTCGCCTTGGCCGTACCGCTGGGGGAGTGGGGGCTGGGCGCTCTTGCGGCAGCAATCTTCTACGGGATATTCCAGCGAATACTTCCCAAGACGAACTCCGGGCATGTCGCCGCTGCTGCAGATAGCGCAACCACGATGCACTCGGCCTGATTGATCGCAGAACGATTGCTGTGGTCGGACGGCCTAGGATGTTGCCGCCGGATAGACGAAAGGCCGCTTGCGCGGCCTTTCGTCGTACGCCTGAGCGAACCAATCAGTCCTTCAGCGGCTTGGCCGGCTTGAGCTTGGCGGCGGCGGCCTGGAAGTCGGCCTCGGTGGCCGGCGACAGATTCGGACGGCCGGCCATGAAGCCCATGCTGACGCCGCCGACGACGTAATAGGTCTCGCCGGCTTCGACTTCGAGGTTCAGCACGTCCTTGGCTTCGGAGTGCACGGTATAGGCGTGAGCGCCCGGCGTCGCCTGCAGCACGAAATAAGCGCCGTTGCTGAGCTTGCCGAGTTCGGTCTCGCCTTCGCGCACCTTGTAGCTGATCGCCGCGCCCTTGAACTTGCTGGGGCGGAAAAACACGATCTGGCCCATGCCCTCGGCGGGCGCGGAGATGCCTTCGGGCATGGCGGCGGCGGTCTGCGCCTGCTCGGCGGCTGGCGCCGCGGCGTCCTGGGCATGCGCGGCGACGGCCGCGGTCATCAGAGCGGAAAGCAGGAAAGTCCTGGTGATGTGGCGCATGACGTGATGTGTCCTAGAGAGTTCGGTCTTGGATGGTGTGTTGTTCCGGCAGGTCCTGGCCGGCATCGACATCGGGGCGTTCCCCGGCGTCGTCCGCCTTCGCGGGCGAAGTCGGTTCCATGATGGGGGCATCCGCAGGGGAGATTTCCTGCAGCGGAGGCAGGGTGAGCGCGCCGGCCAGTTTTGCCTGCGCCGGTGTGCCCGAGACGACTTCCACTTCGCCGCCGTGGACGGCCATGCCGATCACCCCGAAAGCGATCGACGTGGCGAGGGACCCGCTGCTGTGATCCTTGCCGACAGCGCCGAGCTTCAGCCCGCGTAACGGGATGGTGCTGCCGTCCGGCCCCTGCAGCGAGCGTGCCGCCAGCAGCAATTCACCGGCCTTGCCGCCGACGCGCGCTCGATCTGCGTGGATGATCTCGCCTGTTCCCTCCGTGCCGGCGGGGAGGAGGATTACGCCATCGTGTTGCAGCGGTTCCGCCAGACGCAGCGGGAAGGGCTGTCCCCGCTGGGCGGTCTTCGAGTTGATCGTTTCCGCGATTTCGACCAGGACGAGGGTGCCATCGGCAACGACGCAGCACGGCTGTCCACTTCTGGCCGGGGTAGCGGCCTCGACCACTGCCGCCGCGGGTTCTGCCGTGGACATGGGTTCGGGCGGCGCCGGCGGCGTTTGCGCCGACACGACAAAGCACGCCCAAAGCAGTCCGGCGGCGAACGCCGGAGAATATCGCGTACCCATGCTCCCCCCGAGATGGAACGATTATCGCAAATCCGGAAACGCCCGGGACACGGGCGCTTCCGGGTTTCCGGAATTCACCCTTCCCAGGCCGGCAGCTTCTTCTTCACCGCCACGTTCTTCAGCGTCACGTACTTGGGGATGCCATCGCGGCCGTACGGCGGCGGGGCTTCGCCGCGGATCAGCGGTTCGAGGTAGGTGCGGGCGGCGGCGGTGATGCCGTAGCCGTCCTTGCGCAGGAAATTGGCCGGCATGATCTTCTCGTGGTTGGCGACCTTCTCCAGCGGCGCGGCCTCGATCTTCCACTTGTACGGCGCATTCGACGTCCGCTTGATCACCGGCATCGTCGCGTTCTGGCCCTTCAGCGCGAACTGCACCGCGGCCTTGCCGGCGGCCATGGCCTGGTCGAGGTCGGTCTTCGAGGCGATGTGGCGGGCGGAGCGCTGCAGGTAGTCGGG
>JBGAFR010000079.1:0-16427 GCA_044227145.1 Lysobacteraceae bacterium
GCGCTGCTCGAATCGTCGCGCACGCCGTCGTTGGTCTGGGTGTAGTCGAGGCGGCTGTGGCGCAGGCCGACGATCACGTCCCACGCCGGCGACAGCGAGACCAGGTCCTGCGCGTACACCGCGGTGCCTTCGCCGAGACCGGCGAAGTCGAAGGCATGCACGGTCGCCGGCGTGATGGCCGGGTAGGTGTAGATCGGCGAGTAGATGTTCACCGGGCCGACGTTGGTGAGGTTGGACTGCACGAAGGTGCTGTCCTCGCGGCTGCCTTCGACGCCGAGCAGCAACTGGTGGCCGACGCGGCCGGTCTCGAAGCGGCCGGCGAGGTCGAGCTGCGCGATCTGATAGTCGTCGTCTTCCTTGCCGTAGCGGCCGTTGCGGTCGAGGGTGACGCCGTCGGCCTGCATGCCGCGCACGCGGATCTGGCTGAATTCGCTGCGGAAGCCCTGGTACTGGTAGCGCGGGCTCAGCGTCCAGCGGTCGGACAGGCGGATGTCGGCCCACAGCTGGATCAGCGGCGAATCCGCGGTGAGCGGACGCAGCGACGGCTCGCCCAGGAACACGCCGCGGCGCACCGTGCCGTGGCCGTTGCCGACCACCGTGCCGGTCACCGGCAGGCCCGGATAGCCCAGCGTCTCGCGCGAGATGTATTCCGACAGCCAGTGCACCGTCACCGCGTCGGAGACGTTCCAGCGCGCGGCGAGGGCGACGTTGTCGCGATCGAGGTCCTGGCCGTCGACGAACGTGCCCGAGCGCTCGATCTCGCCGCTGAGACGTGCCGAGAAACGGCCGTCGGCAGTCAGCGGGCCGGTCAGGTCGAACGTGCCGACGCGCTCGTCGTCCTGGCCGATGCGCAGCGACGCGCTGCCGCCGAAGGTCGTCTCCGGGCGCTTGGTGATGATGCTGAGGATGCCGCCAATCGCCGACTGGCCGTACAGCACCGACGACGGCCCCTTCAGCACTTCCACACGTTCGACGTTCGACAGCGCAGAGGCATCGATGTCCTCGTAGTAGCGCTGACGCATGCCGTTGCGCATCTGGTCGGCGAGGAAGCCGCGCACCTTCAGGCTGAAACTCTGGTAGCGGGCGACGCGCGAGTTGCCGGGATTCGCGCTGGGCACGTCGCGCAGCAGGTCGCCGACGCTGCGCACGCCTTCGGTGCGGATCGCGTCGGCGGAAATCACCTGCACGCTCTGCGGCATCTTCGACAGCGGGATGCCGGACTTCGCGCCGAAGGCGTCGTCGGTCTTGGTGCCGGTGACGACGACGGTGTCGAGGGTTTCGGGCGAGGCGGATGCGACTTCGCCGGCGGCGAACGCGGGTGCGGCCAGCAGTGCGGCGATCAGTGCCGGCAGCGCGGCCATGCGCGGCCGGAGGGCGCGACGTGCGCGCGTGGACGAAGCGAGCGGGGACACGGACAGGGACGGGGTCTGCATGGGAGGTTCGATCTCGGGAAAAGGAAGGACATGCGCCTCCGCCCGATGCCCGTCGGGGGCATCGGTGCGGTGTCGCGAGCGAAGCGATCAGGTGTGGCGGCGGATCAGTGCGCCGGGGCGCCGGCCCCCATCGCGCGGACGTCGAAGCGGACAGTGCGTTCGCCGCCCTGCTCGAAGCGCAGGGTCGCAGTGACGGTCTGCCCGGCCACGAACGGATGCTTCGGCCCGATGAACATCAGGTGGAAACCGCCGGGCGCGAGGGTGAGCGTGCCGCCTGGCGAAATCGTCAGCCCGCCGTCCATGCGGCGCATGCGCATGACCCCGCCGTCCATGCGCATCTCGTGGATTTCCACCTTGTCCGCGTCCGGGCTGGTCGCGGAGACCAGGCGGTCTTCGGTCTTGCCGGCATTGCGCACGGTGAGGAACCCGCCCGCGACCGGTGCGCCCGGTGGCGTGGCGCGCGCCCACGGGCGTTCGATGACGAGGGTGTCCGGCTTCGGCGCGGGCTTGGGCTTCGCGGCGAGCGCGGTCGTGGCGATCAGGGCGCCGCAGACGGCGGCGAGCGAAAGGCGTGCGATGGCGTTCATAGTGTGATCTCGATGTCGTCGAGCAGGGTGTGGGTGTGGACGCGACCGCCATCGTTCTGGGCGAGCGCGGACAGCAGGAAGATCGCCCAGGCGAGGACCCAGACGATCGTGAGGAAAAAGAACAGTTCCATGGCTCAGGCTCCCGATGCGGGAGGCGTCCCGCGGGCGATGCGATGTGCGCGTTCGAGGAAACCGGGGAACATGCCGCGGATGAGTTCGACCGTTTCCTTCGGCGCCGTTTCCGGAGAGCCGGCATGGAACGCCGGGTTCGGGGCGTACTCGGCCAGCAGCTGCACGCTTTCGGCGTAGGCCCGGTCGCGAAGCAGGGCGGTCATGGCCAGCCCGAGATCGAGACCGGCGGAGACGCCGGCGCCGGTCATGCGATTGCGGTCGCGGACGACGCGTTCGTTCACCGGGATCGCGCCGAAATCGGCGAGCACGTCGCGCGCGACCCAGTGTCCGGTCGCGCGATAGCCGGTGAGCAGGCCGGCGCGTGCGAGCAGCAGCGAACCGGTGCAGACCGACGTCACCCACTTCGCACGCGCGCCGCGGTCGGCGAGGAAGGCGACCGTCGCCTCGTCCTCCATCGCATCGAGCACGCCCTTGCCGCTGCCCGGCACGAACAGCACGTCGAGTTCGGCCGGGCACTCGGCGAAGGTGGCGGTGGGTACGATGGCGATCCCGGTATCGCTCGTCACCGCCGTCCGGTCCTTCGCGACCAGATGCACGGTCGCACCCATCAGGTTGCCGAAGAAATACTGCGGGCCGACGAAATCCAGCGCCGTGAAGCCGGGATACAGCAGCATGGCGATCCGGTCCTGGCCCATCCAGGAGGCGGGCATCGCGCTCATGTCGTGCTCGACCGGTGGCGCCGCGGAAGGTGGTATCGCCTCGCGGGGCAGGCCGGCGGCGGTCGCGCCGCCGGCGACGAGGGTGCCGGCGAGTGCGCCGGCGGTCTTCAGGAAGGTCCTGCGATCGGTCATGGCCGCGTCCTCAGTAGTCCAGCCGGAACGTCGCCTTCAGCGTCCGCGGCGCGCCCGGCTGGTTCCAGTCGGTGACGTGCTGGTGGCTGCCGGCGAAGTACGTGCGGTCGAAGGCGTTGTCGACGTTGAATTGCACCTGCCCGCGCGCGGTCCCCAGCGGGAAGCGGTACGCGGCCATCAGGTCGACGCGGGCGTAGCCCGGCAACACGAACGTGTTGCCGCGGTCCCCGGCGCGGGCGCCCTGTGCGAACACGCCGCCGCCGAAGGTCCAGCGCTCGTTCGGCGCGAAGCGTGCCCAGACGCTGCCGCTATGGCGCGGCACGTTCGGCAGGCGCTTGCCGGCGTAGTCGGCGTCGCGGGTGATCTCGCTCTGCGTGTAGGCGTAGGACGCGATCAGCGCCCAGCGTTCGGACACCTGCCCGGAGACGTCCCACTCGAGGCCGCGGGCGCGCGCTTCGCCGATGGCAGCCGTGTCGAAGAAGCCGCTGAGGTCGGGCACGTAGTTGGCGATGTTGCGCTTGGTCAGCTGGTACAGCGCGATCGTGGAGCTCAGCCTGCCGTCGCCGATGTCCAGCTTGTGTCCGATCTCGTACAGCCGGGCCTGCTCGGAATCCAGCGACGCGCCAGCGAGGTTGCGGCCGTTGTTGGCGGCGACGCCTTCCTGGTACTGCGCGTACACGCTCTGGTTCGGCGCGAACCGCCACACCGCACCCAGTCGCGGCGTGGTGAAGCCCTGCGTGTTGGCGCGGGTGCCCGGTGCGCCGTAGCGCGCGCTGCTGCGGTCGTGGCGGATGCCGACGACGAGGTCGAACGCATCGCCGAAGCCGAGCTGGTCCTGCACGTAGAGGCCGTTCCAGCGCGTGCGGCCTTCTTGCGCGAACAGCGGCACCGTGGCGAGATCGAGCGCCGGCGCCTGCCCGTAGACGGGATGGCGGATGTCGATGTCCGCCGCCGGCACGAAGCCGGTGGTCTCGCTGTCGAAGCGGTCGCGATAACCGTCGGCGCCGATGAGCAGGGTGTGCGCCACGCCGCCCGTCGCGAACGTCCCGACCAGATCGGCGTTGAGCTGGTACAGGTCGCGTTCGCGCCGGGGCTCGTAGTTGTAGAAGCGGTCGATCCTGCCGGTGGCGATCAGGCCGGCCTGGCCGGTGAAATAGGTCGTCGGGATCAGGTCGTACTGCGCGCCATCCTGCTTCACGGCGACGGCATGCAGGTCGAGCGTCCAATGGGTCGACAGCGTCTGCGCGAGGGCGACGCGCACCACCGTGTTGTCCTGCCGCGACAGCGGGCCGCCCTCGTTGAACTGGTGGTCGGGATCGATGTCCGCGGGCCGATCGCCGATCGCGGGAATGCCGTAGTCGTTGCGGAACTTCTGGCGGCTGCGCAGCACATCGAAGGTCAGCCGGGTGCGATCGGACGGCATCCAGGCCAGCGCCGCGGACAGCGCCGAAACGCGATCCACCACGAAGTCGCGGTTGCTCGCGTTGTCGTCGAAGGACACCGCCGCGCGGCCCTGCCAGCGGCGGTCGGCGTCCAGCGCGCCGAAGGCCTCCGCGGCGCCGTGGGCGAGGCCGAACGACCCGCCGGTCGCGGCGATGCGGACGCCGCGTTCGGCCTGGGGCTCGCGAGTCACCACGTTGATCAGGCCGCCGGGTTCGGAGCGCCCGTAGAGCACGCTGGCCGGGCCTTTCACGATCTCGACCGACTCGACGTCGCTCATCGACAGCGGCAGCCCCTGGGTCCGGGTGCCGTTGTAGAAGTAGCTCGACGTCGTCGGGCCCTGGGCGCTCATCGACACGGTGGGGAAGCCGCGGACGATCAGCAGCGGCAGGCTCGCGCCGTTGAAGCCGAAGTCGCTGCCGGTGCCGGCGACGTTGCGGACCGCTTCGGTCAGCGTCTGCGCATTCTGGTCGTCGAGCACCGCGCGCGGCACGACCTGCACGTTCTGCGGCGTGCGCAGCACCGGGGTGTCGGTGCGGGTGGCGGTGCGCGAATCCGGGGCGCGGTAGCTCGGGCGGACGCCGGTGACCTGCACGGTGTCGAGGGTGTCGGCATCGCCCGGTTCGAGCGGGGCGGCCAGGGCGGGCATCGTCGACAGCATCGCGATCGACAGGGCAAGGCTGAGCCGCGATGCGCGCGGCATCGCGAGGGAGGAGCGGAACATGGATGGAAGACTCCGAAAGACGCGGAAGAACGCGCCGTCATCGCCGGCACGTGCAGGAAGATCCGGGTTCGGGAGTCAGGCCGGGGGGCCGCGTGCGCCGGGGGCGCCCGGCAGGCGTTCGCGCAGCGGCGCGACGGCGGCGATTGCGGGAGGTGCGATCGCGGGAAGGGGCGCCAGCGCGATCGCGGGCGCGGGCAGCGTCGGGGCGAACCCGACGAGCAGCGGGCAGTAGGCGCAGTCGTCGTCGTGCGGCGAGGGCGCGGACGGCGCGGGGCGTCCGCCCTCGTCCGTGGGCAGGATCCGCTTCAGCGCGGGGGAAGCCGCGCCCAGCCCGCTCGGCATGCACATCGCGGACAGGGCGATGTCGTCGGCCGAGGCGGTGGCGCGCAGGGCGCCGGCGATCCGCCCGGCCGACGGCAGCAGCGCCAGCGCCAGCATCGCCAGCAGGGCGAGGTGGGCGAACGGGCGCTGGAGGCGGGAGTGGGCCATCGCCGCGGAGTATAGCGGCCGGCCCAGTGCCGGCGTTGCGCAGGATCAGGCGCGCAGCGGCGCGGGCCTCCCGCCCGGGATCACTGCGCGGCGAAGAACCGCCACAGCGCATCGGCGACCTCGACGTCGCCGTTCTGAGCGCCGAGCAGCGGATGCAGCAGCCGCGGATAGCGGTAGGTCCTGCTCGGCTCGGTATGACCGCCGCCTTCCACGCGCAGCAGGCGCACCGCCGGACGTCCGTCGCGCGTCGACCAGGTCTCCTCGACGACGGTGCTGTCGTCGTCGCGATCGAGGTCCGGCAGCGCCACGCGAACGGGCGACGTGCCCGCACCGGCGAGCCGGGTCCAGAGCGTGATCGAGGCGGGCGTGGACAGCACCACGCCGCGTTGGCCGCCGTAGCGTTCGGCGACCGGTCCGCCATCGAACGGCACCAGCGGGTCGGCGGTGCCGTTGACGAACATCACCGGCACCGCGCGACGCGGCGGCGCGCATTCCGAGCGGGCGGGCATCGCCGCGACGATCGCGCCGACGGCGGTCGTCCATTGCGGATGCTCGATCGCCATGCGCAGCGCCATCATCCCGCCGTTGGAGGTGCCGACGACGTAGTGCCCGGCATGCGC
The DNA here is from genome assembly GCA_044227145.1 of Lysobacteraceae bacterium. GTDB lineage: Bacteria > Pseudomonadota > Gammaproteobacteria > Xanthomonadales > Xanthomonadaceae > Lysobacter_I. The sequence goes on from JBGAFR010000079.1 coordinate 6,277, forward strand.
GATCCGGTACTCGCGTTCGAGCGTCGACGACAGCGCGACCAGGAATCCGGCATCGTCCTCGTTCGGATTGCTGTCGGCATCGGCGCGGCAGTCGTTCCATCCCGTCTTGCCGTCGCTGCCGCGCAGGCCCTGCGGTGCGACCAGCACGAGACCGTTGCGGTCCGCGATCGCCTCCCATGCAGCCATCGGAGAGCGTGCGCCGGTCATGCGCTCGACAGTGTCCGTGTGCCCGTGAAGCAGGAAGACCACGGCGGTCGGCGGACGACCGCCGCCCGGGAGGCGGACGCGATACCGCCGTTCGATGCCGTCATGGACGAACGTGCGTGCGACATAGCCGCTTTCGGCCGTGCGCGCGTTCCCGTGCGGGACGCGTGGCGCCGCCTGCACCGTCGGCAGGCAGGCCAGCAGCAGGGCGAGGGCGAGGACGCGTGACATGCGGTCGTTTCCACGCAAGGCGGGCGGAGGGGCCCGGCGACGGGCGCTGCGCCCGCCGCCGGGCTCGCGTCACGGGCGGCAGTCGACGACATTGCCGGCGCTGTCGTGGCAGGTCGCGGTGCGGTTGTAGCCGTCGTCCTTGTTGCCGGTCACGGTCGCGTCGTAGCTGTTGCCGTTGCGGCCGGTGGCGTCGACGCTGCGATCGAGGGTGCCGTCGTTCACCTGGGTGTCGGCGTTGTAGTGACCGCCCTGCGCGCCGGTGACGGCCGTGGTGCGGCCACCGTTGACGGTGCCGTCGGCGCCGCGGGTGACACCACCTTGGGTGGTGCCGCTGCCGTTCTGGCCGTTCCACTGCGCACCGGACTGGTGCGAGGCGCTGCCGTCGGCATTCCACGTCGTCGTGCCGGCGCGGCCAGCGGTGCCGCCGTTGGGGCCACGCACGACCGCACCGCTGGCGGCCTGGCCGTTGCCCTGGCCGTCGGTCTTCACGCCGCGGGCGCGGGCGATGCCGCCGCCGTTGGGGCCGCGGGCGCCGGAGGCGCGCCCGGCGGTGATGCCGCCTTCGGCGTTGTGCGCGGCGCCGCGGGCCTTCACCCGGCCGGCGGCGTCGGCGTCGTGGGGGGCCAGCGCGAAGGCGGCGGCGAGGGTGCACAGGGCGAGGAGGGTCTTGTTCGGGGTCATGTCGGTGCTCCGGGGATGCGGGTGGGGAAGGACGCGGGAGGGGTGTCGTCGGGAGAGGTCGAGCGGTGCTTACTGGCGCGCGGCGAGCGCGTCGATCAGACGCTCGCGCAACCGCGCGAAGCGGTCGAGGCGGTCGGCCATCGCCTTGCGCACGCGGGCCTGCTCGGTCGGCGTCAGCGATTCGTACAGATCGAGCTGGCGCTCGCGCAGCGCGCGGGCTTCGGCCAGGTGGGCGTCGAACTTGCGCTGCGACTCGTGGCTGAACCCGCGCAGGTCGGGCGAGGGCTGGTCGAGCAGGGCGCGGAACTCGGTCATGCCGCCGCGCAGATCGTCGCGGCTCACTTCGCGCAGGGCGGCGGTTTCGCTGCGCAGGGCTTCCCACTGCTTGGCGTGGGCCGGCGTGAGCTGCAGCTCGGCGGCGGACGGCGACAGGAAGGCGTCGGCGCGGCTGGCGAAGCGCGGGGCGGACAAGGCCGTGGTGGCGGCGAGCGCGGCGGTCAGGCCGGCGGAAAGGTAGAGCATGTGCCTGGCTTTCATCGGGATCTCCTGGGGGGCGCGGGGTGTGGATGCAGACTGCCGCAGCGCGTCTCGCGAGGCGTGTCGGTTTCTCGCGCGGATGCGAGCGAAGGTGTCGGCGGCGCGCCGTGGACACATTCGTTTACATCTCCACGGCCGGGCGCCCGCGTCGTGGCTTGTCCGTGGCCTGCGGGCGGCGACAATGACCGCATGAACGAACACCACGACGCCGTCCCCGCCGATATGTCCACCGCAGGTGCGGCCGCCACGGATGCGCCCGCGCCGCGTGTGCTGGTGGTCGACGACGACCTGCGTCTGCGCGACCTGCTGCTGCGCTACCTCGCGCAGCAGGGCTTCGAGACCCTGTCCGCCGGCGACGGCCGCGAACTCGACCGTCAGCTCGCGCGCCACCACGTCGACCTGATCGTGCTCGACCTGATGCTGCCGGGCGAGGACGGGCTGTCGATCTGCCGCCGCCTGCGCGGCCAGGGCGTGGAGACGCCGATCGTGATGCTCACCGCGAAGGGCGACGACATCGACCGCATCGTCGGCCTGGAGATCGGCGCCGACGACTACATGCCCAAGCCGGGCAATCCGCGCGAACTCGCCGCACGCATCCGCGCCGTGCTGCGCCGCGGCCGCACCGCGCCCGGCGCGCCGAAGGCGGGCGGCGGCAAGGTCGTATTCGGCGGCTGCGAGCTGGATCTCGGCGCGCGCACGCTGCATCGCGACGGCCGCGAACTGCGCATGACCACCGGCGAATTCGCGGTGCTCGCCGCGCTGGTGCAGCGCCCGCGCCAGGCGCTGACCCGCGACCAGCTGATGAGCGCCGCGCGCGGCCGCGAGCACGACGCGTTCGATCGCAGCATGGACGTGATGGTCAGTCGCCTGCGCAAGCTGGTCGAGGACGATCCCAAGCATCCGCGCTGGCTGCAGACGGTGTGGGGCACCGGCTACGTGTTCGTGCCCGAGGGCGCGCCGTGACCCCGCGGACGCTGCAGGGGCGGCTGGTGCTGCTGCTCGCCAGCGTGGTGGTGGCGTCGCTGGTCGCCGCGGCCGTGGCGTTCGGGCTGGCGGGGCGCGAGACCGGCGCCGACCGCGGCGCGCGCGCGCTGCATGCGCAGGTGGTCGCCGCGGACGCGCTGCTGGCGGGCGGGGACGTGCCGGCCGCGCGCGCGGCGCTGCGGGACCTGGCGATCGCGTGGCGCGACGCGCCGCCGGCCGATGCGCGGTCCGGCCTGCCGCTGCTGCAGCGGATCGAGCGCCGGCTCCAGGCGCGCCTGCCCGGCCGGGCGATCCGTTTCTCCGGCACGCCTGCGCGGCTCTGGGTGCAGGCGCGCGCGCCGGCGCAGGGCTGGTTCGGCATTCCCGTGCTGGGCGGGCCGGAGCCGTTCCGCCGCGGGCTGGTGCTGTCGCTGCTGGCGATCGGTCTGCTGGTGCTGGTCGCGTCGGCGTGGTTCGCGCGCGGACTCGCGCGGCCGCTGCAGCGGCTGGCCGCGGCGGCGCCGGGCATCGTCGCCGGCGAAACGCCGCCGCCGCTGCCGCCCGGCGCCAGCGCCGAGATCGCCGGACTGCGCGATGCGCTCGCCGATGCGGCCGACCGCACCCGTGCCGCCGCGCGCGACCGCGAGCTGATGCTGGCCGGCATTTCCCACGACATGCGCACGCCGCTGGCGCGGCTGCGTTACGCGCTCGCGCTCGAGCCGGGCGTCGACGATGCGGGGCGCGAGGGCATGGAGCACGACATCGACGAACTCGATGCCATCGTCGGCCAATTCATCGATTTCGTCCGCGATGGGCGCGACGAGCCCGCGGAGTCGGTCGACCTGGTCGCGCTGCTGCGGTCGGTCGCGGACGACGAGGCCCGCCACGGCCGCGAATGGGCGCTGCGCCTGCCGCCGGAAGCGACGGCGCCGGCCCGGCCGCTGGCGCTGCGGCGGGCGCTGGCGAACCTGCTGGACAACGCCGCCCGCCACGGCGCCGCGCCGTTCGAGATCGAGCTGGACACGGTCGACGCCGGCTGGCGGGTACGCGTGATGGATCGCGGCCCGGGGGTGCCCGAAGCGGCGCTGGCCGGGCTGGGGCGGCCGTTCCACCGGGTCGACGCCGCCCGCGGGACACCCGGCAGCGGCCTCGGGCTGGCCAGCGTGGCGCGGGTCGCGGCGGTCCACGGCGGCGGGCTGGTCCTCCGCAACCGCATCGGCGGTGGTTTGATGGTCGAGCTGACCCTGGCGGCGGACCCGCGATCGGGCGCCCTCGCCTGAACGCCCGGCGTCCGGCCCGCCGGACCCTTTGTGGCAGAATGCCCGGCCATCTCCGCCGAGTCGCGCCCCCGATGCCGGTCACCGCTCCGTTCCGCCCCGTTGGCCGCCGCAGCGCGGGAGTCCGCTGACATGGCCGACCAGACCGGACACCTGCCGCGCACGCCGGCCCGGATCTTCAAGGCCGCGAAATGGTCCTGGCAGGGCCTGCGCGCCGCCTGGCTGCACGAATCCTCGTTCCGGCTGGAGGTCTACCTGCTGGTGGTGCTGGCACCGCTGGCCTGGTGGCTGGGCGGCAACGCGATCGAGCGCGTGCTGCTGATCGGCAGCTGCCTGCTGGTGCTCAGCGCGGAGCTGCTGAACTCCGCGGTCGAGGCGGTGATCGAACGCTACGGCCCCGAGTTCCACGAACTGGCCGGTCGCGCCAAGGACATGGGGTCGGCGGCGGTGTTCGTGCTGATGATGAACGTGCTGCTGGTCTGGGGCCTGATCCTCGGCGAGCGTTACCTCTGAGCGGCCGCCGCCCCTGAACGGCGGCGACCTCCGACCTTTCGTCCGCGCCGACGCGCGGCCCTCCCGGAACCGAACCGAAGACGATGCTGGCATTGCTTTCCGATCCGCAGGCGTGGATCACCCTCTTCACCCTCAGCGCGATCGAGATCGTGCTGGGCATCGACAACCTGGTGTTCATCTCGATCGCCGTTTCGAAACTGCCGTACGAGCGACGCGAGCAGGCGCGCAAGTTCGGCATCGCGGTGGCCTGCGTCACCCGCATCTGCCTGCTGCTGACGCTGGCCTGGCTGGCCGGGCTCACCCAGGACCTGTTCACGGTGTTCGGGCAGGGCATTTCCGTCCGCGACCTGGTGCTGGTCCTCGGTGGTGTGTTCCTGGTGGTGAAGGGCTACGGCGAGATCCGCGACATCATCGCCGGCGAGGGCGAAGCCGAGGACATCGACACCAAGCCCAAGAGCGCGTTCTGGGCGGTGATCGCGCAGATCGCGGTGATCGACATCGTGTTCTCGCTGGACTCGGTGATCGCCGCGGTCGGCATGGCCAACCAGAAGCCGGTCATGGTCGGCGCGATCCTGCTGGCGGTGGGCGTGATGCTGTGGGCGGCGACGCCGATCGGCCGCTTCATCGACAGCAACCCGACGATCAAGATGCTGGCGCTGGCCTTCATCGTGCTGGTCGGCGTGTTCCTGGTGGCCGAAGGCTTCGAGGCGCACGTGCCCAAGGGCTACATCTACTTCGCGATGGGCTTCTCTGCCGCGGTCGAGTCGCTGAACCTGTGGGCGAAGAAGCGCGCCCGCGAACGGGGCCAGCCGGAATGACCGCCTTCACCCGGTTGCGCACGACGCTGTGGCTGGGCCTGATGGTTTCGGTCGCGGCCTGCGCACCCGAGGCGCCGCCGCCCGAACCGGCGACCGCACCGCCATCGGCGGCACCGCTCCCGCCGCCCGGTCCGCCCGAACGCCCGTTCGTGCCCGCCGCGCACCCCGGGGAACAGCCGGTGCCCGCCGTCGTCCCGCCGGGTGGCCTGCCCGAACCCCTTCCGCCGGGTCCCGGGGCGCCGCTGCCGCCGCAGCCCGTGCCGGTGACCGGCCCGAACGCGGGACCGCCGCACCCGCCGCCGCCGGGTGGCTGACCGCCCCGGTGTCGCGGCGCGCGTTGCGTCGCGGGGAGCGCAGTGCTGGAATGGGCCATCGACCCACCGGAGACCGCCCATGCGCGCCATGCGATTCCTGCTCGCCGTGCTGCTCGCCGCCAGTCTGTCCGGCTGCGGCTACAACGAGATCCAGCGCCAGGACGAAGCGGTGAAGGCGTCGTGGTCGCAGGTACTCAACGTCTACAAGCGCCGCGCCGACCTCATTCCGAACCTCGTCGCGACGGTGAAGGGCTACGCGCAGCAGGAGCAGACCGTGCTGCTCGGCGTCACCGAGGCCCGCTCGAAGGTCGGCCAGATCCAGGTGAACCCCGACGACGAAGCGTCGCTCAAGCAGTTCCAGCAGGCGCAGGGCGAACTCTCCGGCGCGCTGTCGCGGCTGCTGGTGGTCAGCGAGAACTATCCGCAGCTGAAGTCGGACCAGGTGTTCATCGGCCTGCAGACCCAGCTCGAAGGCACCGAGAACCGGATCACCGTCGAGCGCCAGCGCTACATCGAGGCGGTGCAGACCTACAACACGACGATCCGCGAGTTTCCCGTGAACCTCACCGCGAAGATGTTCGGCTACGCGCCCAAGCCGAATTTCACGGTCGAGGACGAGGCGAAGATCCAGGACGCGCCGACAGTCGATTTCGGCACCGCGCCCAAGCCCGCGGGCGGCTGACCGCGGCGCGGAGGCCCCGGTGAGCGCGATGCCGCAAGCGATGCGCACGGCCGTCGTCGCGCTGCTCGCACTGGTGTTGGCGCTGTGCGCGCCGCACGCGCGGGCGGAGGCGCTGGCGCCGATCCCTGCGCTCGACGCGCCGGTGATCGACACTACCGGCACGCTGTCGACGGCGGAAATCTCCCGCCTGCGAGCGCAGGCGCTGGACCTGCAGCGGCGCAAGGGCAGCCAGTTGCAGATACTGGTCGTGCCGACCACCGCGCCGGAGAGCATCGAACAGTACGCGCAGCGCGTGTACGACCAGTGGAAGATCGGCCGCCAAGGCGTCGACGACGGCGTGCTGCTGCTGGTCGCGAAGGACGACCACCAGGCGCGCATCCAGACCGGCTACGGGCTGGAGGGCGCGATTCCCGACATCACCGCCGGGCGCGTGATCCAGGAATACCTCGTGCCGAAGTTCCGCGCTGGCGATTTCGCCGGCGGCCTCGACGACGCCACCGCGCAGCTGGTGCGGCTGATCGACGGCGAAGCGCTGCCCGCGCCGATGGCACCGTCGGCCTCGGACGGCCCCGCGGGGCCGGACGCCCTGTTCCTGCCGATCCTCCTTCTGTTCCTCTTCCGCGGCCTGTTCGGCTGGCTGCCGACGCCGATACGGATGTTGTTGTTCGCCGCCGGTGCGGGCCTGATCGCCTGGGTGCTCACGCACGCCGTGCCGTGGACAGGCCTCGCCGCGCTGTTCGGTCTGGTGATCGGCGCCCTCGGTGCCTCCACCGGCCGTTACGCCCGGGATTCCGGCTGGGGGGGCTGGGGCGGCGGCGGTTGGGGCGGTGGATCGTCCGGTGGTGGCTGGTCGGGCGGCGGCGGTGGCGGCTGGTCCGGGGGCGGCGGCAGCAGCGGGGGCGGCGGCGCCTCCGGTAGCTGGTAGGCGGCCCGATGCGACTCCTTCGCCATCTCTTCGCGCGCTCTGCGCATGGCCTGTTCCCGCAGGACCGGCTGCAGCGCATCGCCGCGGCCATCGCCGCCGACGAGGCGCGGCATCGCGGCGAGCTGTGCTTCGCGGTGGAAGCGGCGCTGCCGTGGTCTGCATTGCGGGCCGGCCTGTCCGCGCGGACGCGGGCGGAACATGCGTTCGCCGAGTTGCGCGTGTGGGACACGCGCGAGAACAACGGCCTGCTGATCTACCTGCTGCTGGCCGATCGCCGGATCGAGATCGTCGCCGATCGCGGCCTGGCCGCGGTCAGCGCCGAGCAGTGGCGCGGGGTCTGCCTGGCGATGGAGGAGCGCCTGGCCGCCGACGACCCGGAAACCGCGGTCCTGCGCGGCGTCGCAGCCGCCGGCGACCTGCTGGCCGCGCATTTCCCGCGCATCGACGGCGCGGCCGACGTCAACGAACTGCCGGACCTCCCGCGCATCCTCGACTGAACGCCGCGCCCGCGGGCAGCGTCCGGCCCGCTCCGGCACAATACGGGCTTCCGCCGACGCCCGAGCCCCGATGACGTTCCTGCACCAGCTCGACCCGATCATGGTCCAGTTCCCCGAGTTCTCGCTGTTCGGGAACACGTTCCATCCCGCGGTGCACTGGTACGGCGTGATGTACCTGCTCGGCTTCACCGCGGCCTGGTTCCTCGGCCGCAGCCGGGTGCGCGCAGGGCGCCTGCCCGGCGTCGACGAACAGGCCTACGGCGACCTGCTGTTCTACAGCATGCTCGGCGTGATCTTCGGTGCGCGCATCGGCTACATCCTCGTCTACGACCTGCCCGCCTACATCGCCGACCCGATGCAGGTGTTCCGCATCTGGGAAGGCGGCATGAGCTTCCACGGCGGCCTCGTCGGCGTGCTGGTCGCTTCGCTCTGGTGGGCGCGCAAGCACCGGATGCACTATTTCGACGTGGTCGATTTCGTCGCGCCGCTGGTGCCGCCTGGGCTGGGCTTCGGCCGCCTCGGCAACTTCATCAACGGCGAGCTCTGGGGCAAGTACACCCACGGCGGCTGGGGCGTGATCTTCCCGCACGCCGAGCCCGACCTGCAGGCGTACAACGCCGCCACGCTGCAGGCGATGCACGCCAGCGGCACGCTGGATGCGCTCGCGCGGCATCCGTCGCAGCTGTACCAGTTCTCGCTGGAGGGCGTGACCCTGTTCTGCGTGCTGTGGTGGTTCTCGCGCAAGCCGCGCCCGCGCTACGCGACGGCGGGCCTGTTCGCGCTCCTGTACGGCTGCTTCCGCTTCCTCGTCGAATTCGTGCGCCTGCCCGACGCGCAGATCGGCTATCTCGCCTTCGGCTGGCTGACGATGGGCCAGGTGCTGAGCCTGCCGCTGGTGGCGCTCGGCCTGGCGCTCCTGTGGCTGTCGCGGCGCGCGCCGGTGCTGCAGCCGCAGCCGCCGGTCGCCACTGCCCGGGAGGCCACGGCATGAAGGCCTATCTCGACCTGCTCCGCGACGTGATCGAACACGGCAGCGACAAGGCCGACCGCACCGGCACCGGCACGCGCAGCGTGTTCGGCCGCCAGATGCGCTTCGACCTGCGCGACGGCTTCCCGCTGGTCACGACCAAGAAGCTGCACCTGCGCTCGATCGTCCACGAGTTGCTGTGGTTCCTGAAGGGCGAGACCAACGTCGCCTACCTGCGCGACCACAAGGTCTCGATCTGGGACGAATGGGCCGACGCCGACGGCGAACTGGGCCCGGTCTACGGCAAGCAGTGGCGGCGCTGGGCCGGCACCGATGGCCGCGAGATCGACCAGATCCGCTGGGTGATCGACGAGATCAGGCGCAACCCCGATTCGCGCCGCCTGATCGTCAGTGCCTGGAACGTGGCCGACCTGCCCGACATGGCGCTGATGCCCTGCCACACGATGTTCCAGTTCTACGTCACCGACGGCCGCCTCAGCTGCCAGCTCTACCAGCGCAGCGGCGACCTGTTCCTCGGCGTGCCGTTCAACATCGCCAGCTACGCGCTGCTCACGCACATGGTCGCGCAGGTGTGCGACCTCGGCGTCGGCGACTTCGTGCATACGCTCGGCGACGCGCACATCTACGCGAACCATTTCGACCAGGTACGCGAGCAGTTGTCCCGCGACCCTCGCCCGCTGCCGGCGCTGCGCCTGAATCCCGAGGTGAAGGACCTCTTCGGCTTCGCCTACGACGACATCGCCATCGAAGGCTACGACCCGCATCCGGCGATCAAGGCGCCGGTGGCGGTGTGAGCGTCGCGCTCGTCCTCGTCGCCGCGTTGGACCGCCGCAATGGCATCGGACGCGACAACACGTTGCCCTGGCACCTGCCCGAGGATCTGAAACGCTTCAAGGCGCTGACGCTCGGCAAGCCGGTGCTGATGGGGCGGAAGACCGCGGAATCGCTGGGACGCGCGCTGCCGAAGCGGCGCAACCTCGTGCTCACGCGCAGCGGCCAGTTGCCATTCGACGGCATGGAGGCGGTCGCCTCGCTCGAGGAAGCGATCACGCTCGTCGCGAACGACGCCGCCGACGAACTGTGCGTCATCGGTGGCGGCGAGGTGTACGCGCTCGCGCTGCCGCGGGCGGCGCGGCTGCATCTCACGCACGTCGATACCGTCGTCGACGATGCCGATGCGTTCTTCCCCGAGATCGATCGTGCGCAGTGGCGCGCGGTCGCGCGCGAGGAGCATGCCGCGGATGACCGCCATGCGTTCGCGTTCGAGTTCGTCGACTACGTTCGCGCCTGATCTCTCGCTTCGGCTGGTCAGGCCGCTCTATCGGATTACAGGTCCGGGTGAAGCTGCGGTCGGTAATGCCCGGTGATCGGATACGCGAACAGGATGTCGTCCTCGCGCGTGCCGTGGCCGATGTTGTGCAGGATCAGCGGCGCGTGCGTGAACGGCGAGCGACGGTCGCCGACGATGCCGATATGGTCCAGGTTCCCCGGCAGCGTCCAGGTCACGATGTCACCTGCACG
>JBGAFR010000002.1:0-145740 GCA_044227145.1 Lysobacteraceae bacterium
TCCACCGAGCCCTTGAGCTTCATCGTCATCGGCTGGCCGCGGCGGTCCAGCGCCTTGCCGGCGATCACCCGCACCCAGCCCTCGCTGACGCAGTATTCCTCGACGTTGTTGCGCTCCACGCCGTTGAAACGGATGCCGATGCCGCGTTCGAGCAGGGCGGCGTCGTAATGGGGGCTGCGCGGGTCGTTCGAGAGGCGGTCGGGCAGGGAATCGGTCATGGCGGTGCGCTGCGGCTTGCGTGGAGCCGACTAGGATACGCCATCGCGCCGAGGGCTCAGTCTGCGGGGCGGTCTTCGCCGCGGGCCAGCGGATCCGGCAGCGGCGCGCCGGCATCGACGAAGCCCAGCGATACCGAATTCAGGCAGTGGCGTTCGCCGGTCGGCGGCGGGCCGTCGGGAAAGACGTGGCCGAGATGGCTGTCGCAGCGGGCGCAGACGATCTCGGTCCGCACCATGCCGTGGCTGGTGTCGCGGATGCGCCGCAGGTGGCGTTCGTCGTACGGCGCGAAGAAGCTGGGCCAGCCGGTGCCCGAGTCGAACTTGGCGCTGGAGCGGAACAGTGGCAGCCCGCACAGGCGGCAGACGTAGACGCCTTCGCGCTTGTTGTCGAGGAAGACGCCGCAGAACGGCGCCTCGGTGCCGTGCGAGAGCAGCACGCGGCGCTCCTCGGGCGAGAGTGTCGCCGCCAGGGCATCGCGCTGGGCGGGGGTGGGCGGGGACAGGTCGAAATCGGTCATGGCGGGGTCCTGGCGATCGGGGGGCGTCGTGGACAGGGAGGCGGCTTGGGCGGCGACGGTTGCGTGGCCGCTCCACTGGCGGCGCGCATTGGCGATGATCGCCCGCATCCGGGCGCGATCACGGGTGCGCGACACGGCGATCGCGCCCAGCGCGAGCGCGCGCTCGCGGGTGTCTGCGTCGACATCGTAGTGCGCGCCGCTGCGCAGGTCCTGGAAGGCCTTTCGCGGGAGTCCGAGGCGGGCGGCGAACGCATGCAGGTCGTCGAGGTCGTCCGCCAGCAGGTGCGCCCAGCGCCGGCCGCGCCAGGGAAACACCGCATCGTCGACGTAGACGGCCATCGGCACAGTGAAGCACGCGTGGCGCGGATCGGCAAAACCGGCGGGCGGTCCGCCGCGTCGCCTTGACTCCGTTCCGGACGCCCGCATGATGCGTCGATGACCAGCCCCCCCACGCCTTCTGCCGGCGACACGGCCGGCGCCGCGGATACCCCGTCGCTGACCGCGCAGCGCCCGCCCACCGCCCGCGGCGAAGCGCGGATCCTCCGCGACCTGCTGCCCTACCTGCGGCCGTACGTCGGCCGGATCCTGTTCGCGCTGGCCCTCGTCGTCGCCGGGAAGCTCGCCGGGCTGGCCGTGCCGACTGTGCTCAAGCGGCTGGTGGACGCCCTCGACGTGAAGCCCGACCACCTGGTGCTGGTGCTGCCGGTGGGACTGCTGCTGGCCTACGGCGCCTCGCGCGTGGGCACCATCCTGTTCACCGAAGTGCGCCAGATCGTGTTCGCGCGGGTGATGGCGCGGGTGACCCGCGCGCTCACGCTGGAGGCGTTCCGGCACCTGCACGCGCTCTCGCTGCGGTTCCACCTGGCGCGCCGCACCGGCGGCGTGGCCCGCGACATCGAGCGTGGCGGCACCGCGGTCTCCGACCTGCTCGACTGGATGGTCTACACCATCCTGCCGACCTTGTTCGAGATCGCGCTGGTCACCGGCGTACTGGTGTACCTCTACGACGGCGGCTTCGCGGTGATCGTGCTGATCACGCTCGTCGCCTATGCCGCCTTCACCTTCTCGGTCACCGAATGGCGCACGCGTTACTACCGCGCCGCGGTGGAGGCCGATACACGCGCCAACGAACGCGCGGTCGATTCTCTGCTCAATTACGAGACCGTCAAGTACTTCAACAACGAGGAACACGAGGCCCGGCGCTACGACGCCAGCCTGCGCCATCGCGAGGAGACGCAGATCCTCAGCCGCAAGACCCTCGGCGTGCTCAACCTCGGCCAGGCCGCGATCGTCGCGCTGGGCGTGACCGCGATGATGTGGCGCGCCGCCGCGGGCGTGGTCGCCGGGGAGATGACGGTCGGCGACCTCGTGTTCGTCAACACCGTGCTGCTGCAGCTGTCGGCGCCGCTGAACCTGCTCGGCATGATGTACCGCGAGGTGAAGCAGGCCTTCACCGACCTGGAACGCCTGTTCGGCCTGCTCGACGAGCACCTCGACGTGCGCGACAAGGAAGATGCCGTGGCACTGCGGGCATCGCGCCCGCGGCTGCGCTTCGAGCACGTGCGCTTCGGCTACGACCCGCGCCGCGAGATCCTCCACGACGTGGATTTCGAGGTGGCGCCGGGCGGTACCGTCGCGGTGGTCGGCCACTCCGGCTCGGGCAAGTCGACGCTGGCCCGGCTGCTGTACCGGTTCTACGACGTCGACGACGGCCGGATCGCGATCGAGGACGGCGACGGCACGATGCGCGACCTGCGCGACTGCACGCAGTCTTCGGTGCGCGGCGCGATCGCGATCGTGCCGCAGGACACCGTGCTGTTCAACGACAGCATCTACTACAACATCCTGTACGGCCGGCCGGATGCCACCCGCGAGGAAGTCGAGGCCGCGGCGAAGGCCGCGCACATCCACGACCGCATCCTCGGCTTCCCCGACGGCTACGAGACCGAGGTCGGCGAGCGCGGTTTGAAACTGTCTGGTGGCGAAAAGCAGCGCGTGGCGATCGCCCGCGCGCTGCTGAAGAACCCGGCACTGCTGATCTTCGACGAAGCGACCTCGGCGCTGGATTCGAAATCGGAGAAAGCGATCCAGTCCGAGTTGGACCGGATCGCGCAGGGACGGACCACGATGGTCATCGCGCATCGCCTGTCGACGGTGATGAACGCGGACGAGATCCTGGTGATGGACCAGGGCCGCATCGTCGAACGCGGGCGGCATGCAGAACTGCTCGCCCGCGGCGAGCAGTACGCGCAGATGTGGGCGTTGCAGCAGCAGGAGCGGGAGGATTAAGGAGCGGTGTCGCGCGGCTGTATTGCGCCGGTCGTTTCGTCGATCAAGGTGCCCGCCGCCGTCCATGGCGACGCGTCGCTGGCTTCGGGTCGCCCGGCCCGCACATCCCTGTGCGGGCGTTCGCGATCGCTGCGCGGCAGTGCCGCGCAAGCATGCGATCGCTCACCCCTTCACGCAAAGCACCTGCCGCAGCGTGTGCACGACCTCCACCAGGTCCGCCTGCGCCGCCATCACCGCGTCGATGTCCTTGTAGGCGGCCGGCGATTCGTCGATCACGCCGGCATCCTTGCGACATTCGACATGCGCCGTCGCCTCGCGGTGCTGCTTCAGCGTGATCGTCTGCTTCGCCTCGGCGCGGCTCATCGTCCGGCCGGCGCCGTGGCTGCAGCTGCAGAAGCTGTCGGGGTTGCCCTTGCCGCGCACGATGTAGCTCTTCGCGCCCATGCTGCCCGGGATGATGCCCAGCTCGCCTTTGCGGGCGCTGACCGCACCCTTGCGGGTGACCAGCAGCGACTCGTCGCCGTGCACTTCGCGCTGCACGTAGTTGTGGTGGCAGTTGACCGCCATCTTGTCCAACTGGAATCGTGGCAGCTTGCGCCGCAGTTCGTCGAGCACGCGCGCCATCATCGCCTCGCGGTTCGCCCGGGCGTAGTCCTGCGCCCACGACACCGCTTCCACGTAATCGTCGAACACCGGTTCGCCTTCGAGGAAGAACGCGAGATCCCGATCGGGTAGGTGGAAGCCCAGCGTGCGCGTCGCCAGCCGCTCGCGGGCCTGTTCGATGAAGTAACTGCCGATCAGGTTGCCGGTGCCGCGCGAGCCCGAGTGCAGCATCACCCACACCGCGCCCGCCTCGTCCAGGCAGAGTTCGATGAAGTGGTTGCCGCCGCCGAGCGTGCCGAGCTGCCTGTCGAACTTGTCGACGCGGATGCGCCGGTGCTTCGCCTTGATCGCCTCCAGCCGCGGCCACAGGCCCGATTGCCCGATGCGGGTCTCGATGCTGTCCGGCAGGCGCCGGTGCTCGCCGCCGTTGCCGTTGCCGACCGGCACGCTGCGCTCGATCGATGCGCGCAGGTGCGCGAGCGAGTCGGGCAGATCCTTTGCCCGCAGCGTGGTGCGGACCGCGGCCATGCCGCAGCCGATGTCCACGCCGACCGCGGCCGGGATGATCGCGCCGCGGGTCGGGATCACCGAGCCGACGGTCGCGCCCTTGCCGAGGTGCACGTCGGGCATCACCGCCACCCACGGCCCGACGTAGGGCACGCGCGCGATGTTCTGCAGCTGGCGATGCGCGCCGTCGTCCAGCGGCACGCCGCACACCCAGCCCTTGATCGGCACGGGCGAGCCTTCGGCGTGCAGGAATTCAAAAGATTGCGTGCCTCTTGATTGCGTGTCCATGTCCCTGTGTCTCGTCGAAACCATGGCGCGACGGATCCTTCCGCCGCGCCATGGGCTACTGCTTGATGTTCACCAGTTGTTTCAGCACGCCGTCCAGGCCGCCGAACACGGTGAGCTTGTCGATCTTCTCCGTGATCTTCTCCAGCGCCTCCAGTTCCTTGAGGCGCATCAGCACCGGGCTCTCGTCGATCAGCTTCGCGGTGTTGAGCAGGGAACGCGTGGCGTTCGCCTCCTCGCGACGGCGGATGACGTTGGCCTGCGCCGCCTTCTCCGCCTGCACGACGCCGTTGAGGATCTCGCGCATCTCGCCCGGCAGGATCACGTCCTTGATGCCGACGCCGACCAGCTCGATGCCGAACGCGGCGACCTTGTCGCGGACACTGTCGAAGATGTCGCCGTCCAGCGACGCCTTGTCGCCGAGCAGTTCGTCCAGCGTCTTGGCGGAGACCGCCCTGCGCAGGCCGTACTGCAGCTCGCGATAGACCTGGTCGCTGAACTTCGCCACCCGCGTGCGCGAGGCGACCGGGTCGGCCACGCGCACGCTCGCCGCCAGGTTCACGCGGAGCGAGACCTTGTCGCGGGTGAGCAGCTCTTGGCCCGAGACTTCCACCGCCTGCAGGCGCAGGTCGACGACCTCGACGACCACGTTCTTCTGGAAGTTCCAGAAGGCGTAGCTGCCCGGCGGGAGCATGCGCACGTAGCGGCCGTCGATGAAGACCAGGCCGACGAACTCCGTCGGCACGTCGGCGACCGCCGCGACGCGCGCCAGCACGCCGAGCTGGCGCAGGCGGCGGGCGACATCGGCGCGGACTTCCAGTCCTTCCTCCAGCGCGATGCGTTCGATCTCCACGCGCATCGGGCCGCGCCAGTACAGCTTGCGGGTACCCGGCAACAGCACGTCTTCCAGCTTGCCGTTCTTCGACACCAGGCCGACTTCGTCGGTGCCGATGTCGCCGAGCACGAAGCGCTCGCCGAGCCTGTCGCCCAGCGCGTCGATCAGGGTGTCGACGTCCTTGCCGGCGTATTCCGGCTTGGCGACGTCGTGCACGGCGATCGACTGGCGGCCGAGCGGGTCGTAGACGTTGTACACGCCGGGGTCGAGCACGCGCTCGAGCCGACGGTCGCGAAACACCAGGCCGCGCTCGCCGTCGCCGATCACGACCCTCTTCTTCCAGAACATCGGGGTTTCTCCTTTCGTTGGCTCTGGTGGTACCGGTTCTCGGAAAGGGCGCCGCGCGTGAACCGGTAGGCCGCGCGAGCCGTGCCGACCGGCGAGGCCGGTGCGGCGAAAGGGAAGGGAAGCGCCCCCGACGGCGATGCCGCGGGTCCTGCGCGCTGTCCGCGCGGAGGCCGGCATCGCCTGGGGTCTTCGCGATGCCCTGCGGAGATCGTGTCGGACGCCGGCCCGCGCGCCTCGAGGGCGGAGGTCCGGCGGCATCGCCGCTGCGGTGTCCTCGGCGCACGCGATGGACTACGTGCGTCGCGGAACGCCGCAAGGGGCGTTTCCCGGTGGGGCTTTCGCCCCGGTGTGGCAGATGACCTGAGGGGTCATGGTTTGGAGCGGGAGTCGAACCCGCGACCGACAGAGTTGGAGTCTGTTGCTCTATCCGACTGAGCTATCCATCGGCGTGCCGGAATCGAACCGGCGACCTGCGGCGGAACCGCTGCTCTCCCTGGCTGAGCTAACGCCGTCTTGTCGAAACACCGTCTTGCGATCGTCGGCATACGCCACGGCAGCGCCGCGCGCACCGGACGGGCGGGAAACCCGTGCCGCTGGCGATCGTTCGATTGATGCTTCGCATTGCCGACTATCGCCAGTCGGCAATCCGTGTGCCCATGCGTTCCCCGCCGCCGCCCGCATCGAGCATCGCGATGCAGCGCTTGCGCGCCTCGTGGTGGAGTTCCGCTCAGCGACGACCCGCGCGGACCTCGCTGTCCGGGCGTTCGCGCTGGATGCTGCGGAATATCGGTGAAAAACGCGTGAGCGAAACCGTCCGCGCTGCGAAGATTCGCGCGCGTGTGCGTGGAAGTCCCTTGCGAACGCGAAAACGAAAACGCCCCCGGAAGCGGCTTCCGAGGGCGTTCGCGTTCCTCGGAGATCGGGGCGACCGATCTCCTGGACGAAGATCAGTGCGTGTGGTGGATGCCGTCGTGCTGCGACTGCGGGCCTTCTTTCGCCCACCCGCAGGCGTTCGCATCGCGCAGGTTGCGCGAAGGTGCGAAGCGGCAGTGATTGCGAAGGGCGGACGTCATCGGAATGGCTCGGAAATAACGGGTTTCGAAGGGGTTTCGACGCAGTCGTGCGGCGATGGGCGCGCACGTTACACCCGTCGTTTTCGCTTTGCAAACATTTTTTCACATCCGTCCGTCATGCCGACGAACGGTGTGTGGTCATTGCAGCAGCGGTGCGAGTGCGCGCCAGACGTGATCACGCAGCTTCGGCTGTGCGCTCGCGTTGGGATGCAGGCGATCGGCCTGGAACGCGGTGTCGTCGGCGGCGACGGGTTCGAGCAGGAACGGGAGGAACGCGACCTGCTGCCGCTTCGCGAGATCGACGAACAGCATTTCGAAGTCGCGTGTGTAGTCCGGGCCGTAGTTCGGCGGCAGGCGCATGCCGATGAGCAGCACCTTCGCGTTCGCGGCGCGCGCGGCGGCGATCATCGCCTCAAGGTTCGCGCGCGTCTGTTCCAGCGGCAATCCGCGCAGGCCGTCGTTCGCGCCGAGTTCGATCGCGACCACGTCGGGCCGGTTGCGTGCGAGCTCGTCCGCGATGCGCGCGGCGCCGCCGGCGGTGGTCTCGCCGCTGACGCTGGCGTTGACCACGCCCCAGCCCGGCTTCTCCTGCGCGACCTTCGTCGCCAGCAGCGACACCCAGCCTTCCGATGCGGCGAGGCCGTAACCGGCCGACAGCGAATCGCCCATCACCAGCACGACGTGCTGCGCGACGGGAACGGCGGCCGGCGCCGGTGTCGGCCGCGTATCCGGCGCGACGGCCGCTACGGGCGTGGCGGTGTCGTCGTCCGCGGGCGCCGGTGCGCGTTCGCACGCGACGAGCGTGAGCAGCGCACAGGCGCATGCGGCGAGGACGATGCGGTGACGCAGCGGCTCAGCCATGGCGGGCCTTCAGCATCGCGTAGCAGGCACGCAGGGCCTGCGCTTCGCCGCCGGCGGGGCGTCCGGGGCGGTCGTTGTCGTTCCAGCTGTAGACGTCGAGATGCGCCCACGGCTGCTCGGCGGGCACGAACTTGTCGAGGTACAGCGCGGCGGTGATGCAGCCGGCCATGGGCGTGCTGCTGCCGTTGGCGAGGTCGGCGATGCCGCTGTTGAGGTAGCGAAGGTACGGCCGGTGCAGCGGCATCCGCCACAGCGGATCGAAGCTGCGCGTGCCGGCGGCCAGCCAGTCGTTCGCGAGCGCGTCGTCGTTGGCGAACAGCGCCGGCAGGTCCGGGCCGAGCGCGACCCGCGCGGCGCCGGTGAGCGTGGCGAAATCGAGCAGCAGCGCCGGCTTCTGTTCGACCGCGTACGTGAGCGCATCGCACAGGATCACCCGGCCTTCGGCGTCGGTGTTGTCGATCTCGACGCTGAGGCCCTTGCGCGTGGCGACGACCTCGCCGGGGCGATACGCGTTCGGGCCGATTGCGTTCTCCACCGCCGGCACCAGCAGGGTCAGCCGCACCGGCAGTTTCCGCGCCATGATCAGTTCGGCCAGCGCGATCGCGTGCGCGGCGCCGCCCATGTCCTTCTTCATGTTGCGCATGCCGGCGGCGGCCTTGATGTCGAGGCCGCCGGTGTCGAAGCACACGCCCTTGCCGACCAGCGCGAGGTGCGGTGCGTCCTTCGCGCCCCAGTGCAGCACGATCAGCCGCGGCGCGCGGTGCGAGGCGCGGCCGACGGCGTGGATCGCCGGGAAGTTGTGCGCCAGCAGGTCGTCGCCGATCAGCACGTCGAGGTCGGCGCCCTGCGCCTGCGCGATCTCGCGCACGACGGCTTCGAGTTCGTCCGGCCCCATGTGCTCGGTCGGCGTGTTGATCAGGTCGCGCACGCGCACGCAGGCGGCGATCTGCGCGGCGATGTCGGCGTCGACTCCGGCCGCGAGCCGCGCCGGCACGCGGGCCGCGTCGCGGTAGCGCGTGAAGCGGTAGCTGCCCAGCGCCCAGCCCAGGTGCAGCGCATCGCGCGCCGCGGTATCGAGCGTGTCGGCCAGTCGCCAGTCGCCCGCGGGCAGCGCGAACGGCGCATGCGCCCAGGCGAAGGGGTCGTGCAGGTCGGCGACGCCCAGCACCGCGCCGGCCAGGCCGTCGTCGCCGGGCAGCAGCGCGAGCGTGCCCGCGGCGCCGGTGAAGCCCTGCGCCTGCAACCAGGCCTGTCTCGCCGGCGATTGCGTGGCGCACCAGTCGGCGAAAGTGGCGGCGGTGGTCGCGTGCAGCGGCAGCGCGGTGGCGTCGGCGGGAGCGAGTCCGGGCAGTGCGGTCATGGGACGGTTCCGAGGGGCGTCGTGGCGTGCAGGCCGCCGGCATGGGTCGGCATGCGTTCGATCAGATCGGCGAGCGCGGCCAGATCGGGGACGACCAGATCCGGCGCGATGTCGTCGTGGGGCCAGTGCGGGTGGCGGTCGCGGGCGTCCTCGCGATGCACCCACGCGGTGCGCAGGCCGGCGCGGGCGGCGCCGAGCACATCCGCATCGACCGCGTCGCCGACATGCAGCACCTCCCCGGGCGCGCAGCCGAGGCGGTCGCAGGCGGCGAGGAAGATGCTCGCCTCCGGCTTCGCCGCGCCGTGTTCGCGCGAACCGAGCTGGAAGGTGAAATGGTGGTCGAGGCCGATCGCCGCGAGGTCGGCGTTGCCGTTGCTCAGCGCCGCAAGCGGCACCCGCGCGGCGAGCCGGGCGAGGGCGTCGACGGCATCGGGATAGCACTCCACGCGGTTGCGCTCGGCGTAGAACACGTCGTAGGCCGCGTCGACCAGCGCCGGATCCTCGCCGCTGTCCACGAAGGCGGTATGCAGGCACAGCCGGCGCAGCGCGCTCATGTCGTGGGCGAGGTCGGTGCGCTCGGTGAAGATGCGGTCGCGCAGGGCGCGCATGTGCGGGATCGGGAAGCGTTCGGCGGTGCGCGGGCTGTGCACGCGCAGCCAGTCGTCGAGCACGCGTTCGATCCGTGCGCCGACCGGCGCGAACGGCCACAGCGTGTCGTCCAGGTCGAGGGTGATGGCGCGGATGCGGAACTTCACGGCGGCAGTGTAGCGCGGGGGCGCAGGCCCGCTGCGGGACATCGGTCATGCGGACCTTCGCCATGGGCCGGCGCGCAGGCGGGGCCGGCGTTCATTCCAGCAGCCGCGCCCAGGCTTCCATGCCGTCCAGGCGTTCGAGGACCAGCTTGGTGCAGACCAGCAGCGGCACCGCCAGCAGCAGGCCGACGAAGCCCCACAGCCAGCCGAACACCATCAGCCCGAGGATCAGCATCAGCGGCGACAGCGCCATCCGTCGGCCGAGCACGATCGGCGTGACCAGCTGGCTCTCCAGCGCGTGCAGCAGCAGGTAGGCGCCGGCGGGCGACAGCGCCTCCAGCGGCGCGTCGAAGCGGACGAAGCCCATCAGCAGGGTCGCGGCCACGCCGATCAGCGGCCCGACGTAGGGCGCGTAGTTCAGCAGCCCGGCCAGCGTGCCCCACATCAGCGCCTCGGGCATCGGCAGGCCCAGCGCCAGCAGGACGCCCGCGTACACCAGGCCCAGCAGCGCGTTGATCACGGTGATGGTGAGCACGTAGCGCGAGATCTCGCGTTCGATCGACTGCAGGATCGCCACGGTCAGGCGTTTCTGCTGCGTGCCCGGCAGCAGCGCCAGCGCCTTCTTCTGCAGGCCGTCGCCGTAGACCATGAAGAAGAAGGTCAGCAGCACGACCGCCAGCACCGAGGCGATCATCCGCGGCGTGGTGGTCAGCGCGCGGTAGGGGTCGTTGACCTCGGTACGCACCACTTTCACGGTGCCGGCGTCCTCGCCGCCGGCGACGCGGGCGATGTTCTCGGCGCCCTTCTTCGCTTCCTGCACCGGCTTGACCACCTCGCGCAGCTTGGGCGCGAGCTGGCGCATCTCCCGGGGCAGCTGGCGGACCACGTCGCCGGCGGGGTCGGCGAGGAAGCTGACGAGCAGGATGGCCGTCGCGATCCCGCCGCTCAGCACCGCGGTGGCGCCGAGGAAGCGCGGCACGTACAGCCGACGCAGGCCGCGGAGGATCGGATTGCCGATCAGCGCGAAGAACGCCGACAGCAGGATCGGCAGCAGCAGTTCCTGGGTCGCCCAGAGGGTGAAGCCGACGGCGAGGATCGCCAGCACCAGCGCGGCCGGCGAGGAGCGCGGCCGTGGCGATGGCGGCGGTGCGACGGGGATGTCGCCGGCGGGTTCGGGGGCGGTGCCGGCGGGATCGGACGCGTTCATGCGCGACAGCTTAGTGGCATCGCCGCCGGGCGGGGCTGCCGTCCGCGGCCGCCGTGCGCGCTGCACGGCGGACCGGGCTCAGCGCATGCCGAGGTTGCCCTGCACGCCGCCGCGCCAGACCTGCAGCACGAGCTGGCCCGGCGGCTCGGCAAAGCCGGCGCGGAAGCCGGCGAGGTCGGCGAAATCGCCGATCGTCGCCTGCTGCACCACGTCGCCCTTGCGCAGGCCGTTGCGCGCGGCGCGGCTGCCGGCGGCGACGTCGTCGACCAGCACGCCCGAGGCGCCCTGGCGACGCAGCGATTCGGGCAGCTCGGCGAAGGTCGCGCCGGCCAGGCGCGGGTCGAGGCTGGCGCCAGTCACCGTCCGCGGCTGTTCGCGCAGGGTCGCCTGCACCTGCAGCGGCTTGCCGTCGCGGCGCACGTCCAGCGACACCTTGCTGTCCACCGGCTGCAGGCCCTGGAAGTTGCGCAGCGCATCGCTGTCGTCGATCCGCTGGCCGTTCGCGGCGAGGATCACGTCGCCCTCGCGCAGGCCGGCGGCGGCCGCGGCCGAACCGGGATACACCCGGGTCACCACCGCGCCGCGGGCTTCCTTCAGGCCCAGGCCGCGGGCGATGCGCTCGTCCACGTTCTGGCTGTCGATGCCCAGCGCGCCGCGCCGCACCCCGCCCTTGAGCAGCTGTTCCATGACGTTGTGCGCGAGGTCGCTGGGGATCGCGAAGCCCAGGCCGATGTTGCCGGCCATGCTGCCGCGTGGGTTGAAGCTGGCGGTGTTGATGCCGACCAGCGCGCCGTGCAGGTCGACCAGTGCGCCGCCGGAATTGCCCGGGTTGATCGACGCGTCGGTCTGGATGAAGTTCTGGAAGCCCATGCCGGGCAGGCCGCTGCGCTGGGTCGCGGAGACGATGCCCCAGGTGACGGTCTGGCCCACGCCGAACGGATTGCCGACCGCGACCACGAAATCGCCGACCTGCAGTTTGCCGCTGTCGGCCAGCGGGATCGCGACCAGGTCCTTCGCCGCGATCCGCATCAGCGCCACGTCGGTGTCCGGGTCGGACCCGACGAACTCCGCCTTCAGGGTGCGACCGTCGTTGAGCGTGACCGAGACGTCGTCCGCGCCCTCGATCACGTGGTGGTTGGTCAGGATGAGCCCGCGCTGGGCGTCGACGATCACGCCCGAGCCCAGCGATTCGGAAATGCGCTCCTCGGGGATGCCGAACAGGCGCCGGAACACCGGGTCGTCGCCGAACGGCGAGTTCACCCGCACCCGCTGCTTGGTGTGCACGCTGACCACCGCCGGAGTCACCTTCTTGAGCATCGGCGCCAGCGAGGGCAGCGGTTGGCCGTCGACGGCCGCCGGCAGCGGTGCGGACGCGGCCATCGCCGGGACGGTGGCGGCTTCGGGCGCGGCCAGGGCCGGCGCCTGCAGGGTTTCGCGGACCCAGGTCGCCGCGAACCCGCCGAAGGTGGCGGCGGCGGTCAGGGCGAGCAGGAGGGGGGCCTTGCGGGAGCGGGCGGAAGCGTCGGCGGTCATCGGCGGCAGGGGGAGAGGCTGTGGTGGAGGCGGGCGCGGACGCCGGGTGTCGGGCGTTGCGCGATCGGGCGGGGTCCCAACATCGCGGCCCGGCGCGGCGGAATCAAGTCGGGCGCCGTGCGCCGGATCGCGACGGGCGGACAACAGGCTCCGCGGCGCGCCATAAACGCCGCCTGAAACGGGGACCGGCCATCCCGGCCAGGGGTTCCCGATTCCGCCGACGAACGGCGGGTGGAACGGCCCCGGAAACCCGCGTCAAGCCGTTGACTTGGGTGCGTCCGGGGGGTAGCTTGGCACCCCGCGTCGCCACTACATCTTGGGGTGTAGGCGACATTCGACCCAACCAATGGTGTTTCACGGAGCGATTTGTTCCACGGAAGACGGGTCAGGCGCGGGGCGTCGACATGCAGGACAGCGCCGGTTTCCGGCGATTTTCGGTGGGGGCGTACAGGAGCGACACGGTCGCGGTCGGAACCAGCACCGCATCACAGAATCCGTTGGCGGCGTGGAGCAGGGGCTCCGCCGTCGGCAGTACCGATCACAAGAGGTCGCGGCATGTCCCGCGACCCGCGAACGACGAGGATGGGAGTGGAATGAGCACAGTGCGTCTTGAGGCCGTGGCCAGGGGGGACTCCCCCGCCGAGATTCCGATGCAGCCGGCCTCCTGGGACATCTGGGACAAGAAGTACCGGCTCAAGACCAAGCAGGGCGACGACGTCGATGCCGACATCGACGGGACCTACCAGCGCGTCGCCCGTGCCCTGGCCGATGCCGAACCGACCGCCGAGACCCGCAAGTACTGGTACGAGCGGTTCCTGTGGGCGCTGCGCCGCGGCGCGATCCCGGCCGGCCGCATCACCTCCAACGCCGGTGCGCTGGAGCACAAGCCGGCCACCTCGACGATCAACTGCACCGTGTCGGGAACGATCACCGACTCGATGGACGGCATCCTCGAGAAGGTCCACGAGGCCGGCCTCACCCTGAAGGCCGGCTGCGGCATCGGCTACGAGTTCTCGACGCTGCGCCCGCGCGGCGCGTTCGTCGCCGGCGCCGGCGCCTACACGTCGGGCCCGATGTCCTTCATGGATATCTACGACAAGATGTGCTTCACCGTCTCTTCCGCCGGCGGCCGCCGCGGCGCGCAGATGGGCACGTTCGACGTCAGCCACCCCGACGTGAAGGACTTCATCCGCGCCAAGCGCGAGGACGGCCGCCTGCGCCAGTTCAACCTGTCGCTGCTGATCACCGACGGCTTCATGCAGGCGGTCGAGACCGACGCCGACTGGCCGCTGGTGTTCCCGATCAACGAGAAGGAAGTCGGCGACATCGACGTGAACGACGCCGACCAGGTCGTCTGGCGCGACTGGCCGACCACCCGCAACTACATCACCCGCGACGACGGCATGGTGGCCTGCAAGATCTACGGCCACATCCGCGCCCGTCACCTGTGGGACATGATCATGGTCTCGACGTACGACTACGCCGAGCCCGGGTTCATCCTGATCGACAAGGTCAACGAGATGAACAACAACTGGTGGTGCGAGACCATCCGCGCCACCAATCCCTGCGGCGAGCAGCCGCTGCCGCCGTACGGTGCCTGCCTGCTGGGCTCGGTCAACCTGACCAAGTTCGTGCGCAAGCCCTTCACCGACGAGGCCGCGTTCGACTGGGAGGAATACAAGGAAGTCGTGCGCGTGTTCACCCGCATGCTCGACAACGTGGTCGAGGTCAACGGTCTGCCGTTGCAGCAGCAGCGCGACGAGATCATGCGCAAGCGCCGCCACGGCATGGGCTTCCTCGGCCTGGGCAGCACCATGACCATGCTCGGGATGAAGTACGGCAGCGCGAAATCGCTCGACTTCACCGATCGCATCGCCCGCGACATGGCCGTCGCCGGCTGGGAAGTCGCGCTGCAGCTGGCTCAGGAGAAGGGTCCGGCGCCGATCATGGAAGAGCGCTTCGCCGTGACCGCCGAAATGCTGCGCAAGCGCCCGGAAATGGCGCGCGACGGCTGGAAGGTCGGCCAGGACATCCCCGGCAAGGTGCTGCACGCCAGGTACAGCCGCTACATGCAGCGCGTGGCCACCGCCGCGCCGGAGCTGGTCGACGCCCTGGCCGAGACCGGCGCCCGCTTCACCCACCACAGCTCGATCGCGCCCACCGGGACCATCTCGCTGTCGCTGGCCAACAACGCCTCCAACGGCATCGAGCCCAGCTTCGCCCACCACTACAGCCGCAACGTGATTCGCGAAGGCAAGAAGTCGAAGGAAAAGGTCGACGTCTACAGCTTCGAGCTGCTGGCCTACCGCGAACTGGTCAACCCGAAGGCCATGCCCTTCAGCGACGACCCCGAAGCGCAGCTGCCCGACTACTTCATCGCCGCCGACGACATCACCCCGAAGGAACACGTCGACGTCCAGGCCGCCGCCCAGAAGTGGGTCGACAGCTCGATCTCCAAGACCGCGAACGTCCCCACCGACTACCCGTACGAGGACTTCAAGGACATCTACCGCTACGCCTACCAGCAGGGCCTCAAGGGCTGCACCACGTTCCGTTTCAACCCGGCCGCCTTCCAGGGCGTGCTGGTCAAGGAAGCCGACCTGGAGAGCACCCTCTACCGCTTCGAGCTGGACGACGGCAGCGTGATCGAGGTCAAGGGCAACGAAGAGATCGAATACGACGGCGAAATGCACACCGCCGCCAACCTGTTCGATGCCCTCAAGGAAGGCTACTACGGCAAGTTCTGATGACCTTGCCGTAAAGACGGAAGGCTCACGGCAAGTTCTGATGGACTCGCCGTAAAAGATGGAAGGCTGACGGCAAGTTCTGGCGCCGTCTTTCCGCCTTCCCCCGCCACCGGGGGAAGGCCGGGACGGAGGCCCGCCGCGTCGCCGCTTTCCACTCGTCGCCGACCCCACCGCACCGTCGAAGATCGCGCTACATTTCGCCCACGGGCGATCCGCCCGTCTGGCAACAGCACGTTGGTAACAGCTCGTTCGCAACAGCAGGCTCTCAACAGCACGATCCCCTGACGAGGAACCCACCATGAGCAATGGCAATGCAATCACGGAAGCCATTTCCGACGCCGCCGAAGCGGTGGCGGACAAGGCGAAGGAAGTCGGCGACGCCGTCGCCAACACCAAGGCCGGCAAGGCCGTGACCAAGGCCGTCGGCAAGGCCAGGAAGCGCGCCGCCAAGGCCCGCAAGCAGGCCGGCAAGATGGTCGACGAGGCCAAGGCCAAGGCCGCCGACGCGGTGAAGACGGTCAAGGCCAAGGTCGCCGGCGAAAAGAAGGCCGTGAAGAAGGCGGCCAAGAAAGTCGCGAAAAAGGTCGCCGCCAAGAAAGCCGCCGTGAAGAAGGCGGTCGCGAAGGTCGCCAAGAAGTCGGCCGCGAAGAAGGCGCCGGCGAAGAAGGCCGCCGCGAAGAAGGCACCGGCCCGCAAGGCCGCGGCGAAGAAGACCGTGAAGAAGGCAGCGAAGAAGGCCGCCCCGAAGAAGGCGGCCCGCAAGGCCGCACCGAAGAAAGCGGCCCGCAAGGCGGCGAAGAAGTAACACGCACGCACTTCCCTCCCTCCCTTTCGCAAGGCGAAGGGGAGGGCCGGGGAGGGGTTCGAACCACAGCACAGCATCCGGAACACACGCACCATGGCCGTCAAGATCGACAAGAAAATCAAGGGTTACGCCGTCGTCAAGCCCGAGGACAAGGCGAAGGCCGCTGCCGCGGGCGCGTCCGTCGCGCGCGAAACCGTCGAGTCCGAACTGCCGGCCGCCGACAAGCACGTCGCCGACGTCATCCAGATGCACGAGCGCATCGAGCGCCCGGACGTGCTGATCGGCAGCACCTACAAGATCAAGTCCCCGCTGGTGGAGCACGCCATGTACGTGACCATCAACGACATCGTGCTCAACGCCGGCACCGAGCACGAACTGCGCCGCCCCTTCGAGATCTTCATCAACTCCAAGTCGATGGAGCACTTCCAGTGGATCGTCGCGCTCACCCGGATCATGTCCGCGGTGTTCCGCAAGGGCGGCGACGTCACCTTCCTGGTCGAGGAAATGAAGGCCGTGTTCGACCCCAAGGGCGGCTACTTCAAGGCCGGTGGCGTGTACATGCCGTCGCTGGTCGCCGAACTGGGCATGATCGTCGAGGACCACCTCAAGACCATCGGCCTGATGCACGACCCCGAGATGAGTGACCACCAGCGCGCCCTGATCGCCGAGAAGCGCCGCGCGTACGAAGAGAACCGCTCAAAAAAAAAGCCTGACGTGAACGCCGCGGCCCCGGCCGCGCCCACCCACGAGGAAGACATCGAAGTGACCGGCGAAGGCGTGTCGTTCCCGCCTTCGGCGACGATGTGCCACAAGTGCAGCACGAAGGCGGTCGTGATCATGGACGGGTGCGCCACGTGCCTGAATTGTGGGTATTCGAAGTGTGGGTGATGATTGAAGCCTCGGCTTTTCGACGATTAGTACATCGCAGGAGCGGAAAACATGCCACTGCCTGATGGAAATTTGACAGAAGAAGAATTTAATTCGGTATCGCTTAGGCTTCATCAATTATGGCAAGGGAACGGGGGCAAAAAACCTTGCCCTCAGTGTGGTAGTCACCATTACTATATTCATCCTGCGCTTCTCGGAAATCGATCCGACACATTGAGCCCGATGCAAGCGCATACGAGGATGCCAACAGTTCTCGTATATTGTCGCGAGTGTGGCTACGCTGACCATTACATTGCTAGGCAGCTCGGAATCGAAGTGCTCCTCCCTGAAGGGGCGAAAAGATGAACCAACCTGCTCAAAAAGGCCCTGAAGCACCAAGCGGCAGCACTGTAAAAGTGATCCATACAGTGCGGACCATGAACTGTTATGTTTTGTTTGAGAGTGACATTGAAAACCTATCTACACTTGGTTTGTTGCAGACGGCATTTATCTCCATAGCATCTGCGACGGGCGCGTTTTTATTGGACTTATACAAAGACACTCGGTTGTCTGCGTCTATCCCGGCTGAATCGCAGGAAATTATTTCTGTTGCGCAGCCTTTCTTGGTTGTTGTCTTTATTGCTTCTTGCATGCTTGCCAGCTTTTTTTGGTGGCGGCGCTGCACTATTCTCCGGAAAATCAAGAAGGAATCGGGAAATCTCGGCTAAAAAGCGCGTAGGGTGGGTCGCTGACCCACCGCCTCGGCAATGAAATGTCCGACGACGCTCGGCGGTATGGGTGCCGCCCCGCTGTTTGCCCCCGATCCGTGCACGTCGTGATGGCGGGCCAGCGCGTAGCGCGTAGGTTGGACTCACACGATGCCCTCGTAGGGTGGTGGTGAGCGCAGCGAACCCCACCATTCGACGTCACGCCTGCGCCGACCTCCAACGCAAGACAGCCACGGCCGCCGCAACGCAGCCGTTTGCTTTTGGGTGTGCGGCGGCGGATGCGTATGTGGTGGGGTTCACTTCGCTCACCACCACCCTACGTCAGGGAATTCCGACGGTGCGGCGGGGGGTGTGGCGATGGTGCGAGCGGTGTGACGGCGGCACCGTGGCGGCATGTCCGACTATCGTCGCTTGTGGGTGCCGGGTGGCACCTATGCCTTCACGGTCAATCTGGCGGACCGCTCCCGGCGATTGCTGGTGGAGCGGTTCGACGATCTGCATGCCGCGACATGCGGGGTGCGTCATGCCCATCCCTTCGAGATCGTGGCCTGGGTGGTCATGCCGAATCATTTGCACGCGATCTGGGCACTGCCCGAGGGTGATTCCAATTTCGCGGTGCGCTGGATGCTGATCAAGCAGCGCTTCGCGCGCGCCGTACCTGTGGACGAACATGTGTCCGCGTCGCGCCGGCGTCGCGGCGAACGCGGCATCTGGCAACGCCGCTACTGGGAGCACCTCATCCGCGACGAACGCGATCTGCGCAACCATGTCGACTACATCCACTTCAACCCCGTGAAACATCGGCAGGTGGCCCGTGTCGTCGACTGGCCGCATTCCTCGTTCCACCGGTTCGTTGCCGATGGCAGGTTGCCGCCCGACTGGTCCGGGTGACGCCGGGAAAGGCGCTGGAGTCAGGGGTTCCGACGACCGGCGTTCGTGCGCGCTCGCCCCTATTCCCTTTCCCCAGTCGACCCGGCGAAAATGGCCCGGGGTCATTCAATCGACAGGGGACACACTCATGCACATCCGCAAGGCGTTCGCGCGCCTGTCCTGCGTGCTCGCGTTCGCGAGCCTTCCGTTCCACGCGTGGGCCGGTACGCCCAAGGCCACGCTGGTGGCGCCGTCGTTCGACGGCCCGACCCAGGTCGAATTCTCGACCGACCAGGTCTCGAAGTGGACCGACCTGCCGCTCGGTACCTATCGCGTGCCCAACAGCGACGTGATCATCTCCGGACACCAGAAAGGCGGCGCCGCGCCGATGCTGCTGTTCGGCCTCATCGGTGTGGCCGTGCAGAGCAGCGTGAACGCCGGTCACGGCAAGGAGGCGATGGCGTCGGCGGAGCAGGCGCTGACCTTCTCGATCGATGAGGAAGCCAAGGCCAAGCTGCAGGCGGCGATGGCGGACCCGGCGTTCGCCGGCAAGTTCACCGCCGATGCGACGCCCGACCGCAAGTTCGAAGTGACCGGCGCGGTGGTGATGAGCTTCGCCAACCAGCTCGAAGTGCTGCCCTACGTCACGCTGCGGGTGAAGCTGATGGGCAACGGCGGCAAGTCGAAGCTGTGGACCACGCGCTACATCGCGTCGTCCGGCGCGCGCCGGCCATTGGTCGGCGATGGCAGCTGGACCGAGAACGATGGCGCGGCGTTGCGGCCGCAGGTGAGTGCGCTGCTCGACCTCGCCATCCAGACCATGCTCACCGACATCGCCACGCCGTATCCGCGCGAGGAAGCGTCGCTCACGAATCTCCACGGCTTCTTCGTGCACGTGAACAAGCCGCTGCAGGTCGTGGGCTACAAGCTGTCCGAGGAAAACGGACGCATACTGTTCCTGCCGAAACTCGGCACCACCATCGTGTTCGCGGGCGTGAACGTCCTCGATACCGATTCGGTGTGGCAGCAGCCGGCCGGTCCGAAGGACAAGCCGCTGAAGCTGCTGAAGGTCGACGACCCGACGCTCGCAGGGATCGCGCCGAAGGCGCCTGCGCCTGCCGATGGCGCCCCCGTCGATCATGCCGATGACGCTGACGACACGATAGAGACGCCCGAAGCGGACACGCAGGAAGAGACGCCGACCGACGGCTGATCGCGCTTCGCGCCGCCCGCAAGGCAACGACGGCCGCCGGAGGGTGGCCGTCGTCGTTTCGGAGGCATCGAAGTGCCTGCCTCGCGCCGATCGCGAGAACCGCGACGGCCGGATCGCGGTCCCGGCCCCGTTGACCTCGTTAGTGCATTGCGCCGACAGGCCGGGTGCGCGCAGAGGGTTGCGACGTCTGCGTCACCCGCGACGATCGATCCGAAGACGAGGTGAACGATGAAACATAGGAACACGAGGATGCTGCTGGCGGCCGGTCTGTCGCTCTTCGCGGCGACGACGCAAGCGGGCTACGACGGCAATTTCCCGGTCGTCATCGACGATGCGTACCGCCAGGCGTTCGGCACGCTGGTGGCGACGCGCCGCTCCGCCGACAACGTGCAGAAACTCGGGTGCACGATCAAGTCGGACAATGTGCTGTGCTACGCCACCAACGCCGCGGGCGTGTACCGCACCTGCCAGACGACCGATCCGGCGCTGATGACGGTGGCGCGCAGCCTGACCAGCGAGTCGTATCTGTGGTTCATCTGGAACACGGCCGGCACCTGCACGTCGATCACCGTCGGACTCGGTTCGCCGTACAAGCCGTGAGGTGTCGCGGCCAGGTGGCGTATGCTTCGGTGCTTCAGGTCTCGAACGCTTCGCGCGTGTCCATGCGCACGTTGCGCAGGTGCGCGGAGGCGAGGTGCGCGGCGCGGCGCGATTCGGCGAAGTAGCCGATGAGGATCGAACGCCGGTGCGCGCCGCTGCGGTTGAGGCTGGCCGCGTGCACCAGGTCGGCGTCGAACACGAGGATGTCGCCGGCGTTTCCGACGAGCTGCACGACGTGCGATTCGTCGGCCAGGTCGACCGGCGGCGCGTCCGCGGTCTGGCGATGGCTGCCGGGCACGAGCCGCGTCGCGCCGTTGTCGGGGCCGTAGTCGTCGAAGAAGGCGAGGGCGTTGACCGTATCGCCGGGACGCTCGGCGGAGAAGTCGCGGTGCAGGCCCTGGTGGCCGCCGCCGGGCAGCGGTTCGCGGCCCTCGACCTGCGCGAGGAAGAAGCGTTCGCCGATCAGCGCGCCGGCCACGACCAGCACCGCGGGCAGCCGGCACACGGCCTGCACCGTCGGGTCGAGGTCGAGCATCGAATGCCGCCAGTCCGGGCCACGCGGCACGGGCCAGCGGTCCGACGGCGTCACGCCCGCATCGAACGCGGCGCGCAGCGCGGGCAGCCAGTCGGCCGGGATCGCCTGTCGCAGCAGGGTATAGCCGTCTCGATGCAGTCGTGCGTGGTCGATCATGGCCCGAAGCGGCCTCTGCAGAAGGTCGAGGCCGACATGGTCGCAGATCGCGGCGGCCGCGCGCCATCCGGCGGCACGGCCGCCGGCGCGATCGATGCGGCGAGTCGGGCGATCAGGAAAAGTCGACGCTCTTCTCGAACGTGCGCAGCTCGTGGCGGGCCATCGCGAGGTTCGACTTGGAGCGGTCGAGTACCACGTAGAGGAACAGTTTCTGGTTCGATTCCAGCGGACGGATGATGTGGTACTGCTTGGTGAGGCTGATCAGGATGTCCTCGATGGTGTCGTTGAGCCTGAGCGCATTGGCGACCTTGCGCTTGGCGCGCACGACTTCGGAGTTGCCGGCGGCGGCGACTTCGAGGTCGATGCCCGAGCCGTCGCCGGCGAGCAGCATGCCGCTTTCGGTGTCGACGAGGGCGGCGGCGATGTAGCCGTCGAGGCTGCGGAGGGGTTCGAGCGAGATCTTGGCCATGTGCGTGCTCCATGCGGGTGGGTCGGGGACGACGGGCGTGTCGCGGGGGATCGGATCGACGGCGACCGGGGTCTCGGCGGGCGGTGCCGCGGGGTCGGAGTCGAGGAGAGGGGCGGCATCGACGAACGGGTCGGCCGTTGCCGTCATCGCGTCGGCCTCGATGGCCGCGGGGACGAACGGCGGGAGCGGCGCGCGCGGGGAGACATGCCTGAGCCGCAGCACGTCGATGACCCAGGACAGGCTTGCCGCGGGCAGGTCGGTCGGCGGCGCGGCTTCGCCCATCGGGAACGACGCGATCTTCACGAACCGCAGCGCGGCGATCGCGTTCACCGCCTCGATCGCCGGCAGGCGCAGGTGGTCGAGCCGCGCGATCCGGCCGTGGTCGACGTACACCGCGCCGTGCGACAGCGCTCCGCCGGGCGAGGACGCGTAATAGAAGGAGACTTTGGCGCTGACGCCACGCGCCGCGTGCGCTTCCAGCGTTTCGTACAACTGCGGCAGGTCTGCCATGACCATTCGCCCCTGTGGATCTTCCGAATGATGCGAGCCGTGTCGACACTATGCCCGATGAAAACGCAGACCGTCCATCGCGGAAAAGCACGATTTGATCGCGGTTTGCGTACGCGAGGCCGCACCGCATCCGCATGTCCGCGCGATGCGCACCGGCAGGATCGATGCGGAGTATCGCGGCACGATTTTCGATCGTCCGTGCGTGTCGAAGGCCCACCCGAAGCGTGCGGCGAGACCCGGGGCGGACCCGGCCGTTCGCGGCGCGTCCTGCCGTTGTGATCACCGACATGACCCCCATGCCCCGCCTGTCGATCCTGTGCTTCGCGCTGTGCGCGGCGATCACTCCCGCGGAGGCGGCCAGGCCCGTCGCCGATGCCGGCAATGGGACGTCGCGATCGGCGCGAACGCCCGTGCGCGAACCGCGTTGCCCGCCCGCGGAAACGGCACCGGCGCCGGACAAGGCGACTGCCGCCGGCAGGAAGGGCTCGGGTGGCGGTTACGGCGATGCCTACCGCCAGGCGACGCAACTGCAGCGGGAGATCGACCGGATGCGGCGGCTGATGGACTGTGGCGATCGCGGCGTGAAGGACGCCTACGGCGCGCGCGATGCCTGGGACACGGTGGACGCCGCCGCGCGCGACCCGGAGAAGACGGGCGACGACGCGCCGCGGTGAGCGGCGCGCGGAATCAGCGCACGATGCCGTGGATGCGGTCGCTTTCCTGCTGCATCAGAAGGCGGAACCGCTGCGCCTGCGCCGGATCGAACTGCGGATTGGGCGCGCCGAGGATCGTGTCCGCGCCGACGCGCGGCGTCCAGTAGCCCTCGCATTCCAGCCACTGCGGCTGGGCCATGCCGTGCTCGGCGAGCACCAGCATGTAGTGGATCGGGTTGCCCAGCGGATCCTTGCAATAGGCCATCTCGGCGTGGATCTTCGCGTACTGTCCGAGCGTGCAGGGCTCGGCGCCGCCGCGGGCACGCGCCTGGGCCGCCTGGTAGAGCGGCATGAAGGCGAGGGCGGTCTTGCCCATGTCGGACGGATCGCCCATCTTCGCCGTCCATCCGGCCTTCGACGCTTTCCACGCCTCGGCATCGACCCCGTGTTCGGCGGCGATCGCGCATTCCCGGGCTTCGTCGCCCGCGGTGTCGGCCATCAGGGCGCAGAGGTCGGCGTACTGTTCGAGCGGAATCATGGCGATATCCCGGGCAGGCATCCGGTCGCGGATGCGGTCGTGTGACGGAAACGCGGGCGGCGGCCGCTGACGGCCAGCGCATGCGCCGCGGCTGGCCGCCGGGTCGTGCTAAACGCGTTTGAGTGGTGACATCGGACAAGGCAAGGACCGGCCATGAGTTCCAGACCCGAGAAGATCCACGATGTCACCCTGCGCAGCGGCCAGCACGTGTCGTTGCCGGAATGGCAGGACCTGGTGCCGCCGGTGCACGGCGATCGCATGGAGCGCACGCGCTACAATCCCCGGACCGGGGAGCGGCCGCAGTTCTACGATTCCACCGTCGAATGGATGCGCAACGAACAGGCGCAGCGGACCTTGCCGTCGGCGCCCGCGCAGATCGAGCGTCAACACATCCAGCTGTTCTATTTCCCGACCACCGGGACCTGGCATGCGTCGGACGCGCTCGACATCGACCACGTGCGTCCCTGGCGAGACCACCTGATCGACAAGGGCGTGAACACTCGCGCCGATGCCTTGCGCGCCTACAACGACGTGGACAACCTGCGCGTCGTGCCGTCGTTCTACAACCGCGCCCGCGACAGCGCGGACGGCGTGCTGGCGCAACACGGCGCGGATTCGCCGCAGTGGCGGCAATGGGTCGATACGCGGATCGGTTTCGATCCGTCGGCGCAGCCCGAGCCGTTCGACGCCGAGCGCGACCTCGCGCGGCGCACGAAGGCGACCATCGGCCAGGTCTGGACCGACGAGCACACCCGCTCCGACCTGTCGTTCGACAAGAAGGTGCTGGAGAAATGGTTCGACCACGCCCTGCACGAATCGTATGCAGGCTCGGTGAAGGTCGACAACCCGGTGACCGGGCAGACCGACACGGTGCCGCTGTTCCGGTGCGGTGCCTCGGAGCAGCTGACCACGCGCGACGCGCTCGACATCGACCATGCGATCCCGTTCGAGATCGTGGCCGACGAGATGCACCGGCTGTTCCCGCAGCATGTGATCACCAAGGCGGACATGCTCGATGTCTACAACGACACCAGCAACCTGCGCCTGGTGACGCGCGGCGTGAACAGTTCGCACGAGTACGAGATGGACGGGCACGGGCAGTGGCGCGACAGCGAAGTCCCGGAACGCCGCAACGAATTCCGCGACAGGGTGGAACAGGGGTCGACGCTGGACGCGGAGGCGCGCGACCTGATCCGCCGGTACTACTCCGGACACGAGGACCAGTTGCCGAAACCGGCGCCCGAAGGACTTGTGAACCACCTCATTCCGCGGCGCCAGGGCGAGGAAAACCTGTTGCCGCAGACCGCGGAGATCCGCGCCGCGGCGGAGGCGCCGCTGACCTCGCCGGACAGCCCGTACCACGCGGCCTACGGCAAGGTGTCCACCGCGGTCGAAGGGCTGATCGAGCACGATCCGAAGCTCTATGCGTCGATGCGCTACTTCAACGGCGGGCATCCCCCGGCGCCCGGCCACGTCGAGAACATCGCGACCACGCTGATGGCCAGGGCGAAGGAGCAGGGCATGACCCAGATCGACGGCATCGTCACCGACGGCGTGCAGCAGGTCGACCAGCGCGTGCTGGAACAGCATGCCCTGCTGATGGCGTTCGCCCAGCCGCATGAAGGCAAGCACCAGTAGCGCGGTTCCGGCGGCGGTCGGAGCGCTGCCGTCGCAGGGTCCGCGGGCGCATGCCCCTCCTCGCGATGATCACCGGCGCACGCCGATGTGCCCGTGGCCGCGACGGCGAGCCGCTGTGGAATGTCCAGGACGATCCCGTCGTCAATGCGTTCGGCCAACGCATCGCGGTGGTCGAATCCGGAGATGCCCGCCAGCGCGGCCCGCTCCCGGTGGCCGTCCTCTGCTTCTGTGGTCGAGCGCGTTGTGCCGGGCGCGAACGACGCACGACCGCGAGGTCACACCACCCAGGTCGCCGCCAGCGGCGCATGACCGTTCCAGCGCGCGCGGCCGCCGAGCGCGGCCAGCTCGATCAGTACCGTCGCGCCGACGATCTCCGCCTGCGACTGTGCCGCCAGCGCGCAGGCCGCCGCGAGCGTGCCGCCGGTGGCCAGCACGTCGTCGACCAGCAGCACGCGCGCGCCGGGGCGGAGCGCATCCGCGTGCAGCTCCAGCGCATCCTCGCCGTACTCCAGCGCGTAGGCCTGGCGGAAGGCGCGGCAGGGCAGCTTGCCCGGCTTGCGCACGGGCACGAACCCGGCGCCCAGCGCACGCGCCAGCGGTGCGCCGAGGATGAAGCCGCGCGCTTCGATCGCCAGCACCGCATCGATGCGCGCCTCGCGCCATGGCGCGGCCAGCGCGTCGATCGCCAGACCGAAATCGCCGGCATCGCCCAGCATCGGCGTGATGTCCTTGAACACGATGCCCGGCTTCGGGAAGTCGGGCACGTCGCGCACGCGGCGCGCCCAGTCGGGGCGAGGGGTCTGCAGCATGGCGCGGTCCGGTCGGCGAAAGGCCGCATCATGCCCGAGGCGGGCCCGGGCGTGTGTGCGGCCTCCGTGCGATGCCGGTGGGTGCTCAGCGCAGGCGCAGCCGGCCCTGGTTGCCCATCGACGGCTGCCGCGCCAGCAGCCAGACCTCGGTCACCGGATCGTCCGCCGGCGTGGCGTCGGGCCAGTTGCCGATGAAACTGCTTTTCAC
Organism: Lysobacteraceae bacterium; assembly: GCA_044227145.1. Classification (GTDB taxonomy): domain Bacteria; phylum Pseudomonadota; class Gammaproteobacteria; order Xanthomonadales; family Xanthomonadaceae; genus Lysobacter_I. The sequence continues at coordinate 25,736 of JBGAFR010000002.1, forward strand.
GCCCGGCGTGGTGTCGAAGTCGAGCGTGTAGGGCTGCGACTTGCCGGAGCGGGTGTGGACCACCAGTTGCACCGTGAAGGCGTCGCTGGGCCAGAACCATGTCGGCGCCGCTTCGATCGGACAGCCGCACATCATCGTCACCATCGCGCTGCAGGCGATGCGGCCGTCCGCGATCGTCAGCGTGGCGTCGCTCAGGCACAGGCCGGGGATCTCGACCACGATGCCCTGCGGGTCGCCGCCGGTGCCGATGTCGACGCCCGGCAGCAGCAGGACGTCGGCCTGCGCCTCGCGCGCCTGGTCGGGATGGCTCAGCGGGCCGCGCACGGTCACGCGCACCACGGTCGGGCGGTCGATGTCGACGGCGAGCGTCGCGCCGACGGTCTGCGCGTCGGTGGCGTAGGGCTTCGCGCGGCTGACCGGCGCCATGATGTCGGCCGGGCCGGCGTCGCGGCCGGCGGTGGCGATCTGCGCTTCGGCCAGCACGCGATCGTCCGACAGGTCGCTGATCGCGACCCATGCGCTGATGCCGCGGCTGTCGGCGGCGTCGGGGCCGAGGAACTTGCCGCCGCGGGCGGCGGGACGGACGAGGACGGTGGTGCGCATGGACGTTCCTTGTGGGCGGGACGGCAGGATAACCGTGCGGCCGCCGCATCGACCGGCATCGTCGCCGGCGGTACGATGCTGGCGGTGGACGAGGGGGCGTCCGCATCCGATTCACTGCGGAGCACGCCATGTCATCCCCTGTCCGCTCGCGCCCATGCGCGCCGGTCGCCTGTCTGCTCGTCGCCTGCCTGCTGTCCGCCGGTCTCGTCTCGCCCGCCGCGGAGGCGCGCACTTGGACCGTCGGCCCGAGCGGCCGCGACTACACCCAGCTGTCGACGCTGTTCGACGGCAACGACCTCGCGCCCGGCGACATCGTCGAAGTCGACGGCAGCACTACCTACAACAGCGCGAAGATGGGCGAGGACGACGGCGGCGCTCCGGGCAATCCGGTGATCGTGCGCTGGAAGCGCGTCGCCGGCGCCAGCCGGCCGGTGCTGCAGGGCGGCATCCACACCTTCAAGTTCGAGCGCGCCGACCACGTGGTGTTCGAGGGCTTCGAAGTGCGCGGCGGCAGCAGCACCTGCGTGTTCAGCGAGGCCGACGACATCGTCGTGCGCGACGCGGTCATCCACGCCTGCCCGAGCCACGGCATCCTCGGCGCGGACCAGAACTCCGGTTCGTTCACGCTGGAATACAGCGAGCTGTACGACAGCGGCGCCGGCACCACCCGGCACGCGATCTACATGCAGTCGGACGAGATCGCGCATCCGGGCTCGACGTTCACGATGCGCTGGAACTACGTCCACGGCGGCAACGGCGGCAACCTCCTCAAGGTGCGGCACGAGCGCAGCCTGATCCATTCGAACTGGTTCGAGGGCGCGGCCTACCAGGAGCTGGAGTTGATCGGCCCCGACTGCGAGACCCAGCAGGCCGGCTGGACCCGCGCCACGCAGCGCGAGGACAGCGAGCTGCTGAACAACGTGATCGTGCACACCTCGACCTGGCCGAACGCGATCCGCGCCGGCGGCGACCTCAACGGCGCCAGCGACGGCCGCGTGCGCATGGTCGGCAACACGATCCTGTTCGACCGCGCCGGCAGCGCCACCGCCGTCTACGTGCAGCTCGGGCTCGGCAGCCTGGAGATGCACGACAACGCGATCTTCCAGACCGGCGGCGCCGCGCCGGCGATCGTGCGCGAGAACCTCACGCCGGACACGCCGTTCTGCGCGCCGTTCGTGACCACGCCGTGGAGCGGCGCGCGTCGCGTGGCCGGCAGCCGCAACTGGGTGCAGGCGACGGCGACGTCGGTGCCGCCGGAGTGGACCGGCACCGTGACCGGCAGCGACCCGGGCTTCCGCGACATCGCCGCGCGCAATCTGCGCCCGTCCGTGACCAGTCCGCTGCGCAATGCCGGCGTCAACCTGCCGGCGACGCCCGCGGCGTTCCCGATGCCGTGGGCGCTGCCGCGCGTCGGCTACGATCCGCCGCTGCGCACGAAACTCGCGATCGGCGATCAGCGCGCGCGCCTGCCGCAGGGCTACTTCACGGTCGATATCGGCGCGCTGGAGGAGGTCGACATCGACAGCCTGATCGGCCCGTTCACGCTGCCGGGTGCGACACCACGGGTGCCGCGGCCGGTGACACCGGTCGCGCCCGCCGCGACGCCAGCGACGCCGTCTGCGCAACCGCTACGCGCCGTACCCGCGCGCGGGGGCACATGTCTCCGCGGAGTGCGAGGCTGTAAAGTGCGGCGCTGACGCGGACGGCCACGACCGGTGGCGCCTCCGCAGGATACGGACCAGAGAGACGCACCAAGGAGAGCGCCGATGCCCCTCACGGAAAAAGAACTGCTCAGCGGCGAAAAAGTCCAGATCGCCTACACCGACGAGGAATTGCCGCCCACCCACGGCGACGCCTTCCAGAAGAAGTGGAATCCCGCCAGCGGCCGCGAGAGCCTGAGCTTCTACGATTCCACCGTCGAGTACATGCGCAACGAGTGGACGGAGGCCAACGCCCGCAGCGCGGAGGCGCAGCTCGACGGCAAGCACGTGCTGCTGTTCTTCGACGAGCGCACCCGGACCTGGAATTCGCCCGAGGCGCTGGACGTCGACCACAGGACGCAGTGGCGTGAGCACCTGGAGAACCTGGGCGCCTGGAGCCGCGAGGACGCGATGCTGGCCTACAACGACGCCGGCAACCTGCGCACCGTGCCGGCGACGTACAACCGCGCGCGCAACAGCGCCGATGCCATCCTCGACGATGCGACGAAGGGCGTCGATTCGAAGGAATGGAAGGACTGGGTCGACGGCAAGATGCGCTTCGACGTCGGCAAGGACTACCCGGCCTACGACCCGGACGTGCACGGCGTGGAGCGCTCGTCGCGGACCACGGACGTGGCGTGGACTGCGGGCGTCACCCGTGAGGGCCTGAAATTCGACGACCCGATCAAGACGACGTGGCTCGACCATGCACTGAAGGAAGCGTATGCCGGCGACGTGAAGGTGCCGGACCCCGATCACCCGGATGACCGGTCGAAAGACCACGCGGTGCAGTTGTTCCACTGCGCGGCGACCGGCCAGCTCGTTACCCGTGGCGGGCTCGACATCGACCACGAGATTCCGTTCACGGTCGCGCTGGAGAAGATGCTCGACACGAACCGGGAAGCCCGCGAGTTGGCGCAGACCAACGGCGACGAGCCGCCGCCGCCGATCTCTAAGGCGGACGTGATGGACCTCTACAACAATCCGGAGAACCTGCGGCTGATGTCGCGCAGCGCGAACAGCGCGCACGAGTGGGAACGCCAGGCCGATGGGCACTACTACGACCCGGAACTGGTGGACGTGGAGTACGCCACGGCGGAGCCGACCGTCGTGGTCGACGACGACGAGGCGCCCGTGGTCTACGCGGACGACGCGCCGGCGAACCCGAAGAAGCGCGGACGCGACGACGTGGACCCGCCGTTGGCGGCGCAGGCCGTCGACGGCGATGCCGGCGAGCCTGTCACCAAGACCGCCAAGCGCGACGAAGGCGCCGACGTGGAGGTGAGCCCGCGCGATGCCGCGCTGTTCGCCATGCATCCCGACGACTTCGCGCTGCTGGAGAAGGCGAAGGGCGAGGTCGCGAAGCTCGATCCTGTCCAGACCGGCCCGCTGTCGCTCGCCCAGCAGGAGAACCTCTCGATGGCGCTGGTCTACGGTGCCCGCAGCCAGCGCATCGACATCGACCACGTGGTGTTCGACCCGCAGAGCCGGACGCTGTTCGGCGTGCAGGGGCCGCTCGACAACGACACCGGCAAGACCTGGTTCCCGATGGACACCTTCAAGAACGTGCCGGTCGACGTGACCGCCGGCCATGTCGCCGAGCAGCGCCAGCAGGCGGCGCAGGCGGTCGCGCCGGTGCAGCCGCAGCACACGCCCGCCCAGCACATGTGACCGCACGCCCCGGAGCGCCGTCATGCCCTACACCGCCGAACACGCAGCCTCCGAACCGGCCCGTGCCGATGTCGACGCCCTGTCGGGTCTCACCGTGCTCGAATTCGGCACCGCCTGGTGCCCGCACTGCATCGGCGCGCAGCCGCTGTTGCGCGAGGCGCTGGCCGCGCGCGACGACGTGCGGCACCTGAAGATCGAGGACGGCCCCGGCCGTCCGCTCGGCCGCAGCTACCGCATCAAGCTGTGGCCGAGCGTGCTGCTGCTGCGCGACGGGGTCGAGGTCGCGCGCGTCGTGCGCCCGACCGTGCGCGAGGACGTCGAGGCGCTGCTCGCGCAGGCGTGACGCCGCGCACGGCGCGATGGTGTCGGGAAGACGACGCGCGGACTGCGCGTTCGTGAAGGTTGTGTTCGATTCAGTCGGATGAAGGCGCGGCGGATTCAGCTTGCCCCGCGCGAACCCGCATGCCTGCGTGGGCCGCGCAGTCGCGCTAGCGCATCCGCGCGGGCGAGTGGTTAAGCCCGCGTTCGTCGTCGCGCAGCCGTAGCGGAAACGGTTCATCGCGACCTCCGCAGTCTCGGCCTCGACCGGCGCCCTCCCACACCCCGCCGGTCCCCATTTCCACTTTCCCCCGGAGAATCCCCCGATGAAGCAGAAAATCGACATGCGGGCGCCGTTGCTGCTCGCGCTGGCGTCCGCCTTCGCCGCACCGACCTTCGCGCAGAGCGCCGACGCGGCGCAGGACCGGCAGGACACGCCGCCGCCGATGGCGCAGCCGTCCACGCCGCAGCCTGCCGACGCCGCCGCCTCGAAGGCGCTGCGCTGGTCCGATCTCGACAAGGACAAGGACGGCAAGCTCAGCAAGACCGAAGCCAAGCCGGTGCAATCCCTCAGCGCCGTGTTCGACCAGGCCGACGCCAACGCCGACGGTGCGCTGACCGGCGACGAGTACAAGGCCTACCTCGCCGCCAACGGCAGCAGCGACGCCGCGCCGCCCGCGAAGCACTGACGGCCCGCGCGCCGGTCTCGAAGCGCGCCGCAGAAGCGCGCACCCCCACACCCCGGCGGACGTAGCGCGTGCCGCCTCCGCGACACCGGATGTCGCGTTCGACGTCCCGCCGCTGCGGGACACGCATCGCGGTGGCGCCATGGACGGTGCCCCGCGGCTGCGGAACCCGCCACGGGGCGGATGATGCCCTTCGCGCGAACCGTGGCGCCCGGCGCCTCAGCCCGCGCCCGCGAAGCCCTGCTGGCGCCATGCCTCGAACACCACGACCGCGACCGCGTTCGACAGGTTGAGGCTGCGGTTGTGTGGCCGCATCGGCAGGCGCAGGCGCTGCGTGTCCGGAATCGACGCGAGGACATCGTCGGGCAGCCCGCGGGTTTCCGGGCCGAACAGGAACGCATCGCCCGGCGCGAAGGCCACCGTGTCGAAGCGCACCGCGCTGCGGGTGCTCAGCGCGAACAGCCGCGGCGGCCGCAACGTCGCGATGGCCGCCTCCAGCGTGTCGTGGACACGCAGTTCCGCGTACTCGTGATAGTCCAGCCCGGCGCGACGCAGCTGTGCGTCCTCCAGCGTGAACCCGAGCGGACGGATCAGGTGCAATCGCGCGCCGGTGTTGGCGCACAGGCGGATGACGTTGCCGGTGTTGGGCGGGATCTCGGGCTGGTAGAGCAGGACGTCGAACATCCGCGCATTGTGCCGCGGATGGCCGGCCGGGTCGCATTGCTCCGCGCCGCGCCGCCGCGCTCAGGGCCCGAGCGCGCAGGCGGCGAGCGGCAGCGTCGCCAGCCGCCGCCACAGCGCGTCGTCGTCGACCGCGCGCGGCGCCTGCGCGAACTCGATCCGCGCTTCGATCTGCTTGCCGCGGGCATCGCGGATGTTGGTCGGCCCGATGAAACGCCGCAGCCGGCGGTCGCGCGGGTCGTAGTCCACGGCGATCGCGGGCGCGACCAGGCCGACCAGGCCGCCGGCCTTGAGTTCGAAGCGGCGTGCCGTCGGCGTCCGGTCGCCGGCGTTGCGCACCTTGAACGACAGACTGCGGCCCAGCGCCGGGATCGCGAACGCCAGCGCCTGCGTGCGTCCCGGCGCCAACGCCGTCCAGCGCTGGCGGATGAATTCGTCGAAGCCGGCGTCGGCGACCAGCGTGGCGTCCGGGGTTCCGAGCGGTCGAGCCACCGTGTCGTCGTGCCAGACCCGCGCCTGCCCGTTCTCGCGGCGCAGGCCTTCGCGGTAGCCGCGTGCATCCACCAGTTCGAAGTCGGGGGCGAGGGTCGATGCGCGGTAGTCGACGCGCTTGCGGGCGAAGGCGGTGCCGTCGGGGCAGCGGTAGAGGACCAGCCGCTCCAGCGTCCGGTCGCCGTCGCGGCGGATCAGGTGCTGTTCGCGGTACAGCAGCCGGCCGTCGTCGCGCGCGTGCGCGTCGCCGACCGTTTCGAGCACGGCCGCACGGCTGGCGGGGGCGAGCGCGAGCAGTGTCGCGACCAGGGCGAGTGCCGGCGTGGCGGCCGGCGGACAGCAGCGGGACAGGAGGCGCATGCCGGACGATACGGTCGTCCGCCGCCGGCGGATGCACGGATCAGCGCGGCGGTGTGTCCCGGCCTTCGCGTTTCAGGTCCAGCGGCTCGGCCTCGCGGCGCTTGAGCTCGACGGTCGATTGGCGCTCGCAGCGCAGCGCGACCGGATCGTTCGGGCCGTCGGGCTGGCTGGCGCAGAGTGGATCGGCGTCGACGGCGGCGTTGGTGTCGCGGTATTCGGCGCTGGCGCAGCCGGCGAGGGCGAGCGGGAGCAGCAGCAGGAGCGATCGCATGGGGCCTCCGGTGGCGGGCGGACCCGTCGATCACAGCAGTCGGTGCCGCCGGCGCCGCGTGTCGAAGGTCACGTCGTCGCCGCAGCCGTCGCCGCCGGACGACCGCCGTTCACCAGGGCAGGGTGCCGCCCTGCCAGTCGCGGTAGCCGCCGCTGTCGTCGGCGGTGAGGCCGTCGATCGTGCGCAGCAGCCCGGCCACCGCATCGGCCGGCGCCACCTGCGCGCCGTCGCCGCCCATGTCGGTCTGCACCCAGCCCGGGTGCAGCGCTACGACCATGATGCCCCGCGGCGCCAGCGCATGCGCCAACAGGCGGGTCGCCATGTTCTGCGCGGCCTTGCTCACCGCGTAGCTGGGCGTGCCGAAGCGCTGGGTGGAGGCGATCGAGCCGAGGATCGACGACAGGTTCGCGACGACCGCGCCGTCGGCCAGCAGCGGCGCCAGCGCCTGGGTCAGCAGCAGCGAGCCGGAGGCGTTGATCCGGAAGCTGTCGTCGAAGTTCGCCTCGGTGAGCTGGCCGAAGCGTTCGCCGGAATGCAGCACGCCGGCGTTGTTGACCAGCAGGTCCAGGCGTTCGCAGACCAGCGGCAGCTCGTGGGCGAAGGCCTCGCGGGACCTGGCGTTGGCGACGTCCAGCGGCAGCACCCGCAGCCGGCCGGGGTAGTCGCCGGCGAGGTGGTTGAGCGCGGTGGCCTTGCCGGGCTGGCGGCAGCCGGCGACCACGCGGTCGCCGCGGACCAGCAGTTGGCGGACGAATTCCAGGCCGATGCCGCGGTTGGCGCCGGTGACGAGACAGTGCCGGACCACAGCTTGCCGGGACATGCGACCTCCTCGCGTCGTGGCCGGGACTTGTGGCCTAGTGCCTCGCCCGGGACCGGCGGCTAGCATGCAACGCCTGCCGGGCGCTGTCGAACCGGGCCGTCGTTCGTGTCCGGGCCCGTGTCCCCGCCCGTCCATCCGCTCATGCGCCCGAGGGCGCCCGCCTGCCTGGAGTCCCGTATGTCCGACGCCCGTCCCACCCCCGCCCTGCGCTTCGGCGCACTGGCCGTCTCGCTCGCCCTGGCCGTCGGCAGCGGCCTGGCGTTCGCGCCCCTGCAGGCTTCGGCCGCGAAGCCGGCGAAAGCGGCCGGCGTCGACATCGCGTACCAGCAGTTCACCCTGCCCAACGGCCTGCGCGTGATCGTGCACACCGACCGCAAGGCGCCGATCGTTGCCGTGAACCTCTGGTACCACGTCGGCAGCAAGGACGAGCCCAAGGGCCGCACCGGCTTCGCCCACCTGTTCGAACACCTGATGTTCAACGGCTCGGAGAACCACCCGGGCGAATTCTTCGAACCGTTCGAGCTGGTCGGCACAACCGACCAGAACGGCACCACCAACGAAGACCGCACCAACTACTTCGAGAACGTGCCGACCACCGCGCTGGACATGGCGCTGTGGATGGAATCCGACCGCATGGGCCACCTGCTCGGCGCGATCGACCAGAAGACCCTGGACGAGCAGCGCGGCGTGGTCCAGAACGAGAAGCGCCAGGGCGAGAACCAGCCCTACGGCCAGGTGTTCGAGCTGCTCGGCAAGGCGATGTATCCGGAAGGGCATCCCTACCACCATTCGACCATCGGCTCGATGGCCGACCTCAACGCGGCCTCGCTGGAGGACGTGAAGAACTGGTTCCGCACCTGGTATGGGCCGAACAACGCCGTGCTGGTGCTGGCCGGCGACATCGACCTGGCCACCGCCAGGCAGAAGGTCGCCAAGTACTTCGGCGACATCCCGGCGACGCCGACCATGGCGCAGCCGAAGGTCGACGTGGCCCCGCTGGCGACCAGCACGCACGCGCAGATCGCCGACAAGGTGCCGCAGGCCCGCGTCTACCGCATCTGGAACGTCGCCCAGACCGGCACCGCCGACGTCGACCGCCTGCAGCTGCTCTCGCAGGTGCTGGGCGGCAGCCGCTCCTCGCGGCTTGACCAGCGCCTGCTGCACCGGGACAAGCTGGTCGACAACGTCAGCGCCGGCGTCCTCGCCTCGCAGCTCAGCTCCGGCTTCCTGATCACCGCCTCGGTGAAGCAGGGCACGGATCCGGCGAAGGTGGAGGCGGCGATCGACGAGGAAGTGAAGGCGCTGCTGCGCGACGGCCCGACCCAAGGCGAGCTCGACCAGGCCCGCACCGTGCTCAAGGCCGACTTCATCCGCGGCGTCGAGCGCATCGGCGGCTTCGGCGGCAAGGCCGACGTGCTGGCCGAGTGCACGGTCTACACCGGCAATCCGGGTTGCTTCCGCGACAGCCTGCGCAGCTACGACACCGCCACCGTCGCCCAGGTGAAGGCCACCGGGAATGCGTGGCTCGGCGCCGGTCGCGGCAGCCACACGCTGGTGGTCGTCCCCGGCGAGCGCGCGCCGCTGGCCGAGGAACCCGCGGTCACGCCGACCCCGCTGACCCTGCCGCCGGTCGACAAGAAGTACCGCACCACCGCCAGTACCGTCGACCGCAAGGCCGGCGTGCAGGTGCCCGACACCTTCCCCGAGCTGAAATTCCCGGCGCTGGAGCGGGCCACGTTGTCCAACGGCACGAAGGTGATCCTCGCCGAACGCCACGGCTTGCCGGTGGTGCAGATGAGCTACCTGTTCGGCGGCGGCTTCGCGGCCGACACCGGCGCCAAGCTCGGCACCTCCAGCTTCGCCATGGGCATGCTCGACGAAGGCGCCGGCGATCTCGACGCCATCGCCTTCGGCAACCGTGCCGAAGCCCTCGGCGCCAACCTCAACGCCGGCGCCAGCCTCGACGGCGGCAGTGCCGGACTGTCGGCGCTGAAGCAGAACCTCGATCCGTCGATCGCGCTGTTCGCCGACATGCTGCGCCGCCCGCGCTTCGACCAGAACGAGATCGATCGGGTGAAGGCCAGCTGGATCGCCGGCATCCGCCAGGAGAAGGCGCGCCCCAACGGCGCCGCGCTGCGCGTGCTGCCGCCGCTGCTGTACGGCGCGGGCCATCCCTACGCGATCCCCTTCAGCGGCACCGGCAACGAGGCCTCGATCGCCTCGCTCGGCCGCGACGACCTGCTGGCCTACCAGCGCGCCTGGGTGCGCCCGGACGGCGCCACCCTGCTGATCGTCGGCGACACCACGCTCAAGGAGATCGTGCCGCTGCTGGAGAAGCACTTCGGCGACTGGAAGGGCGAGGGCGCCGCGTCCGCCGGCCGCAGCATCCCCGCGGTGGCGCTGCCGAAGAAGCCGCGCGTGTTCCTGATCGACCAGCCCGGCGCGATCCAGGCCAACCTCTACGTCGGCGAACTGGTGCCCTCGACCACCGACGCCGGCGCGGTGAAGTTCGACATCGCCAATTCGGTGCTCGGCGGCGAGTTCTCCTCGCGCCTGAACATGAACCTGCGCGAGGACAAGCACTGGGCGTACGGGTCGTACAGCTTCACCTCCAACGCGCTCGGCCAGCGTCCGTGGATCGCGTTCGCGCCGGTGCAGATCGACAAGACGATCGAGTCGCTGAAGGAGCTGCAGCGCGAGATCTCCGCCTTCGCCACCGGCAAGGCGCCACCGACCCAGCAGGAAGTCGGCAAGATCCAGTCCACCGAGATCCGCAGCCTGCCCGGTTCGTACGAGACCGGGAACGCGGTGATGGGCACGCTCGCCGGCATCGTCCGCTACGGCCGCCCCGACGACTACGTGTTCCAGCGCAAGGCCGAGATCGAGGGTCTGACCATCGACCAGGTGAAGGCCGCGGCGGCGACGCTCGACCCGAACGCATTGACCTGGGTCGTCGTCGGCGACCTCAAGCAGATCGAGAAGGGCGTGCGCGCGCTGAAGCTGGGCGAGGTGACCATCGTCGATGCCGACGGGAAGCCCGTGAAGAAGTGACCGCACGCCGATGCCGCGCGTGCGGCCTGCGAAGGTGAACTGCAGCGTTTTCAGGCACCCCTCCGCGGTTGCGACCCTCCGACGATGCCCGCCATGATGGCGGGCATCGTGTTTTCGAGGAGTGCGTCCGATGTCTCTGCGAGGTGCCGCCGTCGTCGCGGCGATGCTGTCCGTCTCCGCCTGCACCTGGGTGCACATGGCGCCTGGCGCCGACAAGGTGCGCGTCGTCGCCGTCGAACCTGCCGGCTGCGAGAAGCGCGGCGAGATCGAGGTCTCGGTGAAGGACAACGTGCTCTATTACAAACGCAACGGGCTGAAGGTGCGCGACGAACTGGAGACGCTCGCCCGCAACGAGGCGCCGGGCATCGGCGCCGACACCGTGCAGCCGGTGGAACCGCCGGCCGCGGGCGAACAGCGCTTCATCGCCTGGCGCTGCACGAAGTGAAGAGCGGCCGGCAACGGCGCGAGGAGATCCGGCAGAAGCGGCTCGAACGCGCGAAGCGGCTGGAGGAACGGCTGCGCGCCTCGCCGCACGGTGTCGCCTGGCCCGGTGCGGGTGTCGAAGAGGCCGATCAGGCCTTGCTCACCCGGCACAATCCGTTTTCCACGGTGCCGGCGTTCTATGCCGACAAGGTCTTCACCTGCCGCGACTGCGGCGAGGAACAGGTGTGGACGGCGAAGCAGCAGAAGTGGTGGTACGAGGAGCGGCTGGGGCCGATCGACAGCACCGCCGTGCGCTGCCTGCCGTGCCGACGCGCACGACGCACGCAGCGTGCGCATCCGGGCGCGAACCTGCTGGGCGAACGTCGCGACCGCCTGCGCGCGCTGGGCACGCGCGAGCCCGACGCCGTCGCGCGTGCCGAGGTCGAGGCCGCGCTCGCCGACAAGTGGTGGGGACTGCGCACCACCGCCATCGCCACGCTCGGCGCGTGGGGCGACGAGGACTCGGTCGAACGGCTCAAGACGCTGCTCGATGCGCATTCGGCGCGCGATGGCTGGAACAGTTGGAGTCGTCAGGCGCGCGACGCCGCGTTCAAGGCGCTCGGCGCCTCGCTGCCTGCGTCCGAAGCAGACTGGGCGCTGGAGACCTATTTAGGCAGTGCCGAGGCCAGCGCCTTGCGCGACGCCCTCGCGCGGCAGCCGCCCGCGTTCTGGGAGCCGGTCATCCAAGCTGAATGGCGGCGCGGCGAACCCCGGCGGCTGGAACGTCTGGTCTCGGTGCTGTCGATGGTGAACGCCGACCCGGCCCGGCAGCGCCGCTGGCGCGAACGCTTCGAGGCCCATGCCGAGCCCGGCGTGCGCCGCTGGGCGGAATGGGCCTGGACGCCGCGCTGAGGCCGCAGGTCAGCCGCGGCCGCCGCAGCTCTCGATCCGCACCGCGGTCTGGCCCTGGTCGACCTCGCCCCGGCCATCGGGCACCCGCACCTGCACCCCGAAACAGGCCGACTCCAGCTTGTTCCACTCGCTCAACTCGCCGTTGTGCGCCCATTTGCGGGCCACCCGCAGGCTGTAGCAGCCGGCGGCGTCGGTGTCGGCGGGCTCCCAGTCGAGTTCCTGTGCGCCGAGGATGTTCATCTCGAACACGGCGCCCAGCGGCGAGCACACCCGGAAATGCTCCCGCCCCAGCCCGTTCACCGGGGCGCCGGTGTCCGCCCGACACACCGACACGAACAGCAGCAGGACATAGCCGTCCTCGTGGACGGACTTGGACTCCTGGGACACGGCATCCACGATCAGGCGCGCCATCGCATCGAACTCCTGGGGGCAAAGGGGTGATCAGTCTGCCGCGCCCGGCGGGCGGCGGCCATGGGTCGAAGGGCAGGTCCGGCGCCCCCTCCGGCGGGCCCGGCCGTCGGCGCAACGCCCGCCGGGCCTTCGAAATGCGACCGCCGGCCCGCTTTCGGCATGCGGAGGCCCGGGGAAGGCGCTACCCTATGCGGTTCCTGCCCGCTCGACGGCCATCGCCCATGCTGTTCCAACATGTCGCCATCGCCGGCCTGGCTCATATCGACGCCCCGCGTCAGCTGACCACCGCCGAGATCAACGCCCGCCTGCAGCCCACCCTGGACCGTCTGGGCATCAAGACCAACGTCCTGGAGGACGTCGCCGGCATCCACGCCCGCCGCCTGTGGGACGACGAGGTCCAGGCCTCCGACGCCGCCACCCTCGCCGGTGTGAAGGCGCTGGCCGACGCCGGCATCGACCCGTCCCGGGTCGGCCTGCTGGTCAACACCTCGGTCAGCCGCGACTTCCTGGAGCCGTCCACGGCCAGCATCGTCAGCGGGAACCTCGGCCTGTCCGACACCTGCCAGAACTTCGACGTCGCCAACGCCTGCCTCGCCTTCCTCAACGGCATGGACATCGCCAGCCGGATGATCGAGCGCGGCGAGATCGACTACGCGCTGATCGTCGACGGCGAAACCGCCAACCTCGCCTACGAAAAGACCCTCGAGCGCATGTCCCGTCCGGACGCCACCGAGGAAGAGTTCCGCAACGAGATGGCCACGCTGACCCTGGGCTGCGGCGCCGCCGCCATGGTTCTGGCCCGCGCCGAGCTGGCCCCAGGCGCGCCGCGCTACCGCGGCGGCGTCACCCGCGCCGCCACGCAGTGGAACACCCTCTGCCGCGGCAACCTCGACCGCATGGTCACCGACACCAAGATGCTGCTGACCGAAGGCCTGAAGCTGGCGCAGAAGACCTTCATCGCCGCCCGCCAGGCCCTGGGCTGGGCCGTGGACGAGCTGGACGAGTTCGTCATCCACCAAGTGAGCAAGGTCCACACCAAGGCCTTCGTCGACGCCTTCGGCATCGATCCCAAGAAGGTGATGACCATCTTCGGCGAACACGGCAACATCGGCCCCGCCTCGGTACCGATCGTGCTGAGCAAGCTGCGCGAGATGGGCCGCCTCAAGAAGGGCGACCGCATCGCCCTGCTCGGCATCGGTTCCGGCCTGAACTGCTCGATGGCCGAAGTGGTCTGGTAAGGTTCGTCGACCGATCCGCCTCCCGAAACCCCGGCCCCGGCCGGGGTTTCGTTTTTTGCAGACATCAGGAGATCCCGTGAACGACAAGCTGCGCAGCCACCACGAAATCGCCATCGCCTCCATCCATGTCTTCGCCGACGACGGCCGCCTCGACCTGGCCGAGCTGGAGAAGCTGCTCGCGCTGGCCCTGCGCGACCAGGTCGTCGACGAAGAGGAGAAGCGCGTCCTCGCCAACATCCTCGGCCGCGCTGAACGCGACGGCGTCGCCCCCGAAGTCCAGGCCCGCATCGACGAGGTCAGGCGGCTGTACGGCCTCCCCTGAAGCCGCAGGCATCGTGTCCCCGCCCTGACCCCGGCCCCGGCCGGGGTTGGCCTTTCAGCTGCACGTTTTCCCTCCATCTGCCGTCGCCCCGGCGAAAGCCGAGGTCCAGCGCTTCGGCAAGTCATTGAAGTGACGTTACCCGGGCCCTGGTACCGAAGACGGCCGAGGTCTAGGTGGCGATAGGGCGCGGCGTCAGAGAAATAATTTTTCCTGTTCTGTCAGATACGAAAAATTTGACAATATTTTTCTCTTGACGGACAGTTTTGCTTCCTCCTTTTCCGGATTCGGTCGTGCGCCCCGAGGATTTCCAGGCTCCGGAAGCCGGCAAGACCGTCCGCGCGCCGCAAGGCTACTGGGCATTCCTGCCCGCGCCGCTGCCCCCGGCAATCGCCTACACGCCGGCGCTGGTCCGTCTGCTCTCGGCAGCCGACGCCGCGCTCAGCGAGCTCTCCGGCATCGGCCGCATTCTCCCGAACCCGCACCTCCTGATCGCTTCCTACGTGCGGCGCGAGGCGGTGCTGTCTTCCCGCATCGAAGGCACCCGCGCCAGCCTCTCGGACCTGCTGGCCGAGGAAGCCGGCCAGTCGCCGCATGCGCCGCCCGACGACGTGCGCGAAGTCCGGAACTACGTCGATGCGCTGGATTTCGGCATCGAACGCCTGCACACCCTGCCGTTGTCCCTCCGCCTCGTGCGCGAACTGCACGAACGGCTGATGCGCGGCGTCCGTGGCGACACCGCCACGCCGGGCGAATTCCGCCGCAGCCAGAACTGGATCGGCCCGCACGGCAGCACGCCGGCGAACGCGCCCTACGTTCCGCCGCCGCCGCACGAGATGCTGGAGGCGCTCGCGGCGTGGGAAACCTTCCTGCATCGTCGCGACGAACTGCCCGATCTCGTGCAGTGCGCGCTCATGCACGAGCACTTCGAAGCCATCCATCCCTTCCTCGACGGCAACGGCCGTGTCGGGCGCCTGCTCGTCACCCTGTTCCTGATCGAGCGCGGTCGGCTGTCGCAACCCCTGCTGTACCTGTCCGAATTCATCGAACGCCACCGCGATGACTACTATCGCGGCCTCATGCGCGTACGCACCCACGGCGACTGGAACGGCTGGCTGCACTACTTCCTTGCCGGCGTGGAATGGAGCGCCCGGCGCGCACTGCGCCAGGCGCAACAGTTGCTCGCCCTGCGCGAACGCCTGCGCGCCACGCTCACGCACGAGCCGCGCGCCGGCGCACTGGTCGATGCCCTGTTCGAGAATCCGTTCATCGACCCCGCGCGCGCGCAGGCGCTGCTGGCCGTGAGCGCACCTACCGCGCGCAAATCCCTGCTCGTGCTGGAAGCCGCCGGCATCCTGCGCGAATACTCCGGCCGCCGCCGCGGCCGGGTCTATCTGGCCGACGCCATCCTCGCCGCGATCGACGATCCGGGCGAGGAGCACAACGGAGCGACACATGAAAGGCAATGACGCGATCCGCCACTACCTGGCCGCGATCGAACGCGTGGTCAAGGCCGGCAACGCCACCGAACACACCCATCGGCCAGCGCTGGAAGCCCTGCTCGAAGCGATCGGTGGAGAAGGCATCGACGCAGTCAACGAGCCGCAGCGGATCGCCTGCGGGGCGCCGGATTTCATCCTCACCCGCGGCGTGGTGCCGCTGGGCTACGTCGAGGCCAAGGACATCGGCGTCGATCTGCGGAAGATCGTCCGCAGCGAGCAGGTGCAGCGCTACCTCGGCTCGCTCGGCAATTTCGTGCTGACCGACTATCTCGACTTCCAGTGGTATCTCGACGGCGAGCTCCGGCTCAGCGCGTCGCTGCCTCGCCCGGACAAGGACGGGCGCATCCGCTGGAACGACGACGCGGCCAGCGAGGTCGCGCAATTGCTCGGCCAGTTCATCGCCGCGGACCTGCCGCTGAAGGCCACGCCGCAGGATCTGGCGACCCGCATGGCGAAGCTGGCGCAACTGATCCGTAGCCTGATCGAGCAGACGTTCCGTTCCGAAGATGCCGGAGGCGACCTGCACAACCAGCTCGAAGCCTTCCGCCGCGTGCTGATCGAATCGCTGACGCCCGACCAGTTCGCCGACATGTACGCGCAGACCCTGTGCTACGGCTTGTTCGCCGCACGTTGTGCCGCCCCCGGGCAGGCGTTCACGCGGCAGGCGGCGGCCAACATGCTGCCGAGGACCAATCCCTTCCTTCGCAAGCTGTTCAACACCATCGCCGGCCCGGACCTCGACGAACGCATCGCCTGGGCGGTCGATCAACTCGCGCAACTGCTCGCCCGCGCCGACATGGCCGCGATCCTGGAGGACTTCGGCAAGCGCACCCGGCAGGAAGACCCGGTCGTGCACTTCTACGAAACCTTCCTGGCCGCTTACGACCAGAAGATGCGCGAGGCCCGTGGCGTGTACTACACCCCGGAGCCGGTGGTCGGCTACATCGTGCGCAGCGTCGATGCCTTGCTGAAGAAGACCTTCAAGCTGCGCGACGGCCTCGCCGACAGCACCAAGGTGCGCTGGAAGACGCTGAAGGTCGACACGACCCACGGCAAGAACAAGTCGAGCACCCGCATCGTCGAGGCACAGCCCTGGGTGCACAAGGTGCAGATCCTCGATCCGGCCGTCGGCACCGGCACCTTCCTGTACGCGGTGATCCAGAAGATCCGCGAGCACTTCGACGGCAACGCCGGCGCGTGGCCCGGCTACGTGGCCGAGCACCTGCTGCCGCGCCTGTTCGGCTTCGAGCTGCTGATGGCCCCCTACGCCGTCGCCCACATGAAGCTGGGCCTCGAACTCGAGCAGACGGGCTACGACTTCAGCAGCGACCAGCGCCTGGGCGTATACCTCACCAACACGCTCGAGGAAGCGCACGAGATCACCAAGCTGCCCGGCTTCAGTTCCTGGCTATCGGAGGAGGCCAACGCCGCCGCCGAGGTCAAGAAGGACGCACCGGTGATGGTGGTTCTGGGCAATCCGCCGTATTCGGGACACTCGTCGAACAAGGGCGAGTGGATCGAATCCTTGATGGCTGAATACAAGCAGAGCCCGGAGTTGAAGAAACCGGCGCAAGCGAAATGGCTGTCAGACGATTACGTAAAGTTCATTCGCTTCGCGCAATGGCGCATCGAGCAGACCGGGCATGGCGTGCTTGCATTCGTCACCAACCATGGTTATCTGGACAATCCGACGTTCATGGACATGCGCCGGAGCTTGATGGAGAGCTTCGACGAGATCTATCTGCTCGATCTGCATGGCAACAGCAAGAAGAAGGAAAAGACACCCGAAGGTGGCAAGGACGAGAACGTCTTCGACATCCAGCAGGGCGTTTCCATCGGTATCTTCGTCAGGCATGCCGATCGTGCCCATGACGCACCGCGTGCAGAAGTGCATCACGCCGATCTGTATGGCGCACGCGCGGACAAATATGCATGGCTGGATGCTCAGACGATCGAAACGACCGGCTGGGTCCGGCTTGCACCGTCCGCGCCCGCCTATCTGTTTCAGCCGCAGGATACGGATTTGCTGCGCGAATACGACGCGGGATGGTCGCTTCGCGACGTCTTTTCGCCGAACGGCGATCCAGCGCCCGGCATCGTCACGACGCATGACGACTTTGCGATTTCATGGACCGCACAGGAGGCCGTCGACAAGGTCGAGCGCTTGCTCGCGACCCAGAGCGAGACCGAGGCTCGCGAACTCTTCCGCCTCTGCTCGCAAGACCAGTGGCGGTATGAGCGAGCAAAACGGGAGCTTGCGACGGGCGAGTGGCGAGAAAGGGTCGTGCCGATCTTGTACCGCCCGTTCGACATTCGCTGGACGGTCTACGATAGGAATGTTGCGGTACACAGGCGGGAGCGCGTTTCGGATATGTTTGTGAGCGGCAAGCCAAATTTTGGGCTTGCCATGATGCGTCAGGTTGCTGCAGACCAGTCGTATTCACATGTTCTGGCCGTCAGAAATATTGCTGATAATCGTGCGATTTTTAGCAGTCGCGGCGTTATGGCGATGAGCCCGTTATGGCTGGTTGGTCGAGACTATCCGATCGATCTTATTGATGACGCACCTCTCGGTACGCGGGGCAATCTCAGTCGCGACTTCCTTTCCGCGTTCAACGACGTTCTCGGTCGCAGTCCCATCCCTGAAGACGTGCTGGCGTGGATCTACGCCGTGCTCTACACCCCGTCCTACCGCACGCGTTATGCCGATTTCCTCAAGCGCGACTTTCCGCGCATCCCGCTCACGCGCAACCGCGAGTTGTTCGGCCGGTTGGTGACGATCGGCCGCGAGCTGATCGCGCTCCACACCATGGACAGCGTGCTGCCCCGCGTCACCACGTTCGACGTGGCCGGCAGCAACGAGGTGGAGAAGGTGCGCTACGCGCCGCCCGAGGCGGCAGCCGGAGAAGCCGGGCGGGTCTACATCAATGCCGCCCAGTACTTCGGCGGCGTGCCGCAGGCGGTCTGGGACATGCACATCGGTGGCTATCGCGTGGCCGAGAAATGGCTCAAGGACCGCAAGGGCCGCCTGCTGACCTACGACGACATCACGCACTATCAGGCGGTGATCGCCGCGCTCGCACGTACGCTGGAATTGCAGGCGGCGCTCGACGCTGCCGTCGACACGGCCGGCGGCTGGCCGCTGCGCTGACCGGACGTGCCCTGCGCCACTCCAGAAACCCCGGCCACGGCCGGGGTTTCGCGTTTCCGGCCGGTCGACCGCTCCCGCGACCGCCTTCCTGGCACCCTGCCGCGCCGTCGCCCGCCCGGCGCAGGTGGGACTCTGTGCGTCCGCAAGCCCCTGAAAGCGCTGGATCCCGGCCTGCGCCGGGACGACGGCGACCAGTGCGTCGCGCGCTGACGGCGGTTGCAGACCTGTCACCCATCCGAATCACACATGTGATGTCTTGACAGAGTCACATGTGAGCCTTAGGCTGCCGTTCATGGAACGCCGCAGCTCCGCCTTCTACCAACGTCGCCACCGCGACCGCCTGCGCGAGCAGGGGCTGGTAAAGAAGGAGCTGTGGGTGTTGCCGGAGTACGCCGACGAGCTGTCGGCGATCGAGCGGCGGATGCGCCGCCCGCAAGGCCTTGTCCCGCGCACGAGTGCGGGGGGAGACGACACGATGCGCAGCAATGACACGGTGTGGACGGCTCCGGCGCTGTACGAAGCGCTGGCGACCCACGCGCGGGCCCGCGAGGGCGCCTACGCGGTCGAACTGATCGATGGCGCCGAGCCCGGTCTGTACCTGACCATGCACGACTACGGCGACCTGCCGCTGTTCATGGCGGTGGTCGGCCGGCAGATCGTGGTCGAGGCGCTGCTGTGGCCGGTCGACCAGATCGACGACCAGGCCGCGTTCAACGAGGAAGTGCTGCGCACCCACAAGCTGTTCCCGCTGTCGACGCTCGGCATCGAGGTGATCGACGGCGAGGACGTCTACATCATGTTCGGCGCGCTGAGTTCGACCTCGTCGCTGGCCGACGTGCTGTTCGAGGTCGAGAGTCTGGCCGACAACACCATCCGCGCCACCGAGGCCTACGCGCCGCACCTGCGCGAGCTGCGGGAGGCCGCATGAGCACGAAAGGCCGCCCGCGCACGAAACACGACACCAAGGCCGAGCCGCAGGCGGAACCGGCGGCGCAGACCGCGCCCGCGGTGTGGCAGCGGCTGGTGGCCGCGGTCCGCGGCGGCGTGAACGAGCTGGGCGAGGCCATCGCCGAAAGCCAGGCGCTGCGCATCCTCGACCAGGAAATCCGCGACCACGACGCCGAACTGCATCGCGTGCGGGCGACGCTCGCCGAGACGCTGGCGCGCAGCCACGTGGCGAACGAGCGGCTGGCCGCTGCCAACGCGAAGCTCGCCGAATACGAAGGCTATGCGGTGAAGGCGCTGAAGGCCGGCGAGGACGCGCTGGCGCGCGAGGTCGCGGCGAAGATCGCGCTGCTGGAGATCGAGCGCGACGGCGAAGCGGCGCGAGTCAAGGACTTCGCCGAGGGCGTGGCCCACCTGCGCGCGACCGCGGCGCGCTTCGAGGCGACGATCCAGCGGCTCAAACAGCAGGTCGACACCGTGCGCGCCAGCGAAAGCGTGCAGCGCGCGCAGGCCGCGGTCGCGAGCCGCCGCCGCGCGTCCGACGTCCGCGTGCGGACCGCGCTGGATTCGCTGGAGCGGTTGCGCCAGCGACAGGGGGCGCGCGGCGCGCGACTGGACGCGGAAGACGCGCTCGACGAGGCAGGGGTCGACGATGCCCTCGAAGCGCGGCTGCGCCGCGCCGGGATCATCGCCGACGAAGATCGCACCGACTCGGTGCTGTCGCGGCTGAAAAAGCAGGCCGACTGAACAAACGCGGGAGACTGGGGGCAGCGATGGAATTGTTCCTGAAGATCGTAACGTCGTTCCCGACCGCCGTGTACAGCGTGCTGCTGTTGGTGGTCATGGTGCACTGGCTGCTGTCGGCGCTGGGCATCCTGGAAGTCGACAGCGTCGACGGGCTGATGCCGGACGGCTTCGGCGGTCACGACCTCGGCGGGCATGGCATCGGTGGTCACGACCTCGGCAGTCACGGCATCGGGCATGACGTCGGCGCCGACCTCGGCGGACACGCGCACGCCGCCGGCGACCACTCGGCGGGCGGCCATCACCACGAGACCGGGGGCCTGCTGATGAAGTTCGGCCTGCACGGCGTGCCGATCATGGTGGTCTTCACGATCATCGCGGTCGTCGGCTGGAGCTTCTGCTTCTTCGTCGACGAGTACGTGCTGCGCACCCTGCCGCTGGGCATGTTCGACGTGCCCGCGCGCATCGCGACGATGGTCGGCGGCCTGCTGGTGTCGATCCCCGTCGGCCGCATGGTGCTGACGCCGGTACGTCGCGCGATGCGCCGGTTCGCGCCGGTGTCGCAACGCCCGATGCTGGGCCGCTACGGCACGGTGCGCAGCCCCGAGCTGACCCTCGACTCGGGCACGGTGGAAGTCGACGACGGCGGCGCCGGCCTGATCCTGCAGGTGCGCGCGGACATGTCGGGGCGCTTCGTCCGCGGCGACCGCGTGGTGCTCATCGAATACCTCGAGGACCAGAACGCCTACCGGGCGATCTCGGCCGAGGAATTCGAGCGTCTGTGACCCTTGGCGACCGTCGCGGCGACTGCCCGGCGACATGCCAGGAATTCAACAAGTTCAACAAGTTAAACGATCTGGAGAAAGTGCGATGGGCATTGCTGATACGAACATCTACTGGGTGCTGGTGATCGCCGCCTCGATAGTCGTGGCCCTGCTCGGCTTGGTAGGGATGTTCAAGGCTTTCTACATCAAGGTCCCGCAGGGCACGGCTCTGATCGTCAATGATCTTTCGTCGACGCCGAAGGTGCATTTCACCGGCGCGCTGGTCTACCCGGTGATCTACAAGAAGGAGTTCATGCGGATCTCGCTGATCACGCTGGAGGTCGACCGCCGCGGCAAGGACGGCCTGATCTGCCGCGACAACATGCGCGCCGACATCAACGTGGCGTTCTACCTGCGCGTGAACGAGACGCCGCAGGACGTGCTGAAGGTCGCCAAGGCAATCGGCGTCGACCGCGCGTCCGACAAGGCGGCAGTGAACGAGCTGTTCAACGCGAAGTTCTCGGAAGCGCTGAAGACGGTCGGCAAGCAGATCGACTTCGTCAAGCTGTTCGAGAACCGGCAGGAATTCCGCGACCGCATCATCCAGGTGATCGGCAACGACCTCAACGGCTACGTGCTGGAGGACGTCGCGATCGACTACCTGGAGCAGACGCCGAAGGCGTCGCTGGACCCGAGCAACATCATGGACGCCGAAGGCATCCGCAAGATCACCGAGCTGACCGCGGCGCAGAACATCATCACCAACGAATACGCACGCAACGAAGAGCTGGCGATCAGCAAGAAGAACGTCGAGACCCGCGAAGCCATGCTCGCGCTCGAGCGCCAGCAGGCCGATGCCGAGGCGCGCCAGCAGCGCGAGATCGCGACGATTCGCGCCCGCGAGGAGGCCGAGACCCACAAGGTGCAGGAAGAGGAGCGCCTGAAGGCCGAGCAGGCGCGCATCGCGACCCAGGAGCAGCTCGACATCCGCGAGCAGAACCGCATGCGCGAAGTGGAAGTCGCCGAGCAGAACCGCCAGCGCGCGGTCGCGATCGAGGTCGAGAAGGTCAATCGCGCCCGCCAGCTGGAGATCGTCGCCCGCGAGCGCGAGGTCGAACTCCAGCAGATCGACAAGGAGAAGGCGCTGGAGGTCCAGCGCAAGGACATCGCCAACGTGGTCCGCGAGCGGGTCGCGGTCGAGAAGACCGTGGCCCAGGAAGAGGAGCGCATCAAGGAAGTGCGGCTGGTGTCGGAAGCCGATCGCCAGAAGCAGGCGACGATCCTCGCCGCGCAGGCCAAGGCCGAGCAGGAGCTGGTGCGCCAGGTGAAGCAGGCGGAAGCCGACGAGGTCGCGTCGAAGCACCGCGCGGTGCAGATCGCGGTGATCGCGCAGGCCGAGCTGGAAGCCGCGGCCAAGCAGGCGGAGGCCAAGAAGCGCATGGCCGAGGGCATCGAGGCCGAGCGCGCCGCGCCGGGGCTCGCCGACGCGCGCGTGCGCGAAGTCTCCGCTGCGGCGCTTGAAAAGGAGGGCCTCGCCAAGGCGCGCGTGGTCGCCGAGACCATGGCCGCTGAAGCGAAGGGCGCGCAGGACAAGGGCGCGGCCGAGGCCGAGGTCATCAAGGGCGTCGGCTTCTCGCAGGCGGAAGTGCTGCGCGAGAAGTATCGCTCCGAGGCCGAAGGCCTGACCGACAAGTTTGCCGCGCTGGGTTCGCTCAGCGACCAGGCGCGCGCGCACGAGGAGTTCCGCATGCAGCTCGAGAAGACCTTCGAGCAGGCGATGGCGTCGATCGCCGCGAACAAGGACATCGCCCGCGAACAGGCCGAAGTGCTGTCGACGGCGCTGGCCAAGGCCAAGATCGACATCGTCGGCGGCGAGGGCGCGTTCTTCGACTCGTTCGCCAAGGCGCTGTCGGTCGGCAAGGCGGTGGAAGGCGTGGCCGAGAAGAGCCCGATCGTGCAGGAACTGCTGCAGAAGCTGATGTCGCTGCAGCTGGGTGGCGCCAAGGCACCGGCCGTGCAGGTCGAAGCCGCGGCCGACCAAGCCTGAGTCCGTACGGTCGCACCATGTCCGCCAGCGCTTGCCGGCGGACGGGCACTGATGCATCACGAGGCAGGACACGATGTCGGACAAGATCGAAACCGCCGCGGTCGACGCGGCGCCGGCCACGGACGCCGCGGTGGACCGCGCCGTCGCCGAAGGCGGCGCCTACGAAGTGCTGCGCCGTCGCCTCGACGCGCAGGGCGAGACGCTGCGCACCCGCGTCGATGCGCTGAACACGGCCCGGATCGAGGCCTTCGGCGCGAGCCGGATGGAGATGATCGGTCGCGTCCGCATCCGCACGGAGCACAACTGCGTCGCGCGCGACATCGTCCAGGTCGGCGACTGCCTGCTGTTCGGCTACAACGTGTTCATGGGGCTGAAGAAGACCACCCGGGTCGAGGACGTGTTCTCGCTGTACCGGCTGGTCGAGGGCGAGGCCGGCTACGACGTGGTGCCGGTGGAGATTGCCGGCAGCTTCCTCGCCGAGCCGGCGTTCGCGAAGGACTTCGGCGAGCTGTTCGCCTATTACCAGCATGCGCGCCTGCTGCAGCTGGTCGTGCGCGATGGCCTGTTCCTGGCTGCGTTCCAGATCGGCGAGCGCATCGAAGACATGCGCGTGTTCCGCTGGAGCGTCGGCGCGGACGGCAGCGTGCGCTACGTCGACAACCGCGGCGAGCGCGACATCGCGCTGCCGGCGCCGTACGACTTCGAATGGACCCGCGCCGGCCGCGAGCAGGCGGTGAACGGGCGCCACCCGCATCTGAACATCCTCGACACGCTGTTCGTGGAGACGGTCGGCGGCGACCTCACGATCAAGATCGAGAACAACACCGAATCCGGTCTCGGCCTCTACAGCGAGCCGGTGGAGGACAAGACCCAATCGCTGGACGACGCGCAGATCGAATACGCCCGCGTCGGCACGCTGGTGCTGCTGCGCGTGCTGCCGTACCGCGAGAAAACGTGGCGCCATCTCGCCTACAGCACCGTGGCGCGCAAGGTGTACCGCATCGACGCCATCGGCCAGGCCTGCGTGCAGTTGCCGGAGGACCACGGCATCGTGTTCCCGGGCGGCTATCTGCTGCAGAGCGGCGAACTGCGCACGTTCGACCAGGACGTGCAGGGCATGCGCTTCCGGCGCATGCTGCGCGCGCCCAACGGCGAGGACGTGCTGTACCTGTTCTACGAGCCGGAGGACGGCCGCATCGCGCTGTGCGTCTACAACACCATCGAGCGCGGCATGCAGCCGCCGGTGATCGGCCACGGTTACGCGCGGCTGGGCGACGGGCGCATGGTGATCTTCAGCGCCGACTCCGCGGAACCGACGCGGGTCCATCCGATGCAGGTCTGGCGCACGCCGTTCGCGGCCGAGGAGCACGCACTCGCGCAGCCGGCCGGCACCGGCTTCTTCGCGCGCGTCGGCAATCCCGACCTGGTGCGTGGCCTGTCGGACCTTCGCGATCTCTCGCGCGAGATCGCGACCGAAGCGCTGTCCGCCGGGCACTACCAGCGCCTGAGCCAGAACGCGCGGCGGCTGTTCGATCGTCACCACTGGATCGAGGACCCGCAGTGCGAGGGCCTGGCGCCACTGCTGCGCGAGATCGTCGCCGGCAGCGAGGCGGTACTCGACGAGTACGAGAAGGTCGAAAGCCTGCGTCGTCGCGCCGCCGAGGCGATGCAAGAAGCCGAGACCCGGCAGCGCGAACTGCTCGACGGCCTGCACCCGGATCGCTGGGAGCGCGTGCAGGACTGCGTCGATGCGCTGAATGCCCTGTCGGCGCAGCGCGGGCGCTGGATGACGCTGCGCGAGCAGCGCTATGCCGACCTGCCGGCGATCGATGCGATGGATGCCGGGTTGCAGGAAACGCAGGCGCGCACCGCGGCGGCGGCCGGCGACTTCCTCGCCGATGCGCGCGTGCTGCAGCCGTACGAGGTCCGCATCGGCGAACTCGACGCGCAGGTGCAGCAGGCGGAGGGCGCGGCCGCGCTGCGCGAGCCGCTCGATGCGATGCGCACGCTGTCCGCGGACCTCGACCTGCTGTCCGAACTGATGGCGACGCTGCCGGTGGACGATGCCGCGCAGCGCACCCGCGTGGTCGAAACGATCTCGGCGCTGTACGCGAAGCTCAACCAGGCCCGCGCTCGCGCCGAGCAGCGCCGCAAGCAGCTCGGTGCAGGCGAGGCGGTGGCCCAGTTCGGCGCCCAGTTCGCACTGTTCGGGCAGGGCATCGCCGGCGCGCTGTCGGCGGCACGCGATCCCGACGCCTGCGACCAGGCCCTGTCGCGACTGCTGCTGCAGCTGGAGGAGATCGAAGGCCGCTTCGGAGAACACGAACAGTTCCTCGCCGACATCGCCACCAAGCGCGAGGAGCTGATCGAGACCTTCGAGGCGCACAAGCAGGCGCTGCTCGACGAGCGCCAGCGCCGCGCGCAGTCGCTGGCCGACGCCGCGGCGCGGATCCTCGACGGCTTACCGCGCCGCACCGAGCGGCTGGGCGATCCAGACGTGCTCAACGCGTTCTTCGCCGGCGATCCGCTGGTGCTGAAGCTGCGCGACCTCGCCGCGCGCCTGCGCGAGCTGCAGGACAGCGTGCGCGCGGACGACCTCGAGGCGCGGCTCAAGCGCGTCCGCGACCAGTCGGTGCGTGTGCTGCGCGACCGCAGCGAGCTGTTCGAGGAAGGCGGCAACGTCGTGCGCCTCGGTCCGCGCCACCGTTTCAGCGTCAACACCCAGTCGCTGGACCTCACCGTGCTGCCGCGCGGCGACGGACTGGCGCTGCATCTCACCGGCACCGGCTATTTCGCGCCGGTGCAGGATGCCGAACTCGACGCGTTGCGCGACGTGTGGGACAGTCCGCTGGAATCGGAATCGCCGTGGCTGTGCCGTGCGGAATATCTCGCCGGCGCGGTGCTGGCCTCGGCCGAGGCGGGCGAGGACGGGCTCGACGCCGACGCGCTGCTGGCGCAGGCCAAGCAGCCGGAGCGGTTGGCGAAGACCGTCCACGATTTCGCCGCGCAGCGGTACCGCGAAGGCTACGAGAAGGGCATCCACGACCACGATGCGGTGAAGCTGCTGCTCGCGCTGCTGCCCTTGCGCGAGGCCGCGGGCACGCTGGCCCATGCGCCCGATGCGCGCGCATGGGCCAGCGTCGCATGGGCGCAACTGCATGCGCGACCCGAGGCCGCGCAGTGGCCGACGCGCGCGCGGAACGCGCAGGGCATCGATCGCGTGTTCGCGCAGCGCACCGGCCTCGACGCGCTGCGCGGCGAACTCGCCGATACGCTGGCCGCGCTCGCCGAATCGGCCGGACTGACGTTCGACATGTCGCTGCAGACGCGCGCCGCCGCCTATCTGGTCGATGTACTGGCCGCGCCGCGGGCGACCTTCGCGTTCAGTCGCCATGCCCGCGCACTGTACGAGGCGCTGCGCCAGCGCCTCGACGGCGACCGGCTCTGGGACGAACTGCAGGCTGCGCTGAACGCGAGTACCGACGACCTCGGCACGCGCTGGCGGCTGGCGATGCAGTGGTGCGGCGCGCTGGCCGCGGATCCGGCATGCGTCGATCTCGCCGCGTATGCGCCCGAAGCCGCCGCCCTGCTGCTCCTCGGCGACGAAGCGCTGGCGCAGGTGCGCGAGACCGAATTGCGGGCGCGCGTCGACGGCCTGCTCGGCGAGCATCCGCGGATCTTCGACGGTGCCATCGTCCTCGGCGTGGACGACTTCGCCGAGCGCCTGCGTCGCCACCGCGAGGACTTCCTGCCGCGCTTCCGTCGCTGCCAGCAGTTGCGCCAGGCGCTGGTCGCGCGCGAGCGCGAGGCGCTGCGCCTGTCGGAATTCCAGCCGCAGCCGCTGACCTCGTTCGTGCGCAACAAGCTGATCGACGAGGTCTACCTGCCGCTGATCGGCGACAACCTCGCCAAGCAGATGGGCACCGTCGGCGAGGCCAAGCGCAGCGACCTGATGGGTCTGCTGATGCTGATTTCGCCGCCCGGCTACGGCAAGACCACGCTGATGGAGTACGTCGCGCACCGGCTCGGCCTGATCTTCATGAAGATCAACGGGCCGGCGCTGGGCCATGCGGTGCGCTCGCTGGACCCGGCGCAGGCGCCGGACGCGACCGCGCGGCAGGAGCTGGAGAAGCTCAACCTCGCGCTCGAGATGGGCGACAACGTGATGCTGTATCTCGACGACATCCAGCACACGCACGCCGAACTGCTGCAGAAGTTCATTTCGCTGTGCGACGGCACCCGCCGCATCGAGGGCGTGTGGCGCGGCCGTACCCGCACCTACGACCTGCGCGGTCGCAAGTTCTGCGTGGTGATGGCAGGCAACCCGTACACCGAATCCGGCGAGGTGTTCCGCATCCCGGACATGCTGGCCAACCGCGCCGACGTCTACAACCTGGGCGACGTGCTCGGCGGCCGCGAACCGACGTTCCTGATGAGCTACCTGGAGAACGCGCTGACCTCCAGCCCGGTGCTCGCGCCGCTGGCGCAGCGCGATCTCGGCGATCTGTACAGGCTCGTCGACAAGGTCGAGGGCCGGCCGTTCTCCGCGAACGCGCTGGCGCATGCCTACGGCCCGGCCGAGATCGACGAGATCGCGGCCACGCTCGAACGCCTGCTGCGCGTGCGCGACACGGTGTACGCGGTCAACCGCCAGTACATCGCCAGCGCCGCGCAGGCCGACCGTTACCGCACCGAGCCGCCGTTCAAGCTGCAGGGCAGCTACCGCAACATGAACAAGCTGGCGGAGAAGGTGTCGCCGGCGATGAACGACGCCGAGCTGCAGCAGCTCATCGCCGACCACTACCGCGGCGAGGCGCAGCTGCTCACCGGCGGTGCCGAGGAGAACCTGCTCAAGCTCGGCGAGCTGCGCGGCACGCTGGACGCGACGCAGACCGAGCGCTGGGTGCAGATCCGGCGCGACTTCCTGCGCGACCGCGCGATGGGCGCGGGCGAGGCCGAGGTCGGTCCGCGCGTCGTCGCGCAGCTGCACGATCTGGTCGACGGCGTGCGTGGGCTGGCGTCGGCATCGGCGTCGAAGGCGGTCGAACCGCCGCCGGCCGTCGAGGCGCCATGGCCGCAACTGCTGGCCTCGCTGGAACGGCTGTCCGAACGCCTGACGCCTGCGCCGCCGCTTGCCCCGGCCGCAGCGGCCGCGAGCCCGGCGCCCGACTGGTTCGAGCGCCACGCCGAGCAGCAACAGCAGCTGCAGCAGGTGCTGGCGCTGCTCGCCGACCGGCTGTCGAGCCTGTCCGCGGCGCCGACGCCGGCCCCCGCGAAGCGCGGCAAGGCCATGCCGACCGAGGGCCCGGCGCTCGCCATGGCCCTGCGCGAGGAGCAGCTGAAGCAGGCGCTGGAGGAGTTCTCCGATCGCCTGCTGGGCAAGCCCAAGGGCTGACGACGACCGCCGCGGCGACCCGGCCGCGGTGCCAAACCGGGGGGCAGGGCTTATCCTTGGCGGTCCTGTTCCCTGGCCGCCGCGCGCGGTGGAACGCTTTCCCGCGCCGATGCCGCCGACGACATGCCGCCCATGAGCACTCCCGCCTACCCCGACTATCCCTTCACCCCGCAGCGCTTCGAGGTCCGGCCGGGCATCGCGATGTCCTACCTCGACGAGGGTCCGCGCGACGGCGAAGTGGTGGTCATGCTCCACGGTAATCCGTCCTGGAGCTTCTACTGGCGCCACCTCGTGCTCGGCCTGAAGGACCGCTACCGCTGCATCGTGCCGGACCACGTCGGCATGGGCCTGTCGGACAAGCCCGGCGACGATCACTACCGCTACACCCTGCAGTCGCGCGTCGACGACCTCACCGCGTTGCTGAAGCACCTCGGCATCGACGGGCCAGTGACGCTGGCCGTGCACGACTGGGGCGGGATGATCGGCTTCGGCTGGGCGCTGTCGCACGAGGCGCAGGTGCGCCGGCTGCTGATCACCAACACCGCGGCGTTCCCGCTGCCGCCGGCCAAGCCGATGCCGTGGCAGCTGACGCTCGGCCGCGACATGAAGCTGGGCGCGCTGCTGATCCGCGGCTTCAACGCCTTCGCCGCCGGCGCCGCCCGCGACGGCGTGGTGCGGAAGATGCCGGCCGACGTGCGCAAGGCGTACCTGGCGCCCTACGACTCGTGGGCGAACCGCATCTCGACGCTGCGCTTCGTGCAGGACATCCCGCTGGCGCCGGGCGACGCGGCGTGGATGCTGGTCGATGCGGCGGGCAAGCGCCTGCCTGCCTTCGCCGACCGTCCGGCCTTCATCGGCTGGGGCCTGCGCGATTTCGTGTTCGATCATCATTTCCTGGAAGGCTTCCAGCGCGCGCTGCCGGAGGCCGAGTCGCACGCCTTCGAGGACGCCGGCCACTACGTGCTGGAAGACAAGCACGAGGTGCTGGTGCCGGCGATGCGGCGGTTCCTGGACACGCATCCGATCTGACGGACTCGGCGGCGGCCCGTCCGCCCGCTTGACCCGGATCAACGCCGCGCCCGGCCGCGCCGCCTAACCTGCCGCCTCCGCAATCGCCGCGAGGGCGCGCCATGGCCGAGGCAACCGGCACTTCCCTGCGTCCGTCCGAGACGGCGTTCGACCTCGTCGTGGTCGGCGCCGGGCCGGCCGGGCTGTGCTTCGCCCGCTCGCTGGCCGGCAGCGGCCTGCGCATCGCGCTGGTCGAGCGCCAGCCGCGCGCGGCGCTGGCCGAACCCGCCGAGGACGGCCGCGAGATCGCGTTGACCCACCGTTCGCAGCGGTTGATGGCCGATCTCGGCCTGTGGGCGCGGCTTGCCGAGGACGAACCGTCGGTGCTGCGCGACGCGCTGGTGCTGGACGGCGACGACGCCGACGGCCTGCGTTTCCGCCACGAGGACAGCGGCCGAGACCATCTCGGCTGGCTGGTGCCGAACCACGCGATCCGGCGCACCGCGTTCGCCGAGGCGATGACGAATCCCGATGTGACCTTGTTCGACGGCCGCAACGTCACCGGCGTCCGCACCGATGCCGATGGCGCCGAGGTGCGGCTGGACGACGGCACCGCGCTGCGCGGCGACCTGATCGTCGCCGCCGACAGCCGCTTCTCCGAGACGCGCCGGGCGATGGGCATCGGTGCGGACATGCGCGACTTCGGCCGCACCATGCTGGTCTGCCGCGTGCGCCACGAGCGCGATCACGAGCAGACCGCGTGGGAGTGGTTCGACTACGGCCAGACGCTGGCGCTGCTGCCGCTGCGCGACCGCCAAGCCTCGTCGGTGGTATTGACGCTGCCGCATGCCGAGGCCGCGGCGGTGCAGGCGCTGGCGCCCGAAGCCTTCGGCGCGGACATGACCCGGCGCTTCCGCGGCCGGCTGGGCGCGATGACCTTCACCGGCCCGTGCTGCGCGTATCCGCTGGTCGGCGTGTATCCGCGGAAGTTCGCGGCCGAGCGCTTCGTCGCGATCGGCGATGCCGCGGTCGGCATGCACCCGGTGACCGCGCACGGCTTCAACTTCGGCCTGCTCGGCCAGGACACGCTGGCGAAGGCGATCCGCACCGCGCGCGCCGCCGGCCGGCCGTACTGGACGCCGGCGCTGCTGGCCGACTACGAGCGTGCGCATCGCCGGGCGACCCGGCCGCTGTACCTCGCGACGCAGTGGCTGGCGGGGCTGTACACCGACGAACGCGCGCCGGCGAAGCACCTGCGGCGCATGGCGCTGCGCGCGGCGGCGACGTTCGCGCCGTTCCGACGGCTGGTCGCCGCGGGCCTCGTCGACGACGGCCGCGGTCCGCCGCTGCCGGGCGTGCTGGCGCGGCTGCGGCCTGCGCGCTGAGCCTCAGCCAGCGGCGAGCGCCGCCACGACCGCGTCCTGCGTCAGCGGCGGCAATCCGTACACGGCGCGGGCCCGGTCGCACTGCGGGTTCGGGCCGCCGTCTTCCCACGACATCCGCAGCTCGCGGCAGGGCGACGGGCGGGCGTCGTAGATCGTGCAGTGGACCGCATCGCCGACTGTGCCGGCGAGGGCGATGCAATGCGGGCGCTCGGCCCAGGTGCCGCGCATGCAGCGGCGGTGGCCGTCCAGCACTTCGGTGAGTTCGACCGGCACGCGGCCGCCGAGCGACGGCTCGGTTTCCGACCAGTGCATCGACACGCGGTAGGCGGCGCAGCAGGCGCCGCAGGACAGGCAGGGATGCGGCATGCGGGTTCGTGGCCGTGCGGCCGGGCGAGGGGAGGGACGCGGCCGCATTCTGCCGCAGCGTCCGGCGTTCGCAAGCGGCCGTCGATTGGCAACCGGGCCCGCCCGCGGGGGACAATGCCGGGATGACGACCGCCGACGCCCCCGCCACGCCCTGCAACATCGCCGCCTGCCTGCCGCCGCTGGCCGCGGCCCGGCCCGACCAGGTGGCGATGCGCTGCCCCGGCCGCGACGGCGCCTACGACATCGCGCTGACCTACGCCGACCTCGATCGCCGCAGCGACGCCATCGCCGCCGGGCTCGCCACCCGCGGCATCGTCCGCGGCACCCGCACGGTGGTGATGGTGCGGCCCACGCCCGAGTTCTTCCTGCTGATGTTCGCGCTGTTCAAGGCCGGCGCGGTGCCGGTGCTGGTCGATCCCGGCATCGACCGCCGCGCACTGCGGCAGTGCCTGGACGAAGCGAAGCCGGAGGCGTTCATCGGCATCCCGCTGGCGCAGGTCGCGCGCGTGCTGTTGCGCTGGGCGCGCAGCGCGAAGGTGCGGGTGACGACCGGTGCGCGCGCGATCCTCGCCGACGTGACGCTGGCCGAGCTCGAACGCGCCGGCGCCGGCGCCGGGCCGCAGCTCGCCGACGCCGCGCCCGACGATGTCGCCGCGATCCTGTTCACCAGCGGCTCCACCGGCATCCCGAAGGGCGTGGTCTACCGTCATCGCCATTTCGTCGGCCAGATCGCGATGATGGGGCAGGCGTTCGGCATCGCGCCGGGCGGCACAAACCTGCCGACGTTCCCGCCGTTCGCGCTGTTCGATCCCGCCCTCGGCACCACGTCGATCATTCCCGACATGGACCCGACGCGCCCCGCGCAGGCCGATCCGCGCAAGCTGCACGCGGCAATCAAGCGTTTCGGCGTGGACCAGTTGTTCGGCTCGCCGGCGCTGATGCGCGTGCTGGCCGACCACGGCCAGCCGCTGGCGGGCGTGAAGACGGTGATGTCGGCCGGCGCGCCGGTGCCTGCGGACGTGGTCGCGAAGATCCGTTCGCTGCTGCCGCCGGACGCGAATTTCTGGACGCCCTACGGCGCCACCGAATGCCTGCCGGTCGCGATCATCGAAGGCCGCGAACTGCTGACGCTGCGTGAGCGCACGGAGCAGGGCGCCGGCACCTGCGTCGGCCGCGCGGTGCCGCCGAACGACGTGCGCCTCATCCGCGTCGACGACGCGGCGATCGAACGCTGGTCGGACGATCTGCTGGTGCACGGCGGCCTTGTCGGCGAGATCACCGTCGCCGGTCCCACCGCCACCGATGAATACTTCGGCCGCGAGGCGCAGACGCGGCTGGCGAAGATCCGCGAGACGCTGCCCGACGGACGCGAGCGCATCGTGCACCGCATGGGCGATCTCGGCTATTTCGACGCCGAAGGCCGGCTGTGGTTCTGCGGCCGCAAGACCCAGCGCGTGGTCACCGCCGACGACACGCTGTGCACCGAACAGATCGAGCCGGTGTTCAACGCGCATCCCGACGTGCGCCGCACCGCGCTGGTCGGCCTCGGCACGTTCGGGTCGCAGCGGCCGGTGCTGTGCGTCGAACTGCGTGCGGGCGTCGCCGCTTCCGAATGGCCGCGCATCGAAGACGAACTCCGCCACCTCGGCGAAGGCTTCGTCCACACCGCGAAGGTGACGACGTTCCTGCATCACCCGAAACCGTTCCCGGTCGACATCCGCCACAACGCCAAGATCGGGCGCGAGAAGCTGGCGGTGTGGGCGGCGGAGCGGATGCGGTGAATCGCGACGACGCGCCGCTGCCGTCGCGGGAAGACCTGCGCTGGGGCTGGTGTTTCGGCTTGTTGGTGATCGTTTGCATGACGGCCGGCATGTTCACGGCGCTGGCATGGCTGGCGCCCGCATGTCGCGATGTGCCGGGTGCCCCACATGCGGACATCTCGCCAGAAGTCGTCGAACCCCTGTGCATCTCGCTCGGCGCTTTCGTCGGCGTGCTGTGCGCTGCGACGATCGCGAGATGGCTGCAGCGGCATCGGGTGCCTGCCGCGACACGGCGGCGCTGGCGGCTGCAATTCGACGCGATGCATGCGCAGGCGGCGCCTTTGATGAAGCCCGTGATGCGCGCGCTGCATCGCCTGCTGTTCGTGCCGGATTGATCGACGCCGGAAACGAAACGGGCCCGGCATGCGCCGGGCCCGTCGTGTCGCGGTGATGCGTGGATCGGCTTACGGGCCGAAGTAGGTCGAGATGCTGGAATACACGTCCGCGAAGCGCGAGTAGTAGTCCGGCGAAGTCGTGGCCGAGCACGAGGCGTAGCCGCCGTAGAGGCCGCCGGTGAGCTGGTAGGTGCCGTCGGTCGCGATCTTGAACAGCGCCGAGCCCGACGAACCGCCTTCGGTGGTACCGGTGGTCCACTTCACCTGGTACAGCGGCGACTTGCCGCTGAGCGAACTCGACAGTGCGGTCACGCTGCCCAGCGAGTACATCTTGGCGTCGCCCGCCGGGTGGTGGATGCCTTCGATCGCGGTGCCGGTGGCGGCGATGGCGGCGCTGGTCCAGCCCGCGTACACGGCACCGGCCGGCGGCGCGGTTTTCAGTTCCAGCAGGAGGGTGTCTCGCGTGGTGTTCGAGTAGCGCAGATAGGCACCGCCGGTCAGGGTCACCGCGCCCGCGGCCTGGGTGGTGCCGCCGCAGGTGGTCGCCTTGTAGAACCAGTAGGTCTGCAGCGTGTTGGCGACGGTCTGGGTACTGATGCAGTGCGCCGCGCTCCAGAACAGGTGGCGCTTGGTCGCGTTGCTGTTGTTGAGCAGCGTGCCGGTGCACAGGTACGAGCTGCCGCCCTTGGTGAACAGCATCCGCGCCACGGCCTTCTCGGCGGCGAGGAAGCCGGCGGTCGGGCTGGTGCGGCAGACGATGTCGCGGTTGCAGCTGCCGCTCTCGCCGATCTTCGCGAACGCGGCGATCTGCGCGTCCTCGGCCAGCGGACTCATGTCGAGGTGCGAGATCTGCGGCATCGCCAGGGCGAACTGCTGCGGGCGCAGGCCCTTCGCCAGCACGACCTCGACGCTGGACGTCGCGCCCATCGTCACCGGCGACCAGCCGGCCTGCTTGCCGGCGAACTCGCGGCCGTTCATCTCGAACACGCGGCCGTCGTTGCCGCCGAAGCGGAAGGTCACCCCGGCCGGATTCGCGCCGCGGCCGACGGCCTTCAGCGAGAACGCGGCGCGCATCGCGACGGCGTCGGCAGAACCGATCTCGAAGCGGGTGGCGTAGCGCCCGTCGGACAGTTTCTGCCAGCCGAGGCGGGCGAGGGCGATGCGCGGATTGGGCACGTCGCGGGCGAAACCGATCTCGAACGGCTGGCCCTGCTTGGCCTGCGCCTGGCGGCGGCTCTTGAGGGCGCGTGCGTCGCCGACCGACGGCGAGGACAGGGCGACGAGGGTCGGGCCGCGCGAGGCGACGGCGAATTCGGCGGCGCCCAGCGCCTTGGCCGACGGCGCCGCGGCGACGACGTCGGAGGTCATTTCCACGGGCGCGGCGTGCGCGAGCGGGGCGAGGGACAGCGCGGCGAGGAGCGCGGCGTGCAGCGAGGTGTTGCGAACCATGACGATGCTTCCTTGTGTCGTTGGGTACGGAAAAGCCGTCGGCCGATGCGCGGCTGCGCCGCGCTTCCGGTGGCCGGTGGCGATGGTCTGCGCAGGACGAACGTCGCGCAGCCCGACGATCCTAGCGACGGGCCGTCTCGCGGAATGCGATGGCGGTCGGTGTTCGGCGCAGCACGCAGCGCCCCCGGGCGTACCCGGCGCCGGCGTGTCGCGATCGGTTCAACGCCGGTGTCGCGCGGCGCGCAACGCCGCGCCGGCGGTCACTTGAAGACGCGGCGCAGCAGGTCGCTGGTGCGCGCGAGCGGGTTCTGGCGGATCTGCCGTTCCTGGTCGGCGATGACGTGGAACAGGCCGTCGATGGTCCGTCGGGTGACGTAGCCGTCGAGATCGGCACCGTTCATCGGCTGGCCGCTGCCGCCGCCGAGCAGCGCGCCGGCCAGCGCGTTGCCGCCGGCCTTCTTCGAGAAATCCTTGTACTTGCGGGTCACGCCGACTGCGGCGGTCTGCTTCTGGACGATCGGCAGGAAGGAATCGTAGAGCTTCTGTTCGCTGGTGCGACGGAAGAAGTCGGTGGCCGAGGTGTCGCCGCCGCGGACCAGGCCGATAGCGTCCTGCACCGTCATCTTGCGTACCGAGTCGGCGAGGATGTTCGCCGCCATCGGCACGGCCTTTTCCGCGGCGCGGTTCATCGACAGCTCGAAGGCGTCCACCTGCTTGCCCGCGCCGAGCTTGCGCGCGAGGTCCGCGGCCTTGCGCAGGCGCTCGGGCACGAGAATCTTCACCGTCTGGTCGCGGAAGAAACCGTCGGGGGTGCCGAGCTGGCGCACCGCGCGATCCACGCCCTGCGCCAGCGCCTCGCGGATGCCGCCGGCGGCGTCCTTCTCGCTGAGCCCGGCGGTGCTGCTGCCGGTATTGCCGCCGAGCAGGCGATCCTTGAGCTGCTGTTCCAGCGACTGCGCGCCGGCTGCGGTGGCGAAGACCAGGCAGGCGGTGAGGACGGACAGGGACGAACGGCGCATGGCGGGCTCCTCGCGGGGGTCTGCGGATCAGGATACGCCCCCGCTCTGCCTCCACGGAGCTTTTCCGAGCCGCAACAAGGCAGATTTCCGACCTTCGGGCGTGGCGTACACCGGCACCGCATCCGTTTCGGACAGTAGACGCTTTGCGGGAGCCGTTGCTTTTCTCCCTCCCTTTCGCCGAAGGCGAAGGGGAGGGTTGGGGAGGGGTCGAACGACAGGAGATGCCATGACGACACTGCGACAACGTGCCCGCCGCCTGCGTAACAAGGCGACCGACGCCGAGCGCCGTCTGTGGCAGGCGCTTCGCCGCAGGGAGATCGAGGGATTCCGCTTCCGGCGGCAGGTGCCGCTGGCGGGCTGCATCGTCGATTTCCTGTGCCCGCAGGCGAAATTGGTGGTCGAAGTCGACGGCGACCAGCATGCGGGCGCCATCGAATACGACGAAGTGCGCACCGCGAGGCTCGTGCTGGCGGGGTATCTCGTGCTTCGCTACGCCAATCGCGAGGTGCTGCTGAGGACGACGCTTGTTGTCGATGACATCCATCGTGAGCTGACGCGCGATTTCACCCCTCCCCAACCCTCCCCTGCGCCTATGGCGAAAGGGAGGGAGTAAGGACACAAGCGCTTCGCAACGCTGGCAGCGCGGGTAGGGCACCGCGTTACCATGTGCGCCAGTACCGAACACGGCAACACGGGCACGGCATGAAGGTCACGGCATGATGATCCTGGTCACGGGCGGCGGCGGTTTCCTCGGGCATGCGCTGTGCCGCGGGCTGGTCGAACGCGGGCACGAGGTCGCGAGCTACAACCGCGGCCATTACGCCGATCTCGATCCGCTGGGCGTGCGCCAGATCCGCGGCGACTTGGCTGATCGCGACGCCGTCATCGCCGCCTGCGCCGGCGTGGACGCGATCTTCCACAACGCCGCAAAGGCCGGCGCCTGGGGCAGTTACGACAGCTACCACCAGGCGAACGTCGTCGGCACCGACAACGTGCTCGCCGCCTGCCGTGCGCACGGCATCGGCCGGCTGGTCTACACCTCCACGCCGAGCGTGACCCATCGCGCGACGCATCCGGTCGAAGGCGGCACCGCCGACACCGTGCCCTACGGCGAAGGCTTCAAGGCGCCGTACGCGACCACCAAGACCATCGCAGAGAAGGCGGTGCTGGCGGCGAACGATGCGAACCTCGCGACCGTCGCGCTGCGGCCGCGGCTGATCTGGGGCCCGGGCGACCAGCAACTGGTGCCGCGGCTGGCCGATCGCGCGCGCGCCGGTCGGCTGCGCTTCGTCGGGGGCGGCCACAACCGCATCGACACCACCTACATCGACAACGCCGCGCAGGCGCATTTCGACGCCTTCGACCACCTCGCGCCGGGCGCGGCCTGCGCCGGCAAGGCCTACTTCATCAGCAACGGCGAGCCCAAGCCGGTGCGCGAGATCGTCAACGCGCTGCTGCGCGCGGTCGGTGCGCCGGAGGTCGACAAGGCGCTGTCGTTCCGTGCCGCGTATGCCATCGGCGCGGTTTGCGAAGGCCTGTGGACGGTGCTGCCATTGAAGGGCGAACCGCCGCTGACGCGCTTCCTCGCCGAGCAGCTGAGCACGACGCACTGGTACGACATGGCGCCCGCGACCCGCGACTTCGGCTACGTGCCGAAGGTGACGATCGCCGAAGGCCTGGCGCGGCTGGCTGCGGCGCATGCCGGCGCGAGCTGAGCGTTCCCCGGCATGCGGAACGCCCGGCGACCGTGCCGGCGGTGCCCCCGGCTAGAATGCCCGCATGACTGCCTCCCCCCTCGACTGGAAGCCGCTGGCCGGCCGCGCGCTGGAATCGGCGCTCAACCGCGCCGTCGCCCTCGATCCCGACACCCGCGAGGCGCTGCCGCCGCTGGATGGCCGCAGCGTGGTGCTGGCGCTGGCGGGCGGCGACGGCTCCGATGCGCCGCCGCTGGCGCTGCGCATGACCGTCGACGGCGACCGGCTGCGCGTCGGCCCGGTTGACCCCGCGGCCACGCCGGATCTCGCGGTCCGCAGCACGCTCGGCGGGGTGGTGTCGTTCGGGTTGCGCAACGTGCTGCCGCGACTGCTGGGTACCGCGCCGGACGACGCCGACGCGCTGCCGGTCGGGCGCATGCGGATCGAGGGCGATGCCGACCTCGCGCGTCGCCTGCAGCGCCTCGCGGAGCGCTTCGACCCCGACTGGCAGAAACCTTTCGCCGACGTGTTCGGCGACGTGCTCGGCGTGCAGATCGCCAATGGCGTCGCGGCCGCGCTGCGCGGTGCGCGCGAGGGCGGGCGCCGGTTCGCAGGGGCCGCGGCCGAATACGTGACCGAGGAATCGCGCGACGTGGTGCCGCGCGCCGAGCTCGACGCCTTCCTCGACGATGTTGACGCGCTGCGCGACGACGCGGCGCGTCTGGCTGCGCGGGTGACGCGCCTGCAGAAGCGGGTCGACGCATGAGCGCGGCTCCCGAGAGGGCCGCCGCATGAATGCCGTCCTGCGCGCCACCCGCATCGGTCGCGTCCTGCTGCGCTATCGCCTCGACGACCTGCTCGACGGCACGCCGGCCGAGCGCTGGCTCAAGCTCGCGCGCCCGTTCGTGCCGCGCGCGTCGGCCGAGGTCGCCGCGATGTCGCGCGGCGCGCGCCTGCGCCTGGCGCTGCAGGAGCTGGGGCCGATCTTCGTCAAGTTCGGGCAGATCCTCTCCACCCGCCGCGACCTGATGCCGCCGGACATCGCCACCGAGCTGGCGCTGCTGCAGGACCGGGTCGCGCCGTTCGACGGCGAGACCGCGCGTCGCATCGTCGAGACCGCGCTGGCGCAGGACATCCGCGAGGCCTTTGAGCACTTCGACACCGCGCCGCTGGCGTCGGCGTCGATCGCGCAGGTCCACGCCGCGCGCCTGCCCGGCGGCCGCGAGGTCGTGGTGAAGGTGCTGCGCCCGGACATCGAGCGCCAGATCGACGGCGACATCGCGCTGCTGTCGAGCATCGCCGCGCTGGTCGAACGCGCCCACCCCCGCGCCGAGAAGATCCGGCCGCGCGAAGTGGTGCGCGAGATCGAGACCACGCTGGCCGCCGAACTCGACCTGCAGCGAGAGGGCGCGAACGCGTCGGTGATCCGCCGCTTCTGGAAGGATTCGCCCGACCTCTACGTGCCCGAGGTGATCTGGAGCCACACCGCCGAGCGCGTGCTCACGCTCGAACGCGTGTACGGCATCCCCAGCGACGACGTGGTCGCGCTCGACGCCGCCGGCATCGACCGCAAGGCGCTGGCGGCCAAGGGCGTGCGCGTGTTCTACACCCAGGTGTTCCGCGACAACTTCTTCCACGCCGATGCGCACGCCGGCAACA
Organism: Lysobacteraceae bacterium; assembly: GCA_044227145.1. GTDB lineage: Bacteria > Pseudomonadota > Gammaproteobacteria > Xanthomonadales > Xanthomonadaceae > Lysobacter_I. Next base: position 64,975 of record JBGAFR010000002.1, read on the forward strand.
TCTGGGTCGACAGCGACCCGGCGCGCAAGGACAACCCGCGGTTCATCGCGATCGACTTCGGCATCGTCGGCCAGCTTTCCAGCGAGGACCAGTACTACCTCGCCGAGAACTTCATGGCGATATTCAACCGCGATTACCGGCGCATCGCCGAGCTGCACGTGCAGGCCGGCTGGATGCCGGCGACCACCCGCATCGACGAGCTGGAAGCCGCCGCGCGCGCCGTGTGCGAGCCGTACTTCACGCGGCCGCTGTCGGAAATCTCACTGGCCGAGGTGCTGGTCAAGCTGTTCCGCACCGCGCAGAAATACGAGCTGACCCTGCAACCGCAGCTGATCCTGCTGCAGAAGACCCTGCTCAACATCGAGGGCGTGGGCCGTCAGCTCGACCCGCAGCTCGACATCTGGGCGGTGGCCAAGCCGGTGCTGGAGAAGATCCTGGTCGAGCGCTACAGCCCGGCGCGGCTGGCGAGCGAGTTCCGCAAGCGCCTGCCCGAACTGGTCACGCGCGCGCCGGAGATGCCCAAGCTGCTGCACGACTGGCTGAGCCAGCAGACCAGCGGCCGCCACGAACTCGGCATGCGCTCGACCGATCTCGCCGACCTCGCCGACACCGTGCGCGCCATGCAGCGGCGGATCGTCTCGGCGATCCTCGGCACCGGGCTGCTGATCGTCGCGGCGGTGCTGTACGCACTGGAAGCCGGCGGACCGCGCATCATCAACGTCCCGGCCGCCGCGTGGATCGCCGGCCTCGGCGGCCTCTGGGCCCTGATCGCGGCCTGGCCGCGGCGGTGAGGCATCCGCGTCGTCTCGTGGGAATCCCGTAGGGCGGGCCCTGGCCCGCCGTCATTGCCTATCCGCCTGCCGCGAATGGGGATCGAAGCCGTCGATCGCCGGACGTGACCACCGGAGCGTTGGAGATGGCGGGCCGGGGCCCGCCCTACACCGCAACTCCGGCCTGCGGCATCACTTCTTCGCCGCCTTCGCGAAATCCCCGGCCTCGTACACGCTCAGCGTCGTCGGGTCGATGCGGCGGCGGAGCACGTCGTTGACCTGGGCGACAGTCAGCGCGGTGATCTTGCGATCGGCGTCTTGCCACCAGGCCATGGTGCGACCGAGGTAGAGATTGCTGGCCAGCGTGCCGACCAGCGCGCCGTCGTTGCCGCGCCACTGCTCGCGCTCGGTGCGCAGCGAGGTCACCGCGTCCTGCAACTCCTGCGCGGTGACGCCGTCGCGCACCAGCCGCGCCAGTTCCTCGCGCACGCCGGCTTCGATCCGGTCCATGTTCTCCGGCGCACCGATCGCCTGCACCGTGATGCTGCCGGCGTTCTCGCCGGGCAGCGCGCCGAAGTCGATGTCGCTGCCGACGCCGTAGGTCAGGCCTTCCTTCTGGCGCAGGCGGTCGGCCAGGCGCGCCTTCAGCGGGTCGCCGCCGAGGATCTTGTTGACGATCGCCAGCGCCGGGTAGTCCGGGTCTTCCTGGTTCAGCGCGAGGTTCAGCCGCGCCAGCAGCACCGCGTTGGCCTTGTCCGGCGTCTCGAAGCGCTGGCGTTCGGCGGGCACGGCGTGATCGGTCTCGATCAGCGCCTTGAACGGCTTCGGGCTGCGCCAGTCGGCGAACAGTTCACGCAGCTGGGCCTTGACCGCGGCCGGGTCGAAGTCGCCGATGATCGCGATCTCGCCGTTCGACGTGCCGTAGAAGTCGCGATGGAAGGCGACGACGTCCTCGCGCTTGAGCGCGCGCAGGTCGGCGAGGTTCTGGTCCAGCGAGCGGAACGCGAACGGATGCCCGGCCGGCCACGGGTCGAAATGCTGCGCCATCGCCAGGCCGGCGACATTGCCCGGCTCCTGTCGCGACGCTTCCAGCCCGGTGGTCCACTGCAGGCGCTGCTGCTCGAACTCCGATTCCGGATACGCGGGGTGGCGCAGCACGTCGGCGGCGAGCGCCAGTGCCTGGGCCAGCGTCTCGCGGCGCGTGCTGAGGTTGATCGTCGCCGACTGCGCGCTGCCGCCGACGCCGCCGCTGGTCTTCAGCGTTTCGAAGCGCTTGGCGATCTCCTCGCGGGTCATCGTCGTGCTGCCGTTCATCAGCAGGCTGCCGGCAAAGTTCGCGGCCATCTGCGGCACCGGGCGCAGCGCGTCGACGTCGGCGAAGCGGAACCTCGCCCGCACCACCACCTTGTCGCCGCGGGTGTCCTTGGGCAGCAGCGCGACCCTCAGGCCGTCGCCGATCGTGAACGTCTCCGTGCGCTTGTCGATGTTGGCCGCGGAGGTGTCGAAGGCCTCGCCGGCGGCCTCGGCGACCTTGCCGACGTAGCCGCGCAGTGCCTCGGCCGCCGACGGCGCCGCCGCTATCTCGGTGCGATCCGGCGTCGCGGTGGGCTCGAACCGGCCCAGCGTGCGGTTGCTCGGCTTGAAGTACAGCTTCGCCACGCGGTTGACGTCGTCCGCGGTGACCTTCGCGATCCGGTCGCGTTCGAGGAAGTGCAGGCGCCAGTCGCCGTTGGCGATGTCGCCGGTCAGCGCCATCGCCATGCGGTTGGCGTCGGCGGCGGTGTTGTCGTAGCCGTTGGCGATGCGCTGCTTGGCGTCGGCGACTTCGGCGTCGGTGACCGGACGCTGCGCGATCGCCTCGAGTTCGCGCAGCATCGCGTCCTGCGCCTTGTCGAGGTCGCCGTCCTTCGGGACGATCGCCAGCGCGGTGAGCAGGCCGCCGTCGCGCAGCCCCTCGTCGAAGGCGGCGGCCTGCGCGGCCAGCTTGGTTTCCACCAGTGCCTTGTGCAGGCGGCCGCCGGGCGTGTCGCCGAGGACGTTCATCAGCACGTCCAGCGCGGCGCTGTCGGGATGGGTCGCGGCGACGCTGTGCCAGGCGGCGCCGACCACGCGCAGGTCGCCGGTACGGCGCACCGTCACCTCGCGTTCGCCGTCCTGAGTCGGTTCCACGGTGTAGAAGGTCGGCAGCGGCGTCGCCGGGCGCGCGATCGGGCCGAACCTGGCCTGGATCTTCGCCAGCGTGGCCCCGGGGTCGATGCGGCCGGCGACCACGAGGGTCGCGTTGTCCGGCCGGTACCAGGTGCGGTAGAAGGCCTGCAGCCGCTCGATCGGCACGTGCTCCACGTCCGATCGCGCGCCGATGGTGTCGTTGCCGTAGTTGTGCCAGAGGTAGGCGGTGGAGCGGATGCGTTCGAGGGTGATGCCGACCGGGTTGTTCTCGCCGGCCTCCATCTCGTTGCGGACCACGGTCATCTCGCTGTCGAGGTCCTTCTTCGCGATGAAGGAATGGACCATGCGGTCCGCTTCCATGCCCAGCACCCAGTCGAGGGTGGCGTCGTTGGCCGGGAAGGTCCCGAAGTAGTTGGTGCGGTCCAGCCAGGTGGTGGCGTTCTTCTCGATGCCTCGCTTCTTCATCTCGCCGGGGATGTCGGCGTGGGTCGGCGTGCCCTTGAACATCAGGTGTTCGAGCAGGTGGGCCATGCCGGTCTCGCCGTAGTTCTCGTCGACCGAGCCCACGCCGTACACGATGTTGACCGTGGTCTTCGGCGTGCTGGCGTCCGGGAACAGCAGCACCCGCAGGCCGTTGCCGAGGGTGTACTCGCAGAGGCCCTCGACGCAGGGACCGGCGGTGACGCCCTTCGGCGGGGGCACGCCGTCGGCGGCGGACAGCACGGGCGCGGCCAGGGCGAGCGCGCAGGCGAGGGCCAGCATGCGGAGCGGGCGGAGGGAGGACGGACGGGGCGAGACGGGCATGCGCGTTCCTTGGGCGGGTCGGTGGCGGGTCGGCGGCCCGGATGGCGGGACAGGGGCGGCCGATCGGCGAAAATGGCGATTGTGCGACGCGCTGCGACCCCGGACATGGCCGAAAAGTTTGCCCCGCCCCCCGACGACACCGATCCGATCCCGGTCCTATACCGCGACGAGCGCCTCGCCGTGGTCGACAAGCCGGCCGGGCTGATGGTCCACGACAGCGCGCTGGCGCGCGGCGAAACCGATTTCATGGCCGACCGCCTGCGCGAGCAGTTCGGCCGGCCGGTGTTCCTCGTGCATCGTCTCGATCGCGCCACCAGCGGCTGCCTGCTGCTGGCCTTCGATCGCGAGGCGGCCTCGGCGCTGGGCAAGACGCTGATGTCCGGCGAGGTCGAAAAGGCCTATCTCGCCATCTGTCGCGGCTGGCCCGCGGAGGCGGCGTTCACCGTCGACCATCCGCTGGACGGCGGCCCGGGCAAGCCGCAGAAGAAGCCGGCGATCACGCGGTTCGAACGGCTGGCGACCTGCGAGCTGGCGTTGCCGTCGGCGGGCTTTCCGACCTCGCGCTACGCGCTGTTGCAGGCGTGGCCGCAGACCGGGCGCTTCCGCCAGATCCGTCGCCACCTCAAGCACCTGTCGCACCATCTCATCGGCGACACCAGCCACGGCGATGGCCGCCACAACCGCCAGTTCCGCATGCTCGGCATCCACCGCATGCTGCTCCACGCCGAGCAATTGGGCTTCGCGCATCCCGACGACGGCCGGCGGATCGTGGCGACCGCGCCGCCGGAGGGCGAATTCGCGAAGGCGCTGGCGCTGTTCGCGCCGCCGGCCGGCTGAGCCGCGGGGTCAGCGGCGCTCGGGCGCGGCCTTGCCGTCGTCGTGCAGTTCGCGCTCGAAGTCGCGCTGCATGCGGTCGACCGTCTCTTCGATCATCGGCCGCATCTCGTCGGTGGCGAGCTGCATCGCCTGCGGCAGCTTGGCGAGGATGCTGCGGCCGGTGTCGCTGCCGTAGAAGGCGATCATGGCGTCGACCTCCTCGGCAGTGAAGGTACGGGTGTAGATGCGCCGATACACCGGGCTGAGCTTGTCCCAGGTCAGCATCCCGCGCAGCGCGTCGTGCTGGCGGTCGAGGAGGCGCTGCATCTTCGCCCGGGCCTCCGGGGTGGGGTCGGGGCCGATCGCGCGCTCTGCGCCGATCGCGGCGCCCTGGTCCATCTGCGCCACGATCTGGTTCACCAATTGCGGCATGTCGAGCGCGGCGAACAGCCGGTCGATCTGGGCGTCGGTCGGCGGGGCAGCGAGGGCCGGGGCCGTCGATGCCAACAACAGCAGCGGCAGCAGGCGCGTGGCGAAACGACGCATCGGGGCCGGCAGCGCGGTCAGCGCCGGCTGCGGTTGCGCAGTTCGGTGTCGAAGCCGCGTTTCATGTCGCCCAGCATCGGCAGCAGCAGGTCCTCGAGGCCCTGCATCGCTTCCGCGGCGTCGCGGGTGCCGCCGAGCATCTGGTCCTCGATCTGGCCGTTGTCGCCGTAGGGCGAGCGGTAGCGCTCTTCCTTGGCGTCGGGATGGCGCGTGCCGTAGCCGGAGGTGTAGAGGTCGCGAGTGACCGGGCTGAGGCGGTCCCAGTAGCGGCGGACCAGCTGTTCGGCGTCGGCGCGGTAGCGGGCGGCGGCGGCGCGGTCGGTCATGGCGTTGCCGCTGGTGGCGCTGCCGTCCATCTGGCCCTGGACGAGGCCGAGCAGCGCCTGGACTTCGTCCGCGGCGCGCTGGGACGAGGCCGGGCCGCCCCCCATCTCGCCGCCGAAGCCGCCGGTGAGGCTGGCGGCGGGGCCGAAGTCCTGGCCGCCGGCGGTCGCCGGCGCGGACGGGGCCCAGTTGCGGGAACCGCCCACCAGGGCCGGATCGCCGCCGCCGCCGCCGACCATGGCCCGGTCCTGCGCCGAGGCGGAGAGGATCGGCAGTGCCGACAGGCAGGCGAGGAGGACGAGGGACAGGGGCGTGCGAGGGGACATGACCGGGACTCTCCGTGCGATCGGGGGGCTGTCTGCAGGCGGCGGCCCGCGTCTGCGGGCGTGAAGGGCCATCTTCCGGCAGCGCTCGTGGCCGGTCAATCGACCGGCGCCCGCCCGCCGACGGCCGGGAGCGCTCGCTACAATCGTCGTATGGACAGCGAGATCGTCATCCCCGAGTCGGAACTGGTGGAGCGCTTCGTGCGCGCCTCGGGCCCGGGCGGGCAGAACGTCAACAAGGTCGCCACCGCGGTCGAGCTGCGGTTCGACATCGCCGCTTCGCCGACCCTGCCCGATGCCGTCCGCGAGCGCCTGCTCGCGCGCCGCGACCGGCGGGTGACCGTCGAGGGCGTGCTGGTGATCAGCGCCCAGCGGTTCCGCACCCAGGAGCGCAACCGCGAGGACGCCCGCGAGCGCCTGGCCGCGTTCGTGGCGGCGGGCCAGCACGTGCCGACGCCGCGGGTCGCGACCAAGCCGTCCCGCGCGGCCAAGAAGCGCCGGCTCGACGACAAGCGCCAGCGCGCCGGGGTCAAGCGCGAACGCACCCGCAGGGACTGGGACTGATGGCCGCCGGCCCGCCGGACGCCCCGCAACCCCTGCTGACGCTGCCTCCGCGCCTGCCGCGCGTCCCGCGCAGCGGCTTCTCGCGCTGGCTCGGGCGCACGATCCTGCGGCTCGGTGGCTGGCGCCTGGTCGGCAGCTTCCCGGACATTCCCAAGGCGGTGCTGATCGGCGCGCCGCATTCCTCGAACTGGGACGGGCTGTGGGGGTTCGCCGCGAAGGCGGCGCTGGGCCTCGACCTCCGGATCTTCGCCAAGCACCAGTTGTTCTGGTGGCCGCTGGGCCCGGTGCTGCGCCGCTTCGGCCTCATCCCGGTCAATCGCGGCGACCCGCGCGGCCTGATCGACCAGATGCTGCAGCGCTTCCACGACCAGGACGCCTTCTGGCTGGGGATCGCGCCCGAGGGCACCCGCCGGCGGGTGGAGCGCTGGAAACCGGGGTTCTGGAAGATCGCGCACGCGGCCGGCGTGCCGATCGTGCCGGCGTACTTCCACTACCCGGAGAAGATCATCGGCATCGGCGCGCCGTTCGTGACCAGCGACGACATGGACGCAGACCTCGCCCGCATCCGGGCGTGGTACGCGCCGTGGCAGGGCAAGCGCCGCGGCGTGTGAGCCCGCATGCCCTGCGCTCACTGGCATTGCCCCCGCCTTCCCGTATCCTTGCCGTGTTCATCCTGACGGGGCCGGGGACGCCATGGCGACACTCAAACGCATCCTGGAAGCGGCGCGGCTGATCGAGTCGGCCGACGCGCCGCCACCCGTGCCCGCGGACGACGGCGACATCGACGCGATCATCCGGCGCGCGGCGGCGGCCGAGTCGCGCGGCGCACGTGCGCCCGAGCAGGCGCCCGCACCCGCGCAGGCGCAGGCCGTCGAGGCCGAGCCCGCGGCGACGGCGCTGGCCGGCGTCGAGGAAGGCCTGGCCTTCCCCGACATCTACGCCCGCCAGGGCCTGGCCGAGGCCGCGTTCCCGGTCGAACGGCTGCAGAAGCTGGTCGACGGCCTGCGCACCCTGGACCCGACCACCCGCCGCGCCGCGATCACCGCGATGGACGTCGCCGACGAGACCTGGTCGATGGACCAGGTGCTGGCCGATGCCGATGCCAAGATCGACGCGCTCCGCGGCCACCAGCGCCACCTGCAGGCCGGCGCCGACGCGCTGGTCCAGCACAACCGCGAGCGCATCGCCGAACTGGAGAGCGGCCGCGACACCCGTGTCGCCGAGCTGCGCCGGCAGATCGCCGCGCTCGAGGCGCAGGTGCAGGACGCGATCGGCGCCACCGCCGCGGACGTCGCCCGCCTGCAGTCGGAATCCGAATCGAACAAGGCCGCGCTGCAGCGCGAGACCCAGCGCCTCGACACGCAGGTCGCCGGCCTGCAGGACCTCGTCGCCCAGTTCCGGGCGCCGGCGGCATGACCCGGCGACGCCCCGTTTCCCGTTTTTCCTCTTTCGCGTGCGCGTCGATCCCGCAGGGTCGCGCATACCGCATCCCCTTCGCGTAAGGAGCCTGCCATGGCCGTCAAACTCACCCCCTTCGCCAAGCTGCTGATCGGCGCCATCGTCATCGTCGGCAGCGGGTCGGTGCTGTGGAACCTCTACAAGAACCGCCAGGCCGGCGACGACACGCCTGCCGCCGCCACCCAGGGCGCCGGCAAGACCGCCACCGCCGGCAGCTATGCCGGCAGCGGCAAGGGCGACGGCGCGCTCGGTTCGGCCGGCAATCCGCTGAAGGTCAGCATCGTCAGCTTCCACGGCTACGCGCCCGCGCTGGTCGCCAACGGCAACAGCCTGACCACCAAGGCCGGCTCGCTGTACGACAAGGAAGGCCTGAACGTCGAGTTCGTGATCCAGGACGACATTCCGGCGATCGCCACCGTGTTCGAGTCGAACACCGCGCAGTGCGTGTGGCGCACCTCGGACTTCTGGGCGCAGGAGCAGCCGAACCTGCGCAACAGCGGCCACGACGGCCGCGCGGTGATGATCGTCGACAACACCCGCGGCGCCGACGCGATCATCGCCAAGGACCCGTCGATCCGCACCGTCGAGGACCTCGCCGGCAAGAAGGTCGCGCTGCTGCAGTTCACGCCGTCGCACGGCATGACCATCGACGCGATCGACAACTCCTCGCTGTCGGCGCGCAGGAAGCAGAGCATCGAGTACGTCTTCATCAACGCCGAGGACGGCCTGGCCGGCGTGCGCGCCGCGCTGGAATCCGGCAGCGTCGACGCCGCCGTGTTGTGGGATCCGGACCTGTCGCTGGCGCTGCGCGCGACCAAGGGCCATGTCGTGTATTCCACCCGCACTGCTTCCAACCTGATATTCGACGTGATCGTCTGCGACAAACGCGTGCTCGACGACGCGCAGGGCGCCGCCGCCGTGCAGAAGCTGGTCAACGGCTGGATGAAGGGCGTCGACGCGGCCAAGGCCAATCCCGACAACGCCGTCGACGCGCTGGTCAACACCGAGGAGTTCTTCACCCTGCTGGCCAAGGACGAAGGCAAGCCGTTCGTGAAGGGCCTGTTCGACAACCTGCTGTGGACCGGCGTCGGCGACAACGCGCGCATCCTCGGCATGAGCGGCGGCACCAACCACTACGCCCGCGTCTACCAGCGCTTCGACCAGATCTACCGCGCCGCCGGCGCGCTGGCGAATCCGAAGTCGCCGGTGATCAATCCCTCCGACAGCTTCGACACCCGCTTCATCCGCACCCTGTACGACGCCAGCACCCAGGCGCAGGCCGAGGCGCAGAAGACCGAGACCTTCACCGCCCAGGCCCGCGAGCAGGCGGTGCAGGCGGCGCCGGCCGAAGTCACCAAGCCGGTGGTCGTGAACTTCGCCAGCGGCCAGTCGGCGCTGACCAAGCGCGCCGAGAAGACCATCGACACCGACATGGTGCCGTTCATCGAGAACAACGGCAGCGCCTACTTCGAGATCAGCGGCAACACCGACAGCACCGGCAGCGCCGCGGTCAACGATCGCCTGTCCGAGGCGCGGGCGCGCGCCGTGGTCGACTACCTCGTGCAGCAGTGGGAGTTCCCGCGCGAGCGCTTCAAGATCGTCGGCAACGGCTCCAGCCGTCCGCTGTGCAACGAAGGCGCGCCGGAAGCCGAAGGCCTGAGCCTCGACGCCTGCCGCGAAGCCAACCGCTCCACGCGCATCGCCGTGTTCGGCGCGCGCTGAGGCACGGGCGACGCACGGCATGAACAGCGCCTGGAACCCCTACGCCTCACTCCCCGGTGCGCAACGGCGACGCCTCGGCATCGCCGGGGTCGCCGTCGTGCTGCTGCTCTGGGCGGCGCTGTCCGGCAGCGGCTGGATCAGCCCGAACAAGCTGCCGTCGCCGTGGGCGGTGGCGCGCGCGTTCGCCTACCTCGCCTGGCACGACGGCAAGAGCCTGCTGTTCGACGCCACGCTGTGGTCGGTCGGTCGCGTCGCGGCCGCCGGCGTGCTGGTGGTGCTGCTGGGCGTGCCGCTGGGCATCCTGATGGGCGCCTCGCCGAAGTTGAACGCGGTGCTGTCGCCGCTGATCGACCCGTTCCGCTCGGCGCCGGTGGTGGCGCTGCTGCCCATCCTGGTGATGTGGCTGGGCATCGGCGAGTCGATGAAGATCGCGTTCCTGTTCCTCGGCGCGGTGGTCTACCTCGTGCCGATGGTGCGCGACGCGCTGCAGGCGGTGCCGCAGAGCTACTGGATCGGCGCCCGTGACCTCGGCGCCTCGCCGTGGGAATGCATCCGCCATGCGGTGGTGCCGATCGCTATGCCGCGCATCGCCGACGCGATCATCGTCAGCGTGTCGGTGATGTGGACCTACATCACCGTCGCCGAATACGTGAACGCCAAGGTCGGGCTCGGCCAGCTGATCCAGAACGCCCGCCGCTTCAGCGCGATGGACCAGGTGTTCGCCGGCATCTTCGTGATCATCGCGCTGGCGCTGGTGACCTACCAGACGATGCGCACGGTCAAGCGCCACCTGTATCCGTGGGAGACCCAGGCATGACCGCGACCGCAGACGTCACGCCGGCGGTCATCGCACTCGACCGGATCGTGCAGGAGTTCCCGCGCCCCGAGGGCGGCACCAACCGGGTCATCGACGACCTCAACCTGCGCTTCACCGGCCCCAGCATCAACATGCTGCTGGGCCCTTCCGGCTGCGGCAAGAGCACGCTGCTGTACATGATGGGCGGCGTGCGCCCGCACAACCAGGTCATGCCCACCAGCGGCACGATCAGCATCGACGGCAAGCCCTGCACCGATGCGCACGACGATGCGGTGATGGTGTTCCAGCGCTACGCCAACCGGCCGGACCTCACCGTTTACGACAACGTCGCCTTCCCGTTCCGGCTGAAGCTGTGGCGCGACCGCGTCCCGGCCGCGCAGCGCGACGGGCTGGTGATGCACATGCTCGAATCGGTGGGCCTGGCCGACAAGGCGAAGCTACGGCCGAGCCAGCTTTCCGGCGGGCAGAACCAGCGCATCGCGCTGGCCCGCGCGCTGATGCTCAAGCCGCGCATCCTGCTGATGGACGAACCGTTCGGCGCGCTCGATGCGCAGACCCGCGAAGAGATGCAGAAGCTGCTGGTGAAGCTCTACCGGGAACACCCGTGCCTGATCGTGTTCGTCACCCACGACGTCACCGAGGCGCTGCTGCTGGGCGACCGGGTGGTCGTGCTGTCGACGCAGCCGGCGCGGATCGCCGACGATTTCGAGATCGCCGCGCCCCAGCCGCGCGACAGCGGCTGGCTGCGCATGCCCGAGGCCGCCGCGCTGGAGCAGCGCATCCTCAGCCGCCTGCACCAGGCGGCAGGCAAGGGCAACATGCGGGTGACGATCTGAACCGATGAATGCGTCGCCGAAGCCCGTCAGCTATCTCCGCGCCTGGCTGACCAGCCAGACCAACCTCACCGCCGTGCTCGGCGGCGGCCTGGCGGCGGCCGTGGCGTCGATTCCCGCGGGCGCCGCGGGCGCGCTCGGCGCGCTGGTGGTGCTGGGCGCGGCGCAGGTGCTGGCGGCGCTGGTGGTGCCGGACCTGCCGACCTTCCGCAGTCGGATCGACCGCCAGACCCGGCGTGCGGCCATCGACCAGCGCCGCGGCCAGCTGCAGCAGGAGCTGTTCCAGGTCTACGGCGGCATGCAGCGGGTGATGGGCATGCCGATGTGGCAGAAGTACCGCGTCATCGTCGAGCGTTCCGAAGTGCTGTACCGCATCGCCGGCGAGGAGGCCAGCCAGCTGTCGTACGACGACGCCGAGCGCGTCGACAAGGCCTCGGTCGATTTCCTCGCGCTGTGGCTGGCGCAGGTGACGATCCAGGAGCGTCTGCGCAGCGGCGAGGAGGCCACGCTCGACCGTCGCCTGCGCGAGGCCGAGCGCGCGCTGTCCGACGTCGAGGAAAGCGACCCGCGCTACCGCCTCCTGAAGATGGCCCGCGACGACTACGCGGCGATCAAGCTGCGCCACGACCGCCTGGTCGCGCGCCGCATGTCGATCGACGCCGCGCTGGTGTCGCTCCCCGACCAGGTCGAGGAGGTCTACCAGCTCGTCGTCGCCAGCCCCTATTCCACGACCCTCGGGTCCAAGCTCGGCGAGTCGCTGTCGCGGCTGCAGCTGGAAGAGGACATCGAGATGGAACTGTCGCAGAACGACCTCGACAGCCACTACTTCAAGACTCACGCCGCATCCGCAGCGCAGCAGGCCCAGGCGAAATCCGCCGGGCAGGCCGCGGGCGGCGCGCGCTGACCGCACCTTCTTCCCCAGGAGACCTCCATGAACCTCTTCAGCCGACTGGCCAACCTCGTGCGCGGCTTCCTCTCGCTCTTCGTCACCGGCCTGGAGCAGCAGCATCCGGAGATCGCGTACGAGAACGCGATCAACACGATGATCGAGAAGTACAACAAGCTCAAGAACGCCACCGCCGGCCTGATCCGCCTGCGCGAGGACGCCGCCGACCGCCTGCAGAAGGCGCAGCGGCAGCAGGCCGAACTGAGCGCGATGCTCGAACAGGCGATGGCGACCGGCCAGGACGACCTCGCGGTCGAGCTGATCGAGCGCAAGGACGCCGTCGATGCCGACATCACGTCGCTGCAGGGCGAGCTCGAAGGCGCCCAGAAGGACGTGGAGACCGCCAAGAACGCGCTGACCGAGGTCAAGGGCGAGATCACCAAGCTCAAGGCCGAGAAGGACCGCATGCTCGCCAAGATGCAGAGCGCCCAGGCCCGCACCCGCATCAACGACCAGCTCGAAGGGCTGTCGGTGGACGCCGAACTGCGCGCGCTGGAGAACGTCCGCACCGGCATCAAGGACACCATCGCCAAGGCCAAGCTCGGCGACGAACTGCGCGAGTCGGATCTCGACACCCGCCTCAACGCGCTGAAGGCCAGCAGCAGCAAGGCCACCGCGCGCGCCAAGCTAGAAGCGCTGAAGAAGGAGCGCGCCGGGCAGGGTGCGGGCGATCGCACGATCTGACCTGCGCCGATGGGAAATCCTCTCCGCGAAGGAGAGGCAGCGAAAGACGCGAAGCCCCTCGGACGCGCAGTTCCTCACGCAGGGCCGTCGCGAACGCTCGACACGTTCGCTCGGCCGGGATCGAGACCATGACCACCCTCAACGGCACTTCGACGCAGCCCTCCGACCTTCCGCGCTGGGCCGACGAGCTCAAGCGCCGCTACCTCGCCGGCGAGGCCGGGCTGTTCCTGCTCCACGGCAACGTCCACGACGGCGTGCCGCACGAGGGCCGACTGCTGCCGTTCGCGGACTACCTGCAGGACGTGGTGCTGTCGGCGAAGCCGCAGCGCTACGAGCTCGCGCTGCGCCACGCCGGCCTCAAGCGTCGCGGCGAGGGGACCAAGCCGATCGAACACGGCGAATCGCTGCTGTCGGACATGGCGGCGCTCGAGCTGCGCCTGCGCACGGGCGACGGCATCGCGCTGGTGCTGCCGCATGCCGGCGACCTCGTGCCGAACGCCGACACCACGTTCCTGAGCACCGACGAGCGCGGCCTGCTGGAGATCTTCCACGACTGGTCGCTGGGCGGCCTGCTGTTGCAGCGCAACCACATCGTCGTGCTGCTGTGCGCGTCGCTGGCGGAGCTGCATCCGTCGCTCAACACCAATCCGCGCATCGCGGCGATCGAAATACCGCTGCCCGACGAGGCCGCGCGCGCGCAGCTGGTTGCGCAGTCGGCGCCGCACATGCCGGCCGATCGGCAGGCGCTGGTCGCCAAGCACACCGCCGGCCTGCGCCTGCTGGAGATCGACGGCATCGTCGCCGAGCGTCCCGACGCCGGCCTGCCAGAAGCCGAGCGCAAGGCGCTGGCGCTGCAACTGCTCGGCGACGCGCCCGACGCGGCGAAGCGCGCAGAGGCCTACGCCGGTGTCACCGCCGGCAAGTCGCGCGAGGAAATCGCGTTCCTGATCCTCGGCCACGACGCGCCGCAGACCGGCGAAGACCCGGTGAGCGCGATGCTCGCGGTCATCGGCCAGCGCAAGCGGGAGATCATCCAGCGCTCCTGCGGCGAGCTGATCGAATTCCTCGATCCGACCTACGGCCTCGACGCGGTCGGCGGCTACGACCAGATCAAGGCCGAGCTGATGAAGATCGCGGCGCTGATCCGCAGCGGCGACGGCCGGCTCGCGCCGATGGGCCTGCTCGCGGTCGGGCCGATGGGCGTCGGCAAGACCTTCGTCATCAAGGCCTTCCTCAAGGAAGCCGGGCTGCCGGGCGTGGTGCTGAAGAACTTCCGCTCGAAGTGGGTGGGTTCGACCGAATCCAACCTGGAGCGCGTGCTGAAGATCATCCGCGCGATGAGTCCGATCGCGCTGGTCATCGACGAAGGCGACCGCAGCTTCGGCAACGGCGAGGGCGGCGAGACCGATGGCGGCACGTCGTCGCGCGTCATCGCCCGGCTCAAGGACTTCATGTCCGACCCGGACAACCGCGGCCACGTGCTGACGATCCTGATGACCAATCGCCCGGACAAGCTCGACGTCGACATCAAGCGCCCGGGGCGGCTCGACCGCAAGATCCCGTTCTTCTACGCCGACACCGCGACCGATCGCCTGCGCATCGTCCAGGCGATCCTCAAACGCAACGGCGCGGCGCTGCCGGACGCGGACGCGACGGCATTGACCGAGGCGCTGGAAGGCCTCGACGGCTATTCCAACGCCGACCTCGAAGCCATCGCGCTGCTCGCGCTCGACAACGCCCGCAACGACGGCGCGTCGTTCGCGCTGTCGCATCTGCAGCAGGCGATCGGCGATTTCATCCCGCCGCAGCACGTCGACACCATCCAGCTGATGGAGCTGCTGGCGGTGCAGGAATCCTCGCGTCGCAGCCTGCTGCCGGAGCGCTTCGCGAAGCTGGCGCCGGCGGAAGTCTCGACCCTGATCGCGGAGCTGAAGCGGCGCATCCGCTGACGCGCCGCTTCCCGACAGCCGCCGATCAGCGCTGGCCGACGCGCTCGCGCATCGGCGGCGCATCCGGCCAGCCGCCGGCCAGCGCCTTGTACAGGGCCACCGCGCTGGTCGTCGTGCGCGTGCGTGCGTCCGCGAACGCATCCTGCGCCTGCAGTCGCGTGCGCTCGGCGTCGAGCAGTTCCAGCAGTCCCGTCGCGCCCGCCTGGTAGCGCTTGCGCGCGAGCGCGGCGGCGGCGGTGCTGTCCTGCGCGGCCTGCGCCAGCAGCGTGTCCTCCTCGCGAGCGCGGGTGTGGCGGACCAGCGCGTTCTCGGTGTCCTCCAGCGCCAGCAGCACGGTGCGTTCGTAGCCGGCCAGCGCGCCGGAGGCGTCGGCGTCGGCCGCCGCGATCCGTGCGCGCACCCGGCCCACGTCGAGGAACGACCAGTCGATGCCGAACGACACCAGCCGCGTCTCGCTGTCGCGTTTGAAGAGTGCATCGCTGTCGATCGCCTGGCTGCCGATCAGCCCGCCCAGCGTGAACCGCGGAAACAGGTCGGCGGTGGCGACGCCGACGCGCGCCGTCGCCGCATGCAGCCGCGCTTCGGCGGCGGCGATGTCGGGGCGGCGGCGCAGCAGGTCGCCCGGGGTGCCGGCGTCGATGCGATCCGGCAGCGACGGCAGTGCTTTCGGCGTCGACAGGTCGCCGACCAGCGCATCCGGCGTCTGTCCGCTCAGCACCGCGAGGCGATGCATCGCGATCGCGATCTGCGCTTCCAGCGCGGGAATCCGCGACGCGGTCGACGCCTGCTGCGCGCGGGCACGGGCGGCGTCGAATTCGCTGTCGGCGCCGGCCTGGAACCGCGCTTCGACCAGGCGCAGCGTCTCGCGCTGGGTGTCGGCATTCTCCTGGGCGACCCGCAACCGTTCCTGCAGGCCGCGCAGCTCGAAATAAGTGCGCGCGACCTCGCCGACGATCGCGACCTGCGCGGCGGCGAGGTCGGCGGCACCGGCCGCGGCATCGGCACGGCCCGCTTCCACGCCGCGACGGATGCGACCGAACACATCGAGTTCCCAGGCCGCGTTCGCGGCGGCGGCGTAGGACTCGACGTCGCGATCCTTGCGCGACACGCCCGGCAGCTGATCGGCGCTGCTGCGACTGTCGCTGGCGGACGCGCTGCCGGTGATCGTCGGCAGTCGGTCGAACTTCGCGCCGCGCAACAGCGCGTTGGCGCGGTCGTACTGCGCCAGCGCGATGCGCAGGTCGTGGTTGGCGGCCAGCGTCCGGTCGATCAGTGCGTCGAGCTGCGGGTCGCCGAAGTCGCGCCAGAATGCGGCATCGACCGCCGGCAGCGGCGCATCGGCGTTCGTGGCGGGCGGCGCTTCGACGAAGCGTTCCGGCACCGCCATCGCGGGCCGGACATGGTTCGGGCCGACCGCGCAGGCGCCGAGTGCGAGCGTCAGCGCGGCGGTCGTGAGCAGCGCGGGGGTGGTCGCGCGCGACGGATGTGGCATGGGAGTTCTCCGGAAGGAAGTGGAAGCGCCGGCGCCGCGGGTCCTTACCAGCGCAGCGTCTCTCCGAGGTGAGTGAAGCTGCCGGTGGGACCGTCCGCGCCGAGCAGGGCCATCTCGACGCTGCTCTTCGCGCCGGTCTCGATGTCGAGGTCGCCGTTGGCGTTCATGTCGGTCTTCACCGAGCCCGGATGGATCGCGTTGACCTTGATCGGCGTGGCGCGCAGTTCGTGCGCCAGGTGCACCGTCCATGCGTTCAACGCGGTCTTGGACACGTTGTAGGCCGGCACCTTGTATTCGTAGATCGCGGAGGCGGGATCCTGGTGCTCGGCGAGCGAGCCGAGCAGGCTGGAGACGTTGACGATGCGGCCGGCATCGGAGGCCTGGAGCAGCGGCAGGAAGGCCTGGGTGGTCGCGATGACCCCGAACAGATTGGTGTCGAAGGTGTCGCGCCATGCCGACAGCGATTGCTCGGAAGGCGTGCGGTCGAACGCGTCGCGGAACACGCCGGCGTTGTTGACGAGCATGTCGAGGCGGCCGTGGCGCTCGCGCACCTGGTTGGCGGCGAGCAGGACGCTGTCGGCGTCGGTGACGTCGAGCGCGATCGCCTCCACCGGCAGGCCGTCGGCCTGCAGTTTCAGCGCGGCCTCGACGGCCTTGCCGCGATCGCGACCGGCGAGCAGGGTGTGCACGCCGGCGGCGGCGAGCTGGCGGACGGTTTCGAGGCCGATGCCGCGGGTGGCGCCGGTGACGAGGGCGATGCGGGTGGTGTCGATGGACATGGTGGGACTCCGATGAGGGGGAAAGCGGGGTGAGGGAGGGCGACGCCTGCGGCATGGCCGCGGCGGTCAGATGCCCGCCGGCGTCGGCCGTGCGGGCGTGACAGGGTGGAAGGAGCCGTCGCGGCGCGCTATCCGATGTTTGCGATGCGCGCCGCGATGGCGGCCGGTGTCGTGTGTGGATCAGACCTGCGTCGCGTGCGGCGTATCGTGGCTGGTGTGCGCGAGACCCGCGTGTGCGGGATCGTCGTGCGAGACCAGCGGACGATTCGCGAGCTTGCGCAGCGCCACGTAGAACACCGGGGTGAGGAACAGGCCGAACAGGGTGACGCCGAGCATGCCGGCGAACACGGTGATGCCGGTGACCGAGCGGACCTCGGCGCCCGCGCCGTGCGAGAACACCAGCGGCACGGTGCCGGCGATGAACGCGACCGACGTCATCACGATCGGGCGCAGGCGCAGTCGGCAGGCTTCCAGCGCGGATTCGACGATGCCCTTGCCGTGCAGTTCGAGCTCGCGGGCGAATTCGACGATCAGGATCGCGTTCTTGCACGCGAGGCCCATCAGCACGACCAGGCCGACCTGCACGAACACGTTGTTGTCGCCGCCGGTGAGCTTCACGCCCAGCAGTGCGGACAGCAGCGTCATCGGCACGATCAGGATCACCGCCAGCGGCAGGGTCCAGCTTTCGTACAGCGCGGCCAGCACGAGGAAGGCCAGCAGCACCGCCAGCGGGAACACCACCAGCGCGGCCTTGCCCTGGGTGGCTTCCTGGTAGCTCAGGTCGCTCCAGTCGATGCCCATGCCATTCGGCAGCACCTTGCCGGCGAGTTCGGTGACCTTGGCCATCGCCTGTGCCGACGACAGCAGGTTCGGGTCCGCTTCGCCGAGCAGGTCGGCCGCGGGATAGCCGTTGAAGCGGATCACCGGGTCGGGACCGTAGCTGCGCTTGATCGTCACCATCGAGCCGATCGGCACCATCTCGCCGGCGGCGTTCCTGGTACGCAGGTTGGCGATGTCCTCGACGTTGTCGCGGTACGGGCCGTCGGCCTGCGCGATCACCTGCCAGGTGCGGCCGAACAGGTTGAAGTCGTTGACGTAGGACGAACCGAGGTAGGTCTGCAGCGTGCCGAACAGTTCGGTCAGCGGCACACCCTGCGCCTTGGCCTTGACCCGATCGACCTCGGCGTCGAGCTGCGGCACGTTGGCCTGGTAGCTGCTGATCGGGAAGCCCATGCCCGGCGTCTGCGAGGCCGCGCCCTGGAAGGCCTGCACCGCGCTCTGCAGCGCGCCGTAGCCGAGGTTGGCGCGGTCCTCGACGAACAGCGAGTAGCCCGAACCGTTGCCGAGGCCCTGGATCGGCGGCGGCATCAGCGCGAAGGTGAAGCCTTCCTGGATGCCGGCGATCTTCTGGTTCAACTCGTCGTTGATCTCCTTCGCGGTGCGATGGCGCTGGCCGAACGGCTCGAGGGTGAGGAACATCACGCCGCTGTTCGGGGTGTTGGTGAACTGCAGCGGATTGAGGCCCGGGAACGACACTTCGTAGCCGACCTGGTTCACGCCCTCGATGCCCTTGGCGATCGTCGCGATCTTCTTCAGCACCGCGTCGGTGCGTTCGATCGACGCGCCTTCCGGCATCTTCACGCCCGCGATCAGGTAGAGCTTGTCCTGCAGCGGGATGAAGCCGCGCGGCACCCACTGGAACACCAGCCCGGCCGCGACCAGCAGCACCGCGTACACCGCGAACACCGCGCCGCGGCGGCCGAGGGTGCGCGACACCGCGCCCTGGTAGCGGTCGGAGTTGCGCTTGAAGAAGCGGTTGAACGGACGGAAGACCCAGCCGAACAGGCGGTCGATCAGGCGCGAGGGGCGGTCCTTCGGCGCGTCGTGCGGCTTGAGCAACTTGGCGGCGAGCGCCGGCGACAGGGTCAGCGAGTTGATCGCGGAGATCACGGTCGAGATCGCGATGGTCACCGCGAACTGCTTGTAGAACTGCCCGGTGACGCCGTTGAGGAAAGCCATCGGCACGAACACCGCGCACAGCACCAGCGCGATCGCGATGATCGGCCCGGAGACCTCGGTCATCGCCTTGTGGGCGGCGGCGAGCGGCGTCAGTCCTTCCTCGATGTTGCGCTCCACGTTCTCGACGACCACGATCGCGTCGTCGACCACGATGCCGATCGCCAGCACCAGCCCGAACAGGGTCAGCGTGTTGATCGAGAAGCCGAGCAGGTACAGCGCGGCGAACGTGCCGACCACCGACACCGGCACCGCGATCAGCGGGATGATCGACGCACGCCAGGTCTGCAGGAACAGGATCACCACCAGCACCACCAGCAGGATCGCCTCGAACAGGGTCGAGACGACGGCCTTGATCGAATCGCGCACGAAGACGGTGGTGTCGTAGATCGACTTGTACTCGACGCCCGGCGGGAACTGCTTCGACAGCTCGTCCATGGTCTGGATGACCGCGTCGCGGATCTCCAGCGCGTTCGCGCCCGGCGCCTGGAAGATGCCGATCGCCGCCGCGTCCTTGCCGTCGAGGCGGGAGCGCAGCGTGTAGTCGCCGGCGCCGAGTTCGATGCGGGCGACATCGGACAGCCGCACCACCTCGCCGTCGGCACCGGTCTTGATCACGATGTCGCCGAACTCCTGCGTGGTCTGCAGCCGGCCCTTGGCGTTGATCGGCAGCAGGAAATCGCTGCCGTTGGGCATGGGCTCGGCGCCGAGCTGGCCGGCGGAGACCTGCACGTTCTGCTCGCGCACGGCGTTGAGAACGTCGTTGGCGGTAAGGCCGCGCGAGGCGACCTTGTCGGGATCCAGCCACAGCCGCATCGCGTAGTCGCCGCCGCCGAACTGCTGCGCATCGCCCACGCCGCGGATGCGCGAGAGCGCGTCCTTGACGTGCAGCCGCATGTAGTTGCGCAGGTACAGCGTGTCGTACTTGCCGTCGGTGGACACCAGGTGCACCACCATCAGGAACACCGGCGACTGCTTCTGCGTGGTCACGCCCTGGCGACGCACGTCCTCGGGCAGCCGCGCCAGCGCCTGGCTGACCCGGTTCTGCACGCGCACCGCGGCGTCGTCGGCGTCGGTGCCCGCCTCGAAGGTGACGGTCATCTGCAGCACGCCGTCGGAGCCGGCGACCGACTTGACGTAGAGCATGCCCTCGACGCCGTTGATCGCTTCCTCCAGCGGGGTCGCGACGGTTTCGGCGATCACCTTGGGGTTCGCGCCGGGATAGACGGTGCGCACCACCACGGAGGGCGGCACCACCTCGGGATATTCGCCGACCGGCAGCAGCGGGATCGCGATCAGGCCGGCGGCGAAGATCACGATCGACAGCACCGCAGCGAAGATCGGTCGGTCGATGAAGAAACGGGAGAAATCCATGGGAGGTCCTCGGCAGTCCTCGGGAATGGCGGTCCCGCGCGCAGGCCGGGCCTGCGTTCGGGCGAAGCGTGAAGCGACGAAAAGCGATGCGACGGCCGCCGCCCCTCCGCGGTCGGGGGAGGGGAGAAACGAAGGGGCGGCGCCGTCAAACCGATGCGGTATGCGTCATGGCGCCTGGGCCACGGCCGGTGCGGGGGCGGCGCCCATCGCGACCGTCTTCGGCGCGACCGGCATGCCGGGGAAGAACACCTTCTGCACGCCGTTGACGATCACGCGATCCTGCGCGGTCAGACCGGAGGTCACGATGCGCAGGCCGTCGGCGGTACCGCCGAGGACCACGTCCTTGCGCAGCGCCTGGTTGCCCGGGCCGACCACGTAGACGTACTTGCGATCCTGGTCGGTGAGCACCGCCTTGTCGTCGATCAGCAGCGCGGCGACGTCGGTGCTGCCTTCGAGCTGCACGCGCGCGAACAGGCCGGGCGTGAACGCGCGATCGGGATTGGGCAGCACCGCGCGGGCGCGGATGGTGCCGGTGGCGGGGTCGACCTGGTTGTCGACGAAATCGACGGTACCGGCGTGCGGATAGCCGTCCTCGTCGGCGAGGCCCACGCGCACCGGGTTGCGGGTGCTGGCGCGCTGGCCGTCGCGGGCGAGCTTGCCGTAGCGCAGGAACGCCTGTTCGTCGCTGTCGAAGTAGACGTACATCGGGTCCAGCGACACCACCGAGGTCAGCACCGTGGCGTCGGCCTGGGCGAGGTTGCCGGTGGTGACCAGCGCGCGGCCGGCGCGGCCGTCGATCGGCGAGCGCACTTCGGTGAACTGCAGGTCGAGACGCGCGGTCGCGACCGCCGCTTCGGCCGCGCGCACCATGGCGTCGCTCTGCGCGGTGGCGGCCTTGCGGGTGTCGAATTCCTCTCGCGAGATCGCCTGGGCCGCGATCAGCGACTGCGCGCGCGCGTTCTGCGAATGGGCGAGCCGCGACTCGCTGCGGGCGCGTTCGAGATCCGCCTGGGCACGCGCGAGCGCGGCGCGGTAGGGACGCTGGTCGATCACGAACAGCAGCTGGCCCTTGCGCACGTCGTCGCCCTCCCGGTACGCGACGCGTTCGATGTAGCCGCTCACGCGCGGACGCAGGTCGACCGTTTCCACCGCGGCCACGCGGCCGGTGAAGGCGTCCCATTGGCTGACCTGCTTGCTCAGCACCTTGGCGACGCTGACTTCGGGCGGCGGCGCGGCGGCGGTGGGTTCGGCCTGGCTGCTGCAGGCGGCGATGGTCATCGCGGCGGCGAGGGCGAGCACCAGGGCGCTGAAGGACGGCAGCGTTCGCGAATCGAGGGAGAGGCGGGTGTGCATGGCGGTGGGGATCCTGGAGGTGATGTCGGGACGGTTCCGGCGGGCGACGACGGGCCCGGACGAGGGTAAGGTGCGGGCCTGCGCATTCATGGCAGCAGGGTGTTGTCGGCACGCAGCAGCGGGACGGCGGCGATGTCGCGGAGCAGCCTGCGCGCGGCGTCCCGGTCGCGGTCGCCAACGGGCGCCGGCGTCGTCGATCGCTGATCGCTCGCATCGATGTCGTCCGAGCGCAGCACGTCCGGGCGCAGCGCCGGCGGCGCGGGGGTTCCGGCGTAGCGCACCACCGCATCGCGCGGTGCGGTGTCGCGATCGAGCAGCGACAGCGCGCGACGCGCCACCGCACCGACGTGCGGCCAGCCGGGGCAGGCGTGCTGCGCGTTGTCGTCGGTGCGCAGCGGCGCGTCCACGCCGAGCAGGTGCACCCGCACGCCGACCGTGCGCGCCTCGTCGTGCAGCACCCGCGCGAGCATGCGCAGCGCCGCGGCGACGATCGAGTGGTGGCCGTAGCCGGCCCAGGGCTGGTCCGCGCCTGGCCCGCCGACCAGCACGTAGCCGGCGCCCGTATGCTCGGCCAGCAGCGGCAGCAGCCGGCGCGCGGCGAACAGGTGCGGCAGCAGCTCCTCGTCGAGGCGCCGGCGCAGGAAATCCTCCGGCTGGTCGAGCAGGCGGCCGCGCACCGGCGTGCCGCGGATCGCCGCGATCACGCCCGACAGCGGCCGACCGCGCATGCGCAGCCGCGCGACGAGGTCCGCGGCATCGGCATCGCGGGCGATGTCGGCCCGGAGCGTCGTCAGCGCTTCGCCGGCCTGCGGATGGCGGGCCTGCAGCGCCGCCAGCGCATCGGCATCGCGGCCGGTGGCGACGACCCGATGGCCAGCCCCGAGCGCGGCGTCGACCAGGGCGCCGCCGAGGCAGCCGGTAGCGCCCAGGATCAGCAGATCGCCGTCGGCGTCATGGGCGATTGTCCCGAAAGGAATTGTCCCGTTCACGGGATTTTTTCTCCCGAAAAGTGCACCTCACCGGGGATGATCCGACCGCTGACGAGGTCGTCGGCCCAGCGCCGGAGCAGCCCGAACGCGGTCAGCGCCGGTGCGAGGCCGATGCCCCAGGACCAGGCATCGCTCACGCCAAATAATTGATTCAAAAGGAGAGAGGCGCCGGCGTAGACGTCGGCGACGATCAGGCTCAGCAGGCTGGTGCGCAGCAATCTGCGCTGGGCGGCGGCGCTCACGGTGGTGTCCCGCGGGAAGATGCGGCGTAATCTACGGACCGATCGGCCGCTTGATTAGTCCATGAATCGGGGAATAATTGTCCCGAAATCGGTCCAATTCTCATTTCCATCGCCGGAGCCCGCCATGTCGCGCGATCTCAACGACACCCTCATCTTCGTCAAGGTCGTCGAACACGGCAGCTTCATCGCCGCGGCGAATGCCTTGCGCCTGCCCAAGACCACCGTCAGCCGCAAGGTGCAGGACCTGGAGACCCGCCTCGGCGCGCAGCTCCTGCATCGCACCACCCGCAAGCTCGGGCTGACCGAGGCCGGCAACGTCTACTACGAACACTGCCAGCGCATCGCACGCGAACTGGACGAGGCCGAGAGCGCCGTCGGCCAGCTGCAGGCCGGCCCGCGCGGGTGGCTGCGCTTCACCGCGCCGTACTCGTTCGGGATCATGTGGATCGCGCCGCTGCTGGGCGAGTTCTACGCTCGCCACCCGGAACTGCGCGTGGAGATGGTGCTGAGCAACGATTCGGTCGACATCATCGACCAGGAGATCGACGTCGCGCTGCGCGGCGGCGTGCTGCCGGACTCCAACCTCGTCGCGCGCCGGCTGTCGGTGTTCCGCACCCAGGTCTATGCCAGCCCGCAGTACCTCGAGCGCTACGGCGAGCCCGTGCATCCCGACGACCTGCTGCACCATCGCACCCTGGCGATGCCGAAATGGCGCCGCGGCGGCCAGTATTTCTGGGGGCTGAGCGATGGCGAGCGCACCCAGGACTACCGCATCGACCCGATCCTCGTCGCCAACGACCCGGGCGCGCTCACCGGTGCGCTGATCTGCGGCGAGGGCCTGCTGCTCAACAGCGACGTGACCATGAAGGCGCACGTCGAACTCGGCCAGGTGCAGCGCGTGCTCGCCGGCTGGACCGGACCGGAATACGAGTTCAGCGCGGTGTTCCCGCGCGGCCGCGTCGCCTCGCCCAAGGTGCGGGCGTTCGTGGATTTCCTCGTGGAACGGCTCAACTTCGACGTCGACTACATGCAGGCCGTCTGTCCGAACCGCAAGCATTTCCTCGCCGCGGAACAGGCCGCGGCTGTCGCCAAGGCGGAGATGCAGCGCGCGCGCAGCCGGCTCGATGCGGCGCCGGCAGACGCCGTCGATGGCCCTGCCGCCGCGGGCACGGTGTTCGCCGGCGAGTGAATCCCGGGTCGCCGCATGCGCGGCGACGGCGCATCACGGCGTCCGGGTCGCGGACGCCGTCGATGCGGACCGCGCGTCGAAGGGTTACGGCTCGTCGCTGGTGACGACGCGGTGGAGCAGGGCGCCGACGATGCCGCCCACGATCGGTGCCAGCCAGAACAGCCAGAGCTGCGACATCGCCCAGTCGCCCACGTACAGCGCGACGCCGGTGCTGCGCGCCGGATTGACCGAGGTGTTGGTCACCGGGATCGAGATCAGGTGGATCAGCGTCAGCGCCAGGCCGATCGCGATCGGTGCGAAGCCCTGCGGCGCGTTCTTGTGGGTGACGCCGAGGATGATGAACAGGAAGAACGCCGTCATCACGACTTCGCAGACCAGTGCTGCGGTCAGCGAATAGCCGCCCGGCGAGTGCGCGCCGTAACCGTTCGACGCGAATCCCGAGGCGACATCGAAACCGGGCGCGCCGGAGGCGATCACGTAGAGCACGCCGCCGGCCGCGATCGCGCCGAGCACCTGCGACACCACGTACGGCAGGATCCCCGAGGCCGGGAACCGCCCGCCGGCCCACAGGCCGATCGTGACCGCGGGATTGAGATGGCAGCCGGACACGTGGCCGATCGCGTAGGCCATGGTCAGCACGGTCAGGCCGAACGCGAGCGAGACGCCCAGCAGGCCGATGCCGACGTCCGGGAAGGCGGCCGCCAGCACGGCGCTGCCGCAGCCGCCGAGGACCAGCCAGAACGTACCGAGGAATTCCGCCGCATACCGTTTCATCGTCTGTCTCCCCCATGGTCAGGTGGTTCGATCCTACGCCCATCGGCCGGCCGGATGCGGCGTCCGCGGCTTTTTTTCAATGCGTGCCATCACCGCTGCGGCGGTGCGGGATGCAGCTTCCGAGGCGCTCGCTACAATGCGGACACCGATCCGGACGACGCGATACGCGTCCGGCGGCATCTCCGGGGGCTTCCACGATGAACATGTTGCGAGCGGGTGCGCTGTTGTTCGCCGCTTTCGCCTGCCAGGCCGGCGCGGCAGGCGCCGCGGATACCCTCACGGTCCGCCTGCAGTTCCGCAGCCAGGGCGCCATCGCGCCGATCGTGGTCGCGGAGCGTGCCGAGCGCAGTGCCGGCGCATTGATCCCGCTGCCACTGGACGAGGTCGAGGCCGCGCGCAGCTGGTGGCTGCTCGGGTTCGACGCGCGCGGCAGGACGGTGCTGCGCACGCCGGTGCGCAACCAGGCCTGGCGCAGGCTGGAAGCCTTCGACCCGGTCACCGGGCACGTCACCGACGTGCAGGAACTCCAGGTGCCGCAGGGCGCGTTCGAGGTGTCGTTCCCCGACGATCCGCGCATCGCGCGCATCGCATTGCGCGCGGGCGATGCGCGCGGCGCCGCGGGCGCGGCGTCCGCGACCATGATCGAACTCGATCGCGGCCACGTGGATCGCCTGCTGCGCACCAGCGCCGCGAAGGCGACGACGAAGGCCGCGTCCACCACGACGCTGGTGGACAGCGGCGCCGCGGCCGATCGCCTCGACCTGGTCTTCGTCGGCGACGGCTACACCGCCGCGGAGATGGGCAAGTGGCAGACCGATGCCCAGACGGTCGTCAACGGGCTGATGTCCGATCCGCTGTTCAACGTCTACCGCCGGCGCATCAACATCCGTCGCGTCGACGTCGCCAGCGCCGAATCCGGCGTGGACGAGCCCGACCTCGGCATCTTCCACGACACCGCGATGGATTCGGCGTTCAACTGCGCCAACATCGATCGCCTGCTGTGCGCGAACAACGCCAAGGTGCAGTCGATCGTCGGCTCCGTGCTGCAGCCCGACGCGCGCGACGTGGTCATCGTCGTCGCGAATTCGACGCGATACGGCGGTTCCGGCGGTTCGATCGCCGCGATCTCGATGCACGCAGCCGCGGTCGAACTCGCGCTGCACGAACTCGGCCACACCCTGTTCGGCCTCGCCGACGAATACGACTACGGGACCTGCAGCCTGGCGTCCGAACCGCCGGACGGCAACGCCTCGCTCGTCGCGAGCCGCGCGGTGAAGTGGGGAGCGATGATCAGCCGCTTCACGGCCGTGCCGACGACCGCCGGGCAGTATCCGAACGGCACCGTCGGCGTGTTCGAAGGCGCGCAGTACTGCAAGACCGGCAAGTACCGGCCGACCGAGGATTCCAAGATGCGCAACCTCGGCCGGCCGTGGCACGCCGTGAACGAACAGGTCGCCTACGAGCGATTCGCGCTCTACGCCCGCAACAGCGCGAAGCCGCGGATCCGGCTGCCGGCGACGATGCAGCGGGTCGAGACACCGCACGCGAAGTCGGCACGCCGCAGCGTGCGCCGCTGCGCGGCAGGACGTTGCCGAGGCCCTGAGACAGGGCCTCACCGGGGGGCGGGCGTGTCGCCCAACACCCCCTGCTCCCTGAGCCAGGCCTCAAGCAGCGTCGGCCACGACGACACGGCCTTCCCGGTCTTGCGCAGACCGAACGCATGGCCGCCCTTTGCGAACAGATGCACCTCCGACGGCACGCCCGCGTCGTCGAGGGCACGCGCGTACAGCGTGCTGTTGCAGAGCTCGTCGACCGGATCGTCCCAAGCCTGCAGCAGGAAGGTGGGCGACGTCCGCTTCGTCACGTGCAGATCGGGGTCGAACGTCGTCCCGCGCCGGCAGATGTGGCCGGGGTAGAACACCACCGCGAAATCCGGCCGGCTGCTGATACGGTCGATGGCGTCCACCGGCGTGTAGGCCGGCGCGAAAATGTTGCTGGTCTGCACGGCGAGATAACCACCGGCCGAAAAACCCATCACGCCGATGCGCTGCGGGTCGATACCGAGTGACTGCGCACGCGCACGCACCAGCCGGATCGTGCGCTGCGCGTCCTGCAGCGCACGCGGCACTTTCGGCGTGACCGCGCAGCGGCAGTCCGGGTCCCAATGGTGGGCTGTCTTCGGCACGCGGTACTTCGACAGGATGCAGGTCATGCCCTGCGCCGTGATCCAGTCGCAGATCTCGGTGCCTTCCACCGTCACCGCCAGGATCTTGAACCCGCCGCCCGGGAACACGATCACCGCCGCGCCGGTGTTGCGGCCCTTCGGCGGGAACACCGTCATCGTCGGCACCGACACGTCGAACACCGCCTGCGACGTGCGTCCGGCGAGCGCTTCGGGCGTGTCCGCAGTCAATACGCTTTCCGGCGGCCATGTCACGTCCGCCATGTCGGGCGCGGCGCCGGGCCAGATCGGCACCTGCTCCAGTCCCGCGGGCGGCTGCCACACGCCAACGCGCTGCACCTTGCCGCCCGGTGGTGGCGATGGTGTTGCGGGAGAGGCGGGCATGGCGGCGACTGTCGCCGGTGCAGCATCGACCGAAGCCTCGGGCGTCGCGGCTTGACTG
Organism: Lysobacteraceae bacterium; assembly: GCA_044227145.1. Lineage (GTDB taxonomy): Bacteria > Pseudomonadota > Gammaproteobacteria > Xanthomonadales > Xanthomonadaceae > Lysobacter_I. Next base: position 92,532 of record JBGAFR010000002.1, read on the forward strand.
CAGGCCGTGCCGGCCGCACACAACATCGATACCAGAACCAAAACCGCTGCACGCATGATCGTTCTCCCCGTCGTTGGAAGCGTCGCGCCCATGGATCGCTGGTTTCGGCCGTTGACGATCGACGGATGCGCGTGAGTCGAGGAGTGTGCGAGTGGTGTGTCGTAGCGGACAGGGCGGAGGGTGTATCGGGTGTCACACCGTTTCGGACATGGTGTCTCGAGCATGATCGCGTCCGCGAGGGGTAACTGGCCGGCCTCGAACGTCGACCGGAGCGATGCCGATCTGCATCGGAATGCGACCCGAAGGCGGCTGACCCACGATCCGCTGGCGGATCGCCGGCGGTACACTCCCACCGTCAGGAGGACGCACCATGCGCATCGTGTATCAGTCGACGAACATCGCCGATGTCTACCTGCTCCGCGACCTGCTTGTGCAGGCGGACATCCAGGCGCATGTACAGGGTGAATACCTCCGGGGCGGGATCGGCGAATTGCCTGCCGACACGCCCGTCTCACTGGCGGTGCCTGACGAGCAGGCCGAGGCGGCCCGCGAGATCATCCTCGATTGGGAGCGCACGCGACCCGAGGAGGAGGTGGTGGAGGATGTCGAGGAGGCGGCCGTTTCCGACGCGCCGCCTCCGCGTCGTGGTGCCTCCGTCGCGCAGGTCTTCGGCGCGCTGGTGCTGGGTGCCTTCTGCGGCGGCGCCATCGTCTGGGCGATCTACAACCATCCCGCAAACGGCCCGCTGCGGGATTTCGACGGTGATGGCCGCGTCGACGAGCGCGTGATCCTGGCCGGCGACCGCGTCGATCGGGTCGAGAGCGATCGCAATCGCGACGGCAAGGTCGACCACATCGTGCACTATGGGCCGGATCACCTGATCGACGCTGCCGAATACGACGACGATTTCGATGGACAGCTGGAGCGACGGGCGCGCTACGACGAGAACCTGCCCGTGGAATGGACCGTTGATTTCGACGGCGATGGCGTCGTCGACATGCGCGGGGTGTACGAACACGGTGTCGTCGCCAAGGAAGAGACCTTCGACAAGAGCACCCGCATCGTCAGGGTCGTCCGCTATCAGGGCGGCGTCCCGGTGTCCGGCGAGTTCGACTCAGACGACGATGGTGTGCTCGATACGGCACGGACCTACGATGCGAGCGGCGAGATCACTGCGTCCAATCCGCTTCCCGCGGACAAGGGCGGTTGATGCCGCTCAGGATGCATTGGCATCCTTGGCAGATGTTCGTTTGCTTTGCTGTCAGCCCCACACCTCTGCCCACAGGTCGCGACCGCTCATCCAGTCATCGAGCCACTGATCGAGTGTGTCCTTGTGCGGAAGCACGATCGACGACATCGGCGCGCCGATGTCCTTCACGCCGGCATCGACATAGAACACCGGATGCGGCGCGACGGCATCGACGACGGAGTAGATGTTGCAGCCCCAGTGGCAGAAGGGGAGCCACAGGGGTCCCCACTCCCATCCGGGATCGGACGGATCGGGTGCGAGGAAGGTCTGGTATCGACCGACGGCCGTCATCTTCCGATCGTCGGTGAAGCCACCTTCGATGCCCATCACGCCGTAGCCCGGCCCGAAGCCACCGTTTGCCACGTCGAGGTAGATCGCCCGCAGCGTTGCGGGCAGCGCAAAGCCAAGCGTGGCTTCGGCGCGCGTCACCGCCGCAGGCGAGGCCGTTGGCGATGCGCGGAAGGTGGTGCCGGTGATGTCGCGGGACAGCGGATCGGCTGCGAGGCGTTCTCGCAGGCGGCGGACGATGTCGGTGGTGACCATACAGAGTCTTCGAGGGTGGGTGGCCGAACTTATAGGCAGAGCATCGCATGCCTGCTGCTGTCACACCGGCCGCCGAATAGTCTGCATTCGGCCCAACTTGCGATTCGGATTTCCTAATCTTCAGAACATGCGTCTGGGCGCACCCTACGATCGGAGTCATTTTTTTTGGAGCGTGCTGAAGCACGCCACTCTGTGCCGGTTACAGGCCTTCAAAACTGAGGGCGTCCGAGGATATAGCGGACAACCTAAATTTCTGAATTTCAAGGACTGACAAGGGCTCCCGTCGCATGTGGGCGATTCTGTGACAAGTCGGGCATAGAGACACTAGTTCATCGATGTGGACTTCGCGAATTCCAGACTGAGCCACCGGCTTTAGATGGTGGCACTCGATCACGAACTTGCCCGACACCTCGAGACGAAATTTGCATGCCACGCATTGGTAGTTGTCGCGCCTTTTTCGCTCATCTGCAATCTGGGGGTTGCGTGCGTATTGGAGGGTTTTTCTGTCTATTTCGTAGCCTTCTATCGCGCGTGGGTCGTCTATCGGGTAGATTTCTTGTGACACCTCTGGGCGTAGTTTCGCTTTATGACTGAGCGTGCATGCGGCATTTCGTTTGGCGTGCTCGAAATGAGGTGTGTGCCCCTTTCTGCTCCCGTGCGGACCCACGGCCTCTCCGCATTCCGTGCACGTAAAAAATAGTTTCCGCGAGGGGTGGAATTCTTGATCTGAATGGCCTCATCCACAGAGATCTCTCGGTCTTGGAACATACAGGTAACGGCTTTCGGCACAGAAAATCCCTTGAAGGTGAGTTCTAACTGGTTTGAGAAACACAATATGATGTGTAACGCGTTTCGGATATTGGTGGTCGCTAGTGAGAAGAATCGATATCTGTAAGGTGTGCTTTCCCGGAATCCCAATGGCCTACTGGTGATTGCCTGTCAGAAAGTGATTTTCGCTATCGATATATAATGCGTACTTACACAATATCTTGAATCTGCCCCCGGCGACCCTTGGCTTCCACCTGTCAAATCCGACAGGTATGCCGCAACCCTCACCTCTCCGAATGCCCCGTCTCGTCGTACCCCCGCGACGCCAGCATCTGCGGCCGGATCAGTTCGATGAAATCCCGCGCCTGCTGGGACAGGTATTTGCCCTTGCGCACCACCACGCCGTAGCTGCGTGACGGGAAATACTTCGCGAGCGAGCGGATCGCGAGGCGGTCGCGGTCGGCGTCGGTGAGGCAGATGGCGGTGACGATGCTGATGCCCAGGCCCATCGCGACGTACTGCTTGATCACTTCCCAGCCGCCGACTTCGAGGGCGACGGTGTAGGGCACGCGGTTCTGCTGGAACACCAGGTCGACGAGGCGGTAGGTGGTGAGGCGCTGCGGCGGCAGGATCAGGCCGTAGGGCGAGAGGTCTTCGAGCTTGAGGTCGGCCTTCGTCGCCAGCGGATGGCCGCGGGGGGCGATGAGCATCGGCTCGAAGCGGTAGACCGGGGCGTAGTCGAGGTCGGCGGGAACGTCGAGCATCGAACCCACGGCCAGGTCCACGCTGTCGCTGCGCAGTAGGTCCAGGCCGCCGGCGCCGGTGACGTTGTGCAGGATCAGGCGCACGTCCGGGTGGGCGTGGCGGTAGGCCTCCACGATCTTCGGCAGCAGGTAGAGGATGGTCGAACTGCCCGCGGCGACATGCAGTTCGCCCCCGTCCAGGCCCTTGATCTGCTCGCGGAAGGCGTCCGGCAGGCGATCGATGCCTTCCACCAGCGGCCGGGCCAGTTCGTACAGGGCGTCGCCCTCGCGGGTGAGCGCGAGCCGGCGCCCGACCCGCTCGAACAGCTTCACCCCCAGTTCCCGTTCCAGCGCCTGCAGCTGGAGGGTGATGGCCGGCTGGCTGAGGTAGAGCGCCTCGGCCGCGCGCGAGACGGACCCCAGCCGGGCGACCTGGCAGAAGGCCCGGAGTGGCTTCAGGCGGTCGGCCTTGTAGCCGAAGCGGGGGCTGGGGACGGTCTCTTCGGTCATGGCTGCGCTCGCGGTTTCGGACGAACGGAGGGTTCCGCGTCGTTGTTGCAATGCAAAATCAATGAGTTGCGCCGTATTCGACCTTGGTCGAAGTCGTTGTATTTGCATTTCTTATGAAACACATTGCCAAAACTGTGTTGTCAAATACAGTACCCGGACGGATGGTGAGCCTCCCACGTCGTTCCGGAGCCACCCATGTCCGCCGTCCTCAGGCCGCAGGCCGACGCCTCGCCCGCATTGCCCGGCATCGCCCTCTCCGGGCGTGCCGAGGGACAGGACGCCCTGCTGACCGACGCGGCACTGGCCTTCCTCGCCGGCCTGCATCGCCGCTTCGAGCCCGAGCGTCAGGCGCGGCTGGCCGCCCGCCAGCGCCGCCAGGCCGAGTTCGACGCCGGTGCGCTGCCCGCCTTCCGCGAGGACACCCGCGCGATCCGCGAGGGCGACTGGCGGGTGGCGCCGATCCCGGCCGCGCTGCTGGACCGGCGGGTGGAAATCACCGGCCCGGTCGATCCGAAGATGGTCATCAACGCGCTGAACTCCGGCGCGAACTGCTACATGGCCGACTTCGAGGATTCGACCTCGCCGACGTGGGCGAACCTGATCGAAGGCCAGACTGCGCTGCGCGCGGCGGTGGCCGGGACGCTTGAGTTCGACGCGCCGGCGATCGACGGCAAGCCGGGCAAGCAGTACCGGCTGAAGCCCGAGGCCGAGCGCGCGGTGCTGATCGTGCGGCCGCGCGGCTGGCACCTGGACGAGAAGCACGTCTTGGTCGACGGCCAGCGCATGAGCGGCGGCCTCTTCGACCTCGCGCTGTTCGCCTTCCACAATGCGTCCGCGCTGGTGTCGAAGGACCGCGGCCCGTACTTCTACCTGCCGAAGCTGCAGTGCATGGAAGAGGCCGCGCTGTGGAACGCCGTGCTCGACGAGATCGAGGTGCGGCTGAACCTGCCGCAGGGCGCGATGAAGGCGACGGTGCTGATCGAGACGCTGCCGGCGGCGTTCGAGATGGACGAGATCCTGCATGCGCTGCGCAGCCGCATCGTCGGCCTGAACTGCGGCCGCTGGGACTACATCTTCAGCTACATCAAGACGCTGCGCCGGCACCGCGACCGCGTGCTGCCCGAGCGCGGCCAGGTGACGATGACGCAGTCGTTCCTGAAGGCGTATTCGGAGCTGCTGATCCAGACGTGCCACAAGCGCGGCGCGCACGCGATGGGCGGCATGGCCGCGCAGATCCCGAACCCGCGCGACCCGGAAGCCAACGCCGCCGCGTTCGCGCGCGTCGAGGCCGACAAGCTGCGCGAGGCGACGACGGGCCACGACGGCACGTGGGTCGCGCATCCGGGGCTGGTCGAGACCGCGCGCCGCATCTTCGACGCGCGCATGCCCGGCCCGCACCAGCAGCACGTCGCGCGCGAGGACGTGCGTGCGAGCGCGGAAGACCTGCTGCGCCCGTCGCTGGGCACGATCACGACGGCCGGCTTCTTCGGCAACGTCGAAGTCTGCGTGCGCTATCTCGCGGCGTGGCTGGCCGGCAACGGCTGCGTGCCGATCCACGGGATGATGGAAGACGCCGCGACCGCCGAGATCTCGCGCGCGCAGCTCTGGCAGTGGCTGCATTTCGCCGACGACGGCCGCGATCCGCTGCATCTCGACGACGGTACGCCGGTCGATTTCGCGCTGCTGGAACGCGCGCTGATCGGGCTGCCGTCGAAGCTCAAGGGCGACGCCTCGGTCGTCGGCGCCGAGCGCGTCGATGAAGCGATCGCGCTGCTGGCCGACCTCACCCACCGCGACACCCTCGCCGACTTCCTCACGCTGCCGGCGTACGAACGCATCGATTGATCCGCCGTCTTTGTAGGAGCGCCGGAAGGCGCGACATGAGCCGTGGAAAGCGGCCGCCCCTTCCGGCGCTCCTACAACAAGAACCCACCGCATTCACCTCCCACGCGAGACCACGCCCATGAAGACCACGCTCCCCACCGCCGAACAACTGAAGCTGGACTGGACCAACAATCCGCGCTGGGCCGGCGTGACCCGCCCGTACAGCGCCGAGGACGTGGTCCGCCTGCGCGGCACGATCCCGGTCGACCACTCCATCGCCCGCCTCGGCGCCGAAAAGCTGTGGAAGTACCTGCAGACCGAGGACTTCGTGAACGCGCTGGGCGCGCTCACCGGCAACCAGGCGATGCAGCAGGTCAAGGCCGGCCTCAAGGCGATCTACCTCAGCGGCTGGCAGGTCGCTGCCGACGCCAACATCGCCGGCGAGATGTACCCGGACCAGTCGCTGTATCCGGCGAACTCGGTGCCGCAGGTGGTCAAGCGCATCAACAACACGCTGCTGCGCGCGGACCAGATCCAGTGCGCCGAAGGCACCGGCGATGTCGATTTCCTGCAGCCGATCGTGGCCGACGCCGAGGCCGGTTTCGGCGGCGTGCTCAACGCGTTCGAGCTGATGAAGGCGATGATCGAGGCCGGCGCCTCGGGCGTGCACTTCGAGGACCAGCTCGCCAGCGTCAAGAAGTGCGGCCACATGGGCGGCAAGGTGCTGGTGCCGACGCGCGAGGCCGTCGAGAAGCTCGTCGCCGCGCGCCTCGCCGCCGACGTCATGGGCACGCCGACGATCATCGTGGCCCGCACCGACGCCGAGGCCGCCGACCTGCTGACCAGCGACATCGACCCGAACGATGTGCCGCACTGCACCGGCGAGCGCACCGTCGAAGGTTTCTACAAGACGAAGAACGGCCTCGACCAGGCGATCAGCCGCGGCCTCGCCTATGCACCCTACGCCGATCTGGTGTGGTGCGAGACCGGCAAGCCGGATCTCGAGTTCGCGCGCAAGTTCGCCGAAGCGATCCACGCGAAGTACCCCGGCAAGCTGCTGGCCTACAACTGCTCGCCGAGCTTCAACTGGAAGAAGAACCTCGACGACGCCACGATCGCGAAGTTCCAGAAGGAAATCGCCAGCTACGGTTACAAGTTCCAGTTCATCACCCTGGCCGGCTTCCACGCGCTGAACTACTCGATGTTCAACCTCGCGCACGGCTATGCGCGCCGCCAGATGAGCGCGTTCGTCGAGCTGCAGGAAGCCGAGTTCGCCGCTGCCGACAAGGGCTTCACCGCGGTGAAGCATCAGCGCGAAGTCGGCACCGGCTATTTCGACAGCGTGACCCAGACGATCCAGGGCGGGCAGTCGTCGACGGTGGCGCTGAAGGGGTCGACCGAGGAAGAGCAGTTCCACGATCGACCGGCGGCTGCTGCCTGAACGCAGCGAGCTGAACGCAACGACGCTTCATCCCCCTACCATGACCTTCGTCAGGGTGGGGGATGGCGTCGGGTGTGCTGGAATGCGGAACCCCTCCGTTCGTCTGGATTTCGCATGCGGATTCCGCTTTCCCTCGTTCTCCTCGCCGCGTCCACCTTCTGTACGCCCGCCTTCGCCGAAGACGCCGCCATCCTTTCGGTGACGCCCGACCAGATCCGCGCACAACAGGCCGATCTTCGCCAGGCCATCGAAAGGAAGTCCGGCAACTACGCCCAGTACAGCGAAGAGGAGCGCAAGACGATCCTCGCGCGCCAGGACGACGTCCTCGCCGTGCTCGGGGACAAGACGTCGATCGACGACCTCGGTCCGGAAGGCAAGGTCCGGCTCACGAATGCGCTGGCAGCGGTCGACGCCGCGGTGAATCGCGCAGAGGACAACCGGATGATCTGCGAGATCGTCAAGCGGACCGGCTCGAATCGTTCGGAGCAGAAGTGCATGACCGTCGGCCAGCGCCGCCAGATGCGCGAGCGCCTGGAACGCAACGGCATCAGCACTTCGCGCTGAGTCGAAGCGCGTCGCAGTAAGCGGCTGGCGTCGAGCCGGCCGCTTCGCTTTCAGGAGCAGGGCTTCTCGCGCGCACGATCCGTGAACCGTCCGGGCACGCGCGACGCATCATCGATCGCGACCGACCGGGGACACAGTCGCTCTGCGTGATCACGGACCTCAATCGACGTCCGGCGCCGGTTTGCGCGGCAGGCCGTCGCCCGGGTCCACCGCGGCCCAGTCCACGTGGGTGTCCCAGAACACATGCGCCATCGGCGCCTGGTCCGCGTCGCCGTCGAGGTTGGCCAGGGCGATGTGCAGCTCGCCCGGCCAGCGCTGAGAGCGGAAGAACAGCGAACTGCCGCAGCGCGTGCAGAAGCCGCGCTCGGCGCCGGGCGAGGAGACGTACCAGCGCAGCGATCCGGCGGCCTCGTCGATGCGCACGCGGTCTTCCGCCATCCCGAACCAGGTGACGAACGCGGCGCCGTGCGCGCGCCGGCACATTGAACAGTGGCAGTGCGCGACCCACACGCTGGGCCAGTCCACGGTGAAGCGCACGTTGCCGCAGAGGCAGCCGCCGTGGGATGAGGCCATGTGGGTGCTCCGTGGTCGCGAGAGCGGCACCATCGCATGCGGTCGCCGCGACCGCCAGTTCCCGATCGGGCGCGCTCAGGCGGCCCGCGACGGGCTCGCGCGGTCGCCGCGTCGATATCCGATCGCCTCCGCCACATGCGGCCCGAGGATGTCGTCGCTGCCGGCCAGATCGGCGATGGTGCGGGCGACGCGCAGGATGCGGTGCATCGAACGCGCCGAGAGCTGCAGCAGGTCGATGGCGTTCTCCAGCATCGCCTGGTCATCCGGTGCCAACCGGCAAACGGCATTCGTCTGCGCCTGGTCGAGGTGGGCGTTCAGTCGCTCCGCGCGCCGCAGCTGGGCTGCGCGGGCGCGGACGACGCGGCTGCGGACCGTCTCGCTGGATTCGCCGGGCAGGGCGTCCGGGCGCAATTCGGCGGGCGGCAGGCGCGGGACGTCGAGGTGGAGGTCGATGCGTTCCAGCAGCGGCCCCGAGATCTTGCCGCGATAGCGCAGGATCGCTTCCGGATGGCAGCGACACCGCCCAGACGGATCGCCCGCCCAGCCACAAGGGCATAGAGGCGTTGCCTTTTTGCCATACGTGCAGATTCGGCGTAAGTCGTTGATCCAGAAAGCATGGGGCTTCGAGCTGCAGACCTTGGGCGAGCACATCCGCCGCCGCCGGTTCATGCTCGCCATCACCCAAGAGGAGGCAGCAGCGCTCCTCGGGGTGAACGCTTGGACGGTTCACAACTGGGAGACGGGGCAGAGGAAGCCCGAGATTCGGTTCATCCCGGCTCTCGTCGAGTTCCTCGGCTACGACCCGGAGCCAGTCGATGAGGGGACACTCGCCGGTCGGCTGGTCGCTAAGCGCCGGGAGCTTGGCCTTTCTCAGCGGGAGGCAGCCCGCTCCCTCCAGATCGACCCCGGCACCTGGGCCGGGTGGGAACTCGGGGCAAGGATCGCGCGGGAGGCCCATAGGAGGGCGCTGGAGCGGTTCTTAGAGTCCCCCGGCACAGCTTCGCAACTTGCTTAGGGTCGCGGCTTATCGCCCAGATTCAGGGGGCCGAAGTGCCTCTCTCGAAAAGCTGATCATTTGTTGTGTCGGCAGCCATGCCGAGCATCGCTTTCCTGTTGAAGGATGGGTCAAAGTTAGCTAGTGTGGCTCGCAAATGGACAGGAGGCGGCATGCCTCCGCGGAGCACGGGAGGAGGGCCTGTGGCCGATTTGAAGAACGTGTTTATCAGTCACGTCCATGAAGATGATTCTGGATTGCAGAAGCTGAAGGATCTGCTCGCGACGAAGGGGATGACCATTCGCGATGCATCGATCCATACGGGTAAGTTCAACAACGCCAAGGATCCGGACTACATCAAGTCCGGCATCCTTGCGCCACTGATCAAGTGGGCCGGAACTTTCATTTGTTACGTATCGCCGTTGACTAAGAACAGCGAATGGGTCAACTGGGAGATCGAGTACGCCGCGAAGCAGGGCATGCGCATCATCGGCGTCTGGCAGCAAGGCGACAAAGGCTGCGAACTCCCGGATGCGTTGAAGGAGTACGCCGACGCCGTTGTGGGATGGAATGGCGATTCGATCATTGATGCCATCAATGGCAGGGACAGCTGTGAGATGCCCGATGGAAGTCCGTGGTCACCTGTCCCGCTCAAGAGGCACCCCTGCGGGTGAGACTCTACTCATACGTTGTTCGGTACGACAGCGGATTTGCGCCCAATCCGTTCTATGGATGGTGCACCCTAGCCACCTGCAAACCCAAGATTCGCAAATCGGCGCAGGTCGGCGATTGGATTGTCGGCACGGGCAGTGACGACAAAAAAGTTCGACGCGGGAAACACCTCGTCTATGCCATGCACGTCACCGAGATACTGACGTTCAACGAATACGATAACGACCCACGCTTTGGATCAAAGAAGCCATATCGCACGGGCAGTCGTAAGCAGAGCTGCGGCGACAACATCTACTTTCGGAATGCGAAGAATACGCAATGGTGTCAGCGCGACTCCTTTCATTCAAATGCCGACGGCACGCGACGCTCCGATCATGTTGCCCGCGACACGGGCGTGAACCGGGTGCTATTGAGCGATGATTTCGTCTATTTTGGCGGCAGCGGGCCACGTATCCCAGAGAGGCTGATAGCCACCAATGGCCACTCTCTTTTTAAGAAAGGTCCAGGCTACTGTGTATTTGACGACCCGCAGTTTATCGCACAAGTGGAAAAGTGGGTCGCATCGCTTGGCGATCCTGGCTACCAGGGTGCCCCATTCGAATGGATATCGCTTCGTGAATAAGCCATCGATTACAAACGGTTCCATCCTGCTGTCGGACTATGCATCGCAGATCGTGCCGACCGATGTGCTCGATGCAATAGACTTGCGGCCGGTGCAACACGGTCTTTTTGGCGAGGTGGGCGGCATCATGTCAACGGCCAAGAAGCATATCCGGGACAAGAAGGGGTTTCCGGAATACCGCCGGGCTGCGGAAGAAGAGTTTGGCGACACGCTCTGGTATTTGGCCGCGTTGTGTCGTCGTTGCGGCATTGGATTGGATGCTGTCTTCGAGCAAGCGGTGGGTGACGGGAAATATGCAACGGCACTGGCTGCGAGTGATCTTGCAACGGGATCCATTGCCACGGTGGTGGTTCCGGTGACATCGCCCGAGCTGGATGCGACGCTTGCATCGCTGGGGGTGGCGACCGCAAAACTGATGCAGGGCCAGCCCTCGATGTCCGCATTAGTCAGCTTCGCAAGGCACTACCTTGATGCGCTTCATGCGACGGGGCTGACGTTTTCGAACGTCGTCCAAGCGAACTTGCGGAAGGCGCGCAGCGCATTCTTGGAACCAGAAATCGCTGACCTCATCAACTTCGATGCTGAATTCAAAGAAGAAGAGCAGCTACCCCCTGTTTTTCGTATTCGAATCGACCAGCGGTCCAGCGGCAAAAGCTATCTTAAGTGGAACGGCGTCTTCATCGGCGACCCTTTGACTGATAACATCGCTGATCCCGATGGCTACCGGTTTCACGACGTGTTTCATCTCGCAAATGCCGCTATTCTTCACTGGTCACCGGTGTTCAGAGCACTTATCAAGCACAAGCGAAAAAGTAACCAGAAGTATGACGAAGAGCAGGATAGTGGCCGGGCAATCGTTGTCGAAGAAGGGCTGACGGCTTGGTTGTTTTCTCGTGCCAAGGCTTTGGATTACTTTGAGGGTCATGATCGCGTATCGTTGGGCATCCTCAAAACGGTCCAGGAATTTGTTGCTGGGTACGAGGTTGAGCGGTGCCCGATGAAGCTGTGGGAACGATCCATTCTTCAAGGGTATGACGTCTTTCGTCAGGTGCGTGAAGCGAAGGGCGGGTTTGTGATCGGTGATCGAAAAGCCAGGACTCTGCAATACGAACCACTGGAGGGCAAAGCATGAGCGTTCATCCTTTCGTCAAGGCAGTATCGTCTCTGCGCTTTGAAAATGCATTTAACCCTTACTCTGATCGCTGCGAAGTGCATGATCGCCAGGACGCACCACAGCGCCGTGCGAAGGCATTGTCTGCGGTCGTCTCGAAGGCGACGGAGACAGCCGTTGATGCGGTGTGGATCGGTCGTGACCTTGGATACCGCGGTGGGCGACGGACGGGTCTTGCACTGACCGATGACGTACACGTTTCTCGGCATGCAGAGCGCTGGAATGTGCGCGCAGAACGGCAGACGGTGGGAGAAGCCGTCTCCGAACGAACGGCTGCGGTGATATGGGGCATGCTCGATCAGATCGATGAGCCCATATTTCTCTGGAATGTGTTTCCTTTGCACCCCCACGAAGCCGGATCACCGTTTACGAATCGTCAGCATAATGTGCGCGAGCGCCAAGCTGGAGAGGAAATCCTGAGCTTGTTGTTGGACTTGCTGAGGCCGCGCCGTGTCCTCGCAGTGGGCAACGATGCGTTTGGTGCCGCGGCGCGGGTCGCCAGCCAGTGCGCAGTGACGCTGGTTCGGCACCCCAGCTACGGAGGGCAACGTCAGTTTGAACGTCAGGTGGCAGATCTTTATGACTTGCGTGGACGCAACGGCTCGTTCGCGTTCCCATGTCAAGAAGAAATGGCGCACGCCTAACTAAGTGTGAGGTCGGTCGGTCTGCTGGTAACGGTGGCGTGCTAGCGAAATTAATTGACTGGAATCAATATGGCGTTACTTTCAGAGGCGATGGTAAGGCAAGCGGCCGCACGCACTAAGGTTGTTGCTTCGATGGAAAGTGCAAGTGAAATCTTGCGTGAAGCACGGAAAACAACCCGAAGCAGCTTTGACATTTTCTTGTCCCACTCGAAGCTAGATAGCGACTTGGTCTTAGGAGTCAAATCTGTTCTCGAATCTATCGGGAAAACAGTCTACGTTGATTGGATTGATGATCCTCTGTTGGATCGTAGCAACGTAACGCCGAAGACTGCCGAAAAGCTTCGCATGCGTATGCGTCAGTGCAAATCTCTTTTCTATGCGCATTCTGAAAATGCAACCACTTCGCGATGGATGCCGTGGGAAATCGGATATTTTGACGGCTTCAATTCAAACGTGGCGATCTTGCCGATTTCCCGCAGCGAAAATCAGACCACCTTCGCTGGGGTTGAATATCTGGGCTTGTATCCGTATGTCGATGTAACCGGGCGTACCGTGTCTTCGGCAGGAACTCTCTATTTGCACCGTAATGCAGGCGACTACGCGGGGTTTGATCGGTGGGTCTTGTCGACAGACAAACTGCGCCCGCTCTAATGGCTTGACGAATTACTTACCTAGTGAGGTTGTGATATGGCCCTCTACGAGATAGCGGTGCTCGGAGATCCGACTGAAGAGCAATTGGACCTGTTGACGGACGGATTGAAGACGGCAGCAAACGACTTTCAGCTTACATACGGAACAGACCTTCTCCTTCACATAAATCCGCACAAATTTGAGCCGGGGGATAGGTCGGCTGCCGTGGCCGTCTTCTTTGGTAGTCCCGATGTAGTGGCGACAGACCTTCAGGTGCATTTCGATACTTCCAGAATTCCTGTCTTACCTGTTGCATCAAGCGAGAAGCGCGTGGGGGCGGAGATTCCAGAGTCGCTGAAGACGATCAACTGCCTGCTTTACGACAAAGCGAGTGCGCAACTTGTGCCTGCCATATTGAGTAGTTTGGGGCTCATGTTGCGGACGCGCAGAGTTTTTTTAAGCTACAGAAGAACGGAGTCAACGCCAGCCGCAGTTCAGCTATTCGGCGAAATATCTGCGAGACGTTTTGACGTGTTCCTCGATACGCATAGCGTGAACGTCGCGGAAGAATTCCAAGATGAATTGTGGCACCAGCTATGCGATTCGGATGTGCTCGTGTTGTTGCAGACGCCAGGATACTTTGAAAGTCGCTGGACAATGGCCGAGTGGGGCAGGGCTCTCTCAAAAGGAGTTGGCATACTCAGTGTCGATTGGCCTGATTCCACGCCTTCGATCCATACAGGAACGGCGAGCCGCGTGGAGTTGATACGCTCGGAAATCAATGCAGATGGCACTTTGGCGGCATCGGCAGTGGAGAGAATCTGTCACCAGATTGAGAAAGTGAGAATTACAAGCCAAGCGGTAAGACACATCTCACTAATCACTTCTGTCCAGGATGCGGTTACCAAAATTGGCGGAAGACTTCTTCGCATCAGCGCGAATCGAACACTTCACGTAACGCTGGCTACAGGGCGAAAGATTGCAGTGCAGCCAAGAATAGGTGTGCCAACTTCCCTAACAGCCCAAGAGGCGCTCGATAGGGCTCAAGGAGACCATGCGGCGGTTGTGTACGATCATTTAGGGATTCGTCCGAACTGGCAAAAGCATCTACGTTGGCTAGGGGAGCATGTTCCATCGGCAAGATGGGTTAAAGCGAGTGAAGCGGGCTGGACATTCGCAGGATGGGAGACTCCATGAGCGCCATTTTTCTATCAGCAAGCATCCCTGTTGCAGGGCGTGGCACCTACTATGAGGATGCTGATCCTTTCCTCATACAGTTCGCGGTGAGGGAACTCCTTGTCGTTGCATTAGGAAGGCGTCCGATTGTGTGGGGTGGGCATCCTGCTATCACGCCTATGGTGTGGAGCGTGTGCGAAGACCTAGGTGTTCAGTATGCGCAATCCGTGCTGCTCTTCCAGAGCAAACTCTTTCAGGACTTCTTCCCACAAGAGAACGAACGTTTTGCAAATGTTCGTTATGTCGATGCAGTCCAAGATGATCGAGAGAGAAGCCTTCAATCTATGCGGAAAAGCATGATGGAGGGTGAGTTTGAGGCGGGTGTTTTTATTGGCGGCATGAATGGGGTTGAAGAGGAGTGCGATCTCTTCATGCAGTTGCACCCTCGCGCCAAGATCATTGCGCTCGGCTCTCCTGGTGGTGCTGCAAAGCGGATCGCCAAGAAACGCGATGAGGACATTGAACGAATAGACTACCTACGCCTATTTGCAGAGCGCCTTGAAATAGATACAACCGAGCCGCGAAATTCACGTGTTTTTGAGAACGATCATATCGCTAGGCCAAGCTTCTAATGTCTCAAATAAAAGGGTCAGGGCAATTTTCGTCAAGACTTCTTCATGCTGCCCTTGTCGGAGTCGCCCTCTCCCCGCGCCGATAACCGATGGCTTCCGCAACGTGCGGGCCGAGGATATCGGCACTTCCGGCGAGGTCGGCGATGGTGCGGGCCACGCGGAGGATTCGGTGCATCGAACGCGCCGAGAGTTGCAGCAGGTCGATCGCGTTCTCCAGCATGGATTGATCATCGGGCGCGAGCCGGCACACCGCGTTCGTTTCGGATTGATCCAGATGCGCGTTGCAGCGGCCGGCGCGTTGTCGCTGCACTTCGCGCGCACGGACGACGCGGGTGCGGACGACGTCGCTGGATTCGCCCGCGGGTGCGTCGGGGCGCAGTTCGGCGGGCGACAGTCGCGGCACGTCGAGATGCAGGTCGATGCGTTCGAGCAGCGGCCCGGAGATCTTGCCGCGATAGCGTGCGATCGCTTCGGGATGGCAGCGGCAGCGGCCGGACGGATCGCCGGCCCAGCCGCAGGGGCATAGAGGCGTTGCCTTTTTGCCATACGTGAGGATTCGGCGTAAGTCGCTGATTCAGAAAGCATGGGACTTCGAGCCGAAGAGCTTGGGCGACCACATCCGCCGTCGCCGGCTCATGCTCGCCATCACCCAAGAGGAGGCGGCGCAGCGCCTCGGCGTGAACGCCTGGACGGTTCACAATTGGGAGACGGGGCAGAGGAAGCCCGAGATTCGGTTCATCCCTGCCCTTGTCGCATTCCTCGGCTATGACCCGGAGCCGGTCGATGAGGGGACGCTCGCCGGTCGGCTGGTCGCTAGGCGGCGTCAGCTTGGCCTCTCTCAGCGCGAGGCAGCCCGTTCCCTCCAGATCGACCCCGGCACATGGGCTGGGTGGGAGCTTGGGGCCAGTATCGCTAGGGAAGCCCACAGGAGGGCGGTGGAGGGGTTCTTAGAGAACCCCGGCACAGCTTCGCAACTTGCTCAAGGTCGCGGCCGATGATGGTGCGGAGCGGCGTCCCGGTGGACGCTTCGGCCGTGCTGCCGGGGTGGAGACAGGATGCCTCGGGCGCATGCCGGGGGCTATCAGGGAAAGCCGGTATCGGGGGTAGGGGTTTTCTGACGCGACCCGTCACAAGCTCGCACGGTCGGCTCGGTGATGGGCTCGGACTTATGAAAGCTAGGAAAGGCGCCGTTAGGTCACAAAAGACGACGCCCACCGGAGTGGGCGTGCCCTCTTCCCTGACGTAGCCACGACCTCAGGCGTACTGGGTCAAGACCCAGGTAACCGCCTGACCGTTGTAGGGCGGCATGCGGTTGCCCTTCGCGATCGGAGCGGTCGTGTTGTAGCCACTCGGCTTCCAGACGCCACTCTCCGGGCAGGTTTCGCCCGTGCGGGCAGTCGTTCCAATCGGCTTGCGGGTACTCATAGATACAATCCTCAGCCAAGCCCGCCGGGAGTATTCCCGACGACTAAAGCTTGACGGAAGCGACAATAACATAATTGTCGACTCCGTCAAGTATGCTTTGACAACGACCAGACCAAGGGGCCGGCAATGGCATCAGACTTTCCCTCCCGCCTAAAGGCGACCCGTGAGCTACGTGAACTAACCCAGGGAGACTTAAGCAAGCTTGCAGGTCTACCAGCGACCACGATCTCTCACTTCGAGAGTGGTTCTCGAAAGCCATCGTTTGATAACCTGAGGCGGCTGGCTAAGGCGTTAAGTGTCAGCACTGATTACTTAATGGGTATCACTGATACACCCGATGCAACCACCGCCGCTACGCGGATAGCAAGACATCTCCCAAATGCCACTGAAGACGAGATATCGATGCTAGAAGCTGTAGCAAAATCACTAGCTGATAGGAGACCGCCAAGCGATGGATAGTTTGCGGCGTCGAACGATTGAGGCAAAAGCAGAAGAGCTTTTGCATGATGCAGGGATAGCAGCTTTACCAGTCAAGCCGCAACAATTGGCCGAACATCTTGGCATTCAAGTACACGCTAAGCCTGCTTCGATCAAGGGTGCCTCCGGTTGGTTGGTTCGATCCGGGGACGAGTTCGCAATCATCTACGCTACATATATCGATAGCATCGGCTTTCAACACTTCAGCATAGCCCACGAGTTGGGCCATTACATGCTGGATGGTCATCCCGAGCATGTGTTCCGCAATGGTGGCGAGCATGCGTCGCATGCTGGTTTCGAAGCAGCGGATCACATTGAGCGAGAAGCCGATCACTTCGCAGCATGCCTGCTCATGCCGAAGGAGTTGTGCCGATCTCTGATTGGCCGCAGTCGCGACGGATTAGAGGCAGTTCTCCATATTGCCAATCAATGCGAAACGTCATTGACCGCCGCTGCGCTCCGCTATGCAGAGATTGGGCAGCTTCCAGTCGGCATCGTCCAAGCTTACCAAGGCAAAGTCGAATTCTGTGCGGCCTACCCTATGCAAGCGCATGTTGGTTGGGCTAGACCGCTTCTGCGCAATGCAAAAGTCCCCGTTGACAGTGCAACGAGTCGCCTGTCTCAAGACCAGGAAGCGATTCTGCGAGGCGGTGAAGATAGCGACAGCAGTCAAGCGAGCGATTGGTTTCCAGGAGCAGATTCTAAAGCCGGGCTCATAGAGGAAGTGATCGGTCTCGGCAAGTTCGGTCGGACGCTGACCATTCTCACTCTCGATCCGGACGCAGCAGGCACGGATGAAGATGATGATGGTTGGGAAGAGCCACGCTTTCGCTAGCGAGATTTGAGACTGACATGGCGGCCTTACCATATCTAATCGCATATCTCGGAGCAGGGTTCTTGCTCGCGTGCGGATTTTTAATGAACAACAAGATTTCTTGGCCGAAGAAATTTCTGGTGGCCGGAATTATGATGGTCTTTTGGCCGCTATTTGCATTTGCGGTGCCGGAATCATTTTTCAAGCCAAGCAAGGAAGAGGCAGCGGCCAGAAACGGAGATCGGCTAACAATAGAGCTAACAAAGCTCTTGCAAGGAGAGTCTGACGGCCTATCTCAGGTCTTGGGAGAAAAAGTCGCTCGTGTAGCGAAAGGGGGCGATAAAGCAGTTACTTACTTCGGTGTCCCAGGTAGCTTAGATGATGTGCTAGAGGCATTCTGGGATGAAAATATCCCACCATCGATATACATCAGTCTGCTTTGGGCGCGGGATGAGCTAAAAGAACATGAGCCTCACGATGGGCCGCTTTTCAGTCGCCGTCCACCTGATTGGTACGTGGGATTTTCACACGAATTTCTCAAGTGCATAGCAAAAGCTGATGGCAAGTTAAGGGGGCGCATACTGGATGCAATCGGCAAGATATCTGAGGCTCCTATGGAAGCCGTAGGCGATACTGTCAAGCCGCTTACCAGCAATCTGTCTGGGCTCTGGCGCTATCGAATAGGTGATGATCGTCTTGTGTATTTCCCGGATCACGAAGAAAAGAAGATCACGTTGATCTTTTTTGGGGCTCGGGGCGATGTGTATAAAAAGGTGTCGCCGCTAGACTCATGATCCGATCATATCCCGTATGCCATCTGTCAAAGTCTCTGTGGAGGTCGATAATGAAGCAGGTAGACACAAACAAGCTTCGAGAAATTATTGAGTCGGAAGTAAAATCGGACACCGAGCAGATGTTCTACAAGGATGCGTTCGCGGCTGGCTGCTACCTTCACAAAGAAGGGCATCACGCGGCAGCGGGCAAGCTATGTAACGGTGTGCTCAAGTCGCTTGGGTACAACAAGAGGAAGACGTACTTTGCTGAGTTGCTTGATAACATGAGTGGCAATGAAGACCTCTACGCGCAGTGCATGTGGGCTCATCATGAGCTCAATGAGCTTTTCCGTTCTTGACCTCTGAGGTGCGCGTGATTACCGATCACTTGAAGGCAAAGGTTCTGGCATCTGTCGCTAGCGGCATGTCGATCTCGGAGGCTGCTGCGCGGCATGGCATCGATGTTAGCCAGGCCAGGAATGGTATTGCGCGCATCTGTAGGGATAGCAAGCTGCCGTCTGAGGTATCCAAGATACATGCCAATCCAGCGCCCTACAAAAAGGCCGCAGAGAGGGTCATAAACACGCCTCGCTATGGATTGAGGAAAGCCCTGCGCAAAGACATGGAGTATCAATTGCAGCTTCAGTCTGCCGACCAAATTGAGCCGGGCTACATCTCCAATCTGACTGCGGCTATGATTCTCGATGCTGGAATCACGGATGTTGGCCTTGCTGAGATTCAAGAATGGATGGCTGGCTATGACGCAAGTCTCAAGAAGAAAGCCCCAGGGAGTGCCGAGCATCTAGTTTTGGTCAGAAGAGCAATGTATGTGCTCGACTCCTTTGGTGTTGAGGTGGAAAGCGCAAAGAAGCAGATTGAATCCTTTACGCAGGAAGACTGATCACTTGCAAGATTGGCAGCAAGAATGGAGTCATGGAATTATGAACAAGAAAAAAGCACTAGCGCTCTTTGCCATGATGCTCAGTGTCATTGGCATGGCTGCGTGTGCGCAACCTACTCCAAGCACTCAGGCTCGATCAGAAGTATCCGATCCAGCGACAGAGGAAGCTGCACGGGTAGCCGAAGCGGCCGACGCGGCTGCAATAGCGTCAGGATCAGAGGATGGCAAGAAGGAGGGTGTGCCCGTGACTACAGAATCAATGTCTGAGAAGACAGTAGGCCCATCAATTGCATCAACGTTGCTGGAAGAGCGCATCTTGCGCTTTGTTGACGGCATACGCTCGTCACCAGATATGACGCGCAGTCGTCTCGAAGAGGTGATGCAGGTGAGGCTAGAGCAGGATACAGAACTGCAAGGATGGTGGTGGTACACCGGTGCCGCTGATGAAAAGTGGCAATACACGATAAAGATTGACGAGAGAAGCAAGGATGATTCTCTCCCGCTAGTCACAATCAGCTTTTCGGCGGGAGACGTCGAAGGAAATGCAAGGGCGACGGTCTGCACCTATGAGCTTGAAGCCTTCGCTCAATCGCTTATCGCGATTGGATACACCCGCCATTCCGGCTGGAAGCAGCCAGGTGGGCATCTTGTATTCAGTAGGGAACGGGCTGGTACGCGGTTCAGCTCGACCGTGAAAGTGCGCAAGTACATCCAGCAGACCGGATCAGGCGTGAACGATTACCAGTATTGCGTCTACGCAATCAGCATGTCGGCTGGAGAGCTACTCGATGGCGAGTAAGCTGCCGCCCCACTTGCAACACCTTACCGAAGGATTGCCGGCGAATCGACGTGCAGAGGTCGAAGAGTCGATCCTCTCTTCCAACTACCTGCAAACCCGCCTTGCAGAAGAGTCAAAGGCAGATCGACTCGATCAGATCCGCATTCTCCCGCCGGGCAGCAATTCGGGTGGTCACTTCAGTGAGACAGATAAGTCGATCTACATTGACGCGGGCTTGTTCTCTGATTTCAAAGACAACAAAGAGCAGCGTCTTGACCGCATCACCTATGTCCTCGGGCATGAGGTCTCGCACTCCGCGATGACACCCTTCCGGAAAGTCTCGCTCAACGAGCTCAACACGGCGGCAAGCACTGCCATGTGGACGGAGAATGATCTCGGCTACGTAGACTTGACGCCGGCAGCAGAGCGCTACTTACAGAATGCGCGTCGCGACGAGTCAATGGCAACAATCAGCGCGTGGAACGCGCTCGCTGATCGCGTCGATGGTGAGAGACCAGGAGCACTGTCGAGAAAGGAACTTGTCAGTCGAGTTTCTGAAGTTGGTGACTGCACGGTCGGCGAGGGCAAGAGTCTTAGGCTCGCCCCTGGCGTTAGGCTCGATGAGAATCAAAATATGTTCATCGGGAAGCCTTGGGCAAGTTCTCCAAACATAGAGGCCGTCGCCAAATGCTATTTCGATGAGCCCCCGGAGAAGACGAAGCTTGGCGCTAGTGGCAACTCAGACTACACGAATCGATACGGCACAACCGTAATCGAAACGATTGACGCGAATATCGAAAGTTTCAAGCGCCAGCATCCCGGGACGCCGAATGTAATTCGTCTCGACTTCGACAGGCTTGGTCTTGATCCGAAGCTGCTCCAGAGCAACGGTCTGAATCTCGCATCACAAGACGTGACGATCTACGACACAAGTCATGGCAAGATTCGGCAAGTGACGTTGCAGAACACCGGCAGCGGAGCGGGACACAAGCCGGAGATTGAGACGGAGATCGCCCAACAGTCGAAGCGCGACGCCTACACGCCAGCGCCGATGATGTCCGAGCCCGGCCACCCAGCGCATGCCATGTATACCCAGGCACTCAACGGCTTGCGTACCTCTGCAAACATCCCTGCTGGCACCTTCACCCAGCACGAAGAAGAGAAGCTCGCCGCTGGCATCGTGGCGCAAGCGCTATCGCAGAAAGATTCATTCCCGAAGGCATCAGTCGATCATGTCGTGATGAGTCGGGATGGCACGATGGCAATTGGGGTACAGGGCGGACTTGATAGCCCGACGAATCGCCTTGCTGGCGTCAACATTCAGCAGGCACTCTCAGTCTCCTCCATTGAGCAATCGTCGGACGTTGCCAGAAGCGCAGTCCAAACGATGCAGCAGAAGCAAGAGCAAGCTCAAACGCAGGCAGAGACGCTCGGCGTTGATGTCTCTACACCGACTGGCCCCATCATGCGTATGGGCGCACGCACGCTCACGCCGGCCTCAGGCCCGGTCAGTGATGGCGGGGGTGGTGGAGACGGTGGCGGAGGCGGAGGGGGCGGGTAGGCTATTCCTGTCTTAGATCAGATTCGATAGCCGCAACTTCAGCATGGAGATACAACTGAATGGACAAGACATTTGTCGAGCTGCTCGACAAGCTGAAGGTTGACCCAGTAATTACGCTTGTAGTTGTGCTGGCGGCATTCGTCATCCCTCTCGTGCTGCGTGGCCTGTTTGTGCTGGGCAATACCCATCACATGCGCCGCAAGGATTCAATCGAGGCATGGCTCAAGCCCGACATTGAGAAGCATGACTTGGCGCTCGAACTGCTCGTGCGAAACAGTTATGGTGTATGGCTACCTGCGGCTACGATTCGCCGCATACGTACAATGCCATTTGCGAGCCAGGTCTTTATCGGCCTAGTCGATATAATGCAGCACATGGAGCCCATCGAGGATGGAAGTCGACTTCGGCTGAAAGCCGACGTGAACACGCAGCGAAAGCGAAGACTCAGTGCGCTATTCTACGGTGCTGGATACTTCATCTCGGCCATGCTCTTTGCTTTCATGCTTGGCATTGGCAATCCGTCCGTAGCAGTCATCCCGCTTGCAATGCGCATCATCTTTGGCGCCGCGTTTGTCTTCCTGTCGGTCTTTCTGCTCGACTGTGGCAAGTCAGTGCTAAAAGCGGGGCGATTCGCTGCGCGCCATCCGGCTCTGTTTGAATCGGATCAAGTCGTAAAGCAAGCGAGTGGGTCACGAAAGAAGTGATGGAATAGACACACACTGGTTTCGTCAAAGTAGAGATAGACACTAGACAGGGAGGAACGATTTATGGCGAATTTCGACTATTACGTCTCAGCAGTTGAATACAACAGCGATAATACGCACATTGCGAAGCTGAGAGTTCACGAGGTTGGCGCAGATGGAAAGTTCAAACGTGTTGTTGACATGACGCGGCCAGAGGTCGTTGATCTCATCGCTAAGAAAAAGACTTTCGCCACAATGACAAAGGACGCAGAAGGCAAATGGCAGATGGGGGCAAAGCTTGAAGTCATTCAGGTGACGACCGACTACCTCAAGACGAAGAGAGACAATTCGACGAGGGACAATTTGGAGAACTTACCTCTCATTACGAAGTAGTGGACGATGTGAAAGGATGGTAGATGTGTTCATCATCCTTCCTTTGTATGTCTAATCGACCGGGCAATGACCTCCGTGATTGCCCGACGCCTCGCCGCTCCGTCCGATGAATCGCTGCCAGGCTTGACCGTGCGAACCTTGTAGCCTCGAATGACTTGCTCGGTGTGGCTAGGCTTGCCTAGTCCGTCAAGAAACTCGGGTATTGCTTCCGGTGCCACGTATCGCACTTTACCCCGATACGCTTCATCGAGATTCGCCTCAATGAACTTTGAGAGCGTGGTGAGGTGTCGATCGCTACCGCAGATCAAGGCAATCACTGTGTAGCCAGCGGCAAAGCATTTCTCGATGCTGCCAAGCTCCCAATCCTTCGTAGTTGTAATGGATATCTGACAGGCGACACGCATATCATCCCGCCGAAGCGACACATCGACACGGCCGGCACCATCGAGAATTGTTGCTTCTGTTGAGGCCAGAAAGCCCCGTTCCTCTCCTAACCCCTTTATCAACCCCTGCAGATACTTGTGCTGCCGACCGCCGCGCCCAGGCTCTTGAGTGACCTTTGGCTTGGTGACCCGCACCTTGACTCGTTCGCCACTCGCTGCTGCCAGTGGCTCCGGAAGCTCTGGCGGCGTAACAGGCACGACTTCCGGCTGGGCGATAGCGGCCAGAGCTTCTTTGGGCGGCTCCCGCTTCGCTTTCGCTGGAGCCTCTTGCACTAGTGGCGGAAGCGGTTCCTCTTCCGGTTCGTCATAGAAGGCAGCATCATCGCAATACTGAATCCGGTTAATCTCAATGAGGAACTCATAGTCCTCATCCGGAATCTGCGGCTCACGTTCGATGAATCCAAGCGGGATCGATATGGAAAGCGCGCTTTTCGTGTAGTTCTTCACAAAGCAGGCAAAGCGGGTGTTGCCCCTCTCTTTGCGCTGGCTGAGAAGGAAGGAGGGATCAGACCTGAAGTCGGAATCAAGCGTGCTGGCGTCTTTAGCACTCAGTCCTCCTGCAAACTTGATCGAGGTAGACGAGAGCATGCTTGCCCGAAGATCGGGGGAGAGCTGGTCAAGATTCTGGTGTGCGAAGTGTAGGCCAATACGGTACTTCCTCGCTTGATTGAGCAGATTGGATATCCCGCTATCAAAGTAGTCCTGCGCCTCGTCGATGTAGACGAATGTTGGATTGCGCTCGTGAGGCAAGAGCGCGGCACGCTGCACCGCTGCTTGCGAAATGAGGGCAATGAAGAAGCGGCCGAAGATCGCCGAGCCTTCTTGCCCGAGCAAGTCCTTCGCCGTATTGATGAAGATGATCTTGCCCTGATTGAGAAGGTCGAAGATGTCGATGCGGTTCTCTTTGTGTGAGAACATGCGCTCAAGTGAGGCGTTCGACATGACGCCCCAGAGGCGGGTCAAGATTTGCTTCTTGGTCTCTCGGAATTTCGGATCGAAGAATTGCGTCGCGAAGAAGCTCCTTACCGTGCCAGAAAGTCGCTCCATGTACGGGCGGAACTTCTCGCCGTTCTCCATGAGCTCCCGTAGGGTGTGAATCGTTGCATCAGGTATCTCAATCAAGAGCCTCGCAAGGTAGCGAAAGATGAGTCCTTGCCTTTGGGTGAGTTCAGCGCCGAGTAATGCGCCAAAGAAGTACTCATAGAGCTCGACGGTCGCATTGAGAATCTTCTCGCGATCAACAGGCGCATATCCCGATAGCCTATCCCTGCTGAAGTCGAACATGTTAAGACACGCGGGGTACTCAACATCGTTCGGGTCAATGAGCACGAAACGCTCTGGCATGCCCGGATAGTTAAAGAGGTCAAGATGGCTGATAGCTCGAATCAAATCACCTTGGCTGTCGAGCACGACGACCGATCTGCCATCTTCTTGTGAGCGCACAAGATCGTGGTGAATCAGGAACTGCATGAGCTGGGTCTTGCCGTGGCCTGTGCCGCCGACTATGTGCGTATGCTCGAAACGTGCCGGGAAGGGGATGGCAAACGGAATGGGCGTGCAGAAGAGTGCGTGAAGCGGCGTCCCTTTGAAGTAGGCATCAACGAGTTCTGATGGCTTTACGAGCTTACTCTCTGTCGGGAATGTCAGCTTGAGCTTGCGCTCATCGCGAGCGTCATCGGTAATCCCAGATGCAAGGCCCATGTTTGATTCGAGCGCTTCACGCATGTCCTGGTACAGGCCTGCGTGTACGATGTCATCATCAAAGAATGTCCCTATCGTTCGCTCAAGTAGCTCCGGCAAATTCTCCAAAAGCTCAAAGGCATGGGCTTCTGGCAGAGCGATGGCGTTCCCATCGTCATCTTCATCAGGATCGCAGAATGCTGCGTCCGGGAAGTATGCAAGTAAGGAAGGGAAGGAGTTGATCAGCTTTTCTCGCCAGATGCGAAAGAGGCGCTCTTGTGCGCCAAGAAATCGCTCGAAGCGCTTGAGTCCCTGTCGTATGCGGACGAGCTCATCAATATCAGCCGCGCGCACGACAGACTCGTCGATGACCTTGCCAATCACGACCTCTTCCGAGAGCAGTTCATAGAAGGTGTGGAAGAGTGCCTCTTGCATGGGGCGCGTTAGCGTGCGCCCGCACCGATGTTGCACGTCTTCAATGATGGAGACGATGAGTGGTATCACCTTCTCATCGCTAGAGAAGCGAGAGGTGCGATGCAATTCCGTCACGCGCCGCAAGCAATTTAGCGTATCCGAGAGTTCTATGCTCTTCGGAGAGCGTGAGAGAAAGCTAAGCCAGTTTGCGCTCACCTATTCAAACTCAATCACTTCCTCGCCACCGAAGTGTCTGGCGGATTCAAGTATTGTCTTGAACGTCGCTGCTGCTTCCTTGATTTCCGCTTCCACCGAGAGCATGTGGAGAATGTCTTTGCATTCGATGCGCTTGCCACATTCAAGGTCACTCACGGTAATCGTGAGATTCATCAGCCAGTGACGAATGTAGGCAAGTACATTGAGCCAGCTCAGAATTCTTCGTCCGAATGGTCTGCGCTCATAGAGCAGCACTCTCCCGAATCGGTATGCTCGAATTGCGGTCTTCTCGTCATCCGTGAGCTCGGCTCGAACGGTAAGTGTGAACTTGACCTTCCCTAAGACGCCCGGCTTTTGACTGCGACGCAGTAACAGCTTCATGGCCCCTCCATGAGATGTAGGCGGCACCATTCCTGGTGCGCTGGATGAGCATAGCACCGGGAATTCAGGGCGTGGGTCTCGGTCAGATTCCACATCAATAGCCGATATCAATCGTATTGGGCAGCAGTCCTCATTGCCGTGTATCGAGCGCGGTCGGGTGCAGGGTCGTGGCACTAAACGGCCGGGACGGCTCTCCGTCGATCATGAGCTTGAGGTAGATGTCGTGGTTAGGGAGATTGAGGAGGTCGAGCGGCTGAAAGAGCGGCTCGAATTCCTTGCCGATGAGGGCCGCGTCCTCCACGCCCAGGCGAAAGGCAATCAGGGTGCCAGCGTTCCCTAAGACGGCATGTCGCACGTCGGGTTCTAGCTGCTGAAGATGCTGGTGAGCGAGCGTGAGGGCGACCCCGAACTTCCGAAGCTCAGAGATCATGTTGGCGACGGAGAGGGTGGTGAAGCTCTGGAACTCGTCTATGTAGACATAGAAGGCTCTGCGGCGCTCCTCAGGGGCATCGGAGCGGCTCATGGCGGCGAGCCCCACGGTGGTCACGAGAAGCGCTCCTAGGAGGTTTGCGCTGTCCTCGCCGAGCCTCCCCTTGGCGATGTTGACCACAAGGATCTTCCCCTCGTCCATGATCGAGCGGAACCGTAGGTCTATCGGGGTCGTGGTTAAGATGCGGCGGAGTACGGGGTCAGCCAGAAACGCCCCGACCTTGTTCTGTATGGGGGCGATCATTTCCTGCCTGTATCTCGGGTTGTAGCCCTTGAACTCCACCGTCCAGAACTCCCGGACTTGCTCGTTCTTGACCTTGCGGATGACTTCGGCTCGGAAGCGATCTTCGGTCAGCATCCGCAGGATGTCGGGGAGGGTGGCATCGCCTGCCTCGATCAGGGCAAAGAGGGTATTGCGGAGCACATGCTCCATGCGCACTCCCCAGGCTTCATCCCAGAGCTTCTTGAATGCTTCGAGCAGTCCCGAGACGGCAAGCGGTATGCGTGATGGATGCACACGCCGAAGCGGGTTGTACCCGTAGGGCTGCCCAATGTCTGGGGCATTGAGATAGATGAGATCGGCGCGCCGATGTTCGGGAACGCTCGTGATGAGCCGCTCTGCTAGGTCGCCGTGCGGATCAATGAGGCACAGGCCGCGCCCATGCTGCACGTCTTGCATGGCGAGTGTTTCTAGGAGCGTGGACTTGCCGGCACCAGTCTTTCCGATCACGTAGACATGCGATGATCTATCACTCTGCTTGATGCCGAATGTGCGGTGCGGTTGTCGTCCGTTCGTCCGTGCGAAGTATGAGACTGTCTCGTGTGATTGCATGAAGACACGATACGGTGATGCTGCTACCAACGCACGGTAGAAGCCCTTTCTATGCTGGCAACTTCTTACGCCGTTTCGGAAATTACGATTCACGGTTTACTGAACCCACTGTTCTTTCAACGTGAGGTTCACAATGGATACAAAAACAGCACATGATCGCGAACTGGTTGCAACGCTCATTGGCGAAGAAGCAACCAATGAACTATACCGTGGGTCGCTAGTGACGCTCCTCTTCGGAGATATGGATCATCATCCACACCCGAAGCTTGCTGCGGCACTGGAATTCTCAAGGAGACTCCTCTACGAACAAACGATTCACGGCCCTGTGATCACAGCGCCGCATGAGATGAGCACCTATCTTTCCATTCACTTCCTCGGGAAGCAGCATGAGGTATTCCTCGTCGTCTTTCTCGACACACGACACCGTGTCATTGGCATCGAAGAGATGTTCCAAGGAACGATCGACAGCGCCGAAGTACATCCCCGCGAAGTAGTTCGTGCGGCACTCAGACGTAACGCCGCAGCCTGCATCTTTGCCCACAACCACCCGTCGGGAAACCCGGAGCCAAGTGCCGGTGACAGGGCAATCACGATACGACTCAAGCAAGCCCTGGCACTCGTTGAAGTTCGGGTGCTCGATCACCTCATCGTAGGTGAGCAGTCGGTCGTGAGCATGGCGGAGCGGGGGTGGGTATAACAATAGTTGAAGACAAAAGTCAACCTGATACATCTTACAGCCGTCCAAGTTTGGACGGCTGTATCTATAATTCATGAGACTGTGTGCAGTGCATGCAATTCGATCATGAGCACAGACTATCGGTCATTTGATCCATCCGTCTTTCGAACCGCAATTTACTTGAATTCGTTATATGTCGTGATCTGTTCGCACATGGAATGACGCAATATCAGCTTAGGAAAATAAGCAAAATCGACAACTCAGGGGGTTGTAGTGGATCTCTTCGATAGACTGCAGAATGAAAAAATCGTTCTTCTCGACTACCTAGACAAGACGTTTCTTGAGACAAGTATTGAGAATATTTCGGCCCTGCCGGACCAAGTTGATTTCTATCTGATTGAAGAGCTAAAAAGACTTATCGCGCGTTATGCTGATTGCATCTTCCAAGGCTGCGATACTCTTGGATGTGGAAAATTTTCATTCAAGTCTTCTGGTGTGCCAGTAAAAATTGAATCGGCTGACATTTTATGCGAAGAAAAGAAGCTTACGGTCGCAATGCTAGTTGTTTCGCCAGATGTGGACGAAGGCTATAGAAAGATGCGCACGCTGACAGTGCGTCTAACTGACATGGGGTCCTACTCAAGCATCACGTTTCAGATTCCAACGATGCTGAAATTCGCTAACAGCGAATTTTTAGAACTGTTATCCAAAGAAGTATTCTCAGTTGGTTATAACTGGCTCAATGAAAGGATCGTCGCTGCAGTCAGGCGCGCGTGCTATGATACAAATAGAGAACTATATGAATATTTGCGAATAATGGTCGCAAATAAAGATGTTCTCGAAGGGCTGATGTTCTCTGCGGCCGCCAAAGACATGGATTTTGTCTTGCTTGATGATGTGGCAATGGAGACCGCCATTAACCTTGCGTCGAGAAATTCCGCAATGTTTAGGCGATGCGCCGCATCAATGGCACTTGAGATGATGCTAGAAGTTGTGCCTATCTCTGATTCTGTAATACGCCACGTTGTTCAACAAGGTGAGTGCGTAGACATTGATCTGCGGGCAGATAAGTACTATCAGCAAAGCAGCGATGGCTTCGGTGAATCTCTAAAAGCAGTTTGGGGCAACACAGTCTCATGTTTCCCAATAGTGACCTCGGGATCGTTCTTGCTGGTTGTATTTTTTATGTCGAGATACAGGGCAGAATTAGAGCCGCTGCTTCGAGCCCATAGCAAAAGGCTTTGTGAAATCGCCCTAAGTAGGCAAAAAGAAATCATATTGAGTTTGAAATTAGTAGACGCCTCAAGAGAAGGAGGGTCTGGTCGGTTAGGCGCATACGCGGAGTTAGCTGGTCGATTTTTTAATGGGCTATTTCATCTTCCGCATTAGACTTTGCAACAGGCTATTACTCTCATCTAAGGATTAGATAATTATGAAAAAAGAACATACACACAAAGCTAACTTTATTAATGGACAGTGGGTGAGTAGTGCTCATGTTGTGAGTGTCAATTCGCCGCGAACAGGCCAATTATTTGCCTTTGTACCAGATGGGACAAAACTGGAAATTGACGCGGCTGTGGGAGCAGCAAAAGCGGCGCTCCCAGGCTGGTCAAGTCTGACAATAGAACAAAGGTGCGCTACTGTCCGCCGAATGGCTGATTGGCTGAAAGAGCAGTATGGTGATTCTGGAGAAGCGACTGAGCTCAAACAACATATTATGTATGCGATAGGCAAGCCGTTACCAGAAGCGGATATAGAAGTAATTGAATCAGCATCTTTCATCGATTACTTCTGTGATATAGCTCCTAGCGTTCTTGCGCCCGAAAATATCTCGCTGTCACATGATTTGTGGCCAACGAAGCAGAGTTCGGTCAGCTTCGAGCCAGTAGGGATTGTCGGCATAATTAAGCCTTGGAACTACCCGCTAGAAATGCCTATCTGGTCAATGATTCCAGCTTTGCTGGCTGGCAACACTGTTGTGTTCAAGCCATCCGAACGCGCATCAACAATAGGTCTACTTTTTGGCGAAATGGCCCTTTCAGCTAACTTGCCCAATGGTGTCCTGAACATTGTTGCTGGTGGAAAAGACCTTGGAAAATATCTGGTCGACCACCACGACGTGAATATGATTTCGTTCACTGGTAGTAATGAAGCAGGCAGATGGATAGCAGAATCGTGTGGCAGACAATTGAAAAAGGTTTCCCTAGAGCTCGGTGGTAATGATGCGGCTATTGTGCTTGAGGACGCTAACATTGAGCTTGTTGCAAATGGATTAACGTGGGGTGCGTTTTGTAATGCAGGCCAAGTTTGTGTCGGTATAAAAAAAGTACTGGTTTCTGAGAAAATACTTGGGCAAGTTCTTCCTCGCATCGTGGAAAATGCAGAAAAACTTCGTCTCGGTATTGATATTGGCCCGCTAGTCGATCAGAGGCAACTAGATGATGTTCAAAATTTTGTCGAAGATGCCATTGCAAAGGGCGCGAAGGTTTTAGTTGGAGGAAAGCCACGGCTGCAGGACGGGCAGACATACTTCGAGCCCACAGTTTTGCTCAACGTTACAACCGAAATGAAGATTGCAAATGAGGAGTGTTTTGGGCCCGTGATGCCGATCATGACGTTTGGGTCTGTGTCGGAAGCCATTTCAGTTGCGAATAGTTCAGACTACGGTTTAGGAGCCTCCATCTGGACAGAGAATGAGGAGTCAGCATTATCTATATCCAAAGAATTGAAAGTTGGCATGGTGTGGATAAACGATGTAAATGTCGCGTTTTCCGAGGCGCCTTGGGGTGGTGTGAAGAAGAGTGGCTTAGGTTTTGAGCTATCGCCAGACTCAATACGTGAGTATGCGGTCCGAAAGCATCTGAATGTTGAGAAAAGCAAAGACGTAACGCGTGCTTGGTGGTATCCCTACGGAGAGTGAAAGCATGTCTCAGGATGACAGCGTTAATATGCTAAGAGAGATTAAGTCTGCCGTAAGGAGCGATATAGAATCCTTGCTGGCATCGAAATTCTTTTCGAAACTGCGCCTTGGTGAAATTGACAAGGATGGACTTTGCAGATTCGCAGTCGAATATAGCTACGCTTCGAATGGATTTCCACAACTCCTAGCTCTAGCATGCTCAAGAATGCCAACGGACACACTCAGGTTACCTTTTATTGCGAATTTGTGGGATGAGCATGGCATGGGCAATCTCCATAGATCGCATAGAGCCATGTACGGATCATTTCTAGCGCACCTGAATTTGCGGGCGGATGGCGTTTCTAAAGGTCCTGCCGAAAATTACTTGGAATCCATGAAAACGTTATGTGGTATGGCAAGCCCAGTTAAGCTGCTGGGGATCTTTGGGCCAGGACTTGAATATTTCACCCCAAGAGAATATAGAGTCATAGTGGATTTTTTGCGTGGATTCTTTGATCTCCCTGATGAGTCAATCGCATTCTTCCTTGACCATATTGGCCATGACCATGAACATATCGCACTGATAGATAGAGCGTTACTTTCATCGTTGTTGACAGGTTCTGACGTAAAGGATGCCATTGACGGAGCAAAAGAATCCATTGCTATTGAAGTGGTTTTTTGGGACGAAATGTATGAATACTGCTCAAGGAATTAGCGCGGATAGTTATTTCACGTAGGGCTTCTTTCAAGTTTCAAGGGGTATGTAAATACTGTGCGATTCATCGAGATGCTGGAGATGGAGGTCTGGTCGCTATGGTGTGTGGTCATGTGGATCGTTGTGAAATTCTATCCGCGGACTATTTCTTGGAGAAAAAATCGGATAACCCTCGCGCAAGCCGAATGAGTTGAAAATGCTTAGTTCGAGGTGTGTCTCGAAACGGTGCGGCGTACCAACTGTTCTCGCTTCTGGCATCTTCTAAACCCTCGCAGAACAAGCCACTCTCTGCGATGATTGTTGACATGACAAAGAAGATTAAAGTCCCTGACGCATCGTCCGAGGGCTCTGACACAAGGAACGTATTGGTAGCAATTGAGAAACAGTCCCGCACACAGACGGCATTTCACACACGTGTGACAAGCCTGTTTCGCACGTTGGCGTGTGGGATAGACAAGCTAGAGTCCCGCCTAGAGAACCGGCTTGACCGTCTCGAAGAGAAGTTGGAATCTCTAGTAGGGGAAAAGTAGTACCCGCACTATGGAGATCACCCGCAAGCGCCTACACGAATTCCAAGTGGCATACGAACAGGACTTCGGAGAATCAATCACCGCTGATGAAGCGCACGAAATGCTGACCCGACTCGTAACACTCTATGAACTTGTCATGCGTCCTCTTCCAGCATCTAAAGATGAAGCATCATCACAAGACGCATCCGAAATCGCGCTTTGATGCTTCGTGGCGAGTTCTCGAAGTATCCGCACGTTTCTTTGTATGAGAGCAGCAAGCTCTTCATCGTTGAACAAATCAGTGCGAATGTTGTCTATAAACGCCCGCACTTGTGAAATGCGTTCATTTTTCAATCGTCGCTGGAACGGCTTTCTGGCTTCAATGTTGAGTTTTTTTGCTGTTAGCGTAGGGTTCGAACCTATGGTTTCAAGGATGAGCTTCTTCATTTCTATATCGCCATGTTTGAACCATTCCAAGGCCATATTTCTTAGGTAAATAGCGCCTGAAACGGGTTCGAACCATGCAATCGGATGTGAGTCAACTTTCTGCCGTGACTCTGTGAGGCGTATTTGTTCCTTTGTCAGCTCCGCACGCCTCTCCATGAACTCTGTGTCATCGATCAGGCTGCGCAAGCGTAAGCTCGTCAGCTCCTTGAGCTGCAGGGTCACAGACCTGATCGCACCGTCGAGCGATTGTGCGCGTGCGTTCGCATCTATCGTATGACGACCCAAACCTTCATGAAGTTGCGTTACCGCGACTTCATGCACTCGTGGTGGAACAAACACACTCTCCAAGAATTCCTGTATCTGTGACTCCAGCACCTTGAGCTCAATGGATGGCTGCGTACAGCGATCTCCAAGATGCCGCTTCGTGCAGTGGTAGTAGGTATACCTTCGCGTCCGTTTCACTCTGTTCTCTGCGGTGATCATGAGGCCGCACGCGCCGCAACGCATCATTCCTGTGAACGCGAATCTGTACTTCTGTGGCTGTGGTCTACCTGGCCTGCCAAGAATCATTCTCACGCGATCAAACTCGGCGATTGTCACAACAGGATCGTGTTTCCCCGGGTATACCTGACCATTCCAAACGATGAGACCAGCATAGAAGGGATTGCCGAGTATCTTGTAGACAGTGCTAAGCGATATGGGTTTTCCGCCAATGCGCTTGTGGATTGGCGTCACGAATCCCCACTCATTCCTTGCTTTCAGTGCGATCTCTTTGGGTCCGTATGTCCCTGTCAGCGCCAGATCAAACATCTTTCTGATAAGTGGGAAGCGAACCGAGTCCTTTATGATGAACGTCGATTCTTTGTCATTGAGGTAGCCAAGCGGAGCTCTACTTGGTCTCCATCCTTTTTCGATCTTTGCCCTGTTGCCCCGTTTGACGTTCTCACTCAAACTGTCCACGTAGTATTTCGAATATCCAAACGTGATGGAAAGCATAAACTTTCCTTGCGGATTATTCTCGAACGTGAAGGTGGCAAAGCGAAGGCCCTGCAGTACCTTTTGGTCAAGAAGGTAGATGATGCGTCCACCGTCAATGGAATTTCGCGCAAGACGATCAGGATGCCACGCAAGGATGCCTTCGGCTTCACCTGCTTCAATACGCGAAAGGAGTTCATTAAAGACGGGCCTGCCCGGTGCTTTAGCACTTGCAGACTCTCTGAAGATTCCGACGATCTCCACATCAGGAAGTGCCCCGAATGCTCGCTTCAGTTCTTCGTATTGTGAGTCCACTGAGAGTATTTGCCGGTCCTCTGATTCTGAGGACTTTCTGCAGTAGATGAAGTATTTCATACGCCCTTGTTATGGATTCACTGTAGCACTCTCCGTGTAATTGTCACGGGGTCAGAAAATTTGCAAGCCGGCATCTTCTCGCGCCTGTCGATCGCGCTCCATGCTCGGTAGTGTTACCGGCATGGAAACAAATAGAGAAGAGAAGCCGCGCAGAGTGCTGCGGATAGCATCGAAGCGATTGCCAGTCGGCACCGTCATCGAGACCATCTATTCAGAAGAGAAAGCCGAAACGCGGTTTGCAGTGTGCGAGCAAGGCAAGATCACATTTGAGCAGCGTATTGCACATGGGACGGATGAGACGCTAGAACCTGTATCCGCTGCAAACAACCTTGTCCGTCATGGCGTCGTGACGCTCCCCGAGACTCCGGAAGACTACGGATCAACAGAGGAACTTGTCGCAGCCATCCAAGGCTACATCTACCGCTATGTTGACCTTTCCGACCACTTTCGCAAGATCGCAAGCTTCTATGTCCTTTTGACCTGGGTCTATGATGCCTTCAATGAGCTGCCGTATCTTCGGCTTCGCGGCGACTACGGATCAGGCAAGACACGGGCACTCCTCGTCATCGGCTCCATATGCAACAAGGCATTCTTTGCCAGTGGCGCATCAACCGTGTCCCCGATCTTCCACACCCTTGACCTCTTTCGAGGCACGCTCATCATCGATGAAGCGGACTTCCGTTTCAGTGACGAGAAAAGCGAGCTGGTCAAGATTCTCAACAATGGGAACGTGCGAGGCTTTCCGGTGCTGCGAACGGCTGTGACGGCGGCGCGTGAATTCGATCCCCGGGCGTTCAATGTCTATGGCCCGAAGATCGTCGCCATGCGTAAAGCCTTCGAGGATGCGGCACTCGAAAGCCGCTTCATCACCGAAGAGATGGGCCAGAGACGTGTTCGCTCTGACATTCCCATCAACCTGCCGGATGCGCAACGGGAAGAAGCAAAGAAGCTCCGCAATCAGCTTCTCATGTATCGATTCAGGACACTCCAATCGATCAAAGTCGATGACTCTCTGGTAGACCGATCAGTCTCGGCACGGCTCAATCAGATTCTTGTTCCGCTCCTCTCCATCATCACTGACGACACCTTACGAACTGAGGTGAGGCAATCATTGGAGGGGCTCGACCAGAGACTTTCGGCCGAACGGTCAGAATCCAAGGAAGCGCATGTGCTCGACGTGCTCCATGAGCTATGCGAGGAGGTAGCCGGACCAAATATCTCAATCGCGGCAGTCACCGAAGCCTTCGCGAAGAAGTTTGCAGGGGAGTACGAACGGCCCATCACCAATCGCTTCATTGGTGGCATCGTGCGCAGCAAGCTTCGCCTCATGACGTACAAGAGCCACGGCGTGTATGTCATCCCGCTCAGTGAGAAACCAAAGATTGACGAACTCTGCATCCGCTACGGGGTGCTTAATCGTAGAGACGGGTAGACGTGGGGACGTGGGGACGAAGAAAAAGGCATCACTCCGCGTGATGCCTTTTGTTTGCAAAGCCTTGTTCCTCAATGAGGTGCGTTGTTAGCATCCCGATTCTACGTCCCCACGTCCCCGTATCCCCATATGCACACGGTAACGTCACGCAATTCTCCGCACTGACACGTTGTCACTCCTCCTCCGTTATACATGGAAGCGCGACAATGATGTGACTTCTGCGACGTAACGGCAGAAGTCACATACATCATGCAAAAGAAACAAACACGCGCGCTGTGCTACTTGAGAACGCACAGGCGCAAATGGGGTCTTTCACAGAAAGACCTGGCCCGGCTCATCGGCACCATCGGCTGCTCGCAACTAAGCCGCTATGAAAACAGCAAGCGCGCCCCCAAGATTGAGGTCGCGCTTGCATGCCAAGTCATATTCGGGGTGATCCCCTCGATCATGTTCCTTGATACCTATGCTTCTGTCGAGGAAGAGGTGATGCGGAATATGTATCGTATGAACGAGGCGCTCAAGAACACTACCAGTTTGACAGGATTGCGCAAGCGTGAGCTTTTTGCCATCGCACTCTCGCGCGCAATTGAGCATAACCGTAAGCACATGGAGATATGACAGACTTCACATGGAGCCCTGTCCTCTCGATCTACCCCTTCAGTCGCGGCTTTGCGTTCGTCCTATTTGAAGGGCCGAACAATCCCTTCGATTGGGGTGTGAAGGACATCAAGGAAAAGCACAGGAACGAGAAGACGCTCGACGCAATCAAAGAACTCATCGATCGCTACAATCCAGAGGCGATCATCATTGAAGAGACGGGTGTTGATGGTGCAAGAAGAAGCTCACGAATCCGCAAGCTCTACCGTTCATTGACGCACCTTTGCAACACCGAACTCATCGACCTCTACCGCTTCCCGCCAGCCGCTATCAAACGCTACTTCGAGCCAGTCGGCGCAGCGACCAAGTATGAGATTGCAAAAGTAATTGGCCGGCAAGTACCCGCATTCGCACATCGCATGCCAAAGGTGCGCAAGCCGTGGATGAGTGCAGACCCGAAGCAAAGTCTCTTCGATGCCGCTGCCCTTGGCCTTGTCTACTACGGCAGTCGGGGCATCAAGAGTCCCTACGAAAACCTCACTGAGGATTGAACGAGAAAGAGATATCAAAATGAAAGATATTGTTGTAATGAAGAGGCAAGCTATGCGAGAATGCAGGTCGTAGTACCATCATCGATTCTTCCGTTTAGTTCTCGTTCTTAGCCAAAGCGGCTGAGGTGACTGCAATGAAGCAGGATGCAAAGCGGGTCGGAATCTGGCTTCGTGTTTCTACCGAAGATCAGGTGCGCGGGGAAAGCCCCGAGACGCATGAGCGGCGCGCACGGCTCTACGCCGAAGCCAAGGGCTGGAACGTGGTTGAGGTTTACCGCCTTGATGCTGTATCCGGTAAGACCGTGAAAGAGACGACCGAAGCAAAGCGCATGCTCTCGGATATCAAAGACGGTCACGTAACCGGACTCATCTTCTCCAAGCTTGCTAGACTCGCCAGAAACACGAAAGAGCTACTCGAATTCTCTGAGCTCTTCCGTGAGAGCAATGCCGACCTCATATCGCTCGCTGAATCAATCGACACGTCAACGCCCGCCGGCCGCCTCTTCTACACCATGATCGCCGCAATGGCGCAGTGGGAGCGTGAGGAGATTTCCGAGCGTGTCGCCGCCGCTGTCCCTATCCGTGCCCGCGCAGGTAAGCCAACCGGCGGACAGGCTCCCTATGGCTACCAGTGGAAGGGGCAAGAACTCCTCCTTGATCCGACCGAAGCCCCTGTGCGCAAACTCATGTTTGAACTCTTCCGGGAGCACAAGCGCAAGAAAGCCGTTGCTCGTCTCTTGAACGAGCAGGGCTACCGGACACGAAACGGCGGCAAGTTCACGGATACCACCATCGACCGTCTCATCCGTGACCCCATCGCTAAGGGCATGCGAAGGGCCAACTACACCAAGAACCCGGATGGCAAGAGCCGTGCCTGGACGCTCAAGCCGAAAGAGGAATGGGTACACCTTGCAGCCCCTGCCATCGTCTCGGAAGAGCTCTGGAGCGAGTGCAACGCCTTCCTAGACGGTCAGCGTACCCGGCTGCGGAAGACGACCAAGCCCGTCGTACACCTCTTCTCCGGGCTCACGTTCTGCACCTGCGGGGCCAAGATGTATGTCCCGTCGAACAGTCCGAAGTACACCTGCAAGAAGTGCCGTAACAAGATGCCGCTTGATGACCTCGAAGCCATCTTCCATGAAGAGGTAAAGGGCTTCCTGTTCTCTGACGCGGAGATTGCCGCCCACCTTGAGCAGGCAAACGAGACCATCAAGGAAAAGCTAGAGCTCCTCTCCCTCCTCGAACGAGAAGCCGGGAAGCTCGTGAGCGAGTCCGACAAGCTCTATGACCTCTACCAGTCCGGGATGATCGACAAGCAGGGCTTCGGGGAGAAGTACCGACCCCTTGCCGAGCGGCGGGCCCAGCTCGATGACCAAATCCCGGAAGTCCAGGCACAGATCGACATCCTGCGTATCTCACACCTCTCGGAAGAGGTAGCCATCGAGGAGGCAAGGAGCCTGCACAGCCGCTGGCCGACCCTCCCAAAGGACGAGAAGCGCCGGATCGTGGAAACCATCGTCGAGCGCATCGTGATCGGGGATGGAGAGGTCGAAATCGTCCTCTACTACGCGCCCCCGACACCCCCAAGTCCTCCCCCTCATGGAGGCACCCCCTCGCCTTACGGCTCGGATAATCGTGGCACTTTGGCAACGCATCCTCAGGGATTCATCGCGGCCACCAACTGGAAGCGCGCCGGGAATTCGCTCTGCCGCGCCGCGCGCGAGATGGTGACGACGCCCGATTCCAGCGGTTCGCGCAGCACTTCCAGCGCGCGGCGATCCCATTCGGGCAGCTCGTCGAGAAAGAGGACGCCGTTGTGCGCCAACGAGATCTCGCCCGGGCGCGGCTCCGCGCCGCCGCCCACCAGTGCGACGGCGCTGGCGGTGTGGTGCGGCGACCGGAACGGGCGCATGCGCCAGCGGGCCGGGTCGAGGCCGCGGCCACTGATCGAAGCGATGGCCGCGGTTTCGAGCGCATCGGCTTCGCTCGCTTCCGGCAGCAGTCCGGGCAGGCGCGAGGCCAGCAGCGTCTTGCCGCAGCCGGGCGGGCCGACCAGCAGCAGGTGGTGTCCGCCGGCGGCGGCGATTTCGAGCGCGCGTCGCGCCCGCACTTGCCCACGCACGTCGCGCAGGTCGGGGCCGTGGTCGTAGCGGCTTTCGGGCGCGACCGCGGCCGGCAGCGGTCGGTGTCCGCGGAGATGGCTGCAGACGTCGAGCAGGGTGCGGGCGGTGAAGGCCTCGCCACCGCCGGCCAGCGCGGCCTCGGCGCCGTTGCCGGCAGGGACGATCAGCCTGCGTCCGGCCGCCGCTGCGGCCAGCGCCGCCGGCAGCACGCCGTCGACCGGCCGCAGTTCGCCGGTGAGCCCGAGTTCGCCGAGGAATTCGCAGTCGCGCAACGATTCCACCGGGATCTGGCCGCTGGCGGCGAGGATGCCCAGTGCGATCGGCAGGTCGAAGCGGCCGCCGTCCTTGGGCAGGTCGGCCGGCGACAGGTTCACGGTGATGACGCGGGCCGGGAAGTCGTACTGCGCGCAGAGGATGGCGGCGCGGACGCGGTCCTTGGCTTCGCGGACGGCGGCCTCGGGCAGGCCGACGAGGGACATCCGCGGCAGCCCGCCGGCGAGGAAGACTTCGGTATCGACGGCCGGCGCGCGCACGCCGGCGCGTGCACGGGTGTGCACGAGCGCGAGGGTCATGGCGGCGGCCCTCAGTTCTGGGGCGGCGTATCGGTGCCGGGAGCGCCGGCGTCGCGCGCGGCGAGCTGCGCTTCGAGCCGGTCGACCAGCCCGCGCAGTTCGTCGAGCTGGCCGCGGGTGCGGGCGAGCACCGCGCGCTGCACGTCGAATTCCTCGCGGGTGACGAGGTCGAGCTTCGCCAGCCCCGCCTGCAGCGCGGCCTTGAAGTTTTCCTGCATCTCCTCGCGGCCCTCGCGCAGCGCGGGGGGCACCAGGCCGCTGAGGCGGCGGGCGAGGTCGTCGATCTGGCGGAGGTCGATCATGGGCATGTCCCGTGGATTGTAGCGTGGGCGCCAGCATCCCGCCCGCGCCGGGCGGGTGCCATCGGGGTTCCTCGCGTCGCGGGGTCGGAAAATTCCGAGGCCTTGGGTATCCTCGGGCCTGTTCCCGCCGCCGGAGTCTCGCCATGAAGATGGTGATGGCCATCATCAAGCCGTTCAAACTCGACGACGTCCGCGAAGCGCTCGCCGAGGCCGGCGTCGCCGGCATCACCGCGACCGAGGTCAAGGGTTTCGGCCGCCAGAAGGGCCACACCGAGCTGTACCGCGGCGCCGAGTACGTGGTCGACTTCCTGCCGAAGATCAAGCTGGAGGTCGCGGTCACCGACGACCGCGTCGAGGCAGTGGTGGAGGCGATCCTGCAGGCCGCCGGCACCGGCAAGATCGGCGACGGCAAGATCTTCGTGTGGGATCTGGAACGCGCGGTGCGCATCCGCACCGGCGAGATGGACGCGGACGCGCTCTGAGCCATGCATCCGGACTTCGATCCGCCGAGCATTGGCAGCATCGCCGGGCGAACATCGAGCATCACGGCCGCTTTCTTCCAGGCGATTACACCCTCCGTCCCGCCATCCGATCAGGAAGTGGATGAAGTGCTGGCCATTCTGGGCATGGCCCGTGGCGCCTGCCGGTGTGCGTACTGTGGAGACGCTCGTACAGAATGGGATCACTTCCGGGCCATCGTGATCGATCGAAGGCCGACGGGTTACATCAGCGAGATTGCCAACCTCGTTCCCGCCTGTGGGAAATGCAACCAATCCAAGGGCAACAGCGACTGGAAGGCATGGATGCTTGGCATGGCCGCTCGATCACCGAAGCAACGTGGCGTTGCCGACTTGGAATTGCGCGTCGAGCGTTTGGATGCGTTTGCATCTTGGCGTACGCCGACTCGTATTGATTATGCACAGTGGCTGGGCGAAGCGCGTTGGCGAGCGTACCTGGAACAACTCGATGCCGCTGTTGCGCAGTTGAACGGCGCGCAAGTGATGGCAAAGGCGTTCCGAACAGAAATTGATCAGAGGCTTCGCGCCAAGCCGTGAGTGGCGGGCGCGGAAAATGCCTTCAGCCCGGCGCGCGGGTGTCGCCGCCGGAGAACAGGCGTTCTCCCAGTTCGCGGAACGACTGGTGGTTCAGCGGGAACTCCAGCACCACGTGCAGGAAGCTCAGCAACAGCAGCACGGTGAAGCCGAGCAGGTAGTCGCGGAAGTACAGCGCGCTGGCGCCGATCCACGCCGCGCCGATGACGGCGCCGCGCAGCGGCGACATCCGCGCCCAGCCGATGACCTCGACCTTCGAGAACCAGTTGAAGTAGTGGTAGAGGTAGGCCAGCGCCAGAACGCGGGCGACGAGGATGGCGGCGGGATCCGTCAGCAGCGACGCACCTGCGAGGGCGTGGCCAGCATCGCCGAGGACGAGGCGGCTGATGCTCGACAGCGTGCCGATGAAGGCGTTCCCGGCCCACGTCGATGCCGGCGCGCTCCACGCCAGCGGCGCCCACCAGCACAGCAGCGGGCACAGCACGTAGGCCGCCATCGCGGCGCGGCTGTCGCGGCTCGGCCGGCGGAGCGTGCCGACCAGCATGAACAGGCCGGTGAAGA
Source organism: Lysobacteraceae bacterium (assembly GCA_044227145.1). GTDB lineage: Bacteria > Pseudomonadota > Gammaproteobacteria > Xanthomonadales > Xanthomonadaceae > Lysobacter_I. The sequence goes on from JBGAFR010000002.1 coordinate 133,334, forward strand.
CGTAGACGTGAATGACCGTCGGCAGATAGCCGGCCAGCGAGGTCGCGAATCCATCGATCCGTGCGAGTGCAGCGCAGGCCGGCATCAGCACCAGCAGTGCGAGCAGGCGCGTGCGCCAGCGCGGGGTCAGCACCATCACCAGCGCGAAGCCGAACAGCGCGAACAGCGCGCCGTGTTCGATCGCCAGCCGCAGCGGCGTCTTGCGCGAGGCGGCGACCGTGGCGACGGCGAGGATCAGCGCACTGCCGCCCAGCAGCAGCGGCCACACGTCGTGCCTGCGCGGCAGGAAGTAGCGGCGATCGTGCAGCCACGAGATTTCGGTGAGGTAATGCAGCGGGCCGAGCACGGCGTAGGCCAGCAGCAGCGTCTCGAACGGCCAGCGCACCGCCAGCAGCGCCGACGCGAGGATCAGCGCGAGGTTGAGACGATCGAGGTTGAGGCGTCCTGCGGGTGCGGCCATGGCGGCGACGGAGGGCGGCGTCCCGTCGATGGTACAACGTGCTCGGCCCTCAGCGGGATGGGGGTCAGGCCGGGGCGGGCGGCGTCTTCGGGCGCAGCCACAGGTAGACCAGCAGGGCGACGGTCCAGCAGATCGTCGCCGTCCACAGGTCGTGCGACAGGAAGTGCGCGCCGCGCAGCTGCTGGGCGATGCCGTAGGTCAGGCCGATGCCAAGCCCGGTCGCCAGGCCGCGCCAGCGCCAGCGCGGGCGGATCATCAGGAACGCGAAGTAGAGCGCCATCCAGGCGTAACCGCCGCTGGCGTGACCGGCCGGGAAGCAGCGGCCGCGCGGCAGGTCGTGGGGGCGGGCGTCGTACAGCGTCAGGTGCGGCCGCTCGCCGCCCAGGCCCTGCACGTCCCACGGGCAGTCCATGTTCGACTTGGCCTTGAGCGCCGACACCGACAGGGTCGAGGCCAGCACCGCGAGCAGCAGGTAGCCCAGCGGCCGGCGCCATGGCCGCAGGCGCGGGCGGCGGAAGCTCAGCCCCCAGGCGATCAGCACGCCCAGCCACGCGGCGATGCTGAGGTCGTGGCCGACCTTGTGGATCAGCCGCTCGGTGACGAACGCCTTGCGCAGCGCCCAGTCGCCGCCTTCCAGCGCGTAGAGGTGCGTCGCCAGCCGCCAGTCGATGTCCAGCCAGTGGATGACGGCGACCGCGACCGCGAACACCGCCAGCGGAATCCCCGCGTGGTGCAGCAGGAAGCCTGGCGGCAGCGGCGCCCGCCCGGCGGCGGTCTGCGGGGCGGCGGTCGCGGCATCGGGCATGGCGGAGTCCTGCGGGCGGGTCGGGGGAGCTTACGCGTCCAGCGCTTCGGCGACGAACGGCGGCGTCGACAGCGCGCCGCGGTGGATGCCGGCCGTGTAGTACTTCGTCGCGAAACCGCGGGCGTCGGCGTCGGCGTCGCGGAAATCGAAGCCGGCGCCCTTGCGCGCCAGCGTGCAGCTCCACCAGCCGGTCGGGTAGCACGGCTGCGGGAACGGCAGCGTGGCGAACGTGCGGAAGCCGGCCTTGCCCATCTCGCCGCGCATCTCGCGGATCAGGTCCAGCTGCACCAGCGGCGATTCCGACTGCTGCACGAGGATGCCGTCGTCCTTCAGCGCGCGGAAGCAGCTTTCGTAGAAGGCCTTGTTGAACAGGCCCTCGGCCGGGCCGACCGGATCGGTCGAGTCGACGATGATCACGTCGACGCTGCCCGGCGCGCGGTTCGCCATGTAGGCGATGCCGTCGTCGAACAGCAGCGAGGCGCGCGGATCGGCGTTCGAATCGCACAGTTCCGGGAACCACTTCTCGGCCATGCGCGTGACCTGCTCGTCGATGTCGCACTGCACGGCTTCGACCACGCCCGGGTGCTTCAGCACCTCGCGCAGCGTGCCGCAGTCGCCGCCGCCGATGATCACGACATTCTTCGGCGCCGCATGGGTGAACAGCGCCGGGTGTGACATCATCTCGTGGTAGAGGAAATTGTCGCGGGTGGTGAGCATCATCGCGCCGTCGATGAGCATCAGGTTGCCCCAGTCGGTGCTCTCGTAGATCTCGATCTTCTGGAACGGCGACTGCACTTCGTCCAGCTTGCGCGTGATGCGGTAGCCGATGGCCGAGCCGGTGGGCTCGAAGCGCTCGTAGTGCCAGGCAGTCTCGGTCATCGCGGCGGGTCCGGGGTTGTCGACGGGGGCGGCATTGTACCGGAGCGGGTCGGCGGGGCCGGGGCGTTTGCTGAACGCGCCCCCCGGCGGGCCAAGGCCCGCCCTACAATGCGCGTCCCCCCGCCGTCCCGGACCGCTGCCCATGACCGCCTGGTCGATCGACCACGCCCGCAAGACCTATTCGATCCCGCACTGGGCCGAAGGGTATTTCGACGTCGACGCCGCCGGCCGCATCGTCGTGCGCCCGCAGGGCGACGCGGGCGGCACCGTGGCGCTGGCCGAGGTGGTCGACGCCGCGCAGGCCGCGGGCGCCAAGCTGCCGTTGCTGGTGCGGTTCCCGCAGATCCTCGGCGACCGCCTCGGCAAACTGCAGGCCGCGTTCGCGCAGGCGCAGCAGGACTGGGACTACGTCGGCGGCTACACCGCGGTGTATCCGATCAAGGTCAACCAGCACGCTGGCGTTGCCGGCACGCTGGCGTCGCACGCGGGCGAGGGCTTCGGCCTGGAGGCCGGCAGCAAGCCCGAGCTGATGGCGGTGCTGGCGCTGTCGCGCCCGGGCGGGCTGATCGTCTGCAACGGCTACAAGGACCGCGAGTACATCCGGCTGGCGCTGATCGGCCGCAAGCTCGGCATGCAGACCTTCATCGTCATCGAGAAGCCGTCCGAATTGCCCCTCGTGATGGAGGAGGCGAAGGCGCTCGGCGTGAAGCCGGGCCTCGGCGTGCGCATGCGTCTGGCGTCGCTGGGCGCCGGCAAGTGGCAGAACAGCGGCGGCGACAAGGCCAAGTTCGGGCTGTCGCCGCGGCAGGTGCTGGACCTGTGGAAGTCCCTGCGCGACAGCGGCATGAGCGACTGCCTCGGCCTGCTGCATTTCCACATGGGCTCGCAGATCAGCAACGTCCGCGACATCGCCAACGGCATGCGCGAGGCGGTGCGCTATTTCGTCGAGCTGTCGAAGCTGGGCGCGTCGATCAGCCACGTCGATGTCGGCGGCGGCCTCGGCATCGACTACGAAGGCACGCGTTCGCGCAGCTACTGCTCGGTGAACTACGGCGTCGGCCAGTACGCCTCCAGCATCGTGCAGCCGCTGGCCGAGGCCTGTACCGCCAACGGCATCGCGCCGCCGCGCATCGTCACCGAGTGCGGCCGCGCGATGACCGCGCACCACGCGGTGCTCGTCACCAATGTCTCCGAAGTGGAGCGCGCGCCGGAAGGCCGCGTGCCGCCGGCGCACGACGACGAGGCCGCGGTGATCCGCCACCTGCGCGAGATCCACGACGAACTCGACCGCCGCCCGGCCGTCGAACTCTTCCACGAGGCGCAGCACCACCACAGCGAAGGGCTGTCGTTGTACGCGCTCGGCCAGATCGACCTCGTCGCCCGCGCGCGGCTGGACGACCTGTTCTACGCCATCGCCCACGCGGTGCGCGCGCGCCTGACCTACGACGAGAAGAGCCACCGCGACCTGCTCGACGAGCTCAACGAGCGCCTCGTCGACAAGTACTTCGTGAACTTCAGCCTGTTCGAGTCGATCCCCGACGTGTGGGCGATCGACCAGGTGTTCCCGATCGTGCCGATCGAACGCCTCGACGAGCGCCCCGAACGCCGCGGCGTGATCGCCGACCTCACCTGCGATTCCGACGGCAAGATCGACACCTACGTCGAGAACGAGGACCTCGACACCTCGCTGCCGCTGCACGCGCCGCGGCCTGGCGAACGCTACCGCATCGGCTTCTTCCTCGTCGGCGCGTACCAGGAAATCCTCGGCGACATCCACAACCTGTTCGGCGACACCGACGCGATCGAAGTCCGCGTCGGCGAGGACGGCTTCAAGGTCACCCAGCAGCGCCGGGGCGACACCACCGACGTCATGCTCGACTACGTCGGCTACAAGCTCGACGACCTGCGCCGCATCTACAAGGCCAAGGTCGGCGCCGTCGACCTGAGCAAGAGCGAGGCCGCGCGCCTGAACGCCGCGCTCGAGAATGGCCTGACCGCATACACCTACCTGAGCGACGAGCCACTGGGCTGAAAATGCCGTCGCGGCACGCCGAAGTGTGATCGTGCCCGGATTCCCCGCGGGAGATTCGGCCTACGGTGGCGACGTCGCGGTGGACCCGTCGCACCGGCGCCGGGCGCGCACCGCGGCCGTGCGCGGACAGGAGGTCCGCACGTCCGGAAAGGGAGCCGTTCCACAGCCATCAGGAGGATGAAACGATGACATCGAAATGGTTGCGTTGGGCCGCGACGGCGGCCTTCGTGCTCGGTTGCGGCCTGTCCTTCGGCACGTCGGCGACCGGCAGCTGCAGCGCCTGCTTCTCGGCCTGCAGGACTGCGTACAACGCCTGCCTCGCCTCGGGCCAATCGGCCCCGGTCTGCCTGAATCAGTACACGCACTGCCGCGGCGATTGCGCCTGCTGAGGCGCAGTGCGGATGCGCGGCACGCGCGGCGCATCCGCACCCTTCGTATTTCCATGGTCGACAAAGGAGCATTCCCGTGCGCAGGATCCGCGAACTCGTCCGTCGCCCCGTCGTCTTCGTGGCGCTCGCTGCCTTCGGCCTCGCAGCCGGCTTTTCCGCCGCTGCCGGCGCCGGGGCTTACGAGGCATGTCACGCCCGCTGCCAGCAGCGCTACCAGGCCTGCGTCGCCAACGGCAACGACGAGGCCGTCTGTTACGAGCGGCTGCTGCAGTGCCAAGGGGTCTGCAACGCCTGATGCGGTGAATCGTCCGCCGTGCGGCAGCTGGTTCAGATACCCATCATCGCCTGGAAGATCACGTAGAGCGCCGCCCACGGCGGCGCCACGGCGCACAGTCGGCTGGCGAAGGCCTGCCACGCATGGCCGCGCCACGGCGGAATCAGCACGCAGAGCAGCGCGATGGCGCCATTGATCGCAAGCAGTGGCATCAGGGGCAGCGCTCCGGCGGTGCCGAAGAGTGGAATCAACGGCACACCGAGGATCGAAGGCAGCGACGCGACCAGTGATGCGAACAACAGCTGTTCCTCGCGCGCGGACAGCGGCGATCCGTCCGCGATACCCGCCCACACCGCGAAGGCGATCTGCGCGAGGTGCGTGAGCACCCAGGCCCATCCGAGCAGCGCGAGGACGTTGGTCACCGCCGTGACCTCAGCTTTCCCGCGCCACCTGGAACCCCGCGAACGACTGCCGCACCGGCATGACCTCAATCCGGTTGACGTTGAGGTGCGGCGGGAGGTTGGCGATCCAGAACAGGGTCTCGGCGATGTCGTCGCCGGTGATCGGGTCGGCGCCCTGGTAGAGCGTGTCCGACGCGGCTTGGTCGCCGCGGGTGCGGACGAGGGTGAATTCGGTCTCGGCCATGCCCGGCTCGATGCTGGTCACGCGCACGCCGGTGCCATGGAGGTCGCTGCGCAGACCGAGCGAGAACTGCGAGACGAAGGCCTTGGTGCCGCCGTAGACATTGCCGCCGGGGTAGGGATAGGTCGCCGCCACCGAACTGACGTTGAGGATCGCGCCCTTGCGCTCGATCAGCGTCGGCAGCAGCGCGTGGGTCAGCGTCGCCAGCGCGGTGACGTTGGTGTCGATCATCTGCTTCCACTGCGCGAGGTCCGCGCGCTGGGCCGGTGCGGTGCCGAGCGCGAGGCCGGCGTTGTTCACCAGCACGTCGATGGCGCGGAAGTCTTCGGGGAGGGCATCGAGCGCGGCGCGCATCGCCGCCTCGTCGCGGATGTCGAAGGCGGCGGTGTGCAGGCGTTCGCGGCCGAGCGCGTCGGCGAGGGCGTCGAGGCGCTCGGCGCGGCGGCCGGTGGTGACGACGCGCCAGCCGGCGCCATGGAAGCGTTCGACGGCGGCGCGGCCGAAGCCGGAGGTGCCGCCGGTGATGAGGATGGTCTTCATCCCGCGATTGTAAGCGGCCCTCACCAGAGGAACGGCAGCAGCCGCCAGGTCGTCCGGGCGTAGTCGGGGTACTCGGCCGGGAAGGCGTCGGCCAGCACCCGCTCCTCGACCCGGATGCGCTGCAGGAAGGCCAGGGTCACCGGCAGCGTCGCCGCCAGCAGTGCGGCGCCGTCGCCCAGCGCCAGTCCGAAGCCCGCGAAGGTCGCCAGCGAACCGGTGTACGACGGGTGCCGCAGCAGGCGGTACGGGCCGGTGCGGATCAGCCGGTGACCGTCGCGGATCGCCACCTGGATCGTGAAGAACCGGGCCAGCGTGCGCACCGACCACAGCCGCAGGACGATGCCCAGTGCCATCGCCGCGCAGCCGCCGAAGAACAGCGGCGCGCGCAGCGCCGGCGGGAACGGCCACGTGCCGCGCACCGACAGCCACACTGCCAGCGCGACGCTGGCGTAGATGACGACCAGCAGCAGGCGCAGGGTGCCTCGGTCGCGGGTGGCGTCGCCGCCGCCGGCGCGATGGCGCAGTCCGATCCAGGCCTCGCTCAGCGGCCACAGCAGGGACAGTCCGGTGAACAGCGTCGAGGCGACCATGGCGGGGCTCCGTGCCGTCGTGCGGGATCAGGGCGTCGACGCGGCGTCGAGCGGGGCGACGGGCGCGGTGTCGACGAGGGCGATCTTGCCGTGCGCGACCTGCCAGGACACGCCGTTGGTCGTGGTCACGACCCGCATCGGCAGGCGGGCGTAGAGGCTGGCGAAGACGTGGATCTCGGTCGGCTGCGGGTCGAGCAGGTGGCTGACCAGCGACATCACCGGTTCGAAACCCTCGCCCGCCTTGTCCAGCTTGCGGGTTTCGTCCAGATCGAGGCAGCGATTGGTGAATCCCCGCGACGACAGGATCTTCCGGCCTGTCGCGTCGATCTCGTACAGCTGATAGCCGCCCAGGGGATAGACGTCCTGCCGGCTGAAGACCGGCATCCGGTACACCCGGAACCCGTCCAGCGACGCCAGCGTCGCCGTGTTGTAGTCGTCGCCGCAATGCCCGAACGTCTGCGCCTGCGCGAGCTTCCGTGCGCGGACCTGCGCGCGTTGCGCGTCGGTCAGCGGCGTGGACGCCCCGACCACGGCATCGAAAAGGTGTTCGCTCTCGTCGACGTCGATCTCGTACAGCGACACCGGCGTGTCGTCGCGACTGTGGAAGACGACACGCACGCCCAGCGCGGAGGGTTCGGTGATCCAGCCGCCGAGCCGGTCCATCAGGGCGGTCATGCGCTTGTCGGCCCGCATGGCGTCGGTGGCGAGCCAGGCGGCGCGGTCGTGCAGGTAAAGCTCGCGGCCGAGGAATTCGGCGCGGGTCACCGCCGCCTGCAGTTCGACCGGGACGGGCTTCCCGGCCGGCGCATCGGCCTGCTTCGACTGCGCCTGCACCGCCGGCGGCACGCCGCCCAGCAGGGCGAGCGACAGCAGCAGGCGGGGCAGGACGGTCATCGCCGCGGGATCCTCATGCCGCCCGCTCACTTCACCTTGATGGCCATCGCCGGCAGGCCGCCGGTGGCGAGCTTGCGCTTGGCCTCGGCCAGTTCGGTGGCGGTGCCGTAGGGTCCCATGCGGACGCGGTAGACCGTCTTGCCCTGGACCTCGCCGGATTCGACCCGGGCACCGAGGCCGAGGAACGCGATCTTCGCCTTCAGCGCCTCGGCGTCGCCGGAGGCGGCGAAGGCGCCGGCCTGCAGCAGGTAGCGGGCGCCGTCCCGCGGCGCGTCCGCGACCGTCGGCGCCGGCTCGGGTTTCGGCGGCTTGGGCGCGACCGGGGTCGTATCGATCGCCGGCGGCGGCGTCGCGACGTCGGCCGCGTCGGGATTCGCCGGCTCGGGTTTGGGCGGCGTCTGCCGATCGGCGGCCTCGGCCTTCGCGCGCGCGTCGAGCTCGCGATCGCTCAGCGGGGTCTCGTTGCCCGGCAGCAGGGTGTAGAAGTCGTAGTCCTGCTCCTTCGGCTCGGTGTCGTCCGTCGGCTTCGGCGGCGCCGCGGTCTCGGGGACGATCGGGGCGTCGTCCTCCTTCGCATCGACGGCCTGCGGTGCGTCGGTCTTCGGCGTGGCCCGGAAGAAGCCTTCGGCGCCGCCCTTGAACAGGTCGGGCTTGAGCAGGAGCAGGCCCACGCCCAGCGCCAGGCCGATCACCAGCCAGGCCCAGCCGGGTATGCCGCCACCCCCGCCGCCGCCGTTGCGCTTCGCCTGCGATTTGCCGCGTCTGGCCGCCATCACATCTTCTCCGGGGCGTGCACGCCCAGCAGGCCGAGGCCGTTCGCCAGCACCTGGCGCACCGCCAGCGCCAGCGCGAGGCGTGCGTTGCGCACGTCGGCGTCGTCGACCAGGAACTGGTGGTCGTTGTAGTACGACTGGAACGCCTGCGCCAGTTCGACGAGATAACCGGCGATCTGGTGCGGCTCCAGGTCGCGGCCGGCGACTTCGACGATTTCCGGATAGCGGGCGAGATCGATCAGCAGGTCGCGCAGCGGCGCGTCGGCCGGGTCGATCGGCTGGGCGAGGCCGGCGTCGCGGTCGAACGGCAGGCCGCGCTCCTCCAACTGCCGCAGCAGGCCGCAGATGCGGGCGTGCGAGAGCTGCACGTAGTACACCGGGTTGTCGAGCGTCTGCGAGCGCGCGAGGTCGATGTCGAAGACGAGCTGCGAATCGGGCTTGCGCGCGATCAGGAACCAGCGCACGGCGTCGGCGCCGGTCTCGTCGATGAGGTCGCGCAGGGTCACGTAGCTGCCGGCGCGCTTGGAGATCTTCACCTCCTCGCCGCCGCGCATCACCGTGACCATCTGGTGCAGCACGTATTCCGGATAGCCGGCGGGAATGCCGCAATCCAGCGCTTGCAGGCCGGCTTTCACCCGCATGAGCGAGCCGTGGTGGTCGGCGCCGAGTTCGGTGATCGCGCGCTCGTAGCCGCGCTGCCATTTCGTCAGGTGATAGGCCACGTCCGGCACGAAGTAGGTGTACGTGCCGTCGGACTTGCGCATCACGCGGTCCTTGTCGTCGCCGTAGTCGGTGGTGCGCAGCCACAGCGCGCCGCCGTCCTCGTAGGTGTGGCCATGCGCGATCAGCTCGCGCACGGTCTCCTCGACCTTGCCGTCGGCGTACAGCGACGATTCGAGGTAGTACACGTCGAACGACACGCCGAACGCGGCGAGGTCGAGGTTCTGCTCGCGGCGCAGGTAAGCCACGGCGAAGCGGCGGATGGCGTCGAAGTCGTCCGCATCGCGCGCGCCGGTGACGAGGTGGCCGTCGACCTCGACGGACGCGCCGTCGAGGTAGGCCTGCGCGACGTCGGCGATGTAGTCGCCGCGGTAACCGTCCTCCGGCCAGCCGGCGTCTGCGGGCGTCAGGCCCTTCGCGCGGGCCTGCGTCGAGCGGGCAAGGTTCTCGATCTGCACGCCGGCGTCGTTGTAGTAGAACTCGCGGCGCACGTTCCAGCCGTTGGCGTCGAGCACGCGGGCGATGCAGTCGCCGATCGCCGCCGCGCGGCCGTGGCCGACGTGCAGCGGGCCGGTCGGGTTGGCGGAGACGTATTCCACGCCGGCCATGCGCCCGGCGCCGGAGGCGTTGCGGCCGTAGGCCTCGCCTTCGGCGTGCACGGCGCGCAGCTGGCGCTGCCAGGCGGCCGGCGACAGCCGGAAGTTCAGGAAGCCCGGCCCGGCGATCTCCACCGCCGAGATGTCGTCGTTCGCGGGCAGGGCGTCGATCAGCGCCTGCGCCACCGCGCGCGGGTTGCTGCGCGCGGCCTTGGCGAGGGTCATCGCGACGTTGCTGGCGAAATCGCCGTGGCTGCGGTCCTTCGGGCGTTCGACCACGAAGTCCGGGGCGGCGAGATCGGCGGGCAGCGTGCCCTGCGCGCGAAGATTGGCGATGCCCTGTTCGATCAGGGCGCGAAGCTGGGATTTCACTGGGGATTCGGCCGGAAACTGCGGTGATGCGGGACCGGACATTGTAGCCCGTCCCCGGCGGGGCGAATTGTTTTCGGGCGCCGGGCTCGGCATGCGTGGTCCGATCCGATGGACAGCAGGTGCCTCGCTGCGCTCGGAATGACATTCGAAATTTCAGGCGGAACCGTGGCTTCACAGGTTTTCCCCCGCTGGTTGCTGGTGTGGCCGAGCGACCATCCGTTGTCATCCCGAGCGCAGCGAGGGACCTGCTTTCGAGCTCGGCCCCAACGGCCCCAGCCAAGGCTCCGCCAGATCGTCCCAGGCCGGGTTGCTGTCCCGGATCAACGCCAGTTTCTTCTCGCGCCGCCATCCCTTGAGCTGTTTCTCGCGGGCAATCGCCGCATGCGCATCATCGGTCGTCTCGACATGAACGAGACGGCAAATCCGGTAGCGCCGAGTTTGCGCGGATGCCGTTCCCGCCCGGTGCTCGGCGATCCGGCGCACCAGATCGCTGGTGATGCCGATGTAGAGCGCGCCGGTGCGGCTGGCGAGGATGTAGACGGAATAGCGTTCGGATTCATGGTTCGTGTTCATGAAAAGCAGGTCCCTCGCTGCGCTCGGGATGACATTCGTGGCGGTCGTGGGGACGGGCCGGACGCCATGGGCGGTCGCACGGAAACGATGCGGGCCCGGGCTGCCCTCACACCCATCCCCTTGCCGCCAGCGACACCGGGGCGCCGTCGCCGATGACGAAGTGGTCGAGCAGGCGGATCTCGACCAGCGCCAGCGCCTGTTTCAGGCGCAGGGTGATGGCGCGGTCGGCGGCGCTGGGCTCGCCGTTGCCGCTGGGGTGGTTGTGGCCGACGATCACCGCCGCGGCGTTGCGGGCGAGGGCGCGGCGGACCACTTCACGCGGGTGGACCTCGGCGCCGTCGACGGTGCCGCGGAACAGCTCCTCGAAGCCGAGGGCGCGGTGGCGGGTGTCGAGGTACAGCGCCGCGAACACCTCGTGCGGCAGCCCGCGGAGCCGCTGCGCGAAGTAGCGGCCGGCGGCCTGCGGGTCGGTCAGGGCGTCGCCGCGCTCCAGTCCGGCGGCGAGGTGCCGGTGGCCCAGTTCGAGCGCCGCGACCAGGGCGCAGACCCGGGCGGGGCCGAGGCAGCGCAACTTCATCAACTCCTGCGGCGAGCGTTCCAGCAGCTGGCGCAGCGGGCCGTGATCGTTGAGCAGCGCGCGGGCGTCGGCGATGGCGTCGCTGCCGCGCCGGCCCGAGCCGAGGAACAGTGCCAGCAGTTCGGCGTCGGACAGCACCGCGGCGCCGCGGTGCAGGAGTTTTTCGCGGGGACGCTCGGTTTCGGGCCAGTCGCGGATGTGCATGGGGAGGGTTCGGTGGACGGATCGGTGAACGGGCGACCAGCGTCGCTTTCCGGCCGGCGCCGCACCGTCGGGCGCCGGCGCGGCATCGGGTAAGCTGTCGGCCTGTTCCGATGTAGGAAACCCCCGCGATGGCGCTGACCGGTCGACGCATCCTGCTCTGCGTGTGCGGCGGCATCGCCGCGTACAAGGCGGTGGAGCTGGTGCGACGACTGCGCGAGGCCGGGGCCGAGGTGCAGGTCGCGATGACCGAAAACGCCCAGCGCTTCGTCGGCGCCGCCAGCCTGCAGGCGGTGTCCGGGGTGCCGGTGCGCGGCACGCTCTGGGACGAGGCCGCCGAGGCGGCGATGGGGCACATCGAACTGGCGCGCTGGGCCGACCGCGTGGTCGTGGCGCCGGCGACCGCGGACATCCTCGCGAAGCTGGCACACGGCCTCGCCGACGATCTGGTCAGCACGCTCTGCCTGGCGACGACTGCACCGATCGCGGTCGCGCCGGCAATGAACAACCGCATGTGGCTGCACCCGGCCACGCAGGCCAACGTGGCGACGCTGCGCAGCCGCGGCGTATTGGTGATCGGGCCCGACGATGGCGCCCAGGCCTGCGGCGAGTTCGGGCCGGGCCGCCTGCGCGAGCCGCCGGACATCGTGACGGCGCTTGCCGAGACCGACGCCGCAGCGCAGGACCTTGCCGGCGTGCGCGTGCTGATCAGCGCCGGGCCGACCTTCGAAGACCTCGACCCGGTGCGGTTCATCGGCAACCGTAGCAGCGGCAAGATGGGCTTCGCGATCGCCGCCGCCGCCGCGCGCCGTGGCGCCGAGGTGACCCTGGTCGCCGGACCGGTGTCGCTGTGCGCGCCCCCGGGCGTGCGTCGCGTGGACGTGCGTTCGGCCGCGCAGATGCGCGACGCCGTGCTCGGTGCGCTGCCGGCCGACGTCTACATCGGCGCGGCCGCGATCGCCGACTACACGCCGCGCGTGGTCTCGCCGCAGAAGATCAAGAAGACCGCGCAGTCGGGCGACGGCCTGACCGTCGAGCTGGTGCGCACGCCGGACGTGCTGGCCGAGGTCGCGGCCCACGCGCAGCGGCC